>JAPPLW010000031.1 GCA_028819345.1 bacterium | reverse complement strand
CAGACCGCCGGGTCCATGGAGGTCGGCTCCTACGCCCACCGTCCGATCTTCCACCTTCCCGATGACATCCCGTCCCTGGGAGAGTCTCTCCTCTCCCCCACCGAGTTGCCCTTCACGGACGAGGACTTCGACCTGCAGATGGAACACGCCCTGGAGTTGATGCCCGAGATCCTCTCCCAAGCCGAGATCCGTTACGCCATCAACGGCCTCCTGTCCCTCACCCCCGACGCCATGCCTCTCCTGGGCGAGACCGTGGAGGTCAAGAACCTGTGGTCGGCGGCGGCGGTGTGGATCAAGGAGGGACCCGGCGTGGGGAAGATGATCGCCGAGTGGATGACCCAGGGGTATCCGGAGAACGACCCCCACTCCTCCGACATCGCCCGTTTCTACCGGTACGCCCGGAACAACCACCACATCTACGCCCGGTGCTCCGAGCACTTCAACAAGACGTACGGCATAGTGCACCCCCGCGAGCAGTGGGAGTCCAACCGGAGGGTCCGCACGGTTCCCGCCTACCCGCGCCAGGTGGAACTGGGAGCGGTGTTCTACGAGGCGGGAGGATGGGAGAGGCCCCAGTGGTACGAGGTCAACGCCCCCCTGGTGGAGAAGTACGGCGTCGAGGGGCGCGAACACGAATGGGACGCCCGTTGGTGGTCGCCGATCATCAATGCCGAGCATCTCGCCATGCGCGAGAGCGTGGGGATGGTGGACCTGACCGCCTTCGCCATCTTCGACATCACCGGACCCGGCGTGGTCGACTACATCCAGAAGATGGCCGTCAACCAGTGCGATGTGCGGGTGGGACGCGCCGTCTACACGCCTCTCCTAACCGAGACCGGGGGTTTCCGGGCCGATCTCACCATCCTCCGTCTCGGCGAGCACCACTACCGGGTGATCAGCGGTGGAGGCGACGGCGCCCGGGACCGCTACTGGTTCCGCAAGCACCTGCCCGACGACGGGTCCGTGACTTTCGTCGACAACACCTCAGGGGTGTCGACGGTGGGTCTGTGGGGGCCTAATGCCCGGAAAGTCATCGAGAGTCTCACCTCCGACGACGTTTCCCACCAGGGCTTTCCCTACGGATCGGTCAGGGAGGTCAACCTGAGGGGAATCGACACCCTCATGCTTCGTATCTCCTATGTGGGAGAGTTGGGATGGGAGATCTCAGTTTCCATGGAACAGGGCCTCCAGTTGTGGGACATGCTGTGGGAAGCCGGCCAGGAGTGGGGGGTCGTCCCGGTGGGCATCGGCGTGTACGGAACCACCGGGCGCCTCGAGAAGGGCTACCGCCTGATGGGCGCCGAGTTGGAGTCGGAGTACAACCCGGTGGAAGCCGGACTGGCCCGCCCCAAGATCAAGAGGGCCGATTTCATCGGCAAGGGACCCTACCTGCAGGCGCGCGCCGAGGACCCGGCCACGATCCTGTGCACCCTCACCGTGGAGGACCACACCTCGGCGTCGGGCATCGAGCGCTACATGGGCGGCAACGAGCCCATCCTCACCGCCGACGGAGAGCGCATCACCGACAGCCACGGCCGTCCCTCCTACGTCACCAGCGCCGGGAACGGACCGTCGGTGGGCAAGTACCTGCTGTTGGCCTACCTGCCGCCCGAGCATGCGGTGGAAGGCCGGGATCTGGCGGTCATGTACATGAACGAGTTGTATCCGGTAAAGGTGGCCGTGGTCGGAAGCACTCCGCTCTTCGACCCCGGCAACGAGCGGATGAGGGCCTGAGGGGTGAACATCCTCGTCTGTGTGAAGCGGGTGCCCGCCCCGGGCGCCCGGATCGTCCTCACCGACGATTCCCAGGGCATCGACACCCGTCACCTGGGGTTCACCACCAGCCCGCACGAGGAGTGCGCGGTCGAGGCCGCCGTGCAGTTGAAGGAGAGACACGGCGGGACTACCACCGTACTCACCCTCGGGCCGCCGGACGCCGTCGAACAGCTCCGCTACTCCGTCTCGGTCGGGGCGGACCGCGTGGTGCTGGTGCCGGCCGACTCAACGGAGTGGGACCCGCAAGCCACCGCGTCTGCGCTGGTGGAGGCCATCAGGAGCCTTGAGGGGGAGTCACCCTTCGATGTGATCCTGTTCGGCAACGAGTCGGCGGACTCGGGCGGATACCAGGTCGGGATCCGGGTGGCGCGGGCCCTGGGGCGCCCTGTCATCAGCGGTCTGAAGGGAATAGAGATCGATGGCGACCAGGTGGTGGGCCGCCGCGAGACCGACGAGGGCTTCGAGGTCTATCGACTTCCGATGCCTGCCATAGCCGCGGCCAAGGAAGGGATAACCCTGCCCCGTTATCCCACGCTTCCCGGCCGTCTCAAGTCCCGGCGAGCGGAGATCGACGAGGTCCCGGCGGAGATGACTCCGGGAGGCCAGGAGATGGTCAGCCTGTTGAAACCGGCCGAAGAGGTCACCGAGACAGTCATCCTCGGACACGGCGCCGAGGCCGCTCCGGGCGTGGTGCGCCTCCTGGAGGAGGTGGGCCTCCTGTGACCCGCATCCTGGTGTTCGTGGACAACGACCGGGGGACTCTCTCCCCCTCGGCTCTCGAAGCGCTCACTCCTGCCCGTGTCCTGGCCGAGAGCCTGGGCGCGTCCCTGGAGTTGGCGACGGTCGGCGAAGGAGGCAGGGCGGCCCTCGAACCGGCTGGTCTGGGCGGGTACGTGATCTACCACCCCATCCTGTCCGACTATGCGCCCGAGGCCTACGGCGACGCACTGGCCCAGTTGGTGTCCGAAAAGGAGTTCTCGGCGGTTATCTCTCTGGGCGATGACCGCGGCGCGGAGGTGATGGCCCACACGGCGGCGGTCCTGGACCGACCGCTGGTGGCCAACGTCACCGAGATCGTGGACACCGACGGTCCCGACGGATCGTGGGAGGTGATCCGGGTGAGATGGGGCGGGAGCCTCCTCGAGAGGGCCCGGCTCAGGTCGGACTTGAAACTCCTGACCATCGCACCCCACACCTTCCCGGCCCCCGAGCCCAACGGCGACGCCGGTCCGCTTGACACCTTCGTCCCAGAGATACCCGATTTCCTGGCCCGCACCAGGGTGGTGGAACGGGTCAAACTGGCCGAGGGTCTCACCCTGGCCACCGCTCCGGTGGTGGTTAGCGGGGGAAGAGGCGTGGGTAGTGCGGAGAATTTCGCCATCCTGGAGGAGTTGGCCGAACTTCTGGGAGGTGTGGTGGGGTGTTCCCGCGTGGCGACCAACAACGGGTGGCGACCCCACTCCGACCAGGTGGGACAGACCGGAACCCGGATCGCGCCGGACCTCTACATCGCCTGCGGAATTTCGGGCGCCGTCCAGCACTGGGTGGGTTGCATGGCCTCCAAGCAGATCCTGGCGATCAACACCGATCCGGAGGCCCCCCTGGTCACCAAGGCCGACTACGCGGTAATCGGCGACCTCCACGAGATCCTGGCCGCGGTCATCGCCGAAATCAAGGCTCGAACCTAGGTCACCTCTACCGGGACCCGGCGCCCGACACTTGGCCACTCGCCTGCGTTCCACTGGGTGGAACTATTTAGAACGGGGTTTGTGCGACCTTATAGTTGACATTCCGTTAACTTAACTAGTAGTCAGATGACCGTCACTGGTAAATGCATATGAGCTTCACATACCTGGCCGCCTCCGCGGCAGGCTTAAACCGGAGTATTCAGTTCCCTTTTCGCCTGGTGCGTGAGGAACAAAACGCCCCTATTACTACCCACAGTCGGACACAACCTTTAGAGTTCGGTTCACAGATCAAAAGATGTCGGACTGGAAGCGGCCGGAAAGGGCGATATGACGGCTAATTCAGACGGGCTGATTCGCCTGGAGAGCGTCTATAAGATATTCGGTCCGCAGCCTCGCGGGCGGGCTTTCGAACTCACCCGCTCGGGTCTTTCCAAGGACGAAGTCCTGAGTCAATCAGGCCACGTAGTGGGCCTCAACAACGTGGAGTTCACCGTGGGCGAGGGAGAGCTCTTCGTGGTGATGGGCCTGTCCGGTTCGGGGAAATCCACCGCCCTTCGCACCGTCAACAAGCTATTCGAGGCCACCCACGGACAGGTCTGGGTGGACGGCGTCGACGTTCAAACCCTCGATGGAGCGGCCCTCCAGGCCTTCCGCCGCGAGAAGACCGGTATGGTGTTCCAGCACTTCGCCCTCTTTCCCCACCGGACAGTGATCGAGAACGTGGGGTATGGCCTCAAGATCCAGAAAGTCACCAAGGCCGAACGGGACGCCGCCGCCTTGAAAGCGCTCTCCCTTGTGGGGCTGGAGCCCTACGCCGGCTCCTACCCCCGCCAACTCTCCGGAGGCATGCAGCAGCGGGTGGGACTTGCCCGGGCCCTCGCTTCCGACCCACCCATCCTCCTTATGGACGAGGCCTTCTCCGCCCTGGACCCTCTCATCCGCCGCCAGATGCAGGATGAGATGATGGAGATCCAGAACGAACTTCGCAAGACCATCCTCTTCATCACCCACGACCTGAACGAAGCCCTGCGCATCGGCGACCGGGTGTGCATCATGAAGGACGGGGCGGTGGTCCAGATCGGCACCCCCGAGGAGATCCTCACCAAGCCCGCCACCGGGTACGTCGCCGAGTTCGTCCAGGACGTGGACCAGGGCCGGGTAATCGAGTGCCTGGAAGTGATGGACAAGCCCAAACCGATCCGTAAGGCCATGTCCCTACGGAAGGCCCTCGCCCACATTGGCGACCGCGCAGGAGCATTCGTGGTGGATGACCAGGGACGCCCCACCCATCTGCTCACCGTGGCGGACGGTCTACGCGCCGGGAGAATGGGCACCACCGAAATGGCCCCGGCGCTCCGCACCGACTTCGAGACCGCCAGGGGCGACGACCACTTCAATGACGTCTACGCCGCGGCGGGCCGCGGCCTGCCCATCGCGGTGGTCGACGGGGGCGGCAGGTTGATCGGCAACCTCGACCCCCGAAAGATCATGGAGGAGATGGGCAGGGTGGAGCGGCTGATCGACGACTACGAGCGAGAGGTGTTCATGTGAGCGCCGTGAGAGCGATACTCGCCCAGGCCGAGGAGGTCGAAGCCCCCCTGCGATTCTGGGAGAACGCGATACTCGACGAGTGGGAGATCCCCTTCGGGTTCTGGATGGACGAGATGGTGTCGTGGGTGGTGGCCAATATGGAAACCGTGCTGGACGTCATCAAGTGGCCTTTTTCGTTCCTGTTCCAGAACTTCGTCGTCAGTCCCGAGTACCACCCCTGGTGGGAACTGACCGACATGCCCTGGATGCTGGTGTGCGCCATCGTGCTTGTGGTTGCCACCCTGACCCGCAATCTGAGGGTCGGAGTCGGCTTGGCGTTGATGCTGGCGCTCTGCGGGCTGTTGGGCAACGAGTTCTGGGAGGAGACCGTCGTCACCATCGGTCTGGTGGTGGTGTCGGTGGTGATCTGCGCCATCATCGGCATTCCCCTCGGCGTGCTGTGCGGACGCGTCGACGGGGTCTGGAACGCGGTGCGGCCGGCTCTCGACGCCATGCAGGTGGTCCACGCCTTCGTCTACATCATCCCGTTCATCTTCTTCTTCGGGCTGGGCCCGGAGCCGGCCACCATGGTGACGATGGTGTTCGCCATACCCCCCTTGATACGACTGACCAACCTGGGAATCCGCCAGGTCCCGGCGGACGTGGTGGAGGCCAGCCGCGCCTACGGGGCCTCGGAGTGGAGGGTGCTGTTGGATGTGCAGATTCCCCTGGCCCGGCCCGCCATAATGACCGGGCTCAACCAGACCCTGCTGCTATCCATCTCGATGATCGGCATCGCCGCCATCATGGGCGCCAGCGGCCTCGGCCTCCTGGTGTTCCGGGCGGTCATCAACATCGACACTCCCCTCTCGACTTCGGCGGGTCTGGCCCTGTTCATCGTGGCGGTGGTGCTGGACCGTATCTCCCAGACCGAGTCCGGCGAGGGCGCCAACCTCTTCACCCGCATCTACCGGGCCTGGGCGCACCGGCGCGATCCCGAAGCCCTGCTTGCCGGATCAGGCGGCGGCGATCCGGACGCCTCCGAGGGCAAACCCGCCCCGGCCGGCGTTTCGGAACGTACCTGGGCGCTGGTGGCCCTGGTCGGTGCGGTTGTCGGGATCGTCTCTGTATTCCTGCCCTGGAGCCTGGACTCGGGGCTGATCTCCGGCTATAGCCGCTCCGCCGACCTCGACCTGGCCGGGCTCAGCGCCAGCGGACTGGCGGCCGAGGGAGGAAGCTACTTCGGGATCGCTGTCTTGGCGATGAGCCTGCTGGTGCTGGGCGCGGCTGTTACCACCCTGACCCGCCCCGGCCGGGGGGCTCGATGGTTCGGCGCCGATGGAGCGCTGCTGTTCGCCGGGGGCGCGGTGATATCGGCGGTTTCCTACCTGTGGATCGGACCCTCTCCCGAAGCGGTGTCCCACCAGGACGGGATCGGTACCTGGGTGGCACTGGCGGGTGCGGTGATCGCGGTGATCGGGTCGGCGCTCTGGATACGGGTTGCCCCCTACAGCCCGCTCCGTCCCCTGCGGATCAACATCTCATTCAGCCGGATTGCCATCGCGCTGGCCATCGTGGGCCTGCTCGCCGTAGCCGGCCTGTCACCGTGGTTTGTGGACGCCCGCGCCCAGTCGGTGATCACCCCCGAATTGCAGGCCGAGATCGACGAACTGGAGAAGGAGGCCCGAGAAGACGCCTCCAAAGCGGGACAGAACGCCATATCGATCGCCACCCTGGTGGCCGAGGCGCAACGTAAGAACCCCATCGCCGCCGACGGCTTCGAGCAGAAGGGACCCGGCCTGGGACGCCTGGCGCTGTGGCTGGGAGTGGTGGGCGCCCTGTTCAGCCTGCCGGCCGCCGGGGTGTTCGGCGGCGGGGAGCGGCGGCGCTGGATATGGAGTGTGGCTATGTCGGCCGTCGGGGTGGGAGTCCTGCTTGCCTCCGGCGGTTGGATCGCCTCGTTGGTACGCGCTTCCGATCCCAATTTCGTCAGTGGGTTTGGCTCGTTCCTGTGCCTGCTGGCGGGGTTCTTCCTCTTCATCTCCTCGCGAGGCGTCCTGAAAGAGTTCCGCCGGTCCATGGTGTACGCGAGCGATTCGGGGTTGATGGCCCAAGAGGGGAACCCTCAGACCTCCATGGCCACGGAAGCGACATGATTCACACAGGAGGTAAACACCAAAGGAGGACGTGAAACCCAAGGCAAAGGCCGAAATGGAATAGAAAAGGAGCAATACATGAGAAAAAGACATATCAGGCATCTGATCGCCGTCCTTTCGGTGCTGGCGCTCTTAGCGGCGGCATGCGGAGATGACGGGGACGATGCAGTGACGGAGGAGCCCGCGGCTACCACCGCCGCTCCTGCCGACACGACCGACGACGCCATGGATGACGAAATGGACGAGCCGGAAGACGCCATGGATGACGAAATGGACGAGCCGGAAGAGCCCACGGAAATGGCCGACGACATGGCCCTTCCGGGCGACGGTGTGTCGGTGACAATGGCGCGGGCTAACTGGTCCACTGGCTACATGCAGGCTGCGATTGTCGCGGCGCTGCTGGGCGAGTTGGGCTATGACGTGTCGGACCCCGCCGACCTCGAGCTGGCGCCGTCCAACGCCTTCGTGGCGATGGCCAACGGCGAGTTCGACTTCTGGGTCAACTCGTGGTTCCCCAACCACAACCAGTTCCTGGCCGGTGAGATGCCCGACGGTTCCCTGGTCTCAGAGCACGTGACCACCCTCGGTTACGAGATGCCGCGTTCAGGCGTGCAGGGGCTGATCACCAACAAGGCATTCGCCGAGGCGAACGGGGTCACCACCCTCGACGCCCTGTTGAACGACCCCGCTCAGTTCGCCGCCTACGAGGCAGCAGATGTCTCGCCTGGCGACGGCGTCCTCCAGATAATGGGCTGTCCCGAAGGCTGGGGTTGCCGGGTCAACATCGACTCGTGGATCGCCAATGCCGGTTGGGAGAACGTCGAGCAGTTCGACATCGGCGGCTATGACGCCATGATCGCCGACGCGATCGCCCGCGACGCCGCCGGCGAGCCGTACCTGGTTTACACCTGGGCGCCCAGCCACTACGTTGGCGACCTCCGCCCCGGCGACAACTCGGTGTGGCTCTCCATCCACGACGACCCGATCTCCGACACCCAGATCGAAGGTCCCAAGTCGATCGGTAACCAGTGCACCACCGACCCCTGCAACCTGGGTTGGGACGCGGCTGACATTCGCGCCACCGGGAACAACGACTTCCTGGCCGCCAACCCGGCCGCCGCCCGGTTGCTCGAGTTGTTCACGATCAACCCGGTTGACGTGACCCTCCAGAACGTCACCTACAGCCTCGGCGAGAACACCGAGGACGACGTCAAGCGGCACGCCGCCGAATGGATCGAGGCGAACCGCGACCAGGTCGACGCATGGCTCGAAAAGGCCAAGCAGCCGATCAGCATGACCCCTGGTGACGGTGTGGCGGTGACGATGGCGCGGGCTAACTGGTCCACTGGCTACATGCAGGCTGCGATTGTCGCGGCGCTGCTGGGCGAGTTGGGCTATGACGTGTCGGACCCCGCCGACCTCGAGCTGGCGCCGTCCAACGCCTTCGTGGCGATGGCCAACGGCGAGTTCGACTTCTGGGTCAACTCGTGGTTCCCCAACCACAACCAGTTCCTGGCCGGTGAGATGCCCGACGGTTCCCTGGTCTCAGAGCACGTGACCACCCTCGGTTACGAGATGCCGCGTTCAGGCGTGCAGGGGCTGATCACCAACAAGGCATTCGCCGAGGCGAACGGGGTCACCACCCTCGACGCCCTGTTGAACGACCCCGCTCAGTTCGCCGCCTACGAGGCAGCAGATGTCTCGCCTGGCGACGGCGTCCTCCAGATAATGGGCTGTCCCGAAGGCTGGGGTTGCCGGGTCAACATCGACTCGTGGATCGCCAATGCCGGTTGGGAGAACGTCGAGCAGTTCGACATCGGCGGCTATGACGCCATGATCGCCGACGCGATCGCCCGCGACGCCGCCGGCGAGCCGTACCTGGTTTACACCTGGGCGCCCAGCCACTACGTTGGCGACCTCCGCCCCGGCGACAACTCGGTGTGGCTCTCCATCCACGACGACCCGATCTCCGACACCCAGATCGAAGGTCCCAAGTCGATCGGTAACCAGTGCACCACCGACCCCTGCAACCTGGGTTGGGACGCGGCTGACATTCGCGCCACCGGGAACAACGACTTCCTGGCCGCCAACCCGGCCGCCGCCCGGTTGCTCGAGTTGTTCACGATCAACCCGGTTGACGTGACCCTCCAGAACGTCACCTACAGCCTCGGCGAGAACACCGAGGACGACGTCAAGCGGCACGCTGACGAGTGGATCGCAGCCAACCGCGACCAGGTCGACGCCTGGCTCGCCGCCGCCCGTCTGGTCGGCTAACCAAACCATGATGGATGAGAGCTCCGGAAGGGGCTCTCATCCTTCGCTTTCTGCAAGGAGGCCCCGTCTTTCCAGGCGGGGCCTCCTCTCTTCTGCGTGACTGCCCAAACCGCAGGTTGAAACCGACCGGTATCCGGGCACACCCTTAAACTGCATCGACTATGAACCCGGGTCTTCGGATAGTCACAGAGCCTCCCGTTCTGGAGGTCGTGATCGACCGGCCCAAGGCCAACGCTATAGACGCAGCCACCAGTCGCCTGATGGGAGAAGCCTTCCAGGCCTTCCGTGACAACCCTGACTTTCGGGTGGCGATCCTCACCGGCGCCGGTGACCGGTTCTTCTCGGCGGGATGGGACCTCACCGCCGCCGCGGAGGGAGAGTCCTACGAAGCCGACTGGGGACCCGGCGGATTCGGCGGATTCACCGAACTGGAGGGCCTGAACAAGCCGGTCATCTGCGCGGTAAACGGCATCGCCGCCGGCGGAGGGTTCGAGATTGTCCTGGCCGCCGACCTGGTGGTGGCCGCCGAGACCGCCCAGTTCCTTCTCCCGGAAGCCCTCCTGGGGTTTCCTCCCGACACCGGAGTGGTCCGATTGCCCCGGCAAATACCACCGGCGATCGCCAAGGAGATGCTCCTTACCGGACGCCGGATGGGCGCCGAGGAAGCCGCCCGGTGGGGACTGGTCAACCAGGTGGTACCGGCCTCCGAACTGATGGAGGCTTCCCGCCTGCTGGCCCGACGGATCTGCGAGGCGGCGCCACTGGCGACCGAGGCCATCCTGGAGATGATCCGGGCCACCTTCCACATGGGGGTGGCGGAGGCAATGGCCCACATCCGGGCCGGGGAAGTGGCGTCCTACCGGGCGGCCCTCGACTCCCCCGACGCCGTCGAGGGGTCCCGGGCCTTCGCCGAGAAGCGCCCTCCCCGCTGGACCGGCGCATAGCCCGTCTACCAGGCACGACAGGACCCCGGGACCTCCGGTCCGTACTCCGCAAATCCCCGCCTGGGATGGGTAGCAGATCATGTAGAATTCGGGTGACTGATTGGTTTTGATGGACCGGCGCTCCACATTTCCGAAGATCGTTCGCACAGCCGGTCCGGGAAGTCTTGACCCGAGGCCTCGATGGCCGCCCCTCACATAGGAGCTCTTCCACCATGAAGCATCTGACCGCGCTCTTCCTGTCGATGTGCCTTCTCGGCCTCGGCAACGGCTTGGGCACCTCGCTGTTGGGCATCCGCTCCACCATCGAGGGCTTCTCCGAACTGGAGGCGGGACTGGCCCTGTCGGGTTTCTACGTCGGCTTCCTGGCCGGAAGCCGGTTGGTCGGCAACCTCCTGGCCAACGTGGGCCACATCCGGGTGTTCGCCGGCCTGGCAGCGCTGATCTCCGCGGTCATACTGGCGCATTCGCTCCTCTTGATCCCTCCCGTTTGGTTCATCCTGCGGTTGGCGGCCGGGTTCTGCATGTCGGGGATCTACATCACCGCCGACAGTTGGCTGAACAACCAGGTCAACAACCACAACCGCGGGCGGATCCTGGGGATCTACATGATGATGGGCATGGGGGGCGCCGCGGCGGGCCAGCTTCTCATCGGATTCGCCGATCCCGGAGGGTTCACCCTCTTCATCCTGGCCTCGATGGTGTTCTCGTTTTCCCTGGTGCCGCTGTCGCTGACCCGCATCGATCCGCCCGAGATACCGCCGCGGAAGAAAGCCGACATCAGAGCGGTGTACGGAGCCGCCCCGCTGGCCATCGTGGGGGCCGCCGCGGCGGGATTCACCCAGGGGGCGGTCCTCACCATGGGCCCGGTGTACGGCACGGAGGTGGGCCTCACCAGCAGCGAGGTGGGATGGATGATGAGCGCCCTGATGCTCGGCTCGGTGGCGATGATCCCCCTGGGACGGCTGTCGGACCGCATCCCCCGGAGAAGGGTGATCCTGGCCGTAACCATCGGCGCCATCGGACTGTGCCTGATCATGTCGATCGGGCCGGTCGACCCTGCCTTGCTGGCGGGAGTCATGTTGGCGTACGGCGCCTTGATCTTCCCGGTGTACGCCCTGGCGATGAGCCACATGAACGACCTGCTGGAACGGTCTCAGTTCGTCCCGGGCATGGCCGCCCTGGTCACCTTCATGGCCCTCGGCGCCATCGCCGGGCCGGTCATGATCTCGGCAATGATGACCCTCCTGGGACCGGACGGGATGTGGATGTCCCTGGCGGTCGTGCACAGCCTGTTCGCCGTCTACATCGTCAACCGGTTCCTCAGGCGGCCCCACATCCCCCTTGCCCTCCAGAGGGTGTTCGTGCCCATCACCATGCGCAGTTCGGCGCGGGTGGCCTACCTGATCAGGGGAAGCAGGAAGAGGAAGAAGAACAGGCAGGGCGGCGGGCATCCCCCGGTGGTGCAGCCCAGGAGAGTGCACTGGGAATAGCGGGATTATCCCGCTTAAAGAGCTTCCCTCCCCCGGAGTAGTGCTGGTCCAACCAAGACTGACCCCACCAAGCCCCGGCGGCATCTCCGCGCTTGGTATGGAGGGACCGAATCCATCCCCGTGATCCGGGTCGTCTCATATACCCTTCGGGTGAGTGAGATGCCGCCGATAGACCAGGCAGCCTGCGTCTAAACCGGAGCGTCGTCCCCGGACCGGGCTACCGGATGGGGTGGACCGGAAGCTCGAATGAACGGATCCTGGTGAAAGCATGAGACAACTGGCGGCGCTGTTCGTGTCGATGTGCATCCTGGGGATCGGCAACGGCCTGGTCACTTCCCTCCTGGGGGTCCGCTCCACCATCGAGGACTTCTCCTCCCTGGCGATCGGGATCGCCCTGGCCGGCTACTACGCGGGGTTCCTGGTGGGAGGCCGGACCATCGGCGCCATGCTGGCCCATGTCGGCCATGTCAGGGTGTTCGCCGGGCTGGCTTCTCTGGCGTCCGCCGCAGCGCTCTTGCACGCCCTGTATCTGAACCCGGTCGCATGGCTGGTCCTGCGGCTTCTGTCGGGGTTCTGCATGTCGGGCATCTTCATCACCGCCGAAAGCTGGCTGAACGAGGTCGCCGACAACCGCAACCGGGGTCGGGTCCTCTCCATCTACATGGTGATGGGAATGGGAGGCGCCACCTTCGGACAACTCCTGATCGGGGTCGACAATCCGGGCGGCTTCGGCCTGTTCATCCTGGTTTCGGTGCTCTTCTCGCTATCGCTGGTGCCGCTGTCGCTCACCCGCACCAACCCCCCGAGGATCCGCCAACGGCACAAGGCCGACATCGCCGCGGTGTACCGGGCCGCTCCCCTCGCCATCGTCGGCGCCACGGTGGCGGGCCTCACCCACAGTTCGGTCCTCACCATGGGACCCGTGTACGCCACCCAGGTGGGCCTCACCAACGCCCAGGTGGGATGGATGATGGGGGCCCTCCTGTTCGGAGCGGTGGCCAACACGATCCCGCTCGGACGCCTCTCCGACCGGTTCCCCCGCCGACGGGTCATCCTGGTCGTGGCCTTCGGGTCCACCCTGATGGCAGCCCTGATGTCCAACGCCACCGCTGGACCGGAATTGCTCACCGCCGCCATGATGATCTACGGGGCCGTCACCTTCCCGGTGTACGCACTCTCGATGAGCCACATGAACGACCTCCTGGATGTCGACCACCTCATCCCCGGGGCCACCGCCCTGGTCACCTTCAGGGGAGCAGGCGCCATTGCCGGTCCGGTGCTGACCGCCGGAATGATGACAATCATGGGACCTGACGGGATGTGGTTGGCCCTGGCGGTCTTCCACGGCCTGTTCGTCATCTACATCATCCGCCGCTTCCTGGCGCGGCCCCACATCCCCCTCGCCCTGCAGAGGGTCTTCGCCCCCATCCCGGTCCGCAGTTCGGCCCTGGTCGCCAATCTCATCCACCGGCGCCGTCGCAGGCCCCGAGAGGACTGAACCCTCCCCTCGCTACCCGGCCGGCCAGGCAGATCCAGGCTTGTTGGGTGGCACCCAATCCCTTCCGTGTCACTGGGAAGAACGAAGGTTTCAGGGAGTTCGTGAACCAGCGTGGTGAGGTTCAGTCAGAACGGGTGGTCGTTGGCCCGGTTAAGGAAGATGTAGGATGTTGGTGGGTACGACCCAGGGGGCAGGTTGGTTACGTCGATAGTGAGTTGGAACATCGCCAAGAGGCATGAGCCATGGCGTCAGCTAGTGGGAATGGGCGCCGACTTGGCTCTGCTGCAAGAGGCAGGCCGACCGCCGGCGGATGTGGCAGGGTACGTCGATACAGGTCCTGCCGAGCACTGGGATTCACACACGTGGAATTCAATGTGGTACGGAGACCGGTTCAAGAACCTATATGACCGGTGGCCTATGGTGGTGAAGTTGTCGGATCGGGTGAAAGTGGAGTGGTTCAAGCAAGTCAGTCCGATAAGCGAGGCCGCGCCAGACGAGATTCCCGTCAGTGGCATCGGCACAATTGCGGCGGCGCGGGTCACACCAGATGACGCTCCTCCTTTCATCGCGGTGTCAATGTACGCTCGCTGGATAAGGCCGCACTCATCTACCAACAGTCGTTGGAGAGTTGGGATGCCGGACGGCTCGGCACACCGGATAATCTCGGATCTGTCGGCTTTTGTCGGTAGCACCGACCCGGCGTCTCACCGCATACTCGCGGCAGGGGACCTCAACATGGCGTTTAGTGCGACCAACGGCGACCCCTTTGTGGCTCGAGAGCGCACAGTTACCGACAGAATGAATGTGTTGGGTCTTGAGCGGATAGGGCCTAAGTACCCGGCGGGCAGGCGTGCGGATCCCTGGCCTCAACATTTGCCATCCGACTCGTTGAACGTGCCTACGTACTACACCACCAGCCAGTCCCCGAAAACAGCTCAAGTCCAATTGGACCACGCCTTCGCCTCCCGCGGCTTCCACAACAGTGTCGCCGTAAGGGCTCTCAACTCCGTTGAGGAATGGGGCGCCAGCGACCACTGCCGACTGTTTATCGAAGTCCAAGCGGAGGGTGCATAGAACCGCCCGCACCAAGCCATCATGTTGCGTCGCCTTGGCAAACCCTGGTACTGACCGACCTCCGGGTATCCGGGCGCCTGCAAAACGGCCGTTACAGTCTTCGCTTATGATGACCGGCGCCCGGGCGCTTGCCGAGATGCTCCACGGGTACGGGGTGACCCATGTCTTCATGGTCCCTGCGATCCTGCGGCGCACCATGGTGGAACTGGAGCGGTTCGGGGTGCACCGCATCGGGACGCACGGCGAGAAGCCGGCCGCCTACATGGCCGACGGCTTCGCCAGGATGGCGGGCCGGCCCGGGGTTTGCATGGCCCAGGCGGTGGGGGCCCTCAACCTGGCGGCCGGGTTGCGGGACGCACACCTGGCCAACTCCCCCGTGATCGCCCTCACAGGAGGCCTCCATCCCACGATGGCGGGCAGGGGCGTCTACCAGGAGGTCGACGACCTACCCGCCTTCGAGAACATCACCAAGTTCAACGCCTCGGTCGACCGGGTGGAACAGATCCCCGACTCGATCCGCCAGGCCTTCCGTTCCGCGGTGTCGGGCCGTCCGGGACCTGCCCATGTCCGGTTCCAGGGCAACGAGGGCCAGATCGACCTCGAGGAGAGCGATCTCGACCCGTGGGTCGACAAAGGGTGCACCTCGGCACCGGCGGTGCGGCCCCTCCCAGACCCCGAGGACGTAGCCGCGGCCCTGGATTTGTTGGACCGCGCCGAGCGGCCGGTGATCGTGGCGGGAGGAGGGGTCCGGACCTCCCGCGCTTCCGGCCAACTGGTCGCCGTTGCCGAACGCCTCTCCATTCCGGTGGTGACCTCCCTCAACGGGAAGGACGCCATCCCTGGTACCCATCCGCTGGCCGTCGGAGTGGTCGGTCGGTACTCTCGCAGCGCCGCCAACCGGGTGGTGAACCGGGCCGACCTGGTGTGCTTCGTCGGTTCGAGCACCGGCAGCATGACCACCCACTCCTGGCAGGTCCCCCCACCGGGGGTGACCGCCATCCAGATGGACGTCGACCCGGACATGCTGGGCCGCAACTACCCGCTGGCGGTGTCCATCAACGCCGACGCCCGCATGACCCTGGCCGCGCTCCTGGAACGGGCCGGCCCGCGGGAACCGGACCGCGACGAGTGGCTGGCCGAAGCACGCCGGGAGGTCGCCGGCTGGCGGGAACAGCACCGGGGCCGTCTCGAATCCGATGCGGTACCCACCCGCCCGGAGCGGATCTGCTCGGAACTGACCTCCCTCGCGCCCGACGACGCCTGCGTGGTGGTCGACACCGGGCACGCCGGCATGTGGATGGGCGGCATGTACGACACCCGCACACCCGCCCAGGATTACCTGCGCAGCGCCGGCCACCTGGGCTGGGCCTTCCCGGCCTCCCTCGGCGCCAAGTGCGCGGCGCCGGACCGTCCGGTGATCTGTTTCACCGGCGACGGAGGGTTCTGGTACCACATTGCCGAGGTGGAGACCGCTGTCCGATGGGGCATCAACACCGTCACCGTGGTCAACAACAACTCCTCGGGCAACCAGTCGACCATCGGCTACGACCGGGCCTACGGCGGACAGCAGACCCCGGAGGGACGCCGTCTATGGACCTTCACCGACGTGGACTTCGCCGGGCTTTCCGAGGGAATGGGAGCGATGGGCATCCGGGTGACCCGACCCGGCGACCTCCGCCCCGCCTTGGAACGGGCACTTGAGGCGGAGTGCCCGGTGGTCGTCGACGTGGTAACCGACATCGAAGCGCTTGCCCCTCTCCCCGTGGTCTGAGGCCTCCAAGCCGCACCTGGCCAGCCTTCCTGCCTCAGCCCTTAAACAGACAGTGACCGGTGGGATCACCGGTCACTGTCAATGTTTCTAGTCGGTTAGTGGTTTATTGCTCGGCTACGTTGGCGCGCCAGCCTTCCTCGATGATGGGGACCCAGTCGCCCCGCAACTCGGGCAGACCGGAGATGTCGCCGGGATCGACGACCGAGGGATGCCTCGGAACATCGGCGAACGCCGACTGCGAAGCGGCGTTGAGCACGTTGATCTGGCCCCAGACGTCCGGATAGGCCTTCTGCAACTGCGCGTCAAGGCTCAGCAGGAAGTTTGCCGCCACCAGGGTGGCTGCCTTGTTGGGCGAGTTGTAGGGGATGGCCACGAAGTTGGTGTTTCCGATCTGACCGCTGGCCAAGCCATAGGTCCGGGTCGACTCGGGGAACACTCCGCTGTCCACCTTGGAACCCGCACCCGCAGGTCCGTAGGCGAGGAAGTGGGTGACTTCCGAGTTCGAGTAGAGGACCTCAAGGGCCGGCTGGTCCACCGGGTAGGTGGTGCCTTCACGCCACAGGCAGGGCTCGAGATCGTTCAGGGTCTGCCAGGTGGCTTCCGCCACCGTGTCGTAGAGAGCCTGGTCGAAGGGCACCAACAGGTCGTTGTATCCGCCGGGGAGGATCTTTTCTGCCTCGTTGTAGAAGACGTGGCGCACGAACACGCTGCCGGTGAAGTCCGGCGGCGCCGGGTACGTGAAGGTTCCCGGGTTGGCGCAGGCATGGGCCAGCAGGGCATCCATGTCGGCCGGAGGATCAGGCAGCAGGGCGCTGTTGTAGAACACCGCCGACTGGGCCTTGTTCCAGGGCACCTCGCACTCCATGACCGGGGTGCCGAAGTCGAACGTCAAGGTACCGTCGCTCATGTCCACGTTTTCGAAGGCGGGCAACAGGTCCCAGTAGCCGCACAGCAGCAGGCCACCCTGCACCATGGTGCGGAAGTTCTCACCGTTGATCCAGATCAGGTCAACCGATCCGCTGGTGTACTCACCGGCCTCGGTCTCGCTGATCACCGTGTCCACCACGTTGACGGTGTCGGTGACCCTGACCTGGTTGAGGTCGATGTTGTAACGCGAGCTGAGTTCGGCGCCGACCCACTCGTTCACGTAGGCGTTAATCGTGGCGCTGCCGCCCCACATGAACCAGTTGACCCGTCCGCCGTCGGCGGCGGCCACGATCTCATCCCAGCTCATTCCGCCCACTTCGGAGTTGTCCACGTCGAGGAGTCCGGGACCGGTCGGGCCCATCATCATGGCCTCTTCCTCCATCTCCTCTTCCTCGTGGTCATCCTCCTCCATGGCCTCTTCCTCGTGGTCATGGTCGTCTTCTTCTTCCATGACCTCTTCCTCGGGAGCTGCAGTGGTGGTCGGAGCTGCTGTCGTGGCAGGGGCCGCAGTCGTGGCGGCAGGCTCTTCGTCGTCACCGCACGCCGCGGCTACCAACGCAAGACACGCCATCACGATCAGCCATCGGGCAAATCGAGAATGCATATTCAATAGTCCTCCTGTTTGAAAAACGGGTTACCGACTTGCCAACGGCATGAGACATCGCGACAAGTCCGCATATCACCATAGCTTTACGCTGGTTGATCGACAAAATTCGCCAAGCAGGTGGGCAAACGGGACCTCACCTCCATTGACGCACCGCTTTAATGATGTGCATCATGCGCATCACGATCTCTCTCGAAGACCAACTTGGCAAGCAGGTACGCCAGGCAGCCGCAGCCCTGGGTCTCAGCGTGAGGGCGTTCATTACCCAGACGTTGGACGATGCCTTGAAGCGCCACGATCCATCGGAGCAACCGCCCTTCCGGTCCATCACGATGGGTGGAGTCCATCCCCGTCCGGGAGTAGATCTGGATCGTCCCAGAGCGCTCGACGTCCAGGATGACGAAGCCCGTTTCGTGTCTGCCCGTCAGTGACTCGGAGTGCAACCTCCCGATAGCAATGTCCTGTTTATTCCTTGAAGGTCTCCCCCGAGGTACGAAACCGCGCCGCACCTCGGCCCGGTGCCACCCCCAGCCCGGGTTCCCCACTCAGTCGGAGACGCCCGTCGGAAAGAATGGGGAAGGGCCGGGCGAGACCCTCCCGAAGCGGGTTGGGGTTGCTGTCCACCTCCAATAGCCCATCACCTCCCACGGCGGCCAGGAGATGTGCCGAGGCCATCAGCCCGATGCCCCCTCCAAGGTGGTGGGGACAGAACCGCCTGCCGGCCCCAAGCGCTTTCCTCGCGACCCGAAGACACCCCGAGATCCCACCCCACTTGGTGACGTCGGGCTGGATGACAGCCAGCGCCCCATCCTGGATTGCGCGGCGGAAGTCACCCTCGCCAATCAGGTTCTCCCCTCCCGCCAATGGGATCGGCGAGACCTCCGCCAGACTGGCCCACACCCCGGTTGGTTGGTCAGCGGCGATCGGCTCCTCCAGCCACATTGGAGCGTAGGCCTCGAGTACCTTGCTCCACTGCGCCGCCTCCTCCGGAGACCAGGCCTGGTTGGCGTCCACCGCCACGGGTACGTCCGGCCCAAGCAGGTGACGCAACGCCTCTAGGTTTCGGAGGTCGGTCTCCTCGCCGAATCCCACCTTGAGCTTGAACGCCCGATAGCCCGCCTCCAGGGCTGCCCGCGCCTGTCCAGTGACTCCCTCCGGCCCGATCCCGCTGGCGTAGGCCGTCACGCTGCCGTTACCCGCGTCCCCTCCCAGAACTCTCCACAGCGGCTCATCCGCCCGGCGGGCCGCCATGTCCCACACGGCGATGTCGATCCCGGCGATCGCCTGGGAGAAAGGACCCGGCTCCCCCGACTGGATAGCCACGAGGCGAGTCTTGGACGACAAGTACTCGAACACCGCCGCCGGATGGGGCCACTCCCGACCCACGATCAGGGGAGCCAGGACCGAGCCGATCAACCGGGCCCGGTATTCGGCGGCGGGCGCCGGGAAGTTGCACCACGCCTCTCCATACCCGACCGATCCCTCCGAGGACCGGACCCTGACCACGACCGCCGGCCGATCCTCCATAATGCCGAAGGCGGTACGCACGGGACGAGCCGTCGGCGCCCGGTAGACCTCGACCGACACCGACTCGATCGTTAACGGGTCCATCTCCGGCCAGCCTGAGGATGCCTCCCCCACCGGTGCGCCGTCTTTATCCGCCATCCGGTGAAGTATGGTTATCCCTGTTCTGAACGACGAAGCGAGTTGGATGCCCGAAGACCCGCCCACTGGCTCTCCCGACGACGAATTCCCTGGGGTGATCGGACCCGACTTTCGCACTTCGACGCCCTGGTGGCCGCCGATGGAGAACGACGCCCGCGGCAAGCCCGACGTGGTGGTCGTGGTGCTCGACGACGTCGGGTTCGCCGGGCTGGGGTGCTACGGGGCGGAGATCGACACGCCCACCATCGACTCCCTGGCCACCGGCGGCATCCGCTTCAACGACTTCAATGTCACTCCCCTGTGCTCGCCCACCCGGGCCTGTCTCCTGACCGGGCGTAACCACCACAGCGTGGGGATGGCCTACCTCTCCAACGTCGACTCGGGCTTTCCCGGCTACCGGGGCCGGGTCACCGAGTCGGCCGCCACCATGGCCGAGGTCCTGCAGGGCGCCGGCTACGCCACGCTGGCCATCGGCAAGTGGCACCTCGCCCCCCTGGAGGACACCACCGCGGTCGGACCCTACGACCAGTGGCCCCTGGGACGGGGCTTCGGCCGCTACTACGGGTTCCTGGACGCGCTGACCGACCACTTCTACCCCGACGTGGTCGAGGACAACCACCGGGTGGACCCCCCTGGACGACCCGAGGACGGCTACCACCTCACCGAGGACCTGATCGACCACTCCATCTCCTACATAAGGGACCAGGTCTCGGTCAAGCCCGAACAGCCCTTCTTCCTGTATCTTTCCTTCGGCACGGCCCACTGCCCCCACCAGGCGCCCCAGGAGTACCTCGACAAGTACCGCGGCAGCTACGACGAGGGATGGGACGTGATCCGGCAGCGCCGCTTCCGCCACCAGCAGGAACTGGGCATCATACCCCCCGACGCGGTCCTGGCGCCGCTCAACCCCGGAGTCGAGGAGTGGGCAAACCTGACCCCGGACCAGCACCGCCTGTTCGCCCGCTTCCAGGAGGCGTACGCGGCGATGCTCGACCACACCGACGCGGAGTTGGGAAGGCTCGTGGAGTTCCTCGACTCGATCGGGCGCCTCGACAACACCATCATCGTGGTGCTCTCCGACAACGGCGCCAGCCAGGAGGGCGGACCGGACGGCGGCGCCGACATCGTCACCTATGAGGAGGACCGGTTCTGCACCGTCGAGTTCAACCTGGAACGCTTCGACACCATCGGCGGACCCCATTCGCAGACCAACATCCCCTGGGGATGGGCGCAGGCCGCCAACACGCCGTTGCGGTGGTACAAGCAGAACACCTACGCCGGCGGGGTGAGGACGCCCCTGGTCATCTCCTGGCCGGATGGCATCTCCGACATCGGCGCGGTGCGGGCCCAGTTCGTCCACGCCATCGACATCGCCCCCACGCTCTTCGACCTGGTCGGAGTGACCCCGAAGGCCTCCTACAAAGGCGTGCAGCAGATGCCCTATCACGGAGCCAGCATCCGCCGGGTCTTAGACGACCCATCCTCGCCGCCCGCACGGGACCGCCAGTACTTCGAGATGATCGGGCACCGGGCCATGTGGCAGGACGGGTGGAAGGCCCTGGCCCGGCATCGCCGCAACGAGCCCTTCGAGGACGACCCCTGGGAGCTCTACCACATCGACTCGGACTTCTCCGAGTGCCGGGACGTCGCAGCCGACCACCCTGACCTCCTGGCCGACCTGGTCGGCCAGTGGACCGAGGAGGCGGGGCGGTACTCAGTGTTCCCCCTCGACGACCGCTACCTGGCCGTCCGAGCCTCCACCTTCCAGACCCCGGGATCACCGAGGGCCCGCGACACCTTCACCTACCTGGGAGGCGCCACCCGCGTTCCCGGCGGCGTCACCCCCCTGGTATTCAACCGCTCCTTCTCGATCACCGCCCGGGTCGACCCCCTCGCCGAAGCCGACCGGGGAGTGCTGGTGGCGGTGGGCGACACCAGCGGCGGGTACGTGCTGTACCTGGCCGAGGGCTGCCTGGTCTTCGAGTACTGCTACCTGGGAGACCGCCAGACCCTGTCGTCGGCGCCCGGTTCGGTGAGACCCGGCGCCACCCAGTTGGCCTTCCTGTTCGAGCGGTCCGGCGACTACCGGGGAACCGGACGCCTGGAGGCCGACGGGGAGGTGATCTGCGAACAGGCCATGTCCGACATGGCCCGCGGCATGATCTCGTGGGGTTCCCTCAGCGTCGGCGCCGACACCCTGTCTCCGGTCAGCGACTCCTACGACGGGGAGTTCGCATTCACCGGCAACATCGAACTGGTCGAGTTCGGCCTGGCGGACCGCGGGTAGGTCGGGAGGAGAACCAATGGCACCGGGTCGCGAAAGAAAGGGACGCTGAAGTGTTGCCACTGTCACAGACCCCGACGCACATTGATGAAGTCGAACACCTCCCGGTCCGCTCCGGCGTCGGGCGGACCGCACAGGGACCACTGTGATGCGAGGTCATATTCCCAGAACGCGCCCCCGGCGGCGACCGCCCAAGCGCGTCCTGGCCGACTGGTGGTGGCGGCGGGGGTGGGCCCATCGGGTAATTGCGCGGTCCCCTTTTTCGCGGGATAGGTCTCGATTTCGCGATTTGCCGGTCTGCCGGGCGATCCTTTCTCCCGTCCCGTGACCCCGTCGGCGGACAACGCGGCGCTGGTCGCCGGGGTGGGCATGACCCCCTTCGTCGGCTTCCGCGACGACGCGAGCGTCCGGGACATGGTGGCCGACGCCGCCCGGGCGGCCGTCATCGACGCCGGGCTCTCCTCCCCGTCGCCGATCGACATGGGGGTGGCCGCCTACGAGAGCGACCACTTCAACCGCCAGATGAGCCTCGGTCAGGTCCTCTCGGACACCGTGGGACTTACCGGCAAACCCGTGATGCGCGTGGAGGGAGGCGGCGCCACCGGGGCGCTCGCCATCCGAACGGCCCTGATGGCGCTCCGCTCCGGAGAGGCCCGCTCGGTCCTGGTGTTCGGCGGGGAGACCAACGGGCGCTCGGTCGACCGGGCCACCGCCATCGAGATCCTTTCGCTCTCCGCCGACTTCGAGTGGGAGACCCCGGTGTTCGGCACCTTCGCCGCCCCCTACGCGCTGATGATCACCGAGCACATGCGCCGCTACGGCACCACCGAAGAGCAGTTCGCCGAGATCGCGGTCAAGAACCGCCGCATGGCGATCGACAACCCCCTCGCTCACCGGGGAATGTCGATCACCGTGGAGGACGTCCGGACATCAGCTCCCCTCTCGGATCCCTACCGGCTCTTCGACGCAAGCCTCCTGAGCGACGGCGCGGCGGCCATGCTGCTGGCCACCGAGGACTGGGCCCGACAGCACTCCCCCAACTTCACAGACCGCCCGCCGGTGGCGATACTCGCAAGCGCCTCAGCCACCGACCGGCCCCGGCTCTCAGACCGCACGGACGAGATGTTCCCCCACTTCGCCGCCAAGCGGAGGGCCGCAGCCCACGCCTACCGCGAGGCGGGCATCGACGACCCTCCCGGCCAGATAGACCTCGCCGAGGTCTACGACTCCTTCAGCGGCGCGGAACTCCAGGCCTACGAGGACTTGGGCCTCTGCCCGGTCGGCCAGGGAGGACCTGCCGCTTCGGAGGGACGGTTCGACCAGGGAGGAAAGGTGGTGGTGAACCCCTCGGGAGGCCTGATGGGACGGGGCTCGGCGGTGGGCGCCACCGGGATAGCCCAGGCGGTGGAGGTGGTCTCCCAGCTCCGGGGCGAGATCGCCGGCGCCCGCCAGGTGCCCGGAGCCCGGATCGGGATGACCGACACCCACGCCGGGGTGGGGTCGCTGTGCGTGGTGAACGTCTTCGGGAGATTGGGTTGATGCGGATAACGGGAACAGAACGCGAAACAGGCCCCGACGGCCGGCCGGTGTACCTCCTGGGTGTGGAGATGGCCCAGCGCTACCGCCATGCGGTCGGATCCTCCAGCCCCTTCTATATAGGGCTGGAACAGGGCGTCCTCCGCGCCACCCGCTGCGCAGGGTGCGGAGCGTCCTGGTTCCCTCCCCGCCGGTTCTGCGAAGAAGACCTCACCGAGACCGAGTGGTACGACCTCCCCGGGACCGGAACGGTCGTCGCCGCCACCCGGGTGCACAGCCCTCCGCCGTTCGGAGGGATCGATCCGCCATACATCCTTGCGTCGATCCGCCTGGACGGGGTGAGAGGAGGCATCACCCACCGGGTGATCGGCGCCCAGACGCCCGAGCGCGGCGCGGCGGTCACCGTGAAATTCATTGACGGAGCGCCCGCCCATCCCCTCCTAGCATTCGCCTTCGCAATCGAAGGAGCATCGCCATGACCCGCCCGGTCGGGATCGAGATTTTCTACTGGCTGGACAGTTGGTACGACGACCAGTCCGCGGTGTTCCACAAAGCGGCCGAAGCGGGCTACGACGGGGTGGAGATGTCGTTCGTGGCCGGGACCGATGTGGGAGTCCGCGATATCGCCAGCACCGCATCGTCCCTGGGTCTCGATGTCCTGTGCAGCACCGGCCTCACCCCCACCATGGACATCTCCAGCCCCGACGAGGGCATTCGCTCATCGGGGATCTACCACCTCAAGTGGTGTCTCGACCAGGCTGCCGACCTGGGAAGCCCGATCCTGGGAGGCGTCACCTACGCACCGTGGATGGGGTTCCCGGAAGGCGACCTGCAAGGTCACCGGGAACGTTCCGCCGAGTCGCTGCACACGGTGGCCGAGTACGCCGCAGAGGTGGGAGTCGACCTGTGCCTGGAGGTGCTCAACCGCTTCGAGACATACATGTTCAACACCGTCTCGGACTGCCTGTCGTTCATCGAGACGGTGGGACACGACTCGGTCAAGGTCGAACTTGACACCTTCCACATGAACATGGAGGAGGACGACCTGGCCGGCGCCGTCCGCCAGGCAGCCGGGAAGATCGGCCATGTCCAGGTGGCGGCCAACAACCGCCGCGCACCCCAGTACGGCCACATCGACTGGGCGTCCTTCAAAGAAGCCCTGGACGACGTGGGCTACGACGGCTATGTGGTGTTCGAGACCTTTCCCAACTCGGCGGTCCAGACCGGCCGGGACACCTATGCATGGCGAGACCTCTACGAAGACTTGGACGCCGAGGCCGCCGGCGCCGCTGCCTTCATCCGCGATCACCTGGCATGAGCGTCCGCACGCGCCTGTTCCTCAACAACCCCGCCGAGGCGGTCACAGAGATGCTGGAGGGCTACGCCGCCGCACACTCCGACATCATCCGGCTGTCCGACGGGATGGTGGTCCGCGCCACGCCCAAGCCCGAGGGTCACGTCGGCGTGGTGATCGGCAACGGCTCCGGGCACGAGCCGGCCATGATCGGCTGGGTCGGAGAGGGCCTATTCGACGTCAACGTGCCGGGCCCGATCTTCTCCTCCCCCGGACCGGGCGGGATCGTCGACGGCATCCGAGCGGCCGACCGGGGCGGCGGCGTGCTGCTCCTGGTCTCCAGCCACGCAGGGGACATCATGAACGCTGAGTTGGCGATCGACGAAGCCGAGGACGAGGGCATCGAAGACGTGGAGATGGTGATCCTCTACGACGACGTGGCCTCCGCGCCGAAAGAGCAGATTACGGAGCGCCGGGGTGGCGCGGGGCTGTTCTTCGTCTGGAAGATGGTGGGCGCCACGGCGGAGCGGGGCGCTTCCCTGGAGGACTGCGCCAGGATCGCCCGGAAGGCCCGCGACCGCACCCGGTCGCTGTCGGCCGCCATGGGGACCGTCGCCCACCCGGTCAGCGGCCAACCCCTGGGAGACCCCGACGACACCTCGGTAGCGGTGGGCCTCGGAGTGCACGGAGAGGCGGGAACCCGCCTGGGCGAGGACGTGGAGGCCGACCATATCTCGGAGTTGATGATCCGCGGCCTGGTGGAGGACGCCCACCTCCCGGCAGGCGCCAGGGTCGGTCTCCTCCTCAACAACGGCGGTTCTCTCACCATCATGGAACTCTCGGTCCTCTACCGGGGGGCGCGGGCCGAACTGGAACGCCGGGGCATCGAGGTGGCCCGCTCGTGGGTAGGGCCCTACGCCACCACCCTGGACATGGCGGGCTTCGCCTTCGCCATTTGCCAGATGGACAGTGAATTGTTGGCTCTGTACGATGCTCCCGCCCGCGGCGCCGGTTTCGTCATGCCGGGTGCTCACTAACCGGCGGTGTTGGACGGAGACCTTTCAAGAAGGTTGGTCGACGCCGCCCGGCGGCGGGTGAGCGACCACCAGGACGAACTCTCCCGCTTGGACGCGGTGGCCGGCGACGGTGACCACGGGGTGAACATGGCCACCGCCCTCTCGGAGGCGATGGAACGAATCGAAGCGTTGGACGATCCCACCCCCGCCGAGGTCTTCAGGGCCACCGGCCGGGCTTTCCATGACGCGGTTGGCGGCGCCGCTGGAGCGCTTTTCGGATCCTTCTTCGGCGCCATCGGGGGACAACTGAACAGGTCCGACAACCCCGCCACTCCCGCGGACATGGTAACCGGCATGGAGAAGGGACTAACCCGGGTGATGCGGATCGGGAAAGTGGAGCCGGGCCAGAAGACCATGGTGGACGCACTCACACCGGCAGTGGACGGAGCCCGAACCGCATCAGGAGAAGGAGCCTCTGTGGCCCGGATACTCCACGCCGCCGCCCGGGCCGCCCGACAGGGAGCGGCGTCCACCGCCTCCATGGAACCCCGGGCCGGGAGGGCCCGCTACGCCGCCGAACAGAGCATTGGGACCGAAGACCCGGGCGCCTGTACCGTGGCGCTTATATTCGAGGCCTGGGCCGAGACTGCTGAAGAGGACTCAACCGGTGAAGATTGAACGTCGAGTGAAGATCGGCTATGTGGGGGTGGCGTTCGGCACCTATTACGCCGACGAGCACGACCAGTACGGCCGGGCGATCAGGGGCCTCGAGGCCCTGGCGGGCGAGTTCGGCTTCGACCTGGTGGCGATAGACAGCGGCGTCCCGGACATGGACACCGCCATGGAGGTGGCGGCTCGCCTCAAAGACGAGCAGATCGACTTCCTCCTGTTGCAGACCGCCGCCTGCGCCTCGGGAGAACTGCTGGAACCGCTGGCCGAGGTGGCGCCCCGTCTCGGCATCTGGGCCACTCCCGAGCCGGTCCTGGAGGGGTCCATCCAGCTGCACTCCCTGGTGTCGGCCAGCCACTACGCCTCCATCATCCGCCGCCACCTGTCGGAGAAGAAGATCCCCTACAAGTGGTTCTTCGGCCACATCGACGAACCCGACACCGACCGCCGCCTCCGGGTGACCATCCGGGCACTGCAGGGCATCAAGACCATGGCGTCGGCGCGGATCGGGTGGATCGGCGGCATCTCGCCGGGCTTCTACAACATGAACTTCGACGAGGACCGGCTGAAGGACCGCTTCGGCGTCACCATCGGGACCCACTCCATTTCCGAGGTGGTGGACCTCGCCCGCGCCATCGACGCCCAATCGGCCCAGTCGATGGTCCGGACGGCCACCGACCTGGCCACCGAGGTGACCGCCGGTTCCCTGGGAATGGACCGCAACGCCCGGGTCTACCTGGCGCTGGGCCAACTGATCAAAGACGAGGGCTACGACGCGCTGGCCGTGCAGTGCTGGCCCACCTTCCAGGAGGAGTATCACATGGCCCCCTGTATGGCCTACAGCCTCCTCGGATCAGAGGACGGCTTCGCGGTGTCCTGTGAAGGAGACGTCCCGGGAGCCGTCACCATGCTGTTGATGAACTCGATGTCGCAGATCCACGGCTCCTCCACGCTCCTCGACCTAACCGCCCTCGACCAGGCGTCCGACGCGGCACTCTTCTGGCACTGCGGGGTCACTCCCCGCCACTTCGGAGGCGACAACGGGATCCGCTGGGTCGACCACGTCACCCTGGGCAGGAAGTCCGACGTGACCTACGGAGTGTCGGGCGATCTCCGCTTCGCTCCCCAGAAGACCACCATCGCCTATGCCGGTGACGACTTCACCGAGATGTTCATCGCCACCGCCGACGTGGTCGAGACCGGCAACGCCGGCTTCGAGGGGACCCGCGGCTGGTTCTCGAACTTCCGGCTCTCGGGCGAGCCGATCAACCTGGACGACCTGGTGAACACCGCGGTGGTGCAGGGGCACGAGCATCACTTCGCGGTGGCCCAAGGCGACCTCTCCTCCGAGCTTGCGGAGGTGGCCGCCTGGCTCGGCATGCGCACCACCCGTCCGGTACCCATGAAGGACTACCTGCAAATAGACGGGCTGAACGCCTGACCGGAACCCATCCAAGAACCTATCCGAAAGGCCTCATGGACCAAACCTCGTCGCTCCGGTCGGCCCGCCTCCAGAAGGCAGCCACCCCCTCCGGGCATTTCGCGGTGCTGGCCATCGACCATGTCGGATCGTTCGCAGCCACCGTCCGACCCGACGATCCCGACTCGATGAGCACAGAAGACATCTGGGCGGCCAAACTGCCCCTGATCAACGGCCTGGGACCGGCGGGGGGAGCCATGCTGATCGACCCCGGGTTCCTGGAGGGGACCGCCTTCACCCGCTCGGGCGCATTGTCGGAGACCGGCCTGATCCTCGGCATCGAGGACGGCGACTACGCGGACGTGCTCACCGCTCCCCGGTTCCTGCCCGGCTGGAGCGTGGAGAGAGCCGCCCGCCTCGGAGTGGACGCCGTCAAGATCTCGATGTTCTTCGAGCCCGGCGGCGACAGCACCAAAGCGGAGGCCTTCGTAACCGAGGTGGTGGACCAGTGCCGGCAAAAGGACATGCCGCTCTTCGCCGAGCCCCTGGCGCTCTACCACCACCCCGACCAACGCAGCGAAGCGGTCCTGGAGGGGGTGAGGCTCTTCGGACACCTGGGCGCCGACGTCCTGAAGCTCCAGTTCCCCGAGCCGGCCGAGAACACCTCCGAAGAATCCTGGGCCCAGGCCTGTGCGGAAATAGACAGACTCAGCCCGGTCCCCTGGGCGATCCTGTCCGAGGGCGGCGACTACGACCTGTTCCGCCGTCAACTTCAAGTGGCCTGCCGCGCCGGCGCCTCGGGCTTCCTGGGCGGTCGGGCGATATGGAGGGAGGCCGCCACCGGCGAGGGAACTCTGGATGACGCCGCCGCTCGTCTGCGACAGCTGAATTCAATCGCGTTGGCCGAGGGTGTAGATTGGAGAAGTCGGAAGTGAGCAGGAAAGGCTGGATGTGACCGTATTTCCGAATGTAAGTGAGGAACGCCGCCGGGAGATGTTCGCCGACGTGGAGGGGCCGACCCGGGTACTGATCGACACCGACACCAACAACGAGATCGACGACCAGTTCGCCATGGCCTGGGCTCTCCTCTCCCCCGAGCGGATCGAAGTGGAGGCGGTGGTCGCCGAGCCCTTCGGCCACCTTCACTACCGGGAGCGGGTGGTGGAGGCCGCAGAGGCCCTCCGGGCGGGCCGCGAGCCCGGCTCGGACAACTTGATGGGCTACTGGGCCCGCCACCTGATCGCAGAGGGCATCGATCCGGCCACCATGGAGATGTGGGGTCCCGCCGAGGGGATGGAGACTTCCTACGAGGAGATCAAGACCGTCCTCTCCAAGATGGGCCTTCCCTCCGAGGGCGTGGCATTCCGCGGCGCCGACCGGTACATGTCCGCTCCCGACGTCCCCGTCCGAAGCGAAGGCGCGGAACGCATCATCGAGTTAGCCCTGGCGAACGACGAGAGACCCCTGCACGTGGTGGCGATCGGGTGCGTCACCAATGTCTCGTCTGCTCTCCTGATGGCGCCCGAGATCGCCACCAAGATGGTGGTGAGCTGGACTTCGGGCTTTCCCACCTGGACCGACTTTGCAAACCACACCTCGCTCAACCTGGTCCAGGACCCCCACGCCTCCCGGCTCCTCTACGACTCAGGGGTCCCCCTGGTGTACCTCCCGGGCTTCTACATCGGCGCGCAGTTGGTGATCTCCCTCCCCGAGATGGAGGCCTACTTCCGTGGCAAGGGCGAGATCGGGGACTATCTCTACCACCTCTACACCCACAACCCGATCCGCATCGACCGCGGAGTCAAGTTCTTCCCCGGCCAGTCCTGGATAGTCTGGGACCTGATCAACATCGCCTGGCTGATCAACCGACACTGGGTCCCCACCCGCACCGTGCAAACCCCCCGCCTGGACGACAACCTGGTCTGGCGGCAACGTGCGGACGCTCCAACCATGCTGGAGGCGATCGACATCAACCGCGACGCCATCTACGGAGACCTGATCGAAAAGCTCGACCGACAGGACGAGATTCTCCCCGGCGTCCGAGCTCAGCTGCAGAGCCTCACCGGAGGTGCCCGCACCCGATGAAAGCCGCGGTGCTCCACCCCGAGGGCGGACTCGAGATCGAAGAGCGCCCGGTCCCAGAACCCGGACCGGACGAGGTATTGGTCTCCCCCCGCCTGGTGGGGATCTGCGGGTCCGACCTCCACTACTACAAGGAAGGCCGGATAGGAGACTGGCGGGTTACAGAGCCCCACGTACTGGGCCACGAGTTCGCCGGAGTGGTCGAAGAGATCGGACCGGACACCGAAACCGTCCCGGTCGGCACCCACGTGGCGGTGGAACCCATCCTCCCCTGCTGGGACTGCGACTCCTGCAACAGAGGGGTCTACAACCTGTGTCCCCACATCTCGTTCACCGGGTCCCCCCACACCGACGGAGCACTCCAGGAGTCGGTGGTGGTCCCCGCCCGGGGCCTCCACCCTCTGCCGGACGACATGGACTTCCAACTGGGAGCTCTGGTCGAGCCCACCTCGATCGCGGTCCACGCCGTCCGCCGGAGCGGACTGCGACCCGGAGAGACGGTCACCATCATCGGCGCCGGGCCGATCGGCCTTCTGATCCTGGCGGTGTGCCGCGCCTACGGCGCCGGGGACGTCCACATCACCGACATCGACCCCGGCCGCCTCGCCATCGCCGAGGCCCTGGGCGCCACCACCGCAATCAATGTCCGGGGAATGGAAACAGAAGAGATCCGCCAAGCCACCGACCGGGCAGGCACCGACATCGCCTTCGAGGCGGTGGGAAGTGCCCGGACCCTCGAGACCGCCATGGAACTGGTCCGCCCGAGCGGCCGGGTGATCGCGGTCGGCGTCAACATCACCGAACGCATCCCCTTCAACCTTATGCTCGCCCAGTCCCGGGAAAGCACGGTCATCCCCATCTACCTGGGACGAGACGCCTTCCCCGAGGCCATAGACCTACTGAGCTCGGGACGGATCCGGGGAGACCGGCTGGTGAGCCACCGCTTCCCCCTCGAGTTCGCCGCCGAAGCGATGGACACGGCCCTCCAGGGCGGGACGGGTGCGGTCAAAGTGATGATCGAAGTGAACGGTCAACCGACGTGAAGGATCAACCGAAGTGAAAGACAAGCGGCCGGCATGAACAGGTTCCGTCTGTCCGAGAGGGGCGCCGAGCGGCTCAGCATCTCGGTCCTCCTCGCCCCTGCGGTGGCCGTCATCGTCCTCCTCTTCCTGGGAGGCCTTGCCTCCGGATTCCTGCGCAGCCTCAACTACTTCCCCCTGATCGGGCTGAACGACTTCAACTTCGACGCCTACTTCGCGATATTCACCGACAACGGGTTCCTCCAGAGCCTGGTGCTCACCTTCCACATCGCCTTCACCTCCACCCTGATCGCCAGCATCCTGGCGGTCGCCTCCGCGCTGTTGCTCCGTCCCGCCTTCCGGGGAAAGCGCATCGTCCACTTCTTCTTCTCCCTCAACCTCACCATCCCTCACCTGGTGGGCGCCATCGGAGTGCTCTACCTGTTCCAGAACAGCGGGCTGGTATCGCGGATCATGACCGGCCTCGACCTCATCCAACGCCCTGCCGACTTCCCCGCCATGGTGTTCGACCCGTGGGCGATCGGGATCATCATCCAGTACGTGTGGAAGGAGATCCCCTTCATCGGGGTGATCGTCCTCGCCATCCTGTTATCGGTCGGAGAGGACTACGAGTCGGTGGCGCGCTCCCTGGGCGCCAACCGCTGGCAGGCCTTCCGCCAGGTCACCCTCCCCCTGATCATGCCCGGGGTGGTCTCGGCGTCGGTGATCGTGTTCGCCTTCACCTTCGGCGCCTTCGAGATCCCCTACCTCCTGGGACGCACCTTCCCCGCCGCGCTCCCGGTCCTCGCCTACCAGAGCTACACCGACGTCGACCTGGCCGCGCGTCCCCAGGCGATGGCCATGGCCATGGTGATCGCCTTCATCTCGACGCTCCTGATCATGGCCTACATGAAACTCTCCCGGGTCTACATCAGGGAATGACCGTGGGACACATGCCATGACCACCGCGCCCGCTCCCCTCCCCGGCATAGCCCCCCGCACCATCGGGCGGACCACCCTGCGCTGGGCGGGGATCATGGGCCTTCTCGCCTTCCTGGTGGCGCCCATGGTGCCGCTCTTCATCTGGTCGATCAGCTTCCGGTGGTTCTATCCCGACATCCTGCCCAGCGAATACTCGGCCCGCGCCTGGGAACAGGTGATCTCCCCCACCAACAACGTCATAGGCGCCACCGGGCAGACCACCCTGATCGCCCTCCTCTGCACCGTCCTCTCGGTCCTCTTGGGAGTGCCGGCCGGCCGGGCGCTGGGACTCCACAACTTCAAGGGAAAGCGCATCGTCGAGGTCCTGATCCTCGCGCCCATCATCGTCCCCGGCCTGGCGGTGGTGCTCGGCATCGATACCATGTTCATCCGCTACGGCCTCTCGGGAAACATCCTGGGGGTGACGCTCGTCCACCTGGTGCCCACCCTCCCCTACATGACGCTCGTGATGTCCGGCGTCTACGCCAACTACGACGTCGACTACGAACTCCAGGCGCGCTCTCTGGGCGCGGGACGCTGGGCCACCCAGCGCTACGTCACCCTGCCGGCGGTCTTCCCCGGCGTGGTGGTGGGCGCGCTGTTCACCTTCCTGATCTCCTGGAGCCAGTACGTCCTCACCCTCCTGATCGGTGACGGACAGGTGGAGACCCTCCCCATCCTGTTGTTCAATTTCGCCCGCTCCGAACCAGCCATCGCCGGCGCGCTGAGCGTGGTCTTCATCCTGCCGGGCATACTGGTGCTGCTACTGAGCTCCAAGTACCTGTCCGGCGACAGCGCCGCAGTAGGAGGTATCGGCAACATATGACCCAAGTGACACTCAGCGGACTGACCAAGATCTTCGACCAGAAGTCGCCCCCCGCCGTCGACAACCTGGACCTGGAGATCGAGTCCGGAAAGCTCACCGCCCTCCTGGGACCCTCGGGATGCGGGAAGACCACCACCATGAAAATGATCGCAGGCCTCCTCCGGCCAACCGCGGGGGACATCCTCTTCGACGGAGACTCGATCCTCAGCATCAAGCCCGAAGAGCGCGGCGCGGTGATGGTGTTCCAGAACTACCTCTTGTTCCCCTACATGAACATCGCCGACAACATCGGCTTCGGCTTGAAGATGCGCAAAGTGAACAAAAAAGAGATCAGATCGCGGGTCGAGGACATGCTGGACCTGGTGCAGCTCCCCGGCTTCGAGGACCGAAAGCCCAACCAGCTCTCGGGCGGACAGCAGCAACGGATCGCCCTGGCCCGCGCACTGATAGTCCAGCCCAACGTATTGCTGTTGGACGAGCCCCTCTCCAACCTCGACGCGCACCTCCGCGACGAGATGCGCGTCCTGATCCGAAGGATCCAGACCGAGATGGGGATCACCACCGTGTTCGTCACCCACGACCAGGAAGAAGCCGTGGTCCTGGCCGATAAGGTGGCGCTGCTGTTCGACGGGCGCCTCCAGCAGTTCGACGCTCCCGACTCCTTCTACGACACGCCCAACACCGTCGACATCGCCACCTTCTTCGGCGGCACCAACTTCATCCCGGGCCGGTACGAAAGCGGCGAGATGACCACCGCCATCGGCAAGTTCCGAGCGCCGCATTCGCTGGTTCCCGAAGGAGACGCAGTGCTGAGCATCCGCCCCGAAGCGGTCGACCTGGGCGAAGGAGGCGAGAACAGCGTCTCCGGCACCGTGCTATCCCACGTATACGCGGGACGCTACGCGCGCTTTCAGATCAGGATCGGAAACATCGAGATCGAGGCGGTAACCGAACCCGGACAGGTCAAGTTGTTCGCCGACGGAGACAATATCCCGGTGCGCTTCGATCCCGACAAGATCTGGGTCCTGGGGCCGAACGCCGCCGAACAACCCGCCGGCGCCACGACTGCGTAGGGACCCCTTGGCCCGCTCCGGTCCTTCCGGTGGGTCCATCTCCACGCCCGGCAACGACACCCGCTGGGGCCTGATCGTCGCCGGATGGTCGGTGTACGCCCTTTACTACATGGGGAGGGTCAACTTCTCTGTTGCAGTCCCCGGACTCGGGGAGGAACAGGGACTCGACGCCATTCGCATCGGCGCTCTGGCGGCCGGGTTCTTCTGGGTGTACTCGCTGTCGGCGCTCCCGGTAGGGATCCTGGCCGACCGGATCGGCGCACGCCTCCTGGTCGGACTGGGCCTGGTGGGGAGCGGGCTGATGAACGTCCTCTTCATCCTGACCATCGAGAACTTCGTCCTATCGCTGGTCATCTGGTCGGCCAACGGCATCTTCCAGGCCATGGGATGGACACCAATCATGGGAGCAATAGGCCGCTGGGTATCCGAGAAAGGAGCAGGGCGGATCATCTCCTCGTTCGGTTCCTCCTTCGTAGCCGGGACCGCTCTCACCTTCGCCCTGGGGGGCTTCATCGTCGAACAGGGCGGGGTCGCAGCCGTGTTCATGGCCGCCGGCATCGTTCTGATTCCGGCCGGCGTCGCCTGGTGGATCGGAGTGCGCGATCCGATCCAACCGTCATCGGATGCCAACCGCCCGCGTGCCTCGATCGCCCGAGCGTTAGGACTCCTCCCCCCGGCGGTGGCCTTGGGTGCCGCGTTCGTCGCGCTGGTGGTGTGGACACCTGCCTACTTCGTAGAGGTGCACAACCAGGCGGTGGGCCGTTCCGGACTACTCTCCGCCGCCATGCCGGCCATAGCCATCGGGGCCATCCTGGCCATCGGGCGCTGGTTTCGATACTCCCGCGGTCCGGGCGCCGCCCAGAGGGGCGCCCTGGTGCTGGGAGCCACCGCAGCGGCACTGGCGATGGTCAGCCAGGCATCCGGTCTGCTGGCGGGATTCGCCACCGTAGCTTTAGCCACCGCCTTGGTCGGCGCGTCATCCTCCATCGTGCTCAGCCTGTTTCCCAGGATGACCTCTCCCACAGGCGTGGCGTTGGTCAGCGGTATCTATTCGCTGGGTTTCAACCTGGGCGGCGGCGCAGGATCACCGATCGTGGGAAGGCTCGTCGACCAGGACGCCTGGGACGGGGTGTTCCTATTCCTGGCCGGATCCGTCCTGGCAGGTGCAATCTGGATCATCGGCTGGTACATATGGACACGATCCCGCCTACACGAATTGAGACTCGGCCGATGAACGATCGCCAACCCAAACACAGAGCCGTGATGGACCTCGGCCGAGAAGAATGGCTGAACGCGCTCGGAATGGACGCCGCAGACATCCCGAAAGCAGTGATCATGGAAGGTTCCTGGTGGCGAGCCCAACGCACAGAATGGCGCCTGAGCTACCTGGACGACGTACGGGAACTCGCCTTCCCCGACATGTTCTACGGCTTCTGGCAGGGAACGCCGGTCGTCTACTCCTGCGTATACGGAGCACCCAGAGCCGTCGAGTTGGCACACCTGTTCGGAGTCCTAGGAACACCCCGGATGGTGATGATCGGCACCTGCGGCGCTCTCGATGCAGGGCTGGCCACCGGCGATGTGGTCATGCCTTCGCGGGCCGTGGCTCGGGAAGGCGTGGCGCACCTGTACCAGACAGTCGCCGCCGACACCAGCATCGTCCGCTCGGATCCGCATTTAACTGCACTGGGAAGGGCCGCCTTGGAAAGCAGAGGGATCAGAACTGCCGACTCATTGCATCTGACCTGGAGTTCCATCTTCGCTCAGAGCGGGGCCATGGTTGAGGAGTGGCGAGAGCGAGGCCACGGATCAGTTGACATGGAAGCCGCCACACTCTTCACCGTAGCAAAACACTTCGGCTTTGCTGCCACCGCCCTCCTAGTGGTGTGGGATCAGCTCACCGCCGACCGCAGCTTCCTGGATCCCCTAACACCCAGGGAACAAGCGCGTCTCGACGCAGCCAATACCGCCGTCTTCGCGGCGGCACTGGAGATAACACTCGACATCGACAAGTTACGGAGATAAACAAGGGCCGGAGGGATGCACCCTAATGAGGCCCTACCGAAGGCCATCCATCCCCACTTTAGCGCAGAACGCCTCGAACATGTGTTCGCAAATGACACGGCAGAGTGCGTACACTGTTCCGCATGAGATTTCTGCACTCCGACCTTGGCTGGCGCCAGCGAGGCGATGTCCTCGAGGTAACGCTGTCGAGGGGCGCCAATGTCCGGTTAATGGACTCATCTAACTTCCACCGGTACAAGCGGGGGGAGGGTCATAGGTGTCTCGGTGGCCTTGCCAAACGTTCCCCCGTGCGTATTCCAATCCCATCGGCTGGGCACTGGCACGCTGCTGTAGACATGCAAGGGCTCCGCGGCTCAACAAGTGCCTCCTTCCGGGTCATCAACCGTTCTACGCTGCAACCGCTCCCTCCCATCAGAGAGCGTCGGCCTGACCTTAACGAGATCGCCAGCAACATGGCAGAGATCAGCCAAGACAACCGTGAGTTTGATGTCTTCGTGTCGCACGCCGCCGAAGACAAAGAGGCAGTCGTACGGCCCCTGGCCCATGCCCTGCAAGAGAGAGGGCTGTCCGTGTGGTACGACGAATTTGAACTCAGAATTGGTGACAGTCTCCGACAGCGAATCGATCGTGGAATCGCCCATAGTAAATTCGGTCTAGTCGTCTTATCCAATTCCTTCTTCGCAAAGGGTTGGCCCCAATATGAACTGGATGGCCTGGTAACAATGGCCGTCAGCGCAAAGCAGGTGCTTCTCCCCATTTGGCACGAGATCTCCAAGGACGAAGTAGTTAGCCAAAGCCCTTCATTAGCTGACAAGGTTGCCCTTAAGACCAGTGACTTCAGCATTTCTAAGATAGCCGACGAAATCGCAGCCGTCGTCCAAGGGCCTTAAGCTTGACCCTACGTTTCGACTCCCCGCAGCAGCCTCATCGGAGACTGGACGCCTTACACCGAAAGGCCGAGTTCCCCGATGTAGGGAGACGCCACGGAGGCATGGTTGCCTGCTCGTTCGTCAAGAATCATCGCTACCTGTTTTCTCGCACGCGTGAACGCCACATAGAAGACTCTCCGCTCAGCTTCGATTTCCGCTGGGGTCCGTGCATTCTTGTTGGGCCAAATGCCATCTTGCACGCCAAGCAGCACGACAACGTCAAACTCTTTGCCCTTGGCCCGCAACGCAGTCATGAGATGGAGAGGCCTACGCCATAGTTCGTCCTCTTCCTGCCCTGACGCGCCGTCCTCGAAGGGTGGTACGTATACCAACTGGTCTTTCGCAAGTTCGATGTCGTCTACAAACTCGTCGTAATCGTCACCGTATCGCGACGCGTATTCGGCAAGGTGTAGGAAAGGGGGATCCGTAAAGAAAATGTCAGTTTCGGCTTTCCCCAAGTCATACTGAAGGCCGACGAAGTTTTCACTCAAGCTCATCAACGCCTCTGCAACCGTTCCCGCATCGATGAACTGACGCACCGCGTCAGCCATTCCACGACTCATGGCACCCCCTTTGTTCGGGCCCTTCAACGTCCCTCGGTATCCCTGCAAAGCCACAACCGCGTCCTCCAGTCTTCGCATCCTTGACCGCTGCAGGTGGGAACGCAAAGCTTCCTTGTCCTTTCTGCTTAAGGGGTAGCGCTTGGTAAGATCGCACAACTTGAGCATGTCACCCACAACCTGAGTTCTACTTAGGCGGCTGCTCGCCCGTGTCTTGATCATCAGTAGTTCAAGTAACCGGTCGAAAGCGCTGGACAGAAAGATTTGAAGATCCTCGGCAGCACAGAACGCCATGTCCCTGGACGCGAAAAACACCTGATACGGTATAATCTGACTTCTCTTCCGACCGATGACGGCCACTCGACTTGGGCTCTTTCCCCGTTCGATCGACTCCCTTACAAGCCAGTGAACGTAGTCCAGAGCATCATATAGCCCAGACACCTTGCGGATTTCTATATATGCTCTTTCGTTGCCGTGAGCTTCGATCTCCTTATCGACACGTCGGGTGTTGTGTGAAATCAGCCGTTGTGACCGCTCGACAATATTCGCAGGAGATCGATAATTGACACTCAGCTTGTGCGTTTCGAAGGGGACGCCAAAATAGTGCTGGGGCTCCAAGATATACTCTGGGGTCGCCCCACGCCACTCAAAGATCGCTTGGTCATCGTCTCCCACGATTGTCAAAGTAGCACGATTGCGATCGACGATTGCCTTGATCAAGTTCAGATCTAGCGGATTGATGTCTTGGAACTCGTCCACGAGAACATGGTCATATCTCGCGGCTCCAGTAAGTATGCTTTTGGCTTCCAGCTTTTGTACTTCATCCACATACGCTACGTATTTCTGATCTTCCAAAGTGAAAGTAGCATTGCTGATCAAGTGCGCTGAAGCTTCTCGCCAAAATCGGAAAAACGACCTATACACGCGTCGTTTGTCGGCATCGGACAGTTCGTTAGCATGTCCCCCTATCCCTAGGGAAAGAACCTCGTACCGTGTTAGGTCATCGAACTGCTGCTGTAATCTCCATCCAAGATTCTGTTGGTACAGCGAATCCACGTGGTCAGAGAATGCAGAGAGGTTGGAGTGACGAAGATGATCGAAGCCTAAAGACTTGAAGGCGTCGATCACATTCATAATGCGACGGGGAGCAACGTTCTTTCTCGCCTCAATGGCCCGTTTGATGTCCGGATGGGCAGTCCAAACTCCTTGCAGTTGGTTGAGCATCGCAAAGTGATAGTCTCGCTCGGTTGTGACGAGTTTCGGACTGAATGCCGTGTTTCTTACTCGGCGCCAACCCCATGAGTTGAGAGTGGTGACTTCAGTGGTATCCCTAAGACCGGCGAAGTCCGAGTCTTCGTTGAGACGAGCCGCAAGCTCCTGCTTGGCCGCCACCGTGAAGGTAACTACAAGAAATCGGATCCGATGCCTGGGACTCAGGCCAGCAAGATGCCGGCAACGGTAGAGCAGGCACAGAGTTTTACCGCAACCCGCAGGCGCCAGCAACCTAAGGTTCCCGACTCGGGCTTCACAGAATGCGGTTTGAGAGTTGTCTAGTCGCGGCACAGGTTGTTGTGGACTCTTATAGAGGACATCGTTGGCTAAAGGCGCGTTGCACAGCCTACCGGACACCCCCAGGAAGATCGAAATACCCTTCACGGCGACGAGTGCGAGATCCCAAGTGTTCTACCCCCTTGTCTGGACCACCGCCATCTCAAGGATGGTTGGCGAGGATCACAGTTGGAAAGCCCGAGATGGAACTCGCCTTTCAAGGTGTTCATGGGCGTCGGCCTGAAACCGCCCATCGTGTTCTTGGGTCAACAAAACGGCGAAGGCCGCGGGATTGGGATACTCCTGTGCTTGCTTGAAAGATCCCTGGGGTCGTAGCTTTTATGTCGCCAACCCCCAGGGTGGAACCCCATTCGGGCACCTCCATGGGCTACTCTTCAGGAATCAATGCCATGAATCGCCCTTGGATGGTGTCCAAAGGCGTGAATAGCCAGGTGAACCGTTTCCATTCGGTAGTGTAAGTGGGGATGGCGGGGGAGAGAGTTGACTCGGGTCAAAGGGTACTCTGACAGGCGAGCTGTCTCCAGGGTACGGAAGCAAAGTTGCCTGGTTGTTCCACGCCGCCATCACCACGATCATGTCGAAACACTTTAGGTCGACATCAAGTGAGATCGGGGTCTCGCGGTCATGTAGTTCTAGGAAAGCTTCCCCCATGAAATAGTCTATCCAAATGGCCAACCAACGCTCATATCTCTCCGGTGTGTTAGCCATTTGTCTCTTTTCGCTTTTGCTGTCTATGCAAAACTGCACGCCATCCCGTAGATGTTTGGTTCCCTCAACCACGATTGCTTCATCTAAACTCTTGCTAGGGTATATGGATATCTTCCCTCGACGTCCGGTAAAGACGTGGCTGACAATGCTCAGCTTTACCTGTTTCAATTTCCTATTTGCGTCAGCCTCTGCCAACAGGGATTGTTCAACATGGAGTAACATCTCGACGAGATCATCCTGGTATCGTCGTATATGTTTGTAATTTACCCCCGGACTTGCAAACAGTGTGAACTGCTCCAATAAAGGACCAGGGGGAATGTCCACTCGGCCTTCGGCAAATAGCTGGCGTGACAAGGAATCAGTCAGTTGTGTGATTTCAAGCCAGGCGTAACGGTGCGGTGGTAGACAAACTTCATAGTCAGGAGTTGGATGGTTGCCGGGCGTTATTCGGTTTGCCGAGAGGATGGCACCATGCGCGTCAAGAATCTGTATGACTGCTTCTTCAATCCACTCCGTCTCGTTTTCGGGATAGTGTGATGCCCTAGTCATGATCTCCTCCTGTCGCGGGAAGTTCTACAGCAACCGGCATCAGCAGGCCGTGGACATCATGGCCTTGCTCCGCTGGGCACAAGTGCTAACCAGCAAATGAGGTGGACATCGTCTAGCGTGATTAAGGGTAGGGGTTTGGGCGGTGTGTAGGGCTCAAGTCCAAGGTTGCTGATTACTTCGAGAATCCTCTTGGCCTGCTCAACGGGATCGTTGGTGGCTTTCATGGCGGCTCGGATGGTGCGGATAGTTCGTTGGGGGTAGGGGGCGTTGAGGGTGTCTATAGCCTTGTCGATTTGGTCCTGGGTGAGGTCGCGAGGTGCGTGGGATCGGACCAGATCGGCTGCCCTGGTCAGAGCGGGAGGAATGCGGGGTTCGAGGTTTGCTTTGTCGGCTAGGTGGTTCCACTTTTCGACTATGTCTTCACAGGCTGTTTCCCAGGCTTCGAATGCCCCTCGGTAGGTTTCGTCGTCAAGGTTGCGGGGTGTGTCAGGTCCATGAAGTGGGCGGGCTCTGTCCAAGCAGGCTAGGGTGTCTGCTATTGGGGTGCCGTCGTCTTGCGGGCCTACGTAGCGAAAGACGGGTTGCTTTCGGTCGGCTATTCGCGCGCAGAAAACGTAACCCGGTGCAGTGATGTCGGAGGCGGGAATAGCCATGCCTGACCCTGAGCCCCAGGGCAGTCGTTCAATCTGTTGTCGCAGCCCTTGTTCGATGGCTTGGCGAAGTTCTTGGCGGTACTCCTCTCCGGAGAGAGAACCGCCTCGGGTTCCTCCTCGTTCGAACAGGGTGGCGTCTTCCCTGCGAAGTCGTTCTATCTCTTCTCGGGTCTCAGTGAAGTCGATGTCTTGTCGGGCTTGTTCGGGAAGTATCTCCGAAACGCCGATCGATGCGGCAGCTTGTTTAATCTTGCGGTGGAGTCGCTCTTCGAGATTGAGGAGTTGATCTAACCGAGCGTCGGGGAATACGCAGCGAATGACTACCTCTTGGTGGAATGACCCGATGCGATCAATCCGCCCATGCCGCTGGACCAGGCGCATGGGGTTCCAGGGCAGGTCGTAGTTGATGATGTTTCCGGCTTGTTGGAGGTTCACGCCTTCTGCAAGCACGTCGGTGGTGACCACTACGTCGTACAGATCTTGGTCATCTCCTTCAGGGGCGTCGGTGGTTTTGGGAGCAAATCCCCAGACCACCGATCGCTTGCCTCGGGTTCGGGTGTCGCCGGATAGGGAGGCGATGCGCCCTTTGTATGCGGAGAGCCGGGGGTCGGTTTGGGTCTTGTGGTGAATGTGTCCGACGATCCAGTCGACGGTGTCGGCGTAGTAGCTGAACACCAGCACCTTGCGCCGATTGCGGGTGTCCTGGGGACCGATCCCGGTCTGTTGGGCTTGTTTGGCTATGGCAGCGAGTTGGTTGACCAACTCGGCCAGGTTGGGATCGGCAGATCGGGTCACAGTGCGGGCGGTTTGGGCGAAGGAACGGAGAAGGTCCCGGTCACGTGCGACGTGGCGGCGCAGGGGTCCGACTCTGTATTCGTCGGCATTGTCGAGTAGGTCGGTCTGCTGGTCCAGGTAGGTATCAATGTCGTCGGAGTCGGTCGCCATCCAATCCGTAAGGGCGGCGCCCGTGGCTATCTTTCCGTGGTCCAACAACCCCAAGAAGGCGTCATGGCTTGCGGCCATGCGTTCACATGTCCGCGCAAACGCATAGGGCGAGGACTCGAACCGCTTCAACAGTCCCGACCGCAGCAATCCAGCGAGTTGGATTTCATGGGTTTCCAGGGACTTGTCATGGCGATACCGTGACGGTGCGTATCGTGCCAGGGTCAGAACCTCGGGATCCTCGGGATCAGCTTCAGGGTCGAGGTCGGTGTCGAGAGCGTAAGCGAACCGGTCGAAGAACCCGGGCAGCACTGCGTCAAGGTCGTAGCTAACTCTTCGAACCCGAGGGGTGGGGAACGTGATGGTCTGTTCCCGCCCACCGATGGTTACCGTGTCATTCGGGTAGTAGCGCTTGACAAAGGACCGGGTGCGACGCACCGCCACTGCGTCCAACACATCAAACAAATGCTCGGGAGTCAAGTCATCAGGGTTCAACGCCATCGCTTTAGCAAAGTGATCGCGGACAGAGGGAATACCCACATCAGCAAAAGCCGCATCGTTCCGGATGAAAAAACCAAGCTGGTGATACAAATCCCACAAACTGTTGTTCACCGGAGTGGCCGTTAACAAAACCAGTTTTTTCGGAGGTGATCCACCTAGCAAACGTCGTAACGCTTCGGCTCGCTGCGTTGCTGGGTTGCGGAGGTTGTGGGCCTCGTCCACCACCACCATCGCGTAATCGTTGATACCAGCCTCCAACTTATGGCCTGTAGCGTGAACGGGATTCAGGCGACTATCCCCCATTAGCTCTTCGTAGGAGACGAGTTCCATAGGTAGGAGAAACTGGGCTCGGAACGCCCGCCAAGGACCATCCCGCAACGTGGCCGGAGTGACCACTAGCACCCGCTGACGACGATCCAGAGCCGCTTCTCGGATCAACTCACCCGCTAGAAAGGTCTTGCCCAAACCCACCTCATCCGCGACAAGCACCCCATGACGCTCCATCAGGATTTGACGCGCCCGCCACAAACCATCAGCTTGGAAAGACGTCAAATGGATCTGCGGCGCGCCCTCGTCCGAGGCCTCCTCCACCAACTCTGCTCCGTACCGCTCCCACAACATCCGCATATAGATCAAATAAGGTGAGTGGGGCTCGAACCGGGCGTCGAATAGCCCCGCCAGGTCATAGTCCACCGCCTGGCCCCACAACTCGTCGAACCACTCCTGTACTTCTACCACCACATGCGGCGAATAGTTACCCAGGTTCAACTCCACATTCGACACCAACCCCGCCCGAGTGAAGTTCGACGATCCTGCAACCACACCATGAGAGTGGTCCCCCACCAAGAAAGCCTTCCCATGCAAGAACCTGCTCTCCAACCGCCGCACCTCCACTTTGCCGGAACGGAGCCACTCCACTAGACGACGCGTTTGGGCATCAATCTCGTAGGAGAACCCCAACAAGTCCCGCTCTGTAGTGAGATCCCCCTCATGATCCTTCAACGCCCGCCGAAGCCGAGAACGGGCCGCCCTCTCCGGGACCACTGACTCCACCCCCAACACCCGGGGACGTCTCTCCACCGCCTTCGGCTCAGCACCCAACAACAACCGCACACCGCGTACAAGGTCCAAGGAATCCGCCAAAAAGGCATACCCTGCCACGTTGAAGTACGCAGTTGCAATGTTCAGGCGAGCACCATCCACAAATCCGGTAGCCGCATGACTGACAAAACTGTTCAGGGACTGCGCCACCGATTGACCATCCCGATTCACCGCAAACTCGGGCTTCAACACTTGACCTCCTGAGTGGCCATCCGAAACCGGAGACATCAATGACGTTCCCAAAGACGGAAGTGATGGACAACCGAAGCATGGCGCTCTGAATAGTCGGCACCCTCATGGAAGGTGTCGTAAATCACAGCTAGATCGCCCTCGTCAAGCCCATAAAGGTGAGCGACACATGCGTCCAATTCAGCAATGAGATCCTGTTTCGTCGCGTAGTCCCCCACGGATCCAACTGGAACACCCACCTCTGACGGCGATCATCGAAAGTGCCCAGAGTCGATCACCGAAAGTGCCCAGTCTGG
>JAPPLW010000094.1 GCA_028819345.1 bacterium | reverse complement strand
ACCGGCTTTTGGCACACTATCCAGTTGTCAAGAAGCCCGCAGGGGTTCTCCCGAATGATCGGGCCTCCGTATGGTACACCCCCCTTCTGACAAAAGCCAAATCACTTAGTGAGGAATACCGACCTTCTCTTCCCCACCGTCAGCACTTTTTTTAGCAGCACTTCCCGCTCGACCTCATACCCCCCCACCGGAGTCCCGTCGACCCTGACCGCGCCGGCGTCTATAAGGCGGCGGGCCTCGCTGGCGGAGGCGACCAGCTTTGCCGACCGGAGGAGCCCGGGCAGGTACACCGGATCGCCGGCTGGCAGGGCGAATGAGGGCGCGTCGTCGGGGACCTGGCGGTGCTTGAACCTGCGGTCGAAGTGGACTTCGGCGGCCTCCGCCTCCTCGGCCCCCCAGTAGAGGGAGACGATCCTCCTGGCCAGGAGTCGTTTGACCTGCCCGGGGTGCGAACTCCCATCCTCGATGCCTGCCAGGATCCCGTCCACTTCTTCGGCGGGCCGGTCGGCGGCCAGCCGGAACCACTCCCCCAGCAGGTGATCAGGGATGGACATGGTCTTACCGAACATCTCGGAGGCGGGCTCGGTTACTCCTATGTAATTGCCCAGGGACTGGGACATCTTGTTGCGCCCGTCGGTGCCGGTGAGGAGCGGCATGGTCAACGCCACCTGCGGTTCCTGCCCGTAACGGGTCTGGATGATCCGCCCCATCATCAGGTTCCAGAGCTGATCGGACCCCCCCAACTCCACGTCGGCGCGGACAGCCACCGAGTCGTAACCCTGCAGCAGGGGGTACAGGAACTCCATGATGGAAATGGGGTTTCCCTCCGAGTAGCGGTTGGCGAAGTCGGAACGCTCCAGCATCTGCGCCACGGTCACCGTGGAGGTGAGTTCCAGGACCTCGGTCATGTCAAGCGTCTCGAGCCACTCGGAGTTCCAGCGGATCTCCAGCGGTTCGGGGAGCAGCACCTGGCGGAACTGGTCCAGGAGAGGCTCGGCGAAGGCGCGGACCTCCTCGGCGGTCAGACGGCGACGGGTCTCGCTCTTTCCGCTGGGGTCGCCCACCCGGGCGGTGAAGTCGCCGACGATCAGCACGGCGGTGTGGCCCAGTTCCTGGAAGTGGCGGAGCTTTCGCAGCACCACGGCCCAGCCCAGGGTGACCATCGGAGCGGTGGGATCCAGCCCCAGCTTCACGCGGAGGGATCGCCCGCTCTTCAATAATTCCTCCAGCCGCCCGGGGGGCAGAACCGTGTCGGCGCCGCGAAGGGCCAGGGACGTGTCAGATCTTGGCATGATTAATCTGGAAATCTAACCCCGCGAGGAGATGGCCTTGAAGCAATCAGAGAATATCATCATCGATGCTCCACCGGAAAGGGTATGGAGAGCCCTGACCGACCTGGAGGACCGGGTGAGGTGGAACGACCGGCTTCATGAGATGTCGACCCTTGACGGAAAGGACCTGGCGCTGGGAAGCCGGATGCTGATCAGGGTGGACAAAAGCAGATTCAAGGTGACCGTGACCGAGTTCGATCCCCCCACCAGGATGGTGTCGGGCGCCAAGAACCCGGTGATGACCTACTTCCATGCCTACGACCTCTCCGAGGTGTCCGAAGGCGTCACCCGACTGACCCTGACCGGCTCTGTGGGCGGAGTGCTAGGCGCCCTTATGGGCATCTTCTCGAAGAACCGCATGCGGCGGGACCTCCGGGACGAACTGGCCCCCATAGGGAAGGCTGCCGAAGCTTCCACCCGGTAGCATCTGCAAAGGTTGCGATGGCGCTCAAGATCTCCAACACCTGGAAGGGCAGAAAGAAGGCAGCTGGCGCGGCGCCGACCGTCCGCGAATACGAAAAGCGATTCAACGCGGCCGACGGCGGTCCCGCCGAGGATGGGCCGAGCAATCACAAGGATTTCAACAATCTCTACTATGACCTGGTCACGGACTTCTACGAGTACGGCTGGGGCAAGTCTTTTCACTTCGCCCCGCGGGTTCCCGGCGAGAGTTTCGAGGCGTCGCTTACCCGCCATGAGCACTTCCTAGCTCTTGCACTGGGCCTCAAACCGGGGATGGTGGTCGCCGACTTCGGTAGCGGCATCGGCGGGTCGCTCTTGGAGATCGCTCGTTTCTCCGGCGCCAAGATCGTCGGCATAAACAGCAACGCCTACCAACTCGAACGCGCCCGGCAATTGGCGGAAGAAACGGAGCTGGCCCATCTGGCCGAGTTCCTGCACTGCGACTTCCTGGAAGTCGACGCTCCGGACGGCTCCTTCGACGCCGCCTACTCCATCGAGGCGACCTGCTGCGCACCGGACAAAATCAGCATCTACGGCGAAGTCTTCCGTGTGCTAAAACCTGGCGCCCTCTTCGCCGCTTACGAGTACTGCATGACTGATCGCTTCGATCCCCAGGACCCTCACCACCTGAAGATCAAAGCCGATATCCAACTGGGAGGGGGCCTGCTGGTGATCGACGACCCGGAAACGATCGATGACGCACTCACATCGGTGGGGTTCGAGGTGTTGGAGACACGGGACCTCGCGCTGCAGACCGGCCCCTCGATCCCGTGGTACGAGCCGTTGGCCGGTTCGGGCCTGTCTGTAGCCAGCTTTCGCAGTTCAAGGGTCGGACGCTGGGTCACCCGCAACACCCTCAGGGTGTTGGAGGGACTCCGCATCGCGCCGCGGGGAACGGTCCGTGTGGCGGAGACCCTGGACCTGTGCGCGGTAGCCATGGCGGAGGCGGGTCGGCTGGGCATCTTCACGCCGATGTACTTCATTCACGCCCGCAAACCGGCATAAGGCGATCCGATCGGCATTGGAAGAGTGCGGAAAGACAGGATGGCGGCTTCAGGCTTCGGATAAGAGAGACCGCCTCAGTCAGTTGAGGGCATCCGAGCCGCGCCCTCTGCGGCCGCCCGGGCCAAACGTTCGATCAGCCGGCTCCAGATCAACGCGTGCGGAAAGAAGAGCGCCCACCAGTAAAGCCGTCCGGCGATCCCCCGGGGATGGAACCTGGCCCGCTGCTGAAGAGTCGTCCCGCCCCGGCCTCCGGTGGCGGGTGCGACATGCCACTCCAGCCATGCTTCCCCGGGGAGCTTCATCTCGGCTCGCAGCCGCAGCAGGCGAGGCGGCTCGTACACCTCCACACGGAAGAAGTCCAGGGCATCCCCCACCCGCAACTCGTCGGGGTGTCTTCGCCCCCGCCGCATGCCGACTCCCCCCAGTAACTTGTCGACCCACCCGCGGGCGGCCCACAGGCTATTGGCGTAGTACCAACCACGCTCTCCCCCGACTCCCGACACGGTGGCGAACGCCTCCCGGGGCGAAGCGGCGGACCACCTTGTCCTGACATCCTCGAGGACCGTTCCGCCGGCCCAACTCGGATCCTGAGGCATGGGCATGGCTGAACCGGCGTTCGAGGCGCTGTCCATCCAGCTGGTCGACACTTCGAGATCCTTGACGCGCGCCAGGGCGTCCCGGACCGCTTCCTCGAAACTCAGCGGACCGCGCCCATCGTCATGTCCCGGCAACTGTTCTCCGGCGCCCACCACCACGTCGTTGCACAGGCTGTCCACCAGGGGCCTGGCCAACCCGATCGGAAGAGGCGTGACCAGGTTCACCCAGTGAGAGGACAGCCGGGGCGTCAGGAGCGGCACCGGGATGATCAGGCGGCGCCGGAGTCCCGCAACCTCCGCGTACCGTTGCATCATCTCCCCGTAGGTCAGGACATCCGGACCACCTATCTCGACGATCCTGCCCGCCCCGTCGGGAGACCGGAGCGCCGACACCAGATGTCGCAGCACATCGGCGATGGCGATGGGCTGGCATCTGGTCTTGGTGACCCAGCGGGGGCACACCATCAGGGGAAGCACCTCGACCAGATGACGGAGCATCTCGAATGAGGCGCTGCCGGAGCCGATGATCACCGCCGCCCTCAACTCGGTGAGCGGCACGGGCCCCGAGCCGAGAATGCGCCCCACCTCGTGGCGGCTGGCCAGGTGGTCCGACAGGCCTGTGGGGTCACTGTGTCCCAGGCCACCCAGGTATATGAGGCGACCCACATCGGCGCGCTCGGCCGCCATCCTGGTGTTCTCGGCCCCCAGTCGGTCGGCCTGCTCGAAGTCCCGGGCGTGGCCCATGGAATGCACCAGGTAGTAAACGGCGTCAAGGGCATGAAAGCCCGACTCGAGGGTCGGCGCCTCGAAGACGTCGGCGGCCACGACGTCAACTCGGCTCCGCCACGGCACCCTGTCCAGCCGGCTCGGGGTGCGCGCCAGGCAACGCACCTGGTGGCCGGCGGCCAACAACTCGGGGACCAGCCTCCCGCCCACGTAGCCTGTGGCGCCGATCACCCCCACCCTCATGCCGGTCCCAGCCCCATTCCCGAGGGCCCGGCCGGGAGATCCCCCGGCCAGTGTCGCCTTTCCCGGTGCCGCCGCGGTTCGCGCCTCATGTCTCACCACCAAATCTAGGCCCCTCCCGGTCTTGGCGGGAGACGTTTATTTCAGGGCGCCGTCCTCCATCGCCCGGGGGTGGGGCCGGCATCACAACCGGCCCTCCCGGCACTGCCGCCAGCCCGGCGGACGCCATTACCGGGGGGGCCTCCTTTGCGGTAGCCTTGGAGCCATGCCGCACATGATGGACGACTTCCCGCTACTCCTCTCCACCCTTTACGACCGGGCGGTCCGCCTGTTTCCCGACCAGGAGATCGTCTCCGTCGAATCGGACCGTTCGCTGATCCGCACCACGTACGCCGAGACCGACGAACGGGTACGGCGTCTGGCCACCGCCCTGGACAGGAAGCTGGGGGTCGGCCCCGGACAGGCGGTGGGCACCTTTGCCTGGAACAACCAGCGGCACCACGAGTTGTATTGGGCCACGGCCAACACCGGAAGGATCTGCCACACCCTCAACATCCGACTGTTCGCCGACCAGCTTTCTTACGTGGTAAACCATGGTGAAGACCAGGTGATCTTCGTCGATCCCGATCTCACAGTGCTCCTGGCGCCTATCGTCCCCCAACTGAAGACCGTCAAAGCCTACGTGGTGATGGGTGAAGACGCCTCCGACTCCGGCCTCCCGAACGCCGTCTCCTATGAGGAACTGATCGGAGACGCAGCGCCGCACGGCGCCTGGCCGGAGCTCTCGGAGCGGTCCCCCATGATGTTCTGCTACACCTCCGGGACCACCGGCGATCCCAAGGGAGTGGCATACACCCAGCGCTCCACCTACATGCACGTCATCTCCAACCTGGCGGCCGTCCACATCGGCCCGGACGACAACGTGATGCCGATCGTGCCCATGTTCCACGCCTCCGCCTGGGGGTACCCCTTCATGGCCACCACCCAGGGCGCCAAGCTGACCTATCCCGGTCCGGACCTGAGCGCGGCGGGCCTGGTGCCGCTCATCACCTCCGAAGGAGTTACCTTCTCAGCCGGGGTCCCCACCGTGATGCTGGGTATCAAGCAATACCTGGAAGAAAATCCCGAGGTCGACATATCCTCGCTGCGGGCCTTCCTGTGCGGCGGATCGGCGGTGCCCCGTTCACTCATCGAGTGGTTCTGGAGGGCCCAGGGCGTGCGCATAATCCAGGGCTGGGGCATGACCGAGACCAACCCGGTGGCCAGCATCGCCCTCCTCAAGCCGCACATGATGGACTGGGACTTCGAACGGCAACTCGACGTCATGGAGACCGCCGGGCTTCCCACCGCCGGCCTGCAGGTCAAGATCGTGGACGACGAGGGACGACGGCTACCCGAGGACGGAGAGGCGTTCGGAGAGCTTCTGATCCGCGGGCCCTGGGTTACCTCCGAGTACTACAACGATCCGAGATCGCCCCAATCATTCCAGGACGGATGGCTCCGCACCGGAGACGTGTGCAAGATCACACCCGAGGGGTATGTCCGCATCACCGACCGAGCCAAGGACCTGATCAAGTCGGGCGGGGAATGGATTTCCTCGGTTGACCTGGAGAACCAGTTGATGGCGCATCCACAGGTGACGGAGGCAGCAGTAGTGGGCGCCTCCCATGAGAAGTGGCAGGAGCGGCCGGTGGCGCTGGTGGTCGCCAGGGAAGGGTCGGATGTGACCGAAACGGAATTGCTGGAATACCTGCGCCCGCACTTCGTGTCGTGGTGGCTGCCCGACCGGGTCATCTTCATAGACGAGGTCCCCAAGACCGGCACCGGAAAGTTCGACAAGAAAGTGTTGCGAGACGCCCACTGGAACGTGCTGTCAGAGTGAGACCCGATGGCGGCTCTGGTTCAACTCCATACCACTTTGGGATGGTGGGTGGCCGGCGTCACCGGTCTGGTGGGTTTGTGGGGGGTGGTCCAGGCGATCATCCGCCGGCCACCAGGCCGCGCCTTCCGCTGGGCGGTCGGAGCGGTGATTACCGCGATGACAGGGCAAGTGCTGCTGGGACTCCTGGCGCTGAACCTGACAACCACCCGGGAACCCGGCAGCCAGCACATCTTCTACGGGGTGCTGGTGCTGTTCACCTTCGCCTTCGCCTACATCTACCGCGAGACCCTGCGCAGGCGGCCTGCGTTGTACATCGGTCTGCTCCTGTTGTTCGTGATGGGCCTGGGTATCCGGGGAATCCAGACCTTCGGCGGGTCATTCTGAGGGGAATGGGGGCCTAGGCATGCTCCTCAAAGGCAAGCGCCTGCTTATCACAGGGGTGCTCACCTCCGACTCGATCGCCTGGCACGTCGCCCGGGTGGCACAGGAGGAGGGAGCCGAGATCGTGGTCACCGGCTTCGGGCGAGCGATGAGACTCACCCAGCGCTCGGTGAAGCGTCTCCCCACCCCCTGTGAGGTGTACGAACTCGACATAAACGAACCGGACCACCTGGAGGCCCTCCGGGAAGAACTGGACTCGGAGTGGGGAGGCCTGGACGGCGCCCTCCACGCCATCGCCTTCGCTCCCGCAGACTCCCTGGGAGGTAACTTTCTGACCGCTCCGGCCGAGAGCGCCGCCATCGCATTCCAGACCTCCGCCTTCTCCTACAAGGCGCTGGCGGTGGGGATGCTCCCCCTCTTCCGGGCGGCCGGGGGAGGATCCCTGGTGACCCTGGACTTCGACAACACCCAGGCCTGGCCCGCCTACGACTGGATGGGAGTGGCGAAGGCCGCGCTGGAGGCAATCACCAGGTATCTCGCCCGTGACCTCGGCCGCTACGGGGTGCGGGTCAATGCCGTCTCCGCCGGTCCGCTCGGCACGGTGGCCGCCAAGTCGATTCCGGGCTTTTCGGTGTTCGAGGAGGTGTGGAACGACCGGGCCCCCCTCCGCTGGGACACCGCCAATCCCGATCCGGTGGCCCGGATGGTGTGCCTGCTGATGTCCGACTGGACGCCAATGACCACCGGCGAGATCGTCCACGTCGACGGGGGATTCCATGCCGTGGCGGTCGGGACGCCGGACAAGGCGGAAGCGGTCGAGGAGCCCGAGTGAGAGCCGCGCCCCTCCGGGCGCTGGCCGGCGGCGCCCTGATGGCCCGCTTCTTCGGGGATCATCCCCCCAGGGTCATGGCCCTGCATGGCTGGGGAAGGGAGAGCACCGACTTCACCGAGGTCCTGGATGGGATGCCGGCAGTCGCTCTCGACCTGCCCGGATTCGGATCCTCCCCTCCTCCCGACGGTGTATGGGGCGCCGACGAGTACGCCCAACGGATCATCACGGCCCTGGAAGAGATGCCCTCTCCCATGCTGGTGCTCGCTCACTCTTTCGGAGGGCGGGTGGCGGTTTGCCTGGCGGCCCGGAGACCCGACCTGGTGGCTGGGCTGATCCTGACGGGGGCGCCGCTGGTGGGAGGCGTCTCCCGGTCCCGGCCCCGCCGCGCCTACCGCCTGGCCCGCTGGGGGCATCGTCGGGGACTGATCTCCGATGAACGCATGGAGGCGCTGAAGCGCCGGCATGGGTCGAGCGACTACCGGACCGCCCGCGGCGTGATGCGTGACGTGCTGGTCAAGGTGGTGAATGAGTCATACGAGGAGCAACTCGACGCCCTCTCTCTTCCGGTTCACCTGGTGTGGGGGGCACAGGACACAGAGGTCCCGGTGGAGCGGGCCCGGCAGGCGTACCGGCGGCTCAGGGAGAGCGGCTGCGAAGTCTGGCTCCGGGAAGTGGACGGAGTGGGCCACGACCTGCCCATCTCCCGTCCCGACATACTCCGGGAAGCGATCCTGCTGATGCTGGAAGGAACCGGCCCGTGAGCCTGTGGGAGTGGGCGGTGATCGTAGCCTGCGGGGCGGCCTCCGTGCCCGCCGGTCTTCGCTGGCTGCGAATCGCCCAGCGGGAACACTACCTTCCCCCCGCCGTGGGCCGCTTCTCGGGGAGATGGTGGACAGCGGGCTACCCCAACTGCGCCCTGGGCGTTGCCGCCATTGTCGCTGCCGCAGCGGAGTGGTGGTGGACCGGAGCGGGTTTGATCACTGCGGCCATAGAAGGGCACGGACCCTTGGGGTTGGGAGTGAGAGGGGTTTCCAGCCCGCTGGTGTGGACGAAACGGCTGGTCCGGGTGGCTATTACCACTGCGGTGCTCATGGTTGCAGTGCTTGCCTGGTCCGCCGGCGTCGGTCGGGCCGGCATAGCGGCCATCGGACTGGTGGCCATGCCGATCATCGTGGACGCCGCCCTGGCGATCAACCTCCCCCTGGAGAGGGCCCTCAGCGAGAAGTGGGTCACCGAGGCAGCCGGCCGGCTTACCCGGGTGGCGCCGCGGGTGGTGGCCATCACCGGGTCGTACGGCAAGACCTCCACCAAGCTTTACCTGGCCCACCTCTTGGAGGGCCGGGCCCGGGTTGTGGCCAGTCCGGCCAGCTTCAACAACCGCCTGGGTCTGGCCAGGGCCATCAACGAACGTCTATCGCCGGGCACCGAGGTCTTCATCGCCGAGATGGGCACATACGGGCCGGGTGAGATTGCCGAGATGTGCACATGGATTCCACCCGGGGTGGCGGTGATCACCGCTATCGGACCGGTCCACCTGGAGAGGATGCGCACCGAGGAACGGATACTGGCCGCCAAGAGAGAGATACTGGCCCCGGGCGCCACCGCGGTGATCGGCATCGACCATACCGGGCTGTCCCGGCTGGCGGAGAGCGAGTCCCTGGGGGGCCGGAGAGTCATACGATGCTCGGGCGGCGGGAGGCCAGGTGCGGTGACGGTGGACCCCGGGAGCGGGGAGGTGAAGGTGGAGGGGAGTCCCATTGGAGAGATCGACCTCCGGATCCATCATCCGCTGAATGTCGCCGCGGCGGTGGGGGCTGTTGTGGCCCTGGGACTGGATCCGGGCGAGGTGGCGCCCCGGTTGGGCACTCTCCCCTCCCCCGACCACCGGTTGGCCACCGTCGTCAACGAACGGGGGATCACCGTGATGGACGACACCTTCAACGCCAATCCGGAGGGGGCCCGCGCCGCACTCGGGCGCCTGGGGGAGCGCTCCTCCACGGGCGGCAAGCGGGTGGTGGTCACGCCCGGCCTGGTGGAGATGGGCCCGCGCCGGCGGCTTGAGAACCGGGCCCTGGGTGAGGCGGCGTCCCGGGCCGCCACCCATCTGCTGGTGGTGGGGCGCACCAACCGGCGGGCCCTGCTGGAAGGCGCCCGGAAGGGAGAGGCCCGGGTGTTAGTGTTGGACAACCGGCTACAGGCGGTCCGCTGGGCGCGGGCCAATCTCGACCGGGGCGACACGATCCTCTATGAAAACGACCTCCCCGATCACTACCCATAAAAGGGACCCTCTCCCAGGAGGCGGCGGATGACGCGGGTCGCCACCGCGTTCGGCGGCCCTTCCCCGGAGCACGACGTGAGCGTCTCCACCGGCCTGCAGGCGACCCGAGTCCTTCCCCAATCGGACTCTCTCTACTGGTCTCTCACCGGCGATTGGTATCGCATCCCGTCCGACCTGGAACTCTCCGACTTCGCGGACGGCGTCCCCCGCAAGGCGCGGCGCCTGGATCTGGTGGCCGCACCCGCAGGGGGATACCGAATGGGACGCAAGCGCCTCGAGTACGACGTGCTGGTCAACTGCTTCCACGGCGGACCCGGAGAGGACGGGACAGTCCAGGGAATCTGGGACATGGCCGGCCTCTGCTACACAGGCCCCGGACAGGGGCCGTCCAGCCTGGGAATGGACAAGCTGATCTTCTCGGCGGCGGTGCGGGCGGCGGGCATGCCCACCCTGGAGCGGAGGCTGGTGACTCCCCGGTCTGCTCCCGACTTCGATCCGCCCTACATCATGAAACCCCGGAGCGGGGGCTCATCGATCGGGATCGTGATCGTGGACGACTACGACACCGCCCTGGCCGTCGCCAATACCTCCCCCCACATGGCGGATGGAGCGGTGATCGAGCCCTACCTGGAGGGCGCCGCCGACCTGCAGATTGCGGTGCGCCGCTATCCGGCGGTGGAGGTGTCCGCCATCGAGGAGCCTGTCCGTTCAGACCGCCGGGAGATCCTCACCTACCAGGAGAAGTACCTGGCCTGGGGCGACGCCCCCGCCGGGGACCGGCGCATGCCCGCCGATCTGCCGGATTCGCTGGAGAGCAGGATCCGCACCCAGGCGGTGGCCGTGGCGGAACTGGTGGGAATCCGGGGCGTCTCACGGGTGGACTTCCTTTCCCACGACGGCAATCTGTATGTGAACGAGATCAACACGCTCCCCGGAAGCCTGGCCGCCTACATGTGGATCGACCCTCCCCGCAGCCGCGCCGAACTGCTTGAGGACATGATCGCCGAAGCGCTGGCCCATCCCCGGGTGTTCAACACGGCGGGGGCAGATGGCGCCGCCCTGAAAGGCGGGGGCGCCATCGCCGCCAAGCTGATCTAAAGGCCGCTCAGTCCTCGTCGCCGAACTCTTCGGGAACGAGCAGGAATTCCGGATAGGACTCGATTCCCAGTTCCCCGGCGTCCTGGCCGAGTCGCTCGATGTCGGGTTCCACCCGCAGGCCCATCCAGCGGTCGAGAAGCTGCCAGACCACCCATGACACCACGAAGACGAAGGCTCCAATGGCCAGTATGCCGACCAACTGGGCCCCGATAGGGGCGGCGCCGCTGATGCCGACCACCAGAGTCCCCCACGCACCTGACATCAAGTGGGCAGGTATGGCGCCCACCACGTCGTCGACCTTGCGGTCCTCCAGGAACTTGATCCCGGCGACCACGATCAAGCCGCCAACCGCGCCGATGAGAATCGACCAGTAGTGATCGACCAGGTCCGGTCCGGCGGTGATGGCCACCAGTCCGGCGATGGCGCCGTTCAAGCCGGCGAAGAGATCGATCCTCCCCAGCAGCGGCCGCGATACCAGCAACGCCATCACCACTCCCCCGGCCGCGGCCAGATTGGTGTTGACCAGGACATTGCTCATCGCCACCGCGTCGAAGGCGCTTCCGAGCGCCAACTGGGAACCACCGTTGAATCCGAACCAGCCCAGCCACAGGATGAACACTCCCAGGGTCACCATCAATACGTTGGAGGGGGGCGTCGGCTTTACGCTCCCGTCCTTACGGAACTTGCCCAGCCGGGGACCGATCACCAGCACGCCCGCCAGGGCGGCCCAGCCGCCGGTGCCGTGGACGATGGTGGACCCGGCGAAGTCGCTGAAGCCCATCTCGCTGAGCCAGCCCCCGCCCCAGGTCCAGGCGCCGACGATCGGATAGATCACGGCGGTCAGGACCAGGACGAAGACAAAGAAAGTAAACATCTTGATCCGCTCGGCTATGGCGCCGGACACGATCGAGGCTGCGGTGGCCACGAACACCATCTGGAAGAACCAGTCGGACATCACCGCGTATCCGTTTCCGACCACCTCCGCCACCGCGTCGGCCGCCCCATCGAGAAGGGCGATCTCAGCGGCGGATGACGAGTAGAACAGTTGGAACGAGCCGATCACGCTGCCGACGTCCACGTACATGAGGTTGTAGCCGATCACGTAATAGGCCAGTCCGGCAATCGAGTAGATCCCGATGTTCTTCAAACAGATCATGGACGAGTTCTTGCTGCGTACCGCCCCGGCCTCGAGCATGGTGAACCCGGCGGCCATCCACATGACCAGCCCTCCCCAGATCAGGAAGGCGAAAGTGTTGAAGACGAACTGTGACTCGCCCGAGACCATCTCCTGCGCCATGGCCAGACCAGGCCGGAACAGAATGAACCCGAACACCAACAAGGCAATCATGCCGGCGACCAAATGTGGTCTACGCTTCTCAATTCTCAAAGATTTACTGTGAACAAGGTCCATGAACCGTTTCTCCTCTAGTCGCCGATTACCCTGTCGATTGGCGCCCCTGATGAGGCCCGCGTTCCGCAATTCAGGTTAACACGCCGAACTGCCCGGGACGGGTAAACCGGAGCGGGTTTTTGATAGTAATAATCACTCTTCTCTCGCCGGACGCGGCCTGCTGCGCCGGCCCGGCGTGAATCAATTCAGATACTCAGGACTCCTCCCGGATTAGAGTGTTGGCCCATGGGTCGTATAGGTAATTCCATAGCACTGGCCAAGGCATCCTGGGAAGTGCTCAAGGCCGACAAAGAACTGATGCTGCTCCCGGTCATCTCGATGGTCTCCACCGTCATAGCGGTGGCTGTTTTCTTCATACCCCTGCTGGCCACGGACGCGGGAGGCGCAAGCCTTCTGGTTCTGCTGGCGCTCTATTTCGTGTTGGCCTACATCACGATCTTTTTCAACGCCGCCCTGATCAGCGCCGCTCATGAGCGCCTGGAGGGCGGGGATCCGACCGTTGGCAGCGCTCTTCGAGGCGCCGCGTCCCGGGCGGGGCGTATCCTTCCCTGGGCCCTGATCTCGGCGGTGGTGTCGGTGATCCTGAAGGCCATCGAGGAGCGGGCCGGGTTCCTGGGATCGATTGTGGTCAGCTTGGTCGGCATGGCCTGGAACGTGGTCACCTTCCTGGTGCTGCCCATCATCGTGATCGAGGGGATGGGCGCCACGAAGTCCATCAAGCGATCCGTCAACCTGTTTCGCCAGACCTGGGGCGAGAACCTCGGCGCCCAGGTGGGCCTGGGTCTGGTCGGGTTTCTGGCGGCGATCCCCGGCGTGGCGCTGATCCTGGCGGGGGTGGGAGTCGGAGGCGCCGGGCTGCTGCCGCTGCTGGCCCTGGGGGTGGTCTGGATAGTGCTGGTGGCGGTGGTCATGGCAGCGCTCTCAGGGATTTTCCAGACGGCCCTGTACCACTTCGCGGTGGGTGGAGAAGCACAGTCCGGGTACTTCGACAGCCAGATCCTCAGCGACGCCTTCCAAGCCCGCCGTCGCCGGTTCGGCCGATAGGACCCGACGGGTTATAGAACGCGGGGTTTTGCCCCGCGCGGCGACCGGTACCCCATCCCGATGGCAACGAATCGCCATGGGCGCTCGGTCGCCCTGCTGATCCCCACCCGCGGCGTCTTTATCGACTCAGGTGGGCCCACTCCGCTCTCCTCCAACCACACTCCCCGTCCGGCCGACAGCGCCACCCCATCGTGGCTGCCGTCCACCCCCAGCGCCCGGGTCAGCTTTCCCGGCCCGTCGCAGAGGTGATCCTCCCGGCCCCGGCGGGCAATCATGGTCTCGGATCCCCATTCGGGCATCCCGCCCCGTAGAAGGACCGCCTGGCCCTCCCCTTCCGGTCCGGTGACCACGTTGGCGCACCAGTGGACTCCGTATGAGCGGTACACGTACAGGGTGCCGGCCTGCGAGAACATGGTGCGGTTCCTGCGCTTGGGTCCCCCGGAGGCGTGACTGGCGGGATCGTCGGCCCCGCCGTAGGCCTCCACCTCGCAGATCAGCACCGAGGTCGTCACTCCCGCGATCCGGGTGACCAGCTTCTTGGCCAAGATCCGCTCCGCCACTTCAAGCACCGGTCCGGTGAAGTCGTCAAACACCACGGAGCGCGACACCTCCAATCAAGGCTCCGGCGTCCCGGGGGTCACCCATCGGGCTCTCCTTTGAACCAGACCCAACCTCAGGCGGGCAAAAGGTCCAGGAGCAACGCGGCGAACGAATGCAAACGGTTCTCGGCCTGGTCGAACACCACCGAACGGGGAGACTCCAACACCTCAGCGGTCACTTCCTCTCCCCGGTAGGCGGGGAGACAATGCATGAACACCGCGTCGGGATGGGCCCGCTCCATCAACGCCGCATCCACGGTGAACCCCTCGAAAGCAGACAGGCGTTCGGCCGCTTCGCCCTCCTGTCCCATCGAGGTCCACACGTCGGTGTACACGGCGTTTGCGCCCTCCACGGCCGGCGCCGGATGATCGAATATCAAGACCGTGCCCCACTCCCGAGCCCTGGAGACCACCCCTGCGTCGGGCCGGTAGCCCGGTGGGCACCCCACCCGCACCTCCATCCCCGCCATGGTCCCGGCCAGCATCAGCGAGTGGCACACGTTGTTGCCGTCCCCCACATAGGCGAGCGACGAGCCGGCCAGCGACCGCTGCTCGGCGATGGTGACCATGTCGGCCACTGCCTGGCAGGGATGTTCCCAGTCCGACAGCAGGTTCACGACCGGGGCCTCCATGTGCGCATCCATTTCCTCCAGGAGGGAATGCTCGAAGACCCTCATGCCCAGAACATCCAGGTAGCCGTCGAGAACCCTGGCCACGTCGGCAGGCTCTTCCCGGGTGCCCACCCCGGAGGACTGCTGGTGGATAGGGATGGGATGGGCCCCCAACAGGGCAGCGGCGGCGGTAGACGACACCCACGTGCGCAGCGAGGGCTTCTCGAAGAACAGCCCCACCGACTTGCCCGCCAGCACCCCCCGGTGACGGTCCGGGTCCCGTTTGAGGTCCATGCTCAACTCAACCAGGCGCCCCAGGCCCTCGGGGCCCGCGTCGGCCACTGACAGAAAACTCACAACTCTCCTCGCAACTCCGCCCCCGCCGCCCGGGCCGCATCGGCCATGGAACGCAATGCCTCGGCGGTCTCCTCACTGGAGAGGGTGCGGTCCGGCGCCCTCAGGGTGTAGTTGATTGCCAGGCTCTTCCGTCCCCGGCTCAGGGGCTCTCCCCGGAACTCGTCGAACACCCGGGCGGACTCCAAGAGATCACCGGCCGCTTCGCCGGTTGCCGACAGCAGATCGTCGGCCGCCAGGTCCTCGGGGGCCTCGAAAGCCATGTCGAAGGTGTAGGGAGGAAAAACGCTGGGCGCCCGGAACTGCCAGTGCCTGCGGTCGGCCACCAATGGATCGAGATCGAGTTCCATGGCGATGACCCGTCCGATGAGTTCCGCCCTCCGCACCACCGAGGGGTGCACCTCCCCCATGATCCCCACCGGTTCTCCATCCAGCAGCAACCGGGCGGCGCGGGCCGGATGCCATCCCGCTGCCTCCACCGGTTCAAGTCGCCAACCTTCGAGGTCCAGTTGGTGGGAGATCGCCCGCCACACCGCAGAGACCGTGTAGAAGTCCACCGGACGCCGTTCAACCCCGAGGCCCGATCCTCCCAGGCGCCCGGTGGCCAGGAGGCCCACCCGCTCAGGCTGGTCCGGGACCTTGGGCAGCACCCGATGGGGACGGTCCAGGAACACCCGCCCCAACTCGAAGACGGCCAACTCGTCCAGCCCATGGGAGTAGTTGTAGCGGGCCACCCGCAGGAGGCCCGGCAGCAGGGTGGTGCGCAGGATAGACTCCTCTTCCCGCAAGGGGTTCTTCAGCCGGATCTCGCGGGCGCGCTCATCCTCTTCCTCCCATCCCCATATCTCGATCTCGGAGGACCGCATGAAGCTCAGCGACACCGACTCTGAGAACCCGAGCCCGCACAGGGCCTGGCGCAGTGTCCGGGTGCGGCGCTGGGAGACCGAGCGTCCCCCGCCGGGGCCCCGCGGCACCCGTTCGGGAAAGTTGTTGTATCCCCACAGCCTGGCCAGTTCCTCCACCAGATCGATGGGCCTGGTCAGGTCGGGTCGGAAGGTGGGCACCTCGACCCTGACGGGATCCTCGCCCTCGGTGCCCAGATGCAGCCGGGACAGGAGGTCGGTAACCCGGGGAGCGTCGAAACCCGGACCGAGGATCCGCTCTGCCTCCCGCAGTTCGAAGTCGATCGTCACGGGCCGTAGCCGGTCTTCCCGGGCGACCACATCGGTCACCTCAGAGAGTGCTTCTCCACCGGCCAGCGTCGACACCAACTCGGCGGCCCGGGTGGCTGCCAACGGGGGAAGTGCCGGGTCCACTCCTCGCTCGAAACGGGCCGATGCCTCGGTGCGGAGCCCATGGCGCTTCGACATGTGCAACACGGTGGGAGGATCCCAGGAAGCGGCCTCTATGAGCACTTCGGTTGTCTTGGCAGTGACCTCGGAGGCGCCACCGCCCATCGTGCCTGCCAGCGCCGAGGCCCGGTGGCGGTCCGCCACCACCAGGTCGGCGGGGGTCAGGTCCCTCTCCACTCCGTCGAGGGTGGTGAGCCTCTCGCCGGGATGCGCTCTTCTTACCACTATTCCCTCCCCGCCCAGTTCCTCGAGATCGAAGGCGTGGATGGGCTGGCCCAACTCCAGGAGCACATAGTTGGTGATGTCCACCACATTCGAGATGGGGCGCTGCCCCGACGCCCGGAGACGGGTCCGCATCCAGAACGGTGACGCCGACACGCGGCATCCGCTTACCTCCCGCGACACGAAGCGATAGCACCCGGTGGGGTCTTCGATGGTGATTCCGATCCGAGGGCGGGCCTCCACCTGCGCGAAGACCGGCTCGGGAACCCGATAGTCGACCCGGTAAAAAGCGGCCAGTTCCCTAGCCACCCCCACATAGGACATCACATCGGGACGGTTGGGGGTGATGCTCAAGTCCAGCACGGTGTCGGTGAGAGAACCGAAGCCGGCCAGGTCCTCTCCCAATGGGACCTCCGAGTCGAGCACCAGTATGCCGTCTGCGTCCTCACCCAGCCCGAGTTCGGTCTCCGAACAGATCATCCCGTTCGACTCCACCCCCCGAATGGAACGTCGGCCGATCTCGGTTCCCCCGCTCAGCGTGGCCCCGGGAAGGGCCCAGGCCACCGTGGCGCCCGCCTCGAAATTCCAGGCACCGCACACCACCGTCTGCGGTTCTCCCCCGGCCGTCACCCGGCAGACCCTGATACGGTCGGCCCGGGGGTGGGCTTCGACTTCCAGGACCCGGGCGGTCACCACCCGTCCGAAGTCGGGGGCGAGGCGCTCGGTCTCCTCCACCTCATGGCCGAGCGACTCCAGGACCTGCGCTATCTCCTCGGGATCCGAGGTCCCCAGGTCGATGTAGTCGGCCAGCCAGTTGAGCGAGACTCTCATCGGAATTGGGAGAGCACTCGGAGATCGTTGTCGAAGAAGTGCCGCAGCGGCGAGACGCCGTGGCGCACCTGGGCAATCCGCTCCACTCCCATGCCGAAGGCGAAGCCGCTCACCTTGGAAGGGTCATACCCCACCCACTCGAACACGTTGGGATCGACCATGCCGCAACCCAGGAGTTCGATCCACCCCACCCCTCCGCACACCCGGCACTGCCCACCTCCCTCGCAGGAGAAGCAGGAGGCGTGCATCTCCGCGGACGGCTCCGTGAAGGGAAAGAAGTTGGGCAACATGCGGATACTGCGTTCAGACCCGAAGAACTCCCGGGCGAAGTAGGCGAGGGTCCCGCGGAGGTCGGAGAAGGTCAGGCCTTCATCCACCGCCAGCCCCTCGATCTGGTGAAACACCGGCGAATGGGTGGCGTCGGGAGTGTCGGCCCGGTACACCTTGCCGGGCACCACCACGTAGACGGGAGGATCATGTTCTTCCATGTAACGAGCCTGCATAGGCGAGGTATGGGTGCGCAGCAGCATGTCGTCGGCGGGGTCGCCCCAGTCCAGATAGAGAGTGTCGGACTCGAGCCGGCTGGGATGGGTGGGCGGAGTGTTGAGTGCGTCGAAGTTATACAGTCCCGACTCGGCCTCCGGTCCCCCCACCACGCGGTACCCCAAACCGATGAAGATGTCGCACACCTCCTCGATGGTCGAGGTGATCAGATGGGTGTAGCCCTCCTGGTACTCCAGGGCCGCCAGGCTCACGTCCACCCGGTCGGAGGCCAGCATGAGGCGCTCGGTCTCGGTCTCCAGTCGGCGTCTCTGCGTCTCTATCAGCTTGCCGAGAGTCCGGCGCGCCTCCTGGATCGCCTTCCCGACGGCGGGCCTCTCCTCGGGCGGGAGCCTTCCAATCCCCCTCTGGAACTCGGCAACGAGGGAGCGTCTGCCCAGGAGTTCAGCCTCCGCCTCGGATAGTTCGTCGAGGGTGGACGTCCCCTTGACCAGGGTCGGAGCCGTTTTCAGCAGAGCGTCGAGACTTTCCATGCCAGCTATAGGAGTTTAGGTTCGCGAAAACCGGTTTCCCGCACAAGCACGCAGTTCCGAGAGCCGGTGGCAGATGATCGCGCCCGCCGCCGCGGCGTTGAGGCTCTCCGTTCCGCCGGACATGGGGACCGTGCACCACACATCGACCCGGTCGGCATGCCCGGGGTGAATCCCCCGGGACTCCTCGCCGATGATCAACCACCACTGCCGGCTGTGATCAACCAGAGAACCCAGTTCGGCAACCGGAGTCCCGCCCCGGGGAGTGGCGGCCATCACCATCGCTCCGGATGGAGGCGCCTCCGATTCGCCGATGGCCACCCGGAAATGCCCTCCGGCGCCCGCGCGGAGCACCTTGGGCCCCCAGGGGTCAACGGTTCCAGGCACGGTGACCACATCCCATCCGAAGGCGGCGGCAGTCCGTATCAGGGTCCCGGCGTTACCCGGCTCGGAGACCATGAGCCACAGCGCGTCCCTTTCCGCGGGCCGCTGCCGGGGAATGGAAAGCACCGCCACCGGACCCCGAGGGGTCTTGGTGTCGGCGATCCGGGCCAGGGCCTCGCTGGTGACCGCGGTTAGGGGTGTCCCGTGCTTCTCACAGAGTCGCTGGGTCGCCGCGTCTTCCGGTAGGGCCAGGACCTCCAGCACCTCGGCACCGGCGGAGAGAGCCTCAGACAGAAGGTGGGGACCCTCGAGGAGGGTGTGTCCTGCTGTTTTGCGATGACGTGCCCGCTGCAGCCTGGCCAGTTCGGCGATCCGGCGGTTGCGCCGGGAGAGAATCAACCCTCCTGGGCTATCTTCACCAATTGTGAGAAGGCTTTGGGATCGTTGACAGCCAGGTCGGCCAGCATTTTGCGGTTGATCTCCACGCCCGCCGAGTTGAGACCCGCAACGAACCGCGAGTAGCTCATCCCGTTCTGGCGGGCGGCGGCGTTTATACGGGTGATCCACAGCCTCCGGAAGTCTCCCTTCCGGGCACGACGATGGCTGTAGGAGTCGGCCATGGCGTGCATGACCTGCTCGTTGGCGGCTCGGAACGTGCGGCTCTTGGCTCCCCGGTAGCCCTTTGCCCGCGCCATGACCTTGCGGCGGGCGCGGCGGGCTGAAGGGGCGTTTCTTGCTCGTACCATGATCCGCTCTCCCTAGGTCTTGATCATGCGACGAACGATCCGATCGTCGCCCGGCGACAAACCATCGGTGCCGTCGAGTCGGCGAAACCGGTTCTTGCCCTTGGCCAGCCGGTAATGGCCCCGGCCCGCCTTGCGTCGCATCAGCTTCCCCGAGCCGGTGGTCTTTATTCTTTTGGTGAGGCCGCGATGGCTCTTCTGCTTCGGCATAGGTCCTCCTGGACTGGAATTCTCACTCAGAAGATGTCTATCTCTTCTGTCTCTGTCCGCCCGAGCCGTGATTCGCCGGCGCCAGCATCATGGTCATGTTGCGGCCCTCCATCTTGGGCGCCTGTTCCATCACCCCTTCCTGGCTGACCGCATCGGCCAGCCGGTTGAGGAGCTTTTGGCCGTACTCGGGTCTTTCCCTCTCCCGACCACGAAAACGAACGGTCAACTTCACCTTGTCCCCGCCGGAGAGAAAAGAGATGACCTTGCGGGTCTGCATGTCGAAATCGTGGTTTTCAATCCGGGGCCGAAGCCGCAACTCCTTGATGACGGTCCGTGACTGACTCTTGCGAGCGGCTCTCTCCTTGATCGAGCGCTCGTACTTGAATCGTCCATAGTCCATGAGCCGGCAGACGGGGGGATCGGCCATCGGCGCCACCTCCACCAGGTCCAGATCAAGCTGCTCCGCCAGCCACATTGCCTCCTCGAGTTTCTTGACGCCGATCTGTGCTCCGTCCGGCGCCACCAAACGTACTTCGGCGGCCCTGATTGTGTCATTCACTCGAAGTTCTGCGATGGTTGTCCTCCTGTTTCAAGAGATGGTGACAAAGGAAAAACGAATCCGCTCCCGAAGAACCGCGGCGCACCCGAAGTGTGGCCGGGTGGGAAGCAAATCGGCTTCCGCTTCGTACTATGCAACTGAGGAGGAGTATAACCCCACTCCGACCGGCCCCCCAACCCGATTCGGTCAGATTCGGGTTATCTCGGATCGAAGGGCGTTGACCACCGCCCGTGCGGCTTGAGCGCCGGCGTTGGAATCCGGCTTGCTGCGAGCCACCGCTTGTTCCCAATCGGAGACCGCCAGCACCGCGTTGCCCACCGGGACCCCGGTCTCCACTTGGAGTTGGATGAGCCCTTGGACCGCGCCGTCCACCACCGACTGGAAATGATGGGTCTCTCCCCTGACAACCACTGCCGTGGCCACCACCGCCTGGCAACCTGCCTGGATCAGCCGGCTGGCTCCCCACGGGAGTTCCCAGGCGCCGGCCACCTCCAACCGAAGGATGTTCTCCGGCAGGATCCCCATCTCCTCCAGGGTCTCCCGGGCCCCCTCTCCCAATCGCTCCGAGACCGGGATGCCCTCCACCTTGTCGAACCGGGCCATGACCAACCCCACCGTGGGTTCTCTTCGCGACCAGGGCAGCATGATGAGCCATGCGAGACCGATCACGGAACTGGCGAACACCCCCGCGCCGGCCAGCAGAAAGACCAGAAAGAAGCTCCACTCCAGATCGTCCCGCAGATAGAGCAAGCCCACCAGTCCCGCCGCGGAGGCGCCCAGCCAGATGATCGTGATCGAAATCGCCACCCGGCGATAGAGTTCGAAGTTCGCCGACCGCCGATACTCGAAATTCGCCAGCAGCCGGTAGAAGTAAGGGCTCCCGGGAAACACCCCATGGAATCTAGCAAAGGGCGCCCGCCCGCCGGCCGGCCCTGGCCGTCGCGGCCCTCCCGGGAATCTCCTTACCCTCCCGGTGTGCCAGGCCCGGCTGGCGAGTCCATCCCCATCCGCTTGGTCTGCGCACGGGTCGGCGGGGGAAGTCGGTCAGCCACTCACGGCGATCAGCGCTCACGGGGCATCCGGCCCAGCATGTGGAACTCGGGGTTAGCCATCATGTGTCCCAGGTGCGCCAGCCGGTTGGACATGGCGAAGAAGGCGGTGATGGCCCCGATCTCCCAGATCTCGTCATCGGTGAAGCCCTGCTGGTAGAGGGGCTGGTAATCGGCCTCCTCTATCTCTTCGGGGGTACGGGCCAATTTCACGGCGAACCGAAGCATGGCGAGTTGACGCTCCGAAATCGGGGCGGTTCGCCAGTTGGCGGCGATCTGATCGGCGAGGAGTGGGTCCCCCGACCGTATGCGCAGGATCGCCCCGTGCGCCACGACGCAGTAGGGACACTGGTTGGCCGCGCTGGTGGCGACGACGATCATCTCCCGCTCGGCCTTGGACAATCCCTCGTCCGCCTCCATGAGAGCGTCGTGGTAGGCGAAGAAGGCTCTCGCCTCGTCCGGGCGGTGCCCCAACGCCAGCATCACGTTGGGAGTGAAGCCCAGCTTGGAGAGAACGAATTCGGCCCGTTGGCGAAGGTCGTCAGGCAGGTCGGAGACGGCGGTCATCGGGAAACGGGGTGTCCTCGGCACGGCAGTTCCAACCTTGTCGATATATCCTGCCTTCGCTATTCTACGCTCCCGTAAGCAACCCCAGGAATGGTCCGATGACAACTCCAGCCGAGGTTTCGGCCCTCGCACAACAGTACGAATTCGTGGACTTTCGTTTCCCGGACCTACCGGGAAAGATGCACCACTTCACGATGCCATCCGAGCACCTCACCGAGGACGCCTTCGAGGAGGGATTCGGATTTGATGGATCTTCGATCAGGGGATTTCAGTCCATCGAAGAATCGGACATGCTCCTCATACCCGATCCCACCACGGCCTATGCCGATCCGTTCTATGCTCGACCCACGCTAGCCATCCACTGTTTCATCAAGGATCCGATCAGCGGTGATTGGTACCACAAGGATCCGAGGCGGGTGGCCAAGAACGCGGAGGAGTATCTTCTCTCCACCGGCATAGCCGATGTCTCCTATTGGGGACCGGAGGCGGAATTCTTCATCTTCGACAAGGCGCGCTACTCCCAGGTAGGCCATCAAACCAACCTGTCCTTCTACGAGGTGGACTCCGGAGAGGCCGCCTGGAACTCGCTGCAGGAGGGTGACAACCTCGGCCACCAGATGCGCCACAAGGAAGCGTATTTCCCGCTTTCTCCGAACGACACCCAACAGGACATCCGCTCGGACATGGTGGCCGAGATGATGAACGTCGGCATCCCGGTTGAGATCCACCACCACGAGGTGGGCACCGCCGGGCAGGCCGAGATCGACATCCGCTACGCGCCGCTGCTCCAGCAAGCCGATCGTCTGATGATGTACAAGTACATCTGCAAGAACGTGGCTCTGCGGGCGGGAAAGACCGTGACTTTCATGCCGAAGCCGATCTTTTCCGACAACGGCTCGGGGATGCACACCCACCAGAGCCTCTGGAAGGACGGAGTGCCCCTGTTCTACGAGGAGGGCACCTACGCCAACCTCTCGGACATGGCTCGCTGGTACGCGGGCGGCCTGATCGCCCATGCGCCCGCCATCCTGGCCTTCGCGGCTCCCGGCACCAACTCCTACCGGAGACTGGTGCCCGGGTTCGAGGCGCCGGTCAACCTGGTCTACAGCCAGCGCAACCGCTCAGCGGCGATCCGCATCCCCACCTATTCGGAGGCGCCTGCCGCCAAGCGGCTCGAGTTCCGCTGCCCCGATCCCTCCTGCAACCCCTATTACGCCTTCGCCGCCATGCTCATGGCGGGGCTGGACGGGATTCGCAACAAGATGGATCCGGGAGAGCCGGTGGACGTGGACCTCTACGAGTTGACCGGCGAAGAGGCGGCCGCTTTGAACACCGTGCCCGGCACGCTGGACGAGGCATTGGACGCCCTGGAGGCCGACCACGACTTCCTCAAAGAGGGAGGAGTGTTCGACCAGGACCTCATCGACACCTGGATCTCCTACAAGCGGGATAACGAGGCCAGTCTGGTGAGACGGCACCCCACCCCGGTGGAGTACGAGCTCTACTACGACATCTAGAGCACCGCGAAACCTAAAAAGGACGCTTCCCCCACCGGGGGGAGCGTCCTTTGTTTCAATCAGGGTCCGCTACGCGTGGGAGCGGATTGCCCGGCGTCGGCGCCCTCGGCAGGACTCGAACCTGCGCACCCGGTTCCGGAGACCGGCGCTCTGTCCCCTGAGCTACGAGGGCAAGTAGACGGCTTCCCCAAAGGCTAGCCCGAAAAACCTCATCCACCGCAAGAAAAAAATCCTGATTTTGCTTGACAAATCCACCCGGGGACTCTAATCTCTTCGTTTGGAACCGATTTCTTGTGCCGCTTTTGCAGGGCAGAGTCTTGTGAAAGTGTTCACAATCTTATATTCAGGAGATGACTTCTTTGATCACTATCACCACCGATTGGAGGGACTTGGCCGCCTGCCTTGACTCCGACCCCAACCTGTTCTTCCCGATCGGCAGCACCGGGCCGGCGGTCGAGCAGATCGCCATGGCAACCGCCATCTGCAACGAGTGCGCAGTGCAGGCAGAGTGCCTGGACTACGCCTTGAACACCAACCAGGAGTCAGGAGTTTGGGGGGGCTTGTCGGAGGAGGATCGCCGGAGGCACCGCAAGCGCTGGCTTGCCAGGCGCCGCCGCCGCTACCTCGCCTCCTAGCTACCCGGAGCGAACCCCACGCCCGAGCGCCCCTCGGCGCTTTCGAACTCGACAAAGGCCAGCATTTCCCGCGGGATGCCGATCCGCGTCCCGTCGCTGTCCTGAAGCCATACCAGCGGCTGGGAGCCCGCAAAGGCCTCTTCAATCCGGGAACGTACTTCCTCGGCGTCCTGGCTCTCGATCTCTATCACCCGATTGGTGTGGGCGATTCCGACCTTGATCTTCATTCTCGATGGTTCTCCCGCTGAGGCGCCCGCCCGATATTAACAGTCCAAAAGAAGACGCAAGTCGCGAATAACCGGCCCAGCCGGGAGTGGCTTCTCCCCGGCAGCCGAATCCATGCTGTGATATGAGCAACCGAATCACATCCGCTGTCACGCTGGCCGGCTTCCTGGGCCTTGTCTCAGCCATAACCTTCGCCCTCCATCGCTTGGGCGAGGTGGGATGGCTGTCGATCGACTGGATCAACCTCCCCCGGTGGCTTTCCACCACGCCGCCCGAGGATGCCCTCCTGGCCGCCTCCCGACTGGTGGGCCTTGGCTGTGGATGGTGGATTCTCATTTCCACCTCCTTCTATCTGGGAGCGCGGTGGTCCAGGGCCGTTCCCGCGATGCGCCTCGCAACTCCCCTCACCATGCCGTTCATTCGCACCCTCGGCGCCCGTGTGCTGGTGGGATCCGTGGTTGCCACCACCCTGGGAGGAGCCCTCCCCGCCGCGGCCTCCACCGACCGACCGGCTGCCACCCGGGATGTGGGAGCCCTCCCCGTCCCGACCCCTACGGCAAAGTTCGAGTCCCTTGCCCCGGGAGGGACGCCCCGGCCTGCCGTTCCCTTCCTCTTTCCCCATCCGGCTCTCGGGCTGGACGGCCGGTCTCCGGGTCTGCTTGGGGAGCCGGTCCGTTCCTCTGGACATGGGGATCAGAATGAACCGCAGGGCCACCTCTCCCCCCACCGGCATCCCATGCCCGGGGACCCGTACCGGATCGAGGCGGGAGACAGTCTATGGACAATCGCAGAGCGGACGGTGTCACAGGTGTTGGGGCATCCCCCCACCGTCCAGGAGACAGCTTCCTACTGGGTGAATCTGATCGAAGCCAACCGCGAGGCAATCCGCTCCGGCGATCCGGACCTGATCTTCCCCGAAGAGACGATCCTCCTTCCCCCGACCACAGCGATCTGAAAGAGATCCCAACACCACAGGGCCTTCTCCCACCCATGCACCTTTCCCGCGAAACCCACACCTAAGTCGCGAAAAAGCTCCTCATCCAACTCTCCCGTTGGGCCCTCCCCCGCCGCCACCACCAGCTGTGAAGTCGCGAAAACCCGGCCCCTTCGTATGGGGGGTTAGTACTCCGCCGAGGCTCTTGGCCTGTTTTCCCGGGTGAGCTCCGCTTCCGGGCGGCTTGGTTTCATCAGCTATCGATCAGCCTGTCGGCTTGACGCGGCGGATGTCAACCCGGACAGGCATGCATTTTTCGCGACCGGCACACACTTTCTTCTACATTGGCGGTTCATTTTTGTTGTTTGATGGGGCTGCGGCGGCGCCGGCGGCGTGTTTTGTTGCGCTGACGGAGTGCGTGGCGTAGGTGTTTTGGTGGTGGTTTTAGGTGGTGTTTCCCGGTTGGTGTTTTGTGTACTTGCCAGTGGTCGTCGTGGACTTTGTGGTGGCAGCGGGAGCACAGGAGCACCATGTCGTTGAGGTTGGTGTTGCCTTGGACGGCCCAGGGGGTGATGTGGTGGGCTTGGGTCCAGTTGGCGTTGGCGCCGCATCCCACGCAAGCCCTGTCCCTGGCTACGAGGGCGATCTTCTGGGCGGGACTGGCTGCTCGTCGTGACCGTCCCAGGTCGAGCGGCTGTGACACGCCCCGGAATATGCCGGGGAGGATGTCGGATTGGCAGGCCAGGTCCCGGATCTTCTCTGTCGGGATCGGGGTGCCGTCCCCGAGACGCCCGTTCCGGAGTTCCCGGGAGACCGCGTTGTAGTCGGCGATCAGCAGCAACCTGGGACCGCGGGGAGGCTTTCCGTCTTGGTTGGTGTCTTCTCTGGTGACCAACCCCGCCAGGGCGTCTGCCATTCGCTGACCGGGGGAACACCTGGCACGGGGGTCTTCCTCCCGCCACAGTTCGTCCATCTTCTGCGACAACGCCGTCTCGATCAGAGCGCCGGTGATCGGATCGAACCGACCGTACAACACCGTCATACCGTCTGTGTTATCTGTTTTGATCTTGGCGAACCGCTGTGAACGTTGATGCTCCAGGCGGCTCATCCCGTCATCTTCGGAGCGTTGCTGTTGGTGCTTTCGGACCGTCCCGGCGAACTTATCAGGAGACTGGGTACGGGCCTTTTCCACCAACTCTGTTTCGTCTATCTCTCCCTCCTGGGAGGCCCTGGCGAGGATCCGCGCGTTCTCATAGGGGATCTCACCATCCCGCAAACCCTCCGATGTCTTGGGCAGTTCTTCCAACTCGACTGCGGTTTCCACTTCGGAGCGGGCTTTGCGGCGGGGTCGCAACCCCTTTTTCCCGAAGGTTGTTCTCGGTAATGTGGACGCCTTCTCTGCGGATTAGTTCTGCCAGCGTCTGAACGCGCACCGCCGCGGCCTGGCACTCCACCCGGAAAGTGGACACCAACCAACCCTGAAGCTGTTCCAACGTCGCCTCGCCCACCGGCCGAGTCGGCAAAACCACCCGCACCTCATCGGCCACCCGACGACCATCAACTGTCTTCTCCATGCCAACCACTATGCCAAAGAGGTGTGACAAAACACCACCCCACAACACCAAGATGGCAAAACAAACACTAAATAATAGGCATCACGCTACCTGAACCGGCACAGCCAGGGTTCAGACTGCCTCCCTACGCCTCGCGAAGGCTCAAGCCGGGATGAAGCTGAGGCGGACCTTCCTGACCGGATTGTCCCGGTTGGGATCCACGAGCACGATCGACTGCCAGACTCCCACCGCCGGTCGTCCGTCCAATACCGGTATGACCAGGCTGGGAGAAACGATGGCCGGCATTACATGGTCCGCCCCGTGGCCGGGCGATCCGTGGCGGTGACGCCAGTCAAAGCCCCGGGGCAGGATGCTCTCCAGGGCCGCCAGAAGATCCGGAACGCTCCCCGCTCCCCTCTCGATCAGGGCAACGCCACAGGTCGAGTGCGGGGCGAACACCGAGACCAACCCGTCACCCCGCGACACGCAGAACCTCATCACCTCCGGCGTCAGGTCCTCCACCGCCGGTCGGCGGCCGGTACGAACCTCCAGAACCTGAGTATCCAAGGGCGGTTCAGGCGTTTTCGCCCAAAAAGATCTGGCTCACCGACCCCTCGGTGAAGATGGCATGCACCGACTTCGCCACGATGGAGGCGATGGAGAGGACCTTCAGGTTGTTGATCTGGTCCGCTGCGGGAACCGGGAGGGTGTTGGTGACCACGATCTCATCCACCCCGCTCTCGCTCAGGCGCTTGATCGCCGGATCGGACAGCACCGCGTGGGTTGCCGCGATCCGCACCGACGCCGCCCCCATCTCCCGGATGAGTTCGGCCGCGTTGCACACCGTGCCGGCGGTATCGATGATGTCGTCCACTATCACCGCATGCCGACCCTCCACTTCACCGGTCACCGCCAGAGCCTCCGAAACATTGTGCATGCGGTCGTCCCGCCGCTTGTAGACCAACGCCACGTCGGCATCCAACTGCCTGGCGTACTTCTCGGCCCGCTTACCGCCTCCCGCGTCGGGGGAGACGATGGTCACATCCCCGCTGGTCACCGTGGACAGGTATTCACTGATGATCGGGATGGCGGTGAGGTGATCGAAGGGCTTGGTTATGAACCCCTGCAACTGGCCGGTGTGGAGATCCACCGAGACCAGGCGATCCGCCCCCGCCGCCATGTACAGGTCACCCATCAGCCGGGCGGTGATCGGCTCACGAGGGAGCACCTTCTTGTCCTGGCGGCAGTACCCGTAGTAGGGCATCACCGCGGTTATGCGCCGCGCCGAGGCGCGGCGGAGCGCGTCGATGATTATCAGCTGCTCCATTACCGCGTCGTTTATCGGGTAGGAGTGGCTCTGGAAAACGAAGCAGTCGAAGCCGCGCACGCTCTCCCCGACCCTCGCATAGAGCTCCCCGCTGGAGAAGGTTGACTTGCGCAACAGTCCCAGCGACACACCGAGCAGTTCGGCGACCTCCTCGGCGAGTTCAAGATTGTGACTGCCGGAAAAAATCCGCATCTCCTTGCGGTCGGCTATGTCCATCCGGGGGTCTCCATTTAGCTATCGCCGGTCGGCTCGGGAGGCGCCGATGGTGAGCGGTCCTTTCCGTCTCCCTCACGGTAGCGAGCTGCCCGGCGCTCCGCATAACCCCGGATGTTTCTCTGCTGTGAGCGCTCCACGGCCAAGGCTCCCGCCTCCACCGGTCGGGTGATCGTTGAGCCGGCTCCCGTCCATCCTTCCTCCCCGACCTCCACCGGCGCCACCAGAACCGTGTTGGAACCGATCTGCGCACCCGGCCCGATGGTGGTGCGGTGCTTTTCGTAGCCGTCGTAGTTGGCGGTGATGGTCCCCGCTCCGACATTGGCCCCCTCCCCCACATCGGTGTCGCCCAGATAGGAGAGGTGCGGCGCTTTGGCGCCCTTCCCCAGCCTGGTGTTCTTGATCTCCACGAATGTCCCGGCCTTGGCGCCCGCTTCGATCCGGGTGCCCGGTCGGAGCGAAGCATAGGGGCCGACTTCGACCCCGGGGCCTATCTCGGCCTCCCGCACAACGGAGTACCACACCCGGGCCCCGGGCCCGATCCGGCTGTCGCGGATGTGGACGTCGGGCCCCAGCACCGCCCCCTCCTCCACCTCCACCTCGCCCTCCAGGTGCACGCCCGGATACAGTCTCACCCCCGGCGCCAGCCGCACGCCCGCCTCCACGTAGACCCGGTCGGGGTCCTCCATCCTCACCCCGGCCAGCATGTGACGCTTGATGATGCGCCGCCTCATTCGAGCGGACGCCTCCGCCAGCTGCGCCTGGTCGTTCACTCCCAGGGAGTCATCGAAGGGAATCACCCGGGCCGCCACCTCCCGGCCGTCGCTCACCATCACGCCGATCACGTCAGGCAGGTAATACTCGCCCTGGAGGTTGCCAATCCCGATCCGTCCCAGCCCATCGCGCAGGGGACCGGCCGCAAACACATAGATGCTGGTGTTGATCTCCTGGATCTCCCGCTCGGCCTCCGTGGCGTCGACATGCTCCACCACTCCCCGGACCCGTCCCCCGGCGTCCCGCAGCACTCTCCCATACCCGGAGGGATCATCCGCCTTGGCGGTGAGCATGGTGGCCGCCCCACCCCCGGACCGGTGCGACTCCACGGCTCCCGAGATCACCTCGGCCGAGAGGAGCGGCACATCGCCTGGAAGCACCACCACTGAAGTGCGGTCCGGAAGTTCCCCCAGCGCCTCCATCGCCACGGAGACCGCGTGTCCCGTGCCGCGCCGCTCGGACTGAAAACATGTCTCCACCCAGGGGGGAAGGAGCGACCTCACCCGGCGGGCCCCGGACCCCACTACCACCATCATCCGGTCGGCCCCGGAAGCCGCGGCCGCCTCCACTATCCAGGACAGAATGGGCCGACCTGCCAATGGGTGCAGCACCTTGGGCGTGTCCGATCTCATCCGCACGCCGTCGCCGGCCGCCATGATTATCACCGCATGGCTCATGGTTACCTCCACGTCAGGCTGGAGCCGGGCGATGCGGCCCTGGCTGGGGGGATAGGACTTGAACCCATACCGGCGGGACCAAAACCCGCTGTGCTGCCGGTTACACCACCCCCCAAGGGGAAAGAAGGGCACATCGCCTACTAGGTTACCGGCTCGTCGCGCACCGGGCCGTGCGGAAACAGATCCGCTCCCACCGTCACCGAAGCCAGCCCCTCGACTTCCCGGGCGGCCCCGGCCGCCTCCTCGATATCCACGAAGAAAGAGAAGAGCGAGGACCCGCTACCCGACATGGCCACCGGCCTTTCCCACGCCCCGGCAACCGCCTCGATCAGGTCTCCGAGTTCCGGGCGGAGCCGCAGGGCGGCGGGGGTCAAGTCATTCCGGACCGGCGCCGAGCGGCGAAGGGCAGGAGGAAGGAACCGGGAGGGAAACTCCCGCCCCCGCGGTTCGCCGAGATCATCCCACATCCCGTAGACATCGCCGGTCAGGAGCGGGAAAGGGGGCACAACCACCGCCACCGCAAACCCCGACAGTCCGGGAAGGCGGGCGACTTCCTCGCCAAACCCTTCCGCCCACACCGTTCCTCCCAACAGGGCGGCAGGCACATCCGATCCGATCGGGGCCGCCGCGTTCCGTAGCCTTGCCGGGGAGACACCGAGCATCTCCCCCAGAGCGGTGAGCACCGCGGCAGCGTCGGCGCTCCCTCCCCCCAGTCCCGCGCCGACCGGAAGGCGCTTTTGGAGAGTGATGCGGAGTGGCGGACGCTTCACTCCCGCCTCCTCCAAGGCGGAGACCGCCTTCCACACCAGGTTGTCGCCTCCCGCGGGAAGATCGGCGCCGTCTATCTCCAGTCGGTCCCCTTCTCCCTCCACCACCGTCAGCCGGTCACACCAGTCAATGGTCTGGATCAGGGACCGGACCGGGTGAAGTCCGGAAGCCGACCTGGATCCGACCATCAGGGTGAGGTTCACCTTGGCCGGCGCAAGCCAGGCACTCATCCGGCTGACTCCCAACCGCGCACGACCCCTGCCAGCCGTAGGAAGTCGGCAGGCCGAAGCGACTCGGGGCGGTCTTCGGGGCAGATGCCCGCCGCCACCAGGACCCGTTCGGGGGAGGCCAGGACCGGCTCCAAGGACCGCCGGAGCATCTTGCGACGCTTCCCGAAGGCACCGGCCGCCAGGGAGATGGCCCGGGAAGTGTCGGGATGCGGGTGGACCCGGTCCATCACCACAACCGAGGAGAACACTTCCGGGCGAGGAGAGAACACTTGGGGGGGCACGTCGAAAGCCCGGCGGACGGAGGTGTGAAGACCGGCGATCACCGAGGGGAGCCCATAGTCCCGGCTGGACGGGGACGCCAGAAGCCGGCGGGCCACCTCCCGCTGCAGCATCACCACGAACCGGGAAACCGAGGGAACGTTCTGGACCATCTCCATGAGGAGCGGCGTGCCCACGCCGTAGGGCAGGTTGGAGACCATCACCCAGCCCTCGCCCTCCAGGGCGGTGTTCCAATCGACCGCCAGGGCGTCCTCCATGCGGGTCTCGACCCGCCCCGCATGGCTCGCCAGCGTCTCCGCCAGGACCGGGCCGAGACGACCATCGATCTCATAGCAGACCACCCGGGCGCCGGTCTCCGCCAGTGCCGCGGTGAGATTGCCGACCCCGGCACCCACCTCCAGGACCCGGTGGCCGGGTCCGATCCCGGCTGTCTTCACGATCTTTCTCACCAGATTGGCGTCCACCAGGAAATGCTGTCCCAACCGCCGCGACGGCGTCACGTTGTGGCGGCGCAGCAAGTCGGAGAGCCGGGAGGGAGTGATGGCCCTCAACCGGGCCCCCCTGCGGGGACCCCGAAGGTCTGTTGCGCCGTAGCGCTGGTGATGCGAGCCACTTCCCCTGTCTCCATTCCCCACACCCGCGCCAGAGCTTCGCCCACCAGAGCGACCCAGGCCGGTTCGTTAGGCTCTCCCCGGTGAGGCGGCGGGGCGAGATAGGGCGTGTCGGTCTCCACCATCCCCCGGGAGGGAGGGACGACCTCCGCACCTCTCCTCACCGTGTCGCCGGTCGGGAAGGCGACCGGGCCGGCAAAGGAGAACTTCACGCCCAGATCGAGGAAACGCCTGGTCCAGCGAGGTCCGCCGGTCCAGCAATGCATCACCGCCGCCGGACCGGCCCCGGTCTCCTCCAGCAGTCGGTGGACTTCGGAAAAGGCGTCCCGACAGTGCACCACCAGGGGTTTGCGGAGCAGCATGGCAAGCTCGATCTGGGAACGAAAGGATTCCACCTGGTGCGTCCGGGAGGAGAGGTTCCGGTAGAAGTCCAGCCCGGTCTCCCCCACCGCCGCCGCTCTCCCGGCCAGCTCCGCGATGCCCCCACCCTGCGACGACCACCGGCTCGCCTCGTGCGGGTGAAGACCCGCGGTGGCCACAACCCGGCCGGGGTGCTCAGTGGCCAGCCGGACAGCTGACCGAGAGGACTCCAGATCCACTCCGGGAGTCACCACCCACTCAACCGACGAGGCGCGCTTCAGCAACTCGGTAGCCGGCCGGCGGTCCAACTGCAGATGGCAGTGGGTGTCCACCCATCGGGCGCCGGCGGCGGTCCCCGACACGGTCACCCCTTACCGCCATGCGCCGACTCATAGAGGTCCCGCCGGGGCACACCCGTCAGGCGGGATACCTCCCTAACCGCCGCCGAGGTGGAGAGCCCCTGGGCCACCAGGCGCTCCACAGCTTCGGTTGCCTCGCTCAACGGCAGGCTCTCAGTCATCTGACCGCCGCCGGCCAGAACCAGGGTGAACTCACCTCGGGGTGGACGTGCGGTCCACTCCCCGAGCGCCTCCGACACAGAGCCCAACCATATCTCCTCGTGGAGTTTGCTGAGTTCGCGGGCCACCGACACGGAGCGGTCGCCCAGCCCCGCCCGCGCCAGGTCCGAGAGGTCCTCCACCAACCGGTGGGGAGAGGAGAAAAGCACCACCGTCTCCGCGGCCGAGGCCACCGCCCGGATGCGCCGGGCGCGTTTCTCCCCCGAACGGGGCAGAAACCCCTCGAATGAGAAACGGTTGGCCGGGAGTCCGGACACGGCCAGGGCGGCGGTCACCGCGCTGGGACCCGGTATGACGGTGACTTGGGACCCCTGGTGGCGAGCCGCTCTCACCGCCGACAACCCGGGATCGGAGATGCCGGGCGTCCCCGCGTCGGTGACCAGCGCCACGGTCTCCCCCGCCGCAAGCCGGCCGGCCAGTTCCGGCGTGCGGGACGACTCGTTACCGGCATAGTAGGACCGGAGTCTCCGGGGCCGGACACCCAGGGCGTCCAGCAACCGGCCGGAGCGCCGGGTGTCCTCGGCATAGATGCAGTCAGCCTTGGAGAGGGCCTCGGCAAGCCGGGGCGGAGCGTCCCCCAGGTTGCCCAGCGGGGTGCCGCACAGGATCAGGCGCCCGGCCAAAGAGAGACGCCTCCTTTCCAAGACAGCCTCCAACCCACACGGGGAGGAACCCGGTCGCCCCGCAGTTCGAGCACCGCGGCCGCCTCCCTGAACACCACCAGCCCGCCGGGACGGAGGCCTCGCACCCCCACCACCTGCAGCGTTCTGTCCAGTCCCACCGCCCAGAGCCGCGAGGCAGTGAACACACCGTGCACCGAGCGGCCGGGGATCAGCACTCCCCATCTACGTGGAGCGGCATGAATGCCTCTCAATCTTCGCCAGAACGTATCAGCCACCATCACCGGACCCGAACTCCATTCCCCATGTTGCATCTCCCCCACCGCTCAGGGGAGATACGGGGCGGTGACGGATGGACAGACCTCCGGGTCCGAGCAGGCCACCATCACCATGCCCGGCGGGACGGGAGCGACGAAGACATAGTCCTCACCCGAGGCCGAAAATCCCAGGTCCTCTCGAAATTGAAGTTCTCCCACATGCATAGCCCCCTTTGCGTATCCACCGAGTAGGGCCACCAGTTCATCGGCCTCGTCCTGGGTGTCTCCCGCGTACTCCCAGACAAACACCACCTCGCCCTCCTGGCTGTATCCCACCAGGCTGCGCCCCCCACCCCATCCGGTCGCTGCCCGCACCGCAGCGTCGGGGCCGAGCACCTGCTGGAACATCACCAGGATGTCCAGGAATCCCCATGTGTAGTCGTAGATCTCCTCGTATTCCTCGGGAAGCGCCCCGGCGGGCCTCTCCATCTCGACTACCTCCGTGGCCGGAGAGGGAGCACCCAGGTAGATCTCTTCGGTGGAACCCGGCGGGTCCAGGTACATCTTGTTCACCGCGGGCCAACCGCCTTCTCTCCACCTGTTGGCAACGTAAGCGAAGCCCTGCTCGTAGGGGAACTGGAGAGCCAGTTCCATGAACAACGGGATGTCGAGTTCAGGCTGCTCAAGAGCATCGAACTCTGTGATGAGACGACTCTGGGCGGCTGCGTCGAGAGCGTCGAAATAGACGAACTCCGCAACAATGGCGTCACCCTCCAACAAGCCGACCAGACCCGAAGCGGGATCGTACATCTGGCTGTCCACCAGGTCTTCCAGCCTCGAACCGAAGTCGAAGTGCTGATCGGTGAGGGCATGAATCAATTCGTGCACCAGCGTCAGGGTCTGCATTCCCGTGAGCTCCTCACCTGATGCAGGAATCACCAACTCCTTGTCTTCGCTTGAGTAGGACCCCACCACGCTCTCGCCATACAATTCCCCATACAGCACCCTCAGATCGTCCTCGGGCTCGAGAAGACCGAGCAACTTGAACAGAGCCTCGTCGACCTCGATGTCCTCCATTTCGGAGTCCACCTCCATCCGAACCCGTGCCTCGAAGGCTTCTGGGGAAAGGACGGTGATGACCGGCAGTTCCTCGAACTCCAGCCCCCTGATGTCCTCGGTGATCTCCACGGCCGCCCATACCTGGGCGGAGATTTCAGGGCCCAGTTCCTCGATTACAGGTAGGTCGGGGTCTGGCTCGACCACCGTTGTGGTCGTGGGGGGCGCCGACGACGCGGTGGTGGGGGGAGCTTCGGTGGTGGTGACCGGAGCAGTGGTCGTGGTGGGCGCTTCGGTTGTGGTCACCGGAGCCGTGGTGGCAGTGGTGGCGGGCGCCGCGGCGGTGGTAGCCACCGGCTCCTCGTTAGCACCCGGAGCCGAGGGGTCCGAGGCGCCTCCGCAGGCCGCCGCCACAAGGCCAACCGCCACAACCGCCGACGCGAAAACGGACCGAAGCTGACGGGTCGAACTTGGGGGGCCGGGGCGGCTCACCGTCCCCCAACCCTCCGGCCCGTGAGGAACGTCCCCCGGGTTGCGGCAACGGTTCCATAATGCGGGTATGTCACTCCCCAGAGCCTATCCCGGATGCAGAGGAAAGAGGGAGGGAAACAGGACCGATCGAACCCCCTCAGCCACTCCGCGAGGCTCGCAACCCGCGTCCAACCTCCACGTCGGAAGCGGCGATAAAGGTCAATGCCTCGTCAACTCCCCCCAGCCAGGCATAGGTGGCGCCGGAGAACTCCACCCCATCGTCGGTCACGGTGGGTTCCCCTGCATCCATGGCCTCCCGTATGTACTCCACCAGAGCTGAACGCATCTCGTCTGCGTCGGCCGCGGTGTCCCCCAGGTAGTCCACCACCAGGGCGATGCCCTCACCGTCGCTGAAGACCAGGTACCGGTCACCTCCCCAGCCCCGCGAGGCCACCGCGGCCTGCTCTCCGGGGAGCGCCGAAGCCAACAGGGCGTTCCACCCCCACTGTCCCCACACGGAGTCGGAGACCAACTGGTATGCCTCCGGAGGAGACGCATCCGGCTTGGGCAAGAGCAAGGGGTCCGCCGGCCCGGCACCCTGCTCCAAAATCAACTCGGTGGAATCGGGCGGGTCCCGATGGGTCTGATTCACCGAGTCCCAGCCGCCCGACTGAAACAGCGTCTGTAAGTACTCGAGGACCGGGCCCGACGCGAAACCGAGGCTGCGGGTCAAGAACGAAGGGAGAGCCAGGTCGGCGGAGGCCACTTCCCACGCCTCTCCGAGCACCTGCTCTCTAGCCGATTCACTCATGCCTTCCATGAAGAGCAACTCCACCAGCGTGGCGTCGGCCTCCGCCATGCCCCCCAGTACCGCCAGGTAATCGCTGTCGCCCACCCGGGCCAAGCGGGATTGACGCCTCCAGACGCCCAGGTGACGGTCCACCAACGCTTTGGCGATCTCGCCCACCAGGGTCATCTCTTCAAGCGGACTCGGGTCGTCCAGGGTGGTGACCAACCACAGCTTTTGGCTGGCCACATCGTAGTAACCGGGAATGGGACGGGCCCGGAAATCCGACAGAACCGTCACCCAGTCGTGAGTGGGATCGATCAGGCCCAGCAGCCTGAACAGCGGCTGGTCTACCTCGGAGAGCCGCGGGTCGTTGCCGACTCCGTCGCGGAGCCGTCTCACCATCTCCTGGGAGGTGATCCCCTCGATCTGCAGGGGTTCGGCAAAGGTGAAAGCACGGAGGGCCTGGGTCTCCTCCACCAGTTCCACCATCCTGTCCCGGAAGGACTCCGGCAGGAACAACAAGCCCTCCACCGGCGGAGGACGGGTGGTCGGCGTGGCGGCGGTCGGCACGGTTGCGGCGGTGGTGGCGCTCACTTCGGCAGTCACCTCCACCATCACCGTCGAAGCGGGAGAAAGGGCCGGTTCATCAGCACAGGAACCCATCAACAGAGTCAGCCAGGCCGCCGCGGACCATCCCACAAGAGAGCTTCGCCTCACCGCTCGGAGGCTACCTTATGTTCGATCCATCACGGAGACGACCGGCTATTCTTTGACCCGATCACCCATGAAAGGGTGATTGTCCGGAGGGATCGCATAGTCCGGCCTAGTGCGCGGCACTCGAAATGCCGTAGGGGGTTGACGCCCCCTCGTGGGTTCGAATCCCACTCCCTCCGCTCGGCGACCGCATACGGTTCCGACCCGAAGGAGGGATGACCGAGCGGCCTAAGGTGACAGTCTTGAAAACTGTTGGGCATCCGTGCCTCGTGGGTTCGAATCCCACTCCCTCCGCTCGGGCGTGTTAGCGAATAATGCGCCTGCGCGTTAGCGATATAGCACTACACGCGCTGTTTTTCACTGGTTTGTTGAGGTTTGTGCCCGTTTGGGAGGGTGTTTCGGCTGTCCAGTGGCGTTGGTTCGACAGCTCGGGACTTGCCTAGGTTTTTCGGGCGCGGCGAAACCGACAGTGGGGGTTACTGTCGGCGCATTTCGGAGGGTGAGTGTGGGTTAAGGCGGCGCTCGGGGTGACTCGTCCGATGTGGGCTGTGTTTCGTCGTGGGGCGGGTCGGAGGGTTCGGTCTCGGTGATGGGTTTGGGATGTTGTGGTTGGTTTCTGAGGAAGCGGGTGGCTTCTTCTAGGTTGTGTTTTATGACTTTCATGAGGGATCCGAGGGTGAATGCCATCATGTTGAAGACGCGGCACCATTCGAGCGCGAAGTTGCCTTTGCCGCCGAGCATCGAGTTTTTGTTTTCGCTGGTGTTGCGACGCCCTTTGTAGCTGTCTGTCCACGCGGGGGTTTTGGGAGGGATGCGTTGGAAGCTGTCGAGTTGGTCCACTGGGACGGTGACCGTTCCGTCACAGCAGTATTCGTCGTCGATGTGAAGGGACGGAAGCGGTTTTTTCTTGGGTGGGCTGGGGTTGCGAGTTTTGGCCGAGGTTTTGACTCGTCCTGCGCATTGGGGGCAGATGAGTTGCACGCTGCCGTCGTCTAGGTATCTGTGGACTGTCCACCGCCAGCATGCCCGGTCGGCGTACCATTTGTCGAGTTTGTCGCCGGTGAGGCCCTCTGATTCGACTAGGAGATCGTCTGTGAGCCACGGTGGAAAAAACTGCCCGGCGTGTAGGAACAGTTGTTGTTTGCCGTTTCTTCCAACGTCGACGGTCTTTGCTGTTTCTAGTTCCTTGGGGTTGTAGTCCATGACCACATTGATGCCCTGTTTGTGCAGGTCCCGGCAGAACGTTTTGCGTTTGTTGGTGTATCCACGGTCGGCGATGACTTCTTTGATCTCCGAAGCGATCCGTTTTGATTTGGCCACGAGGTCCAGGCCGATGGGTCCGGGGTTTGTGGCTCCGGGTGCGAGGATCATGGCGGTGATAAACCGTGGAAGGGCTTTCCCGACGGCGAGTTTTGTTGGGTTGCCTGCCCATTTCACTTCGGGGACGGCACTCGCCAGGTGCAAGTCATATCCGAGCACAATCCGGGCTTTTTCCCGGTTGGTGCCGGTTTTGTATGTGAGACGGGCATCAGGGTCGTGGCTGCGGATGAGCCGCCCGTCGGGACCGAACGTGCCTATCTCGTTGGTGACCGGTTCGGTAATGGTTGGCAGGTCGGGTTCGTCGAGGTCGGCCCGTTCGCGTTCTTTGAGTCGGTGTTCGGCCAGGGCATCTTTTTCCTTCATATAGGTTTTGGACACCCCCCAGGATTCGATGACCTTGCTGTCAAAAGTTATCGCTTTGATCATTTTCCGGTCCTTTCGGGGAATGCTTGTATCGATCAGTGTGTGGCACAGCCAGGCCAGATCCCGGACGGATTCGCTGGTGCTGGTCCACGTGGCACCGAGGGCTTTTTCCAGGCGTTGGATTTGAACACACACCGCGTGGTAGCTGACGGGCGGTGGATGGTCCAAGTCCCACAGTCCCAGTTGGTACGCGACTTGGGAGGGGAAACCGTTGAGCACAGCGCACACATCGGTGCGGCGATAAGACTTAACGATGTCAGTGGTCAGCATCATCGCCAGGAGAAGAGCTTCCATGCTGACCCGCGACTCCTGTCCGGGATGATCGCGGAGGCGCCGTTCCAGCGAGCGAGCGACGCCACTCCGTCTGATAAGCGCAAGGTATGGCTGTACTTGTTCTTCGATTGTCCATAGGGGAAACGCGGTGTCGAAAGTGCGGGGGAAGCCGGGCAAGCGCCGCTGGTTGTCGAGACACCGAGCGTCATCCGCGCAGAGTCGACCTTTCTTCCTGGCCCGGAAGCGGCGGCGACTCAGTCCGCGGTTCACGCCCATAACGCCCCCACAGCGGCGGTTTCGTCATCGAGAGTGCCCTTTGTGTGTTGCAACAATTCGGTGAGAGTGTTTCCCGACAGCGACCCGGCCACATGCTGCAACACGTCCAGAGGCGTACCCGCCGCGACATGGGACAGCAGCCAAGTTGTCCGTGCCCGACGCAGCGAAAACCTCTCACCGTTGAGAGGTGTGAACAGACCGACTACCCAATGAACGGCATTGCGGCTGGTCCCGGTAATAAACCGATCGCCGGGCACGTCACCAATGGCTTCCCAAACCAAATCTGTATAGGTTTGGCGGATGGGCACCAACCGAGGCAAACGCCCCCGCACACGCACTGCCAGTCGCTGATCGGCAATCCCGACAACATCTTCGGTGCGGGCAGCGGCAAGTTCAGTGCCCTTCAACCCCGCTCCAAGGGAACCGCCCACCACCCACATGCGACCCGCCCGGTTCGCGCGACCCACCAAGCGAGCGGACCGCACCCACTTTGTCTCTTCGGACTTGGTGTAGGGAGCAACGACCCTTCGACGTCCCACAATCGGAGGCGGTGGAGGCCAATCAGGATTGGCTGCCCGTCCCACTGCCCGCAACACTCCACGGGTGCTCTCCCGCCAACTCGCTCGCCTGTGAGCATTCACCACCATCGAAAAAAACTCGACGTTGTCGGGATAGAAAACACTGCGAACATCGGTCGTGCCCAACATCCGTCGTGCCCAAACCACGAAACGGGCGGTCAGAACCAACATGTGCCGAGCCCGTTTCGCGCTGGACGGCTCCGCCGCTGCCACCCAGTCGCGCACGCTGGGCAGCATCGGTTCGAGTGTCCGAACATCAGTCGCCTCCCAGTTGGTGGGACGCCACCGTTCTAACATTTCGGTCACATCGGCAGGCAACGGAGTTGTTTTCACAGCGCCGCAACCTCACCCACGTCCCATCCCCTCGGCGTTGAACTGTCGGAACGCCACGTTGTATTCGCGTCAGCGTCCGCCACCGGCCGGTTCACTACTTGCGTTGCACGTGTCGTCAGAGAAGACGATTGTTCGCAGCCGCCCCGCCTCGACGACCCGGCTGACACAGCGGCCGGTGGGTCGTTAACTAACCGATCGGCACAAACATTGGCGCACATGCACAACAGGTTTCCAAAGGCACGCATCGCTGTGCTCTGTATAACGCCAGTTCTCACATCCACCCGGAGCACTGTTGCGGTCGGTATGGACGTCCAGTCGCATGTCAAAGTTGTCATTAGTACAAAGTTCAGCTAATCACTGTTCCGAAATCCAAAAAACACATTGCGAGGCAACAAACGGCTTGGGAAGGTCCGTATTATCTGCCGTCAAGGCAAAAGAGGTCGCCGGCGCTGGTGTTGGTGGACGTGCCCAGTGGCAATAGCAATAGCTGATCATCCCATATAAAACGTCCACTATGATGGACCCTACAGAACGGGTGTGACACCCCTGGAAAGTTGACTAAACTGGGTTTGATGCCCTTTCCACGCCAAAAACCGGCCGCATTTCTCGCGAAAAAAAATTGTTTTCCCGACGGAGATCTTAGAGAAAATGCCCCACCAGAGGTCTACCTGGCCGCAGGAGTCGCTAACAGACTCAAAACCAAAATCGGAAAAGAGTCCATCCGATACATCGCAAAACAGGCCGGACTCAGTCCACAAACCATCATCAACATTCTCAACGGCACCACCTGGCCCGACCTCCGCACCATCGCCAAACTAGAAAACGCTCTGAATACCCGACTGTGGGGCTACGAACACCGCAAAATCCGAAACTAACCAACACAACCGCACGGGCAGCAAACCCGCGGCATGAACAGCAATGTGTCACTGACCGCCAGTGGCCGCTATGTCGGGTGGTTGGGGTACTATCCGGTCCTTACAGCATCCGGCAGTCCGACGCTCCCGGTGGGCACAGCAGCCACCCTCGGAACGCAGGCGCAGCAAACTGCAGCTGGTTGCTCAGACTCCCCAGCGTTATTCTGAGGTCATGGCCGAGCAAACCATGATCGATCCTTACGCTTCGCCGCCGCCCCTGGTCCTGACGATGGAAGAGGCGTTGTCCCGGGGACGGGAGAACCACAAACGTTTGGTCGCCGCCGGTGGGTCACCTGTCCGCAACATCGAAAAGCGATTGGCGTGGAAACGCTCTCGGGGGATAGACACCACCGCCGAGGAACAAGCCTGCGGTCTCCGACCCAAAACACCTATCTAACAGGGTGTCGGTGAACACGGCTGGCTGTTGGCACAAGGGGCTGTGATTCCCTAGCACCGCGATCCAGATGCCTGGACGGGGTGGACCAACAGAGACACATGACGACACTGCTACTGGTCAAGCTATTGGCGCAAGGCATGGCGAGACAGCGAGACAAGCACCTCCCCGTCTTGTAGAAGAGAGGTCTTTAGCTCGTTGTGGCTAAGAAGCATCGCGTACTCCACGCCCTCGCTCTCGATACGCTCGCCTCTCTGTTCCATCCCATACATCAACGGACTGCCACTCATCGTTAGATCGGCAAGCCTGTCTAGGTACTCCGCCGCGAACGCAACAAACAGATAAGCAAATTCCTCTTTGCACTCTGGAATCACCACCGCAAGACCCCGCGCTTGCGCGGCACAATCAAGGTCTTCGATTCCAACAGGGCGCCGCTTTCCCATTATCCAGCCGCAATAGAGCCAGCCGACGCGGTCTCTGTTCCGTTCGATCCGCTCGTGGAACCAAGTAGCTACAGCCGACATGAGCACTGGCACAAATAGTGACGGACCGACGATCCAGGGTTCTTCGACACCACCAATCACGAACAGGAGAGCAGGGGTTGTCCCTACGAGCCCAGCGATAAGGACTATCCACACGGGGCCAAGTATCGCTCTACGCACAGCAGCGGCACGGCGTCGCAGCTCGCTCATACATCACCTCGGAGTTTGAGGGCGGGATATTGCAGAGTCCTAGGGGTGGTATGAGATCGCCGTCCCCTTCGACCTGGTGAAGGGCACTACCTCGTCCGCAAGGTGTCGGGGAACAGGCTCCGTTACCGGGTGGAGCGCCTCCATGTTCGCTAGCACAGTCGAAGCATCGTAGCCGCGCTCGCCACTTCTGCTCCAATTTGCCCGCCCGGCAAGCGGGGCGGGTCAGGCGGATCCGAGCGCTGGTTGGTGGGACGTTGTTCGCGAGGATTCTCTTGGGTCGTGTCACCAGCACAGGCAAACACCCCAAATCCACCTGGGGTTACCGACGATTTGTTCCTGCTCAGAGCGTTGATGCTTCGCTAAGGTGCTTCCCATGACCGAATTCTCCGGTCCGAAAGGACGCTTGCTGTCAGACAAAAAAGCCGATGTGTTGGCTGTTGTTCATTCCAACAACGGCGACCGTGTGCACGTGTTCGGTTCTGTCGCACGCAACGAAGACACCTCCACGAGCGACATCGATCTCGTGGTCACTTTTAAACAGGGAGCGTCGCTGTTCGACCAGTTGCGCATTTAAAGGCGACTCGAGGGGCTGCTCGGATGCGGCGTTGACGTGTTAAGCATGGGCGGGTTGTTACGGAACCTCGACGGAAGATGCCAAAGCCGCCGCGACCGAATACTCAACGAGGCCGTGCCGCTGTAAATGCTCGGTGTCCGAGGGTTCGGGTTCCGCCGGTTAGGTGTTCCCGAATCTGCCCTAACGAAGCCTCTATGCGTTCCTGGTGGTGCTCAAGGGACCGCAGTCTTTTCAACGAGGTCGGACTCTTGGTCCTTTTCGACGAAGTAGGCGTCTATGTGGCCGGCAAGTGGAGGACACGACCCCGATCCCGGCTGTCCCGAACCGGCCTCTATTTCCCCGTTGTGCCGTTGATGGGTTTGGGTTGATCGGCCCCGATCGTCCGAAAGTAGGTGATGGATTCCATCATTGCCCGACAGTCCACCTCGTTGTAGGCCCGGATCTCTTGCATCAATTCAATATCGACCAGCCTTCTTGCTCGCCCTTGGTTGATCTGGTTTTGGCACCACCAGGCACCCACCATGGCTCCGAGGCCATCGGCGGGTCCGTCACCCCACCGGCAGTTGACAAGCCCGTGCCGGTAGAGAGCGTTGGTGACAGGTTTCAGCCCGAAACCGAAGCAACCTCGTACCGCAACCGGTTCGGCCCTCATCACCCTTGTGAGAAAGTCGAACCAGTTCGGATTCGCCCATTCCTTTTGCCTAGAGGGCTGCCTGTTGCGAGCGGAGTTGTAAGCGGTTTCCAAACTGGAAGACTCGGCCGCCGACCAGTGGATCACCTTCGGGCTTCCATCTGGATCGATCCGGTCGCGCACACTGTTCATGTGAGCCAGCCACGCCTCCACGATGTTCGCCTCGTCTGGTTCGGTCAGCTGGTCTGCTATGAAGCACTCGTACCGCCATTCGCCCATTTCGATGTGCCCGCAACCGATCATGAAAATGAGAGGTTGGCCATTCTTCTTGGGGAACTGGGCGAAGTCGTCGTCAAGGTCCGAAACGTTCTCAAAGTCAACGTAAAACTCCACTTCGGGTGTATCGATCCACTCTGAGCGGGCCGACCTTATCCCCTGGGGTAGCACCACGGGTGCGTCCGGTTGTCGGTTCACCGTCAACAGTGCACTCAGAGTCCGAGCAGTATTCCCTCCCATGTTCAGGGTCTCGGGTGTCACTCGAGGATCGGTCCACCTGAACAGACCCGCTCGGTTGGCTTCCCGTCGCTTCCCCACCCCCACCCCCCACAGTCGGGTGAGATCCTCGGTTTCCACCGCGATGTGTTCCACGGCCGATTTCCAATAACCCGGGGTCCCTTTGACGTTGGGTCGAAGTTCCTCCACTGTGGCCGGAACAGCCTCCCAGTCGGCTCCATCACAGCGCATTCTCCTTATCCACTCAACCGCCCGATCCGCATGCACTTCCCACGTCTCATGACGATATTCCTCGTCCATGCGAACCGGACCCAGTTGGTCCATGCAATCGTCGCTTCTTGTCACCACCCCCTTCTGTGTTCTGTTCCATCCCCGACCCAGCACAAACGCCAGGTCAGGACGGTGGCCCTGCAAATACCCCAACGCCCGGTTGTACAGGAGCACCTGCGCTTTGTAAGCCGGAGCAGACCCGCTGTTGAGCAACCCGGTTGCCCCGGCGTTGAAACGCAGCGTGGAAAACTTGATGTCGACAACCATGATGGCGATCACTGAAAGTGCTCACACCTGATCACTGAAAGTACCCAGTTGCT
>JAPPLW010000115.1 GCA_028819345.1 bacterium | reverse complement strand
TCACCGCCACCGGCAGATAGTCGACCAGTTCCATACCTGGTCGGAAGTATAGAGAGCCGAAAGGGCCTGATTCTGCTTGACTCCCGCCGGTGGCCGAGATATGATGTTGGAGTGAAATGTCCTAGGGGACGAGACGACAAGGAAAGAGGGGAAGTGATGTCCATGAGCACCTCAGCCGCAGAAAGTGACTGGTCGGCGCCGGCCACTCAAGGCGATTTGATGTCGGTTAAACACGACCTGGAGGGAAGGATCGATCGGGTCAAAGCCGACTTGCAACTTGAAATCAAGGAAGTGCGGGTGGAGATGAAAGACCTGCAGTTGGGCGTTTTTCGGATGATCTGGATAGCAGCCGGGGCCCTGACCGGGGTGGGGATCCTGCTGCGGTTCTTTTAGCCGCGAGAGAGGGGTAATGATGTCTATTGGTTCTTCAGTTGCAGAAGGTGATTGGTCGGCGCCGGCCACCCGGGGGGATTTGATGTCGGTTAAACACGACCTGGAGGGAAAGATCGACCGCGTGGCGGGCAAGATTAAGGACGTCCAGGTTGAAATGGCCAACATGGGACGAACGTTGGATTCGAGAATCGCCGATGTGCGAGCCGAGTTGGGGGAGAGGATCGACAAACAGGGCCAGGAGATCTCCAAGTTGCGCGTGTCAATTGCTTGGATGACCGTGGCGGTGGTCACAGTCCTCGGGGGTCTGATGACTCTGATCGAGTTCCTTTCCTAACACGGGTCGGCAGGGGCAATCCCTGCACGAATAGCCGGCCGCCCAGCGGGACATCCCGCTCAAACGCCGGCCAGAAACTGCCGCATTCTTGGTATTCTCTTCGAATTAGATGGATGACCGGCTGACTCGTTTGACTCCCGGGATGGCCATTCCCTACGGGGGGGACCGGGTGACGCTGGTGACAGAGGACCTGGCCGCCGCCTTCGCGCCCGGGGACCGGCTGGTGGTGGTGCAATCCACGGGGGATTTGCTGCGCATTCCTGCCGCCGACTGGGAGATCGCGGCCAATGCGGTGGACCGGGCGCACCGGGCCTTCGCCGCCCTGGGCCAGGCTACGGACCGACAGATCACAGACTTCTACGGGGCTTTCGCCCGCCGCCTCCTGGACGACTCGGCGTTCGCGCCCATCGCAGAGGCGAACCAGGCCGACGTGGAGAGGGCCCAGGCCAGGGGGCAGACCTCGACCCGGCTGGTGCTGTCGGACAAGATGCGCGCCGACATGGCGGACGGCCTGAACACCTGGCGGGACGCAGCGTCCGGGCGGGGGACGGTCATCGAGAAGGCTCCCCACGACGGGTGGGAGGCGCAGTTGATCCGCTCGGGCCTGGGGGTGGTGGGGTTCGTGTTCGAGGGCCGTCCCAACGTGTTCGCCGACGCCACCGGCGTGCTCCGCTCCGGCAACACGGTGGTCTTCCGGATCGGCTCGGCGGCCCTGGGCACCGCCCGGGCGATCGTCGAGCACGCGCTGGATCCCGCGCTTTCGGAGGCTGGCCTTCCGGAGGGGGCGGTCACCCTGGTGGACAGCCCGTCGAGGGCTTCGGGATGGGCGCTCTTCTCGCAACCCAAGCTGTCCCTGGCAGTGGCCCGCGGGTCGGGCCAGGCGGTGGGGCAACTGGGAGCGGTGGCCCGCCAGAGCGGCATCTCGGTGAGCCTCCACGGGACGGGTGGCGGGTGGATGGTGGCCGGTCCCGGAGCCGACGCGTCCCGGTTCGCCAAGGCGGTCCGCCACTCGCTCGACCGGAAGGTATGCAACACGCTCAACGTCTGCGCGCTGGTCCGCTCCAGGGCCGAGGAGTTGGCGCCGCTGTTCCTCGACGCCCTCGAGGAGGCCGCCCGGAGCCGGGGCGTCAATCCCAAGCTGTGGGTGACCGAGGGAGACGAGGGACTGGTGCCCTCACGCTGGTTCCGGTCCGACACGGTCACCCGCGCCGAGGGGACGGTGACAGAGCCGATAACCGAGAGCCTTCCCCACAGCCGGCTGGGCCTCGAGTGGGAGTGGGAGGAGAGCCCGGAGGTGACCCTCACGACCGTGGACTCGGTGGAGCAGGCCGTCGAGTGGTTCAACACCCTCAGCCCCAAGCTGGTTGTGAGCCTGATCGACGACGACTCCGCCTCTCAGCAGCGCTTCTACGAGACGGTGGACGCTCCCTTCGTGGGCAACGGGTTCACCCGCTGGGTGGACGGCCAGTTCGCCCTGAACCGCCCCGAACTGGGGCTCTCCAACTGGGAGGGCGGTCGCCTGTTCGGCAGGGGAGGTGTTCTGTCAGGAGATTCGGTATTCACCATCCGCACCCGGATGATCCAGGATGATCCCGATCTGCACCGCTAGGAGCGGCCGGTCGGGTCCAGGAGGTTAGAACATGCGCATCGTGCGTTATTTGCTGGGACTCAGCACACGAGTCAAGATCACCGTCGCCGTGATTGCGGTGGCGTTGGGGGTCTTCGTCATCGCCTACTTCGAACCGCACAAGCTGTTCATCGACGAGGTCGTGGACGAGGCCTTCCCGGCGCCGGTGGCGATCGCAACCACCACCACCGCCGCTGAGGCCACGCCGGCCACCGCCGCTCCCACCACCACCTCGCCGCCGACGACCATGGCGCCGGATGATCCCGTTACCACCACCACTCCGGATACGACTGAGCCGACCGGCGAGGATCCGGAACGGGGTTTCACCCCGGCTACCGAGGAGGAGCAGGAAGACCCACCGGTCACCACCACGTCCACCACCACGCCGGGTGCGGAGGAATCTGCTACCACCACGACCGCCGCTGCTACCACCACCACGGCGGCGCCCACTACCACAACAGCACCACCTACCACCACCACGGTTCCGGAGGGGCCGGTGCTGCTCTCCGTCTCGGAGTGGATCAGCATCGGGCACCCCGGGACGGGCACGGTGCTGGTCTACCGCCAGCCCGACGGCTCCCACGTGGTCCGCTTCGAGGACCTCGACGTCTCCAACGGTCCCGACCTGCTGGTGATCCTCTCAGCGGCGCCCCTGGTGGACGACCGGGCCGCCTACTCGGAGGTGGCGTACCTGTCGCTGGGAGACCTGAAGGGCAACCAGGGCAACCAGAACTATGTCGTGCCCCCCGAGGTGAACCTGGACGACTACCAGACGGTGGCCATCTGGTGTCGCCGCTTCAACTACACCTTTAACGCAGCCGAGATCCACGCTCCACCGGCGTAGCTAGATGGCCTCGGCTGGATTAGCGGAGGCTGAAAGGGGATCGTTATCTGAACTGGCACAGATAACCACTGCGACGGCTAGGACCAAAGCGAGCATACCCATCAGCGTGACTCTTCCCGTTTTTCTTCCTGCTCTACGAACCAGGCTAGGTAATGGGCCACTAACGGCAACCTTTCGGCCTATGGGTTGATGGCTGGTAGGAGGTCTTGCAGAGCTGTCAACTCCGCAAAGTGAGTCCCGAGCAGATGGGCCGGGGACCCAACCGACCTTTCTCAACCCTAACGCTCTAACTGCGGTTTCTGTGATCTTGTCGTCCAGGGGAGGAGCCTCTCAATAGTGGCGAGGGAGTCCCTGGTGTTCAGCGAGATCTTCCGCTTTGGGCAGGGGGTTCCCCAGGGAGTTGTGGCGGTGGGCATCATCTGCCGAAACGCGACGACCATTTATGGAAGAGCGGGTCCGCTACCTGGACTTGCGGAGATAGATACCCCATCCCGGCAAGTAGTTGGAGTCATGGGAGGTCTTGTTCTTAAAGGAGAAGAGGCTCCCATGAGGAGCCTCTTCTCTGTTTAGGTTGAACCTATTGGTTCAACGGGTTATTAGCTTGAACCGTCGTTGGTGACTCTGAAGACACTGGTGCCGTCAGCGTTGTAGATCACCACTTCAACTTCAACGGCGGCATCGGATGCCGGGTCGTCGCCGTTTCCGATGGTGTTGTGGTTGTCGTCCTGGTCCATCAACGTCTGGAACCTTGCCATGCTGACTTCGCGGCCCTCATCACCGGTGCTGTCGATGAAGGTGTCGTCATCGTCGTAGGAGAACACCAGGGTTGGAGCGCCAGCGGTTCCGTCTGCAAGGGCGAGGAACTTGTTGTCCTTCACCATCAGGTGCGTGACGGTGTGTGTTCCCGTGCTTGCAGAACTGGCGGTGTTCACAACCTGAACACTGCCCGCTCCAGCACGGTACTGATGCCCATCCGTCACGTTCGCCGGATCACTGTCGCCATACACCTCATCAACGCCGGTTACCAGCGTCGTACCGTCGGCCTCGAAAGGATTGGTGATCGGATCACCGGCAGAGTCGAGGACACGCACAGGAGGTGTAGCGTCGGTCACCAGATAACCCTCAGCGTCCCTGGCGTAGGCAGTAATGCCTGCGTAAGAGACCGCTATCGGCGTGCCTGCCGCGACATTAGCAGCGCCGGGCTTGCGCGACCAACGGGCAT
>JAPPLW010000106.1 GCA_028819345.1 bacterium | reverse complement strand
ACATACACGCACGCATGACGGATCGATACACAAATGCACCCGAACCAAACCAAAAGCCTATAAACGCAGTTGTGTACCAAATGGTCGGTGCCCATATTGCGAGCCAGTGCCAGAATCCGTCTTCCATTATGAAAGGTCGGACCTTTCGGCCCGCCCCTACTCCTCTTCCTTTTCTACTGGTGGCAGTTTATCCGGCGGCGTATTCAGGATCGCCGTCAGGAAACTGTCTTTGCAGAGGGTGAAGAACCGCGGCCCCGAGGAGAGGGGACGGGGGACTGGCTGGGAGGGTTAGGGGGAAAGAGGGCGGTTCGCGTACCCCCGTTATGGGAGATGGTCTCGCAACGAACGGGGTGGCGGGTAGCGCTGGGGTTGTTGGGTGCTGCTGGGTCCCGGCTGGGGACGCCGGGATGGCGGAGGGTTGGGTGCTGCACTTGGGGGGTGGTTCGACGCGGCCTTCCGGGGACTCCAGGCCGGCTCACCACGAACGGGTGGCGAGTCGGGCGGCGGGGAGCTCGGGATGCGGGAGTGGACGGGGTGGCAGGGTGCGGCGGGAAGGTTGGTTACTGCTGGGTCCCGGCCGGGGACGCCGGGATAGCGAAGGGACGGAGGGTTGGGTGCTGTATCCGGGGGTGGTTCGACACGGCCCCTTCGGCAGGCTCAGGGCAGGCTTCCGAAAGACTCCAGGGCGGCTCACCACGAACGGGTAGGGCTGACCCGAGAATGTGGTTCGACACGGTCCGGTGGGTACACCGGCCCGGCTCACCACGAACGGGTGGGGCATAGGATTGGCGGGGGAAGGTGGTAGGGACCGGCTTCGAGGTGATGTGGGTATGTATGACGCTGGGTATACGAAGGGGTTTTATGACGCGTATGGGGGGCGGGAGTGGGAGCGGTTGGAGGGGTCGGTGGCGGGGCGGTTGAAGGCGGTGGTGCATGCCGATTTCATTGCGCGGTATGTGGGGCACGGAGACCGGGTGCTGGACGCGGGGTGTGGGCCTGGCCGGTTTACGGTGACGGCGGCGAAGCTTGGAGCGACGGTGACGGCCCTGGACTTATCCGAGGGTCAGCTGGAGCTTGCCAGGGCGACGGTGGACGAGGCGGGTGTGTCAGGGGCGGTGGAAGGGTTTGTGACCGGGGATATTGCGGATCTCTCGATGTTCGGGGACGGCCAGTTCGATGCGGTGATCTGCTATGGGGGCGCGCTTTCGTACGTGTGTGAGCAACGGCAGGTGGCGGCGGCGGAGCTGGTTCGCGTGGTTCGGCCGGGCGGAGTCCTGCTGGTGAGCGTGATGAGCCGGTTGGGGACGATGGCCACGCTGGTTCGTAGACCGCAGATGTACATCCTGGAGGATCCGGAGGAATGGCATGTGTGGCGGGTTGCCGAACATGGGGATCTGCCGGGGTTTCCGACGCCGGAGATGGAGCTGGAGCATCCGTCGATGCACATGTATCGGAGTGACGAGTTGCGCGTGCTGTTTCCGGACTGCGGGGTGTTGGAGTTGGCGGGCAGCAATGTGACGACGTCGGGGGAGTCGGCGGCGGCGAACGAGATCCTGGAGAGTCCTGAGGCGTGGGCTACGGCGGTGGAGTTGGAGCGGGCGTTGTGCAGGGAGCCGGGGCTGGTGGATGGGGGGACGCATTTGATTTTGGTGGGGAGGAAGGGTGGGGGTTAGTTTCGGACTGCTTCCGGGGGATGGGTGCTGTGAGTGTGGTTCGACACGGTTCTCCGACGGACTCCGCACCGGCTCACCACGAACGGGGTGGGGCGACCCGCGAGTGCGGTTCGACACGGGCCTCCGATGGACTCCGGCTCGGCTCACCACGAACAGGATCCTTCGACAGGGTCAGGATGAGCGATTTGGTCGATTGCGGGCTGAGGTTCTGCGGGCTAGGTGTTGGAGGCGGGGCCAGTCGCGGGCGATGAGGGCTTCTTTTTTCGCGCGGGTCCAGCGCTTGATCTGTCGTTCGCGCTCAAGGGCGTCAATTCGGTCGGGGAAGTCTTGGGCGAAGACGAATTGGACGGGGCGGCGTTTGCGGGTGTATCCGGGAATCAACCCCTGATGGTGAGCGGCGATTCTGACGTCGAGGTCGTCGGTGTGGCCGGTGTAGTAGGAGCCGTCGGCGCACTTGAGGATGTAGACGTAGAAGGGCATGCGGTGGGGGGCGGAGTATCGCGGGGGAGGAAGACTAGCTGAGCGGGTTGGTTGCTGGGGGCTTTGTGGTTCGACACGGTCCTTCGGGGACTTCGGACCGGCTCACCACGAACGGGGTGGGGCCCGGCAGGGTGGTGATCCGAGGACTGTCTCAGAGGCTTGGGTGCTGGGGGTCTTGTGGTTCGACACGGCCTTCCGACAGACTCCAGGCCGGCTCACCACGAACGGATTAGGGCCGGCGACTGTCACGGAGGCTTGGGTGCTGGGGGTTTTGTGGTTCGACACGCCCCGCCGAAAGACTCTGGGGCGGCTCACCACGAACGGGGTGGGGGCCGGCGGGGGTGCAGTGAGGACTCGCTGGGTGGGTTGGGTGCTGGGGTTTTGTGGTTCGACACGGCCTTCCGAAAGACTCCAGGCCGGCTCACCACGAACGGGGGGCGAGTGGGAGCGACGGGGAGCCTGCGATTCAGTGAGAACGGGGTGGCAGGTAGCGCTGGGATTGTTGGGTGCTGCTGGGTCCCGGCCGGGGACGCCGGGATGGCGGAGGGGCGGAGGGTTGGGTGCTGCATCTGGGGGTGGTTCGACACGGTCCGGTGGGTACACCGGCCCGGCTCACCACGAACGGGGTGGGGCGCCGGCACAGAGCTCAGGACTGAGCTAGCCAGTTCTCGACTTCTTCGTCGTCGGCGGGGGTCCAGTGGCCCTGGTGGGAGTTGGTTAGGGCTTCCTGGATTTCGGCGGGGGTGAGGGGTTGGCGCCAGGTTTGGTAGTTGTGGCGGTCGTTGGTTTTGGCCTGGGTGTCGGCCTGGTTGAAGTCGACGAGGGATTCGAGGCGGGCATCGAGGTCCTGGACGATGTGGGGGTGGGATTGGGCGAGGTTGGTCATCTCCTCGGGGTCGTCGTCCAGGTTGAAGAGTTGGGGGTCGTAGCCGGCGTAGCGGATGTATTTCCAAGGGCCCTGGCGCCACATGGCGATGCCGGTGTTTGAGAAGTTGCTGTGGTATTCGCTGAAGACGTAGTTGGGGCGGTTGGAGGTTTCGCCGCGGCACAACGGTAGAAGGGAGACGCCGTCGAGGCCTTCGGGATGGTCGAGGCCGGCAATGTCCATGAGGGTTGGGAAGAGGTCGATGAGGGAGACGAGTTCATCCGAGATGACGCCCTGCTGGAGGCCGGGGCCGGCGACGATGAGGGGGACGCGGGCGGAGGCTTCGTAGAGGGCGTTTTTGAGGGTTTGGCGGTGTTCCATGTTCATTTCGCCGTGGTCGCTGGCGAAGATGATGTAGGTGTCGTTGAGCTGGCCGGTGGCTTCCAGGGTGTCGAGGACCTGGCCGAGCATGGCGTCGGTTTCGGCGACCATGGCGAAGTAGTGGCGGCGGATGGCGAGGATTTCTTCGTCGGTGAAGTGGCCGTGGGTGTTCTTGGTGACGCTCATGTAGTCCATGACGGGGTGGAGGTCGGACTCGTAGGGCGGGAGGGTGACGGCGGCGGGGTCGATTTTGTCGAGGTAGTGCCGGGTGGCGCGGAAGGGGGGATGGGGGACGTTGGTGCTGGGGTAGAGGAAGTAGGGCGGGTCGTCTTGGCTGTAGTCGTTTAGGAATTGGCAGGTGTTGTCGATTTGGAGCCAGTCTTTTTGGTGGAGGCGGGTGGGGGTTTGATCGGGGGTGAGGTATTCGTGTTTTGTGTGCTTTGGGGTGTTGCTGGGGGCTAGGTTTCGAGCGGAAGACCCCTCACCGGTTTCCGCCGAAGACGTCGGAACCCCGGATCGAGTCCGGGGCAGGCTCTGCCTCTCCCCTTGGAGAGGGTAAAGAAGTGGTGCCGTCTCCAAAGTTCCAGATGACCCGGGGGGTGGTTGCGCGGAAGACCCCTCACCCCCGGATCGAGTCCGGGGCAGGCTCTGACCCTCTCCCCCAGGAGAGGGATTAAGAGGGTCGGTGGCGGGGGATAGATCACGGCCGGAAGACCCCTCACCGATTGCCGCCGGGGACGGCGGCATCTGCCTCTCCCCTTGGAGAGGGTGAAGATTGGGACTCGCGTACGTGGTGGCCTGGGGGCGGGGGTTGTGGGGGCGTTTGATGTTGGCGGAGCGCAGCCAGGCGGTGAGGCGGGCTTTGAGGGAGTGGCCGCCGACGCGGTAGTCGGTCTTGCCGAAGACGTGGAGGCCGTAGCCGGCGTTCTCCAAATGGGTGCCGAAGGTGGGGGCGTCCATGGGCAGACCGCCGGGGTTGTTCCAGGCCTGGACGCGGTGGACGTATTGGCCGCTCCAGAAGCTGGCGCGGGAGGGGGCGCACTGGGGGGAGTTGCAGTAGGCGTTGC
>JAPPLW010000016.1 GCA_028819345.1 bacterium | reverse complement strand
ACCTGGTCGGCCGCGTTCCGGGCGCGCCTCCGGAGTTGCCAACGGGCTCCCAGCCCACGACGTCCTGTCGCGGTCTGGGGGCTACATGCACGGGAGGAGGTCACCGTTCCTCGGGCGTGAAACAGGGTGGGGAGCCGCATGATGGCTCTCCTAAACCGACCTGGCGGCATCGGCACCGAGACGCCCTCCACCACCGCGCAGCCGCGGGTCGAGCAGGTCCCTCACCGCGTCGCCGAACATGTTCAGACTGTAGACGGTCAGCGTCAGGCAGAGACCGGGCCAGAGAGCCAGCCAAGGCGCCTGCTCCATGTAGTGGCGGCCTTCCCGGCTGAGCATACCACCCCAGCTAGGAACGTTCGGCGGTAGTCCGAATCCGAGAAAGCTCAACGACGCCTCGGCGATGATGACGCCGCCGATGTTGATGCTGAAGATGATGATGATCGGCGCCATGATATTGGGAAGGACATGGCGGACCAGTATTCCCAGCTTGAGACTGCCAATCGCCTCCGCGGCCTGAAAATACGCATTCTCTTTGACCCCAATTACGGCGCTGCGGATGACTCTGGAGCCCCCAACGCCTGCGGCGATCCCCAGCACCACGATGATCTGGAGGAGCCCCGGGCCCACGATAGACATGATGGTCAACAACAGGAGCAGTCCCGGAAAAGCCATCCAGGCATCGACAAATCTCTGCACAATCAGGTCGACTCTACCACCCAGGAAACCCGAAGTGCCGCCTATCAGGACAGCCACCACGACATTGAGCGCGGTCGCCGCCAGACCGACGGTTAACGAAATTCGAGCCCCGTAGCTAAGGCGGCTCAAGAGGTCTCGCCCCAACCCGTCGGTACCCAGCAGATACTGGGCTGAAGGAGCTTTCAGTATGTCTGCCAGGTGCACTTCATCATAGGAGTAAGGAGCCAGAACATCGGCGAAGATCGTCACCAGAATCAATAGCAATACGATAATCCCGCTGATAGTACCGAGTGGCTTCTCCCTGGCCAGCCTGACAAAAAAATCAGCCAGCCGGCTACGTCTCTTTGGCTGACTTACTGCTGATGGCGTCCCTATGGCGTCGCTCATGTTCCCGTTTTCCCCCTTACGTATAGCGGACCCTGGGGTCTAAATAAGGATAGATCATGTCGATCATTAGATTGATCCCCACGACCGCGGTGGCGAAAAACAGATTTATTCCGGAGACCACCGGGTAGTCTCTGTCAACGAGTGCAGTCACCATGAGACGACCTAGCCCCGGCAGGTTGAATATGTTCTCTATGATAACGGCGCCGCCTATCAGGATAGGCAACTGCAGGCCGATCAGGGACACGACCGGGATGAGGGCATTTTTGATGGCGTGTCTCATAACAACCACCCTTTCCTTGAGACCCTTGGACCAGGCCGTCCTGATATAGTCTTGCCTTAGCACCTCCAGCATCATGGTGCGCATCATCCGCATGGTGGCTGCAGACGAGGCCGTCCCCAGAATAAGGCTGGGAATGATGAACACCCCGAGATTCCCCAGCGGGTCTTCCGTGAAAGAAATCAGCTCCACCGGCGGTGCCCAGCCCCACCAGATCGCCGGGTATATCATGACCATAAGTGCGAGCCAGAAGTTAGGCGTTGCCAGGCCGATGACGGCGATGGAGCGGCCCGCGTAGTCGGCGGCCGTATCCTGGCGAATCGCCGAGTAGATGCCGACCGGCAGGGCTATCACTAGCCCGATCACGATCGACAATATGCCAAGCTCAATGGTTACCGGCAATCTACCTAATATCTTCTCCTCTACCGTCCAGCCGGCAAGCAGTGAGTTGCCAAGGGTACCCTGGAGGAGACCGTTAAAGTGGGACTCACCGATAACCCAGTCAGGGGTCGGCAACACTCCTATCCAGCGTCCATACTGCACGTAGACAGGCACGTCTAATCCCAGCATACGGACGAGAGCTTCACGGTCTACCGCACCAAAGAATTCGGTCTTGGCCACGATTGTGTCTATTACATCGCCGGGGATGAAGCGCACCGAGAGAAAGACCAGGATACTCAAGATGAACAGGGTCGGGACGATCAGCAGTAACCGCCGGATGATGTAGGCCCGCATATCTTCGTGGTAAACGGGCGCCGGGAAGCGGTGCTCGGAAGCGGCGCTCCCGGCGCCCAAGGGTGGAGTCGCGCAGCGACTCCTTAAGCCGACGGCGAAGCCGTTGGCTCAGAAGCCCTTTTCTGTCTTCAGCGCACTATCAATCCAGAGGCGGGCGAACAGGGCCTTACGGTCATCCCGTCCTAACATTAATTCACCGTTATAGCCTATGAGCCACGGCTGGATGGCGACAAACCTTGGATCTATAGGACCCCATACATACAGGTGGTTCTTTATAAGCCACATATCTGCCTCCTTAACCGCCCTCTGCTGCTCCTCAAGGGTGGTAGCGTCTCGGGCGGCTTCATACAGGAGGTCGTATTCGGGATCGTTGAGATTCGCGGGGTTCCTGTAGCCTCCTGAGTAATACCATTCAAGCGGGAGGAGAGGGCCATAAGGGTCGTTGCCAGCAATCGCAGTGACCATATCTCCGTAAGTATGTTCACGTTCAGCAGCAATATGAGCACTTCGGTCCCTTACGGTAGTGTCGACATGAACGCCAATGTCAGCCCAGTAGGCGGCAGCTAATTGTGTATATTCTAAACTGAAGAACTCGTAGTGTCCCAGGGCGACCTCAAATCTCGTGCCGTCCGCGCCACGCGGATATCCAGCCTCATCAAGCAACGCTTCTGCCTCTTCCGGGTCATACATATAGGTTTTCTTGACCTGTTCGGGCCACTCTTCAAATGGGGTGTTATACCCTTTGACGCCATCCCCTATCATGCCCCGAGGTTTCCACTTGGCAAAACCCTTGAAGAAGGTATTGTTAATCGTCTCAAGGTCTAGTGCCATCTGCATTGCCTGGCGCACCCTGACGTCGTCAAAGGGCGGCCTCGCCTCGCCTCCTCCCATGTTGAAACCAAAAGAACTTTCCGACCTATACGCCCACGGGTACCATTCGATTTCGGGGTTGGTTCGGCTGAGGCTCTCTCGGTCCTTGATATAGACGGATTCAGCGGCGCCAGCAAGACCTACGTAATCAGCCTTACCCGTGCGCAGTGTCGCCAGAATTGTTGCGGCTTCTGTCATAATCAGGCCCCTTAACTGGTCAATATAGGGTAGGCGGTTGTCCGGATATTTTTCGTCGAAGCCCCAGTAGTCAGGATTCTTTTCCCAGGTCATAGAGCTGCCGTCGAGCCAGTCAGTCAGCATATAGGGCCCGGTGCCGACCAGGTTCCTCCAATCCTTAACGTCGCCGTGTTCCTTGATTACCTCAGGGGGCATCATAAAAACAGGCCAGTCGCCGATGGTAGTCTGAGTCACCGACCCCGCGACCTGTGGCCGCTTCAGCTTAACAACAACCGTCCATTTGTCGGTGGCTTCTACCGATTCGAATATTGTCATGCCTTTGAGTGAGCCGGCGTAGCCTTCAGGCGGTTCGGTGAAGCCGCTGCCCAGACCCAAATAGCGGTGATAGTTGTATTCGACGTCGTATGCATCTAGCTCCCGACCGTTCATCGGTGCCTTATCATGCCAGTGAACGCCCTGGCGGATGTGGAAGATGATGGTTGTGTCGTCGGGCATTTCCCAGCTTTCCGCCAAGTGACCTTTATAGACAGAGAAAGGGAAGGAGAAACTTGTGAAGTCCCATTCGTCCCTATCTATTCCCCAGTTCATGATGCCTAGCTTCTCTGCAACACCATCGGCGCCCCTTGACGACCCAGCGCCGAACGCGGGGTCAGCACTCGGAGGCTCCACCTTCATGACGAAGGTCAATGTCCCGCCATACTCTGGTGCGGTCACCACCTTGCCGGTGGTGGGGTCGGTCACATACTTCTTGTCCGCAGCGGCGGCCGGCTCCTCTTCCGCACCAGCGGCCCAGAGGCCGGTGGCGGTCAGAATCAGGACCAACGCAACCGCGAAGGTCCTTGTGAATTGTACAACCTGCATACACAACTCCTGTGTCGATCTCTTTTCGCGCCCGCAACGCGGGCGACCAGTCCGAGTCAAGTTCCTGAGAGCGCGCGGCGTGTGACTCATCCGGGTTCACCCCGGCTCACGCCGCGCGCGCCTACGGCTCTTTGAGTACCATCTTGAACCCCCTTCGCGGTGGATCTCGTCGGTAGACAGTCGCGGGCGGCGATCCGGAACGGTTGCGGTCGGCGGGAAGGGCGCGGGCGGTCCGCATGCCGGTTCGGCGATGGACCGAGCCGGCGCCACCGATAGCGATAGCTACGGCGGTGGTGAAGGCGACGGCGTGCGCGGGGTCGCGTACGGAGCGATCAGCCGGGGCGGTTAGTTGTTGCTCGGCTCGTAAGGTAAGGGGGGGATGATTCACCGGTCGCGTCACCGCCAACCGGCCCCTGCGCTGGCTGTCATCATGGCGCTTCGTCGGCATC
>JAPPLW010000072.1 GCA_028819345.1 bacterium | reverse complement strand
AGGGGAGCCACCCCCACCGGCTGCTCCACCCCCATTCAAACACGCATGTCACAGGCTCGGGGTATCGTGTGATCGGGTTCCCAGGACTGCACATCGGAGAGACCGTGAAAGCAACAAGAGCCAACCCCAACTGTGGGTTTGTGGCCGAATCGTGAGAGGCTGTTACGGTCGCACGGGGTTGGAGGTTGAATGTTGAGAGTTGCTGTTCTCACGCGGAGGGGGTCGGGCAGGAAGATCAACCAGGACCGTGTGGTCGTTGGCGACACCGTGGTTGACAGCGCCCAGCCCACCACGACCATGTTCACTCTCGGGTGTCCCAGTGTGGTGGCCGTGCTTGATGGACTCGGGGGACACCCTGCCGGTGACATAGCCGCAGCCCTAGCAGCCGAAGTCATCGCTCAGGGGAGCTCTGGGTTGAAGACCGAACAGCATGTCATATCGCTGGTGGAGGACGCCAACCGGTTGCTATATAACATGATGCTCGTTCACAAGGGCCTGCGGGAAATGGGCACCACCATCGCCGGGGTTCTTGTCACTACTGACACGGTGGTTGTATTCTGGGTGGGCGACTCCCGCGTGTACCTTTACGCCGGCGACGATCTGGCACAGGTCACGGTGGACGACTGGGACGAGGGGTTTATCACCCAAACATTGGGGGGCTACTCGTGGTTCCAGCCCATCCGAGTTCACACCACCAACATCCCCCGCCAAGGCGGAAGAATCCTTGCAGCAACCGACGGACTGTTCGGACTGGCTGACCGGGACACCCTGGCACAGGCTATGAGCGGACCCCTCGAAACAGTTCCCGACCGACTGCTGCGGGTGGCCATCGCGTCGGGAAACACCGACGACTTCTCCGTCGCGGTGATAGAACTCGCCGACCCCGAAGGTCAGGAATGACCACCGGCCAAGACCTAGCAGCAGCGGACAGTCATGCGGAGATATAGTTGTTGGCTGTGAGGTTGGCTTGGTTTCACCTTCGACGGTTTCGGCGGTTCGAAAGCGCCAAGGTCAATGTTGACGCTCCAGTCGTGGCGCTTGTAGGGCCGAATGAGTCCGGCAAAACCAGTTTGCTGGATGCTCTCACGCAGTTAGGCGGCAGTGCAGGTTTTGATCCTCGAGATGTGACAAGAGGGTTGGCTTTGGAGGGTCGGGTTCTGGAAGGAACCTTCCTTCTCGACGATGATGACCGTAGAAACCTTGAGGAAAGCGTTCCCATGGCCTCCGATATCCGCTGGTACCGGGTGTGGCGGAACGCCGACGGTTCCCAATCCCACGAAATCATTCCGGCACTGCTCAACGTTGACGAGACGACTCGGGCCAGCGAAGCCCTCAACGAACTCCGCGGTGCGAATTGGGATCACTTCAAAGCCTTGGGCGTCGCAGCGCGGATTGGGGAAGCGTTGCCGATTCTGATGAAACAGCCGAGTGACTACTCGGAGGAGGAACTAGCTGCCCTCACCGAGTTCGGGCGCTATCTGGTTTTGACGCTCGCTGCTGAGGGGATTCCGCCGCCGGTGGAAGCTGATCGAATAGTTACGTGGATCGGTCGGGTTGTGGAACACGAAAAACGGAGGCGCTTTCAAGAACTGGCATTGTCAAAGCTGCAGGGTCTGGCTCCGAGGATTGTGGAGTTTTCGGAGAGCGCCCGAACGTTGCACTCAGAATACAACCTGGATGATCCCTCATCCTGGACGGATGGGGTGAAGAACCTTGCGCGACTAGGCGGGTTTAGCCTCCGAAATATCAGCAACCTTGTTAGAGGTGCCCAGCCGGAACTGTGGGAGGACCTGCTGGACAAAGCTAACCGTCGCCTTACCGAGACACTGTCGGCCCATTGGTCACAAGTGAACAATCTCCGAGTCCGACTGAACGTGTCTCCCCCGCCCTGGTTGAAGATTTATGTTGCCGCTGGAGACGGCGAAATGTACAGAATGGAAAGACCGAAGCGCGGGACTGCGAACCTTTGTCGCCCTTGTGGCATTTCTAGCTGAGATCGGCACGAACACTCGGCCCGTGCTCGTTGTCGACGAAGCGGACATTCATCTTCACTGGGATGCGCAAGCCGATCTTGTCAACCTCTTCTACCACCAGGACGTGGCGTCACAGGTCATCTATTCGACGCATTCGCCTGGATGCCTCCCGCATGATCTCGGTGCTGCTGTGCGGGCTGTCGTGCCCGACCCCAACCAAGATGACCGCAGCTACGTCAAGAACTGGATATGGCATTCCCGTTCCGGATTCAGACCCCTGTTGCTTGACATGGGTGCTTCCACAGCCGCAGTCACACCCCACAGATTCGCGGTAGCTACAGAAGGAGTCGCCGACTTCATTCTCCTTCCATCCCTACTGCGACAAGCAACAGGGAGTGAGTCCCTGCCCTATCAGATAGTTCCCGGACTCGCGCGACTCTCACGTGACGGCATCGAGAGCATCAACTTGGAATCCGACAGGATGATGTATCTAACCGACGGCGATGAAGCCGGTGAGAAAAAGACCCACCAGATCAAAAGAGCAGGTGTTCCTTGCGAACACATATTCTCGTTGCCGCCTGGCACGGTCCTTGAGGACCTAGTGGCGGGTGAGACGCTGACCATGGCAGTGTCAGAAGAGATCCGGAGGTCCGGCTTTGAACCAACAGAAGAATTGAAACTTCCCGAATGTGGGCGGTCCACCTACCTGGACGACTGGTATGAAAGCGCCGGTATTCCAGCACCCTCCAAACGGGCCATAGCGAGTCGTGTTCTTGAAATAGCGGCTAGACAACCGAACAAATCAGGGCTTCCATTACTGGAACCGCGGCACACGAACACGTTGATAGAACTCCACAATGCGCTACTTAGCGCACTGCAAGTTTCGACTCGTATTGGTGGGACAGTTTGAGGTGCTGTGTGCCTCGCTTTGGGAACCGGCGGGACGCCCAGGCCGGGTGGCCGCTGGCTGACAGGCTTGAGTGTTCCTAAGGCGAGACGCGGTTGTTGATCTGCCGGATGGCTTCAACCGCCGCTGGGCCCATTTCCTGATGTGAGATGTGAGACCGGAGGCGTGCCGCTGTGGATTCATCTCCGACACGTCCCAGTATCCGCGTTATGAAGTTGTCGCCGGCTCTGCGCCGGAGGCGTTCGGCAGGCACTTTGTCCGGGTCTTCGAGGACTAGTTCGAAAAGAAGACGCATTGGTTCCCCGTAGTCCTTAACAAGGCGTTCGAAGGCATTGGCTTTAGGATCGTCGAGGGGATACCGAGATCCGCTTTGGAGTGATGCCAAATTCAGGATGGTTTGGGTGGGTTGGCGGATGAGAACACGCCAAGTCTCTTCGGCGTCAACGTTTGTGTCATGGCGTAGGCCGGCGAGAACGAGGCTGGTTACGAGCCGCCAGTTCCTCTGCTGGGCGCTTAGGCCAGGAGCTTCGGGGGGTAGTGCCGTTTCGAACTTGGCCCATCCTCGAAGGGCAGCAAGACAAGCACCAGCTGCTTGTCCTGGGTTGAAGGCATCTTCAGGTGGTCCGTGAAGAAACGGAACGAAAGCAGACTTGGCTGCATCGTCCAAGTCCGCATTGCCGGTGGGTATTAGTTCCGTCAGTTCGTCGAGGGTGATGTGGAGATCGGATGATATGGACGGATCCGACCCATGGGCTCCCATCGTCAGCAGCCGCACTTTCTCTTCTCTTGTTAGTTTTTCGACGGCTTCGAAATAGGGACCTACGATGGGTTCGAACCGCATGGAGAGAATGCCGCTAGCCGCCTTGCACTTCTCGATGTCGTCGGCATGAACGATCACACAGCGGACGTGGGCCTGGACATCTTCAACCGTCGTTGAACTCTCGATCACTCCGAACGCGTCCAATACCTCGATTTGGGCGTGCTGTAGCGCCCAGTTGTTCGGCTCGATGTCTTCGACCACATTGAGTATCTCGGAGCGGTAGGGTTCATCGACCCTGCGGAAAAACCGGGCGGTCTCGAGAGCTTCGAGTTGGAGGTGATATCCCCCAGCCTTCCACGCTCGCTGCAGCAACGAAGCGAAAAAGGCTTGGTCCGAGGGGTCCCGTTCGTCAACGGATAGCACCGCCAGATAGAGACGTCCCCACGACCAGGTACCTGCGCCGGCGGCGAAACGTCGAGCGAGTCCGTCTCCTCGCCAGTCTGATGTGAACTTTGTTCTTCCCAATGTCCTCTCGAACACCGGCACCACATAGCAGGCTGGGAGTCCATGGCCATCCCTCTGGGACATCTGAGTGAAGGTGGCGGAAACAACCCGCGATACCGGCGTGCGGTCCCCGTCCGCTTGCAGTCTCCGAGCTTGGACTAGGCAGGCTTCGTCTGTGCGGTCGATCAATTCGCACACCTCGCCTACGAACAAGCCCCTTGTGAGACCCATCCCAACTGTGGCCAAAACCGTTCGTTCCCACTCGGTCCACTGACGATCGGTAATCCAAACCCCAAAGAACGGATCGGAGGCTTTCTCGATGTGCCCCTGCTCTTCGGTGGTCGAGGCGGTAGCCCGCTGTAGCACATCTCGGCATTCTTGAGTTGCCACTTCAGCGACATCCGAGCCATAGCTACCGATGAGCGCCGAGAAAACATGTTCGGAGTGGGTGAGCACCTTCATCGCTTCCCACACCCGGCGAGGGTCGCTTTCGATCGTCAACGCCGTCTCCAAAAGGACTCTGTTGGGTGCCTGTTGAAGTAGCTCGCCTAACGACCGGTCCGAGTCGGTTGACAGGACAGTGTCTTCGGCGGCGAGGTACCGGCCAATGAGTTCGTGGGAGAACCTCACCCGGTAGCGGTCATTGTTCAAGAGTTGACACCCAAGCACTTCATCCACCTCTCGGGGCGAATGGTTCCCTCTTGGACGCATGAGAATCGAAATGGCCTCCTGCTTGCTCATGCTTGTCCGAAGTCTCGAGTGCAAATGACTGGCGAGAGAGCGCAGACCCGCCCGGAGTTGCTCTGTGCGTGCGAACTCTCGTATGTAGGCCCCTTCGAGTTCAATGACTGAAGCATTCTCATCAAGTTCGCTCTCACACTTAGCAGCAATGGCAAGCTCATAGGGGGTGCGGAACTGGCTGCTGATACGTTCCGGGTGCTTGGCGCCGTGGGCAGTGAGAATGGCCAGGCGGGTCTTTTCATCTGGTGCCTTGACGCGGAGGACAGTGGCTTTGGGCAAGTTGGGAAAGGCTTCGGTGGTGCTCGTGATCAGCACACTCGCCGCATGGCGCAACGCGAACCCACTTAGCTGTTGGAGCAGCCTCCCTCGTTCACTCGGCGGGCATTCATTCAGTCCATCCACAACGAAGGTTGTCCCAACGCCGAACTCTTCTGCCGCACCCAGAAGCGTCTCCCACCGTTTCTCGCTGAATGGTTCCATAGACCGTGCAAGAAGTTCGTCGAATCGGCCCTTTTCGTACTCGTCGGCATGCATCCACACCACTAGACGGGCGTCCTCACAGTGCCGCACCGCCAAGTGCTGCGCCAGGAACGACTTGCCGTAACCGGACGGGCCGATCAACGCCACCGGAGTCCTCTCACCGATTCGGCGACTGACAGCAGAGGAATCCATATCCTCTCCCTCTTCACACGCTACAACAAGGTCAACGAACTTCTCAACGCCATCGGCGAGACTGTCCCGCATCCTATGTCGGTAATCAGAGAGGATCTGGAGAGAGGGACGACCAGCCAAATCGGTGTGTTCCCCACTTGGCACCTGGTTGTGGGCGGAATGTCCGTCGCGTAGGAACTCGTACTTGGACGACAACCTGCCGTATAACTTGGGGAGGTTCAGGTACCCACCGTTGGTGCGTTCGGTTTGGACCTCGGCAAACAGAGAATCCCACAGTTTGTCAGCTTCACCTGGTTCCGGGAGTGATCTCTCGCACCATCGGATTGCTTGTTCCTTGCTTGAGGATGTAGACCGCAACAGGTCTAGATCGAGGTATTTGAAGCGTTTGAGAAGTTCCCCAGGGGAAGCCGACACCCTGCCTGATTCGGTCGGACCTCGGAGACTGTTCCACAGTTTTCGCTTGTCCCTGCTCACATACCTGGGACGGGCGATGCGACGATCAAGATCCCGCGGGTCCTGGGAACGGGCTTTGGCGATGAGATCCTCCAAATTCTCTTTCGTGTCAACAGGCAACGGACGAGTTACCAAACCAACTAGGTCTATGTCTGGGTTGAAGCCGCTCCCGCTTTCTCCGAGCAATTCATCCCACGCCCTCTCCGTAAAATCCTTCTCGAAAACAGACCGAATAGGCTGACCGCTCTTGATGGAAACAGCCCACCTCCGGCACGTATCTTCGCAAGTGCCGAACCAAACTAGAAGGTCATCCAACCGCCACCCGTCGACTTTGACCTGGAACTCAATCTTGATCGGTGGCCCGAGGCCCACCACCGACTCGTCAGCCAGCATGGCAGCAGCGAAATACGTACCAACGTGATCTTCGAAGGCGAACCCACGACCACTGAGGATCTCTACCGGTTCTGCTCTATCCACGTTTCAATCCTCACGCGCCTTGTAGGGCAGATGCCAAGGTCTAATCTAGCCGAGGGGGTGTGACAGCGCCAAGCCTGGAGACTCTCCTGTTCAAAAACATGCACCGCTAACAGTCGCGGGCCAAGACCACGACTGGAGGCGTGCGCTCCGTCCAAGACAAGACATGGAGTGGAAAACAATGACCAGCCCTCTTGAGCAAATAGCGGGACTAGCCGGTCTTGTCTGGCTATCCCTGTTGCCCATCCTTCTGCTGTGCAGGTTGTATCGGAACTGTAGGAAAGGGAAAAAGCAGCCACGCCGCGAGGCTTTGCGTTGGACGATTCACACCGCGTCAGTGGTCATGACCCTGGTAGCCCTGACCTTTGTGGCGATCTACACTTTCCTTTCCTGGGTAGCCACCTGGGGAATGTGGATCGGTTTGGGACTTGCGTTGATACTGCTAGTGGTAGTGCTTTTCGGACCGAACGTCTTCAAACCAGACAACCCTGGCCAAAGCAGAGCCAATCCGGTTTGAAGGCGGATTCCCCATCGAACCGCAGGCCGGAGAGGGTGTGGCCGATAGACCACCGGAAGGAACCGCCCCATTAACCGACGGAACCAACCCATCACATTGAAGGGGAATCATGAGATACCCTGGGGTTGGCTTCCCCACCCGTGCCTTTGAACAGCCCAAGGGGTTGATGTTCACCGAACAACCCCCCACGGGTCCTGCGGACAGTCCGATACGATTGCACCCGATGGAAACGACGCAACCCACCCCCGAGCCCGACCCGGATCGTTTCATACAATCACCTACCGGAGCTGATTTCGGCGCCCTGGTGAAACAGATGATCATCAACGGCCCCGATCGCGTGTCACCGCCACTGAATTTCCCTGTTCACGACTTCGGCCAGGTCCGGGAACTCGTGAGGTGCATGATCGTTTATTTCCCCAACGCTGACACGTCACAGCTGCTGAAAATACCTTCGCGACCCGGCGGCCCGGAAGCGAATGGGAAGTCCATTATCCAACTCGTGAAGTGGGGGAGCTACGAAGCTGCGCATCGGACGCTCAGGTTCCACGCCGACCTGGGACCTCATCCGAAACCGCCCCCCGGGGTCGATCTGGGTGCTCTGGTGAAACAGATGATCGTCGACGGTCCCGATCGGGTGCCACGCCCCGCGGGTCTGCCCGTATACGACTTCGGACAGGTGCGAGAACTCATAAGGGTCATGATCTGCTGTTTCTACGACTCTGACACGTCCCAGCTGCTCAAAATTCCTTGGCAAGCCGGTAGTTTCAGAATCGGTGGGTATTCCATGATGCACTTCGTCGAAAGAGGCGAGTACGAATCAGCCTACTGGACATTCGGTATCAGCGAGATGATCCTCTAACCCCACCGACCATTCTTGTCCACAAGAAGGTCAGCCGGAATCACTGTTAGGTGAAGGTCAGTTATGGTGGACACCGGCCCATCCCCGGATTGATCGGTCTTATCTCCCCCTATAACCCTGGGCGGTTCATGAGTCCAACCTATGTGGACGGGTGTTTCCGTTTCGCTTCCGCCTTCCTGAACCTGCGGTATGCGTCAGCGCGTTGATCAGCAGTGAGTACCCCAGCGAAGGGGGAAACCTGGCGGAGGTCCTGGCCGTGTTCACTGGGGTCGAGCATGCTGGCGACGATTTCGCTGGTCGTCCCCTTGAGAATCCGTTCCCATTCGTCCAAAAGCCGCCAAGCTTGCGGATTGACCGACCGCATCTTGTCAATGTTTTCCCGGGCGATCTCGATCACTTCGGTTGGGCGATGTCGGAGTGCCTTCGCGATGGCGGTGTGAAGATAGAGGCTTCTTCTCTGTTCGCGTGTTAGTGACATTCTTAGGGGAGGATTTGCAGGTTTCCCCGGCGGTCGCGTTCGGCCACGGCCACGCCATACAAACCGTCAGAAGCAATGTGTGGTCTGGCTAGGCAAACAACTTGGGTAGGGCCGATCCTGGCCCGGTGGTCGTAGTGCATGTGCCCGCAGGCGTGGATACGGGGCCGCAGTTTCTCGACGAGTTGCCGCATAGACGGATCCCCGACCGGTTGGCCTGCCCGGTTGGTGCCCGCGCCCGACGGCCAGTCGTGAGTCAACAGCACATCGACACGTCCGTGGTAGCGGCGGGCGGCACGGGTGAGATGTTCCAACTCGGACCGATGCCAGTAGGTCCGCTGTTTGGCATGGTCGCGTTTCGGTTCGAGGAGGTCGCTGTACTTCGGCGAGTAGATCCCCGACAAGAACCCCACATTCACATCTCGTATCTTGGTAATGCCCCAACGACCGAGCCACCACACTCCCGGTGCCCACTCACCCGCCCCCGCCTCGTCCAACGCCGGATACGGATCGTGATTCCCGCCGATGAAGTACAGGGGCGCACCGAGGGTGATGTCACCAGCAACAACTTGGGGGAAGTCGCCCACCTTGCGATAGCGGGGCGGACCCACCACCCCAAGATGATCCTCAAAACCACGGTTGGGTTCCACATCACCTACCGCCAGCACGAAATCGAACCTTCCCCACCGACCACGAGCCACATCGAGAGCCTCGGCCAGCACCTCGAAACGGCCATGAATGTCACCCACCAACGCAAATCTGGAACCCATAGGCGCTCCAGGCTAAGAGACCCGCCTCCCACACATCCACCCAGTTTCAGAGACCTCGGACGCAGTGGCGGACCACCTTGCCTGTGTGAGCAAGATGGCAACCTGGAGAGAAAAACCTCACCGAGTTCCCTGACTGCCATTAGGAACAATGCCTGGTGTGCTGGGCTGTTAGGGAAAGGCGCGGGTCGCGAATTTGGCTGGAGGTACACTCTCAAGCTTTCGTTTCAACAAATAGGTGGACACGGTGCCGCCTATCAGGAGGATGACTGATGGCAGGATGGGGTAAGCGCCTTTTCGGAAGAGGGAACAAAAAACAACCGACCGAAAGAACCCCAGAACGGACTCTCCGGCGGATTGACGGGGGCAACCCTCAACCTGATCGTGACGTCCCCTTTTATTCAGCCCGACAAGAGAGATGCACTCCGGCAACTGATGCTTACTTCGAGTCAATGAACCAAATGAGAAAAGCGATAGCGGAACATGACTACGAGCAGGCCGCCCGGCTGGTACGGGAAAACATTGCTGCGGTGCCGGGGTGGATTACCGAGTGGACGCAGGAACACGGCGAGTTGCCTCCATCAATGCCAGTATTTCAGCAGGGAGGCACGATTCTCGCGTTGGTCGGCGACCATGAAGGGCTCTCCCGCATGGCGGATATCGCCAAGAGCACACCTCTACTCGAAATGTGGGTGGAAGGCATCGAAGATCATCTGTACAACATGGCGCTGTTCGAGTCCATACAGGAAGCGGTCCGTTCCAACCCCAATTGCTTGCAACGGGATGTCAAGGGGTTGGTAGGTGAGCAGGACGGGCGCAGAGTAGCCAATCTGATCTCGTATCTCGAGAAGGCAGGGAAGATCGTGCGCGTCAAAGAAGGACGTACCTACCGCCTCCTGCCCGCAGATGCGAATGGTGTTCCCGTTGCGAAACCACAGGCACCAGTGGCATCGCATCGGACAGACAGAACCCCGCCCAAGCTGCGCGAACTTGACATCGAATTCCTTGAATACGTGCCGTTGCCTCGGTCCCCAAATCGTTGGAACGAGGCGCAGGTGCCCCGGGGGAGAACGACTCCAACTGAGATCGACGGTCATTTCCGGGTTGTCGATGCCGATTGGAAGATTGCCAAGGTCGAGAGCATTCCCATGTCCGAACGCCCAGACCCCGCATTCCGAAAGCTATATCCCAACGATTCTGGCCTGTTAATGGTTGATGACCTCGGAAACGCCGAGGGCATGGAACATTCCGAAGCCTCAGCCCTGCAGTATGACCGGACGGGCAAAGTGGGCGCCAAAGCCGGATTCGGTCACGGTGTCTACCGCACGGGGATGCATCCTCCGGGTAGAGGGTTCATCGCCATGTCAAAGGAGTGCGTCCTGCATGCCTACGACGAGCACCTGCAGTCGATTTTCGAGACACCTCTGGACAAGTCCCCCGAGATAAGAGCGTTGCGGAACCGCTTTCGCATTCCAGACAAACAACTCAAGAACCACATCCGATGTGTGGCTCTTTCAGAAACAGTAGGACGGTACCTCTTCACGGCCGTTGACGAGGCATGGTGTGTGGATGTGAGAGGCAAGGGACTATGGGGAGCCAGATTCCCCTTGAAAGAAGGGTGGAAGAAGATACCCCCACCCAGCAGTAGCGCCGCCGCCGACTACCAGGTGCGAAAGGCCCTTGACCTCATGGGCCTCGCGATGCCCTTCACCCCCGAGGATCTGAAAAGGCGATATCGAGAACTGGCGAAACGTCACCACCCAGACGTCAATTCCAACCAACCAAACGCTGAAGCGACCATGCGGAACATCAACCAGGCCGCTGAGACGCTTACAGGAGTAGACACCAGCGCCCTGTCCTCCTATGCCCTGTTTGCCCGAGAAACCAGCGAGTCGACGATCGATTTGCCAGAAGTGGGATTCACCGTGTCAATCGGGATGGTGGGCAGGGAACAGGATGCCGCCGATTGGATATACGCCGCCGCTTTCGCGGCTGGTTCCGACGCGGTTTATCTCGCCAGTTACTCCGGTCGGGTGGTGCTGGTGGACCACAACGGGAAAGGGAGACGCCTATACGACATCGGAAGCGTCCCCCGACAAATCATCGACACAGGGGACTATCTGTACATGTTGACAGACACGAGACTGTACGTCTTGCGGGACAATGCGCTTTGCGCCCTGCTCGACACCTTCGAGGCGGGCAGTCTTGTCGTAGCCCAAACCGGGTTCGGTCTACTCCAGAAAAAGCGTCTCCGCTGGTTCCGAGAAGACGGACACTATCTGGGCAGCGTGGTCACCAAGGCTCCCATACGCCGTGTCTACTCAAGCGGGGACACCATGACCGTGGAAACCCGGCAACGGCGAGCAACCCTGGTCGGCGCACCCACATGGTGGGAATAAAACCCCCGCCCAGCCCTCAGTGACACCTATCACTACTCCTCTATCCTGAACGATCAACCCGACATCGCCAATAGCGGACCTCGGACGTACCGGAGTGCCCACTTGCCTCGTGTGGACAGGGTAGATGCCTGGGAAGAAAGGTGTTTGGAGAAAACCGAGCAGGGTCGGTATACTGACCGGTATGTTATCGGACAGTTTTTCCGTCGATGCGGACCATGTGTTGGAGTCACTGGGTGACAAGTTGCTCGCTGCGTGGGCATCAGCGGTAGCGAACGCAACCGCCGACCTGGCCGAATACAGGGCGGCTCTGCCGTCCCAGGCGGCCGCTCACGGTCCCCGTGGAATGTCCAACGTCATCCACGACTTGTTGTGGCAACACCTGAAAGCCGAAACCGACGACATAGACGAAGTCACCGTCTTCGAGAGTGGGCCTTTGCGGGAACTCATCGTGCATGACCGTTTCCGTATCCGTGTCAAACGCCACCATGGCACCGGCGCCATCGCCAGCTACCCCACTGACCAAGCCCTGCGGTTCTACGGACAACACCCTCCGCCGGGACAGTTCGTTTTGTTTGACGACCTCCCCGAGATGACCAACCTGGTGTTCGGCTACATCTGGCATCGCGAACTCGGAGAAATGGGAGCGGCTACGGTGTCATATCCGACGAGCAGAAGCGACACGCTGTGGATCCGGGAGATCAGACCGCAGGCACCTTCGGGCGTGATCGTGCCGTCCCGACCGGACGCTCCGGCACCCACTGTCCGACCGATGGAAACCAACGTCGACACCCGGAAAGATTCGAAGGCATGAACGGACTCGGAGAGGCGATTCACACCGCAAGGATCGCCTCCGGTTTGACCCAGGCACAGCTGGCGGAACAAGCCGGGGTCACACAAGCGGCCCTGTCGAGATACGAAAACGGTTTACGGGACCCAGACCCGGAAACCCTTGAACAGTTGGCATCGGCTGTCGGTGTTAACAGTCACCTTCTCACCAACATGTCCCAAATCGCCGGTTCAATAGCCACAGAAGCGCACATGAGACGACGGGCGACCGCACCGGCAAGAGTGTGGAGACGCCTCGAAGCGGGCATCAATGTCCTCCGAGCACAGATGCGTCTCCTTCTGTCAGTAATCGACTATCGCCCATCCAACACCATGCCCACCCTCGACCCGATCGAGTACCCACCCCACGAAGCCGCCCGTCTCGTCAGAGCGCAATGGCGCATGCCCCAGGGACCGGTCCGGAACCTGACCGCGTGGATGGAATCAGCAGGTTGTCTGATTATCGAACGCGACTTCGGCAGTCCCCGCGTGGACGGCCTTTCCCAATGGATCGATGACCATCCAATCATCATGATCAACTCCCGAGTGCCAACTGACAGAAAACGACTGACACTGGCTCACGAACTCGGACACATAGTCATGCACTCAGAACCAATCCACCTATCCAACCAAAGCGAAGAAGAAGCCATGCAGTTCGCCGCCGAGTTTCTCATGCCCGCCCACATGATCCGCCCCGAACTCCGACAACGCTCCCTGGGGCACTTCGCCAACCTGAAACGCAAATGGATGGTTTCCATAGCCGCGCTGATTACACGAGCCCACGACCTCGGCACGATCACCCAAACCAACAAAACGTCTCTCTACAAGGCACTCAGCGCAAGAGGATGGCGAAAACGGGAACCCCTCAGCGAACAACTGCCGCCGGAAACACCCTCAACACCGGCATCAATCGTCAACGCCCTCGGAGAACTCGCCTACGACCCGCAACAAATCGCCAACCTCGGTGGATTCGCCAATGTAGACCAAGCCGCCCGGACACTTCCCCTGCCGCTCCCCGCCCTCCGCATAGTCAAAAAGAGTGGAAGGCACCCCAAGACGGCATGCCACAGATAGAGATGGGTGACACTGCCTTATCAGACTTATCTGATTCGGACTTCGTTGCCACCCTTCGAGAAGGGATGGAAGACCGCTCGTGGCCCATGAAGCATTGGATTGAGTTGGGAAGACGAGGCATGCATATCCTAGACGCCGATCCGCTGTTGAAGGAAGCCGTGGACAGAGAGAACGAGGCTTTCAAAGAGCGGATGCAGGAAGTCTCCACAATGTTGGACGAAGCCAACTCCCGGGAGTTCGCCAAAATAAAAGACCGGATAGCGGAAGCATCCCTGTCATTCCCAAAGATAGACTTCCCGAAACTCCCAGACCTATCGAAGGTTGCCGGACTTCCAGATCGCCTACCAGCACTCGACCCCACAAAAGTACCAGCATTGCCGGTCTCCCCGACGTTGGAGATGCAGGTGGCGCAACTCGAAGCACTCAGCCAGATACAAGAGGAAATCCGACAGTCCAGGAGACTGGGCTGGAGTTACTGGTTGATGTTCACCATTACCGCCATAGCAGCCCTTGCCGCAGTAACGAGCGTCGTCATAGCTCTGAGGTAGGGGCGGATGGTCCCAGATGTCAGGATCGGGACACAGTGTGGTCGTTGTCGCTCCCAGTTGGGATCATGGGCGCATTAACGCCCACGGCGCCGGCGGGCCGAGGTTCCCCAGCACACTGGATGGCGACGGTTGCCCTGGGAATCTGTCCTATCTGCTGGTCAAACCAAGCACATGACCAGGAACGATCTTTACTGTCTTTCTTGGTCGAGCCTTTTCTGGATGGCGAAAGCGTTGAACTCGACCAGTTTGTCAATAATGTTGAGGCAGCGGATCTTCAAGTCGTCTTCTGATTCCTTGTAGAGGCGTAGCACCACATCGCTCAGATGCGTACCTAGCCCGGCTTCGGCGGTTCTGATGTCCCCTACCAGGGCACCAGCCAATTCGATAGCCCGTTCACATGCTGTGATCGTGCCGTTGGGCAACTCTCCAGGCAACTCTCGAAGCTCGATAAATAGCAAACCCTTCCCTTCCGAGAAGGCCTTGCTTTGCACCAACGCCTCAAGTAGTTCATCCTGTTCGTTCGCTGAGATCTCGGCGATGTATCTAACCGCGAACGAAGCGCTCCGCCGAACCTCCGGGTCGTCGTCGTCAAACAAAACGGGCAAGACATCCAAACTGTCAGGGAGTCTTGCAGCGAGAATCTGTGCTGCTCCCACCCGAGCAGCGACAGGAAGCGTCGATACGTCGTGAGTAATGGATGAGGGAAACCGGTTGCGAAGGTAGGCCACTGCCCATATACAACCAGCCCTCCTCGCCACCGACCCCCCGCCTCCCCGCGGGTCTGCGCCGGAGCCAGTGTACCGGAGGGCGCGGGAAAGCAGCGGAACGAAGCGGTCCGGTCTCCACAGAACGGCGTAGCCGAGAAGGTTTTCGCTGTTGTGAGAGTCGAGTACCTCCGGGGTTTGGAACAGGGTTTCGGCTATTTCAAGTGCTCGTTCGGACTGGTGGTTACCAAGGACATGAACAGCGAACGCGGCTGCGCACCGGACTCTTAGGCTGTGGTCGTTGGCGAGAGTTTCGATTACCGGTAAGAGTTCATCGACGTGGTCCGGTCCCGACAGCAAGACCGATGCAGCAGCGAGAGCAGCCCACTCCCGCGCAGTATCTGAGGGATATTCTTCTGATCCCTGCTCGTCTCGGGCCTGGCTGTAGGAGGTGATAATCCTCACGGTTGTCGGATTGCCAGCTTTGGTTTTCCAGATCGCTTGACAGACTGATTGTGCTGCGTCTGTCCCATAGGTATTTGCGGCGTGTTCGCAAATGTTGGTCAGGAGAGCACTGTCAATAGAGTCGGAGACGCTATCGAGGATGGTGTTCATGGCCACACTGGGAATTGCGTTGTCGAATCTCAGTGATAGTTCGGCGAAACGCTCTGGGTGTTCCTTGGATCGTCTGCCCAACTGTTGAGCCAGATGGAATGCTCCCCCGATGGCCTTATGTCCGTCCGAGGTTGGCTGTTTGCTCGTGTGCTTTTTGAGGGCGCGTATCCAGTTGTCGTCTGACATGTGTTTTGTCGACTCTTCGGGAATCGGCGATTCGACAGAACGGACCTCGATGCCCCGTGGCGGTTCGAGCGAGCTTTCTTTGAAGCGTCTCTCTAGTTCTTGGAGCTTTCGCTTTGCCAGATTGGACAACCTGGAGAAGGGCATTGCGGAAAGCAATTCGTATCTGCTGCGCCCACGATACTTTGGCCATCCCTTTTCAACTGAAAGCGAATAACCGAGCAGGAACTCTTCAAGTCTCTCGAACAGGGCGGTTGAGCAGGCAACGGAGTGCTTTTCGATTAGCTCGCGGGATGCCCATAGATGATTGTCGGACCATCCGAGCGCAAAGTTGCGAGTGTCGGACAGTAGCCAATCCATGGCATCGTCCGAGTCGTTCATGACTGTGAGGACGCGGCAAGCAAGGAACCGCAACTCTTCACTCTCGGCATGGCGGAGGCCACGTATGACCGTAGCGCAGTCTTCCGGCCGGTCTACGGCCAGCTTCTCCAATGCATCGGTGATGGCTTTAAACACGACCGCTTTCAAGCCGTACGCCTGCCCCCGATAGCGGACGGTCCAGAGGTCACTGCAAGGTAGACTCTCCTGCCCTAGTCGGCGCTGGTTGCTCATCGACACACCAATCACGAAAGGCAACACATGCCTGATAAACGCCGCGGGTTCTTCCGCGGCCACATCACTGATAACGGAGTGCGACTGCGAACCACGCGACAGAAGCCCCGATGAGAAAGGGTCGGCCAACCCGGCTTCTAGCGCCTGGGCAAGTCCCCTCTGTAGAAACGACCCTATGAGCCGGGCCTCTTCCGCTGGATATCCCTTGATCGAATAGAAAAGAGACCAGGGATCGCGAATGTCGTCAAGTTGTCCCCTCTCCACAAGTTCGACAATTGGGTCCACGAGTTCCTTGTTCAATGAGAATCTCGCTAGCTGGTGGAACCGAATCCGCCACTCTCCGGACTGCCCTATATGAGGTCGAACGAGTGCAGCGACCCGGGCGGGTCGCTCCTTGGCTACCCGCATTACTTGATGGAATACCTTGTCCGCTTTCTCCCGGTCCGCCAGCCACTCTTCCCATAGGCCCAACGAGTCCACAGCATCGAACCATCCCCCCTGTCCAAGGACAGTTATCAGCCTAGAACCGATACTTGACCCATCCCAGGCAATGAAATTGAGCGCTTCCCAATCTTTGGCAGTTGGTCGAGAATCGCTGAGAACGCTGACAACCGCGTCTTTGAGGTGAAACCGTATATGGTCAGAGGAGAGCAATTCCACAACCGTTGACCTGAAGTTGCTCCGGTCTTCGGAGGACAGGTACTCCAGAACTTGCCGTACCTGGGCACGTCGAAACAGCCCCTGCTCGGATTCCACAAGGAAACCATGAAGGGAGCGTCCTGACGCGACAAAGCCCTGGGCGAACAAGAAGTCGAAATAGGATTCGTGAAAAAAGGCATAGCCCTCTCCGGTATCTACAAGGACCGATTCGGAAACCAAATCACGGACCGCCACAGGGGAAACCTCGGCCAAAATCCGCTTTGGAGCGCTAAGAACCTCGCTAGCGCTCATGTGCTCGACCAAAGTTCCCGTGATCACCCCCCAACTTGCAGGGTCAAACCCTCTTTCCCGTTCGAGACCAACCCGGACATGTTCGGTGTGCTTCTTGTAAAGCCCTTGTAGCGTGGAGTAGTTGGTAGCCTGAGCGCTCTTGGGGAGATGGCTGAAAATAGCTAGGTGCAGGGGCGTGCGAAGCAACTCGAGCGTGGTGGCCGACATCGGAATGCCGATGCCTTTTGCTGACAGGTGAGTTTTGACGTCTTGAACATCCAACTTGCCGATCGTGTGCTGCTCGACGCGATCCTGGGATTTCAGCAACCTAACCATCCTCCAATCGTTCCGTAGATCGGCTGTGCGCGTTACCAGCAAAACCTTGACATGGGGGTACGGTTCGAGTTCGGCGAGAGTCTTTTGCACGGCGTTGAAGTTGTTGGGCATCCGCCCGCTGTACAAACTGGCGGCATCCAACTGGTCAACGACAAGGAGGGCGGGCATACCGTCCGAAACCCCAGCAAGCAGTACCGATGGTTTGTCAACTAGTCCCATCGCCTGCCCTAGGTCCGCCGAAGTTGATATCGGACTGTGCCCATCCATGCGTGCCACAGCCACGAACCAGCCGTCGTTTTGGAGTTCCTTAGCGACAGCAGTGATCACGGTTGACTTGCCAGAACCAGCCGTTCCATCAACCACCACGATTTGCTTGCAGTCCGGGTCGCGAAGTCTGTTTAGAAGGCAGCCGACATCGGAGCGGGTAACCAAACCTATGGCGGGTTCGGAGGACGCGACATGAAGGTCTTGGGACTGGACGGTGTCCCTTAGCCGATTGATTACGTTCTGATCGCCGACGATCAGCCTTCGCCGGAAACCCTTCTTTTCAAAATGCCCTTCCACCTCCGGTGCTGTGAAGCTCCGATGCATGGTCTCATGGCAGAACAAACGAAGGGCACCGACCACAGCAGCGGGATCATCGACATAGAGATGTTCCAGCTTGGTCGTTACTGTCATCCGAAGCGAGTCCATCGTAAGATGTCGCACATCCACCTTTTTGAGCATGCGCCAAGCGTCTGCTTCTGAAATCCCCCATTCTTCAGCGACTCCAGCGAGGTCGGCTCGACGCCCATCGGTCAGGAACTGCTCGTAGTAGGCAAATGACTCTGCCTTCTTAGAAAAAGAGGAGAGAGCAGCCAATTCGCTAGCGTCCTTCGTAGCAACGAACCTAAAGCCGCGACCCAATCCGATCTGGGTCTTGGCAGCGGACAGCACCTTCTCCCTACGGAGCCGATTGATTGTCCATCGCTTCTGCTCGTCCTTTGCCTGCTCGCCCCACGTTTCACCCTTGATGTCGACCTCGAATTCGATCCCTGTGCCCTCATCACCTGGCGGTTCCAAACGAATCCGAGTCGCCTTCCCCTCCAACATCTCAACTATCCGCCACGCCAGCCACCAATCCTCGTAGTCGAGCCCCGTACGGAGAGCACCTCCGCCGGGCAAGGTCATAGCGACCACCTACTTACAGAGAAGATTTCATGTGTCGCTATGGTCTTGATTGTTTCACCCCGCTTTGACATCCGACTAATCCCTCTCGGGAAAGAGCGCCCCATTCCCTATCCCCGCGATCCGCGTTCCAGATTAGCGATTCATAGGTTGCGCCGCCGTGGGGATAGATAGCAGTCGAAGGGTTGTTGGTCCCTTTCGAGCATCTCCGCGGGCGGTCGCCGTTGTGGCGTATCCCTACGTTTGGAGTGTCATCCCGATACCCCCTCCAAGCCGAAGGGTCAGGGGTGGTGGTCAACACCGCAGCCTCGACAACATGGTTGTCCATGGGGTGAACTACGTGATGCCAAATGCCCTGAGCAGTTATGATCGATGCCTGCATGTCGATCCAACCAGTACCCCTGTGCGCACGATGCAACAGCCCTATGAAAGTTGTCACCAACAGGGAGGACGGCACCGACTTTCTGGGTTGCAGCAGCTGGCCGAAAACAAAATGCGACTTCACCCTCTCACTCTTAGAAGAGAACAGCGAGGGCGAGGATGGCAGAAGGGCGTTCTCGGTGTTGTCCGAGGACGAGTATCACGGCAAACTGCCGCAACCAACACAACGTGGGCGGCTATCCAAGGCAACTGCCGCGCTTATAGGATGGTTGCATAAATGGCATCGTCGCCGTCTGGAGTCGGACGAACCAGATGCCACAGGGGTATGGGAATCCAAACATCGAAGATCGGTTCTCCGATATGTGTATAACCGCGACGGGGGCAAGTGCGGGCTTTGCGGGGCGAAAACGAAGATCAAAGGTGCTCAAGTCGAACACATCGCCCCGAAAGTGTTCACGACATTCAACATCAATGGAGGGAAAGCTGTTAGTGGCAACCAGTTCAAGAGCGTTCTCCACAAACTTGACAATCTCCAAGCGGCGCACTCCTATTGCAACAAGCCCAAGGGCAACACACCAGAGTTGCGGAAGTGGCGCCACCCAGACATGCCCCCTTTGGGGATAGCCCTAACACCCACCGGATCGAGGTTGATGGTTCCAGCGCCAGGACAACACGATATCTTGAACGACGGGACGATCGCCACCAAGAAGGCCACCCAGAGAGGGGCCTTGGCGCTAACTGCCTTCACATTGTGGTCGTTGGGTTCGGTATTGGCTTTCAAGTGGTGGTACGGCCCTGCTGGTGAGGAAGTCCAAGCGGCACTAACAGAGTGGTTGCAGCAGCTGGTGGGAGGATAAGGGAATCCGCTTAGCTGAACCGCTGCGTCTTCCACACTGTGGGTTCCCCCTGTCAGAATTACGGTGTCCTCCCCAAGCCCCCTGTTGAGACGCAGGTCACCGGTGGTGGCAAACACCCCTTTATGGAGGATCGCCCTTATAAATATGGAGACCCATTCAAGTACCCTGCTAAGGCGCAGGTCACCGGTGGTCGCTAATACCCCGCTCGCCCGGCCCGTTAGGGATTGGCAGCCTGTGCCATCCCGGCTGAGAGGGCATTCAAAGCCACATAAGAGGGCGGGCGCGAGTTCAAAAGCACCGGCGCCAAGGAACAAGACTTGAACTGAGAGATTGCGATGACTCGATGAACAGGACTGAGACAGTGGAGAGACCTTGAAGCGTAAAACCTCCAACCCCAATCCACTTCGCAGTTCGCTGGAACTTCCTTGTGGCGCCTTCCTGAAGAACCGACTCGCCAAGTCCGCCATGTCGGACTCGCTGGGAAACGGTGAAGGTGACCCCACCGAGGCTCAGATGCGACTCTACGAGAGATGGGCGGAAGGTGGGGCGGCAGTTTCGATCATTGGTGAAGTTCAAGGTGATCCTCGCTATCCGGAGAAACCTGGAAACCTGGTGTTCGGACCGCACACCAATCACCAGGCCATGGCGTCATTGGTCAGCCGCGCCGTGGTTGGGGGTGCTCACCTATGGCCGCAACTCGGTCATGCCGGCGCCCTTTCGCACCTGCCGATCAGTCACCCGAAGGGACCGTCCGCGCTGCACATCGAAGGTCTTCGGTGCGCAGGCATGTCAGGTGAAGACATCCAGGAACTACCCGACATGTATGCAAGAACCGCAGCATACGCAGCGGACACAGGGTTCAGTGGCGTTCATGTTCACGCCGGGCACGGATTCCTGCTCAGTCAGTTCCTGTCGCCATTGTTCAACCGCCGCAGCGATGGCTACGGTGGCTCAATCGAGGCGCGATGCCGGATAGTGGTCGAAGTAATCGATGCAATACGGCGCGCCGTCGGTCCGTTGTTTCCCGTGGGGATCAAGATCAACTCGACGGACCAACTGGAGGGTGGATTGACAGAGGATGACGCCTTGGAGGTGGTTCGCATCCTGGACCAGACCTCGGTTGATCTGATTGACATCAGTGGCGGGACGTATTTCCCCGGGGCGAAGGCAAGCTCCGACGGGCCATCGGATGGCGAACCGTACTTTCTCAGGTTTGCCCGACGCGCCAAAGGCGTAACCGATGTGCCGCTAATGCTGACGGGGGGCTTCAAAAGGCGTGAACAGGCGGTGGATGCAGTTGTCAGCGGAGCTGTCGACATGGTGAGCATGGCGCGTGCGATGGTCCTTGATCCGCGGCTCCCGGAGGCCTGGTTGACCGAGGAAGGTGGCGATCCTGAGTTTCCGGTGTTCGATTCCCCACCTCGGGGCGGGGCAACAGCCTGGTACACGATGCGTTTGACGGCACTGGCAGAGGACCGGGAGGAAGCGTTCACAATGGACCCTCAGTCCGCATTGCGGGTTTATGAGGAACGTGATGCGCAACGTTGTATCAAGTGGCGGGAGAAGTTCTCGCACCTATCAGTATCGGTCTGAAGGTCACCACCAGGCCGGAGCGTAGCGTTCACCCCCTCCCGCGCCCGGTCTGATGCGGTTCAGTGGGCGGCCAGCCAGTCCCGGACCATCGAACGAAGGGTGGCGAGGGGGACGGCGCCGTTGCCGAGGACGGTGCCGTGGAAGCTCTTGGCATCGAACGCCGGGCCCAGCCGGGCTTCGGACTCGGCGCGCAGGGACTCGATTTCGAGGCGACCGATCATGTAGGAGAGAGCCTGGCCGGGGGTTGCGATGTACCGGTCGATCTCCTCGGTGATCTCGTGGAGTGACATCGGCGAGTGGTCGGCGAGGAACTCGATGGCCTTTCGGCGCGACCAGCCCAGCGCATGGATTCCCGTGTCCACCACCAGTCGACCGGCTCGCAGGGAGTCGGCGGTGAGCATGCCGATCCGTTCCCAGTCGTCCTCGTAGAGGCCCATCTCGTCGGAGAGGCGCTCGGTGTACAGGCCCCATCCCTCGCAGAAAGCCGGCAGGTAGTTGCGGTGGATGTCGTGGATGCCGGAGTTCTCAACGGCCAGGGCCATCTGGAGGTGATGGCCCGGTATGCCCTCGTGATAGGCGATGCCGGGAATCTGGAACCGGGCCCAGGCGGTCGGGTCCGCCACGTTGAAGAAGAAAATGCCCGGTCGGACGCCGTCGGCGGACGGCGGGTAGTAGTAGGCCATGGACCCCACGTCGATGGGATGGGCCTCACAGGGCGCCCGAGGGAGGGGATCGAACCACCCGCCCATCGCGGCGGTGGCCTTGTCAAGGCAGCGCAGGGCGTCAGCGACCAACTCATCGGAGCCTGCATACCGGAGCCCCGGGTCGTCGCGCAGGCGGGTGTATATCTCGGCGACTTCGTTTGTGTCGAGCAGCGGTCCGGCGACGACCCGGTATTCGTCCTCCAGCATCCCGACTCGCTCCAGGCCCAACTGGTGGATGGCCTCGGGTTCCATTTCGAGGGTGGTGTGGCTCCTGACCATATCCCGGTACACCGCATCGCCGCCGGTCAGGTGGCAGAGCCCGGGCCGATCATCGGGACGTCCGGAGGGAAGGGTGATCTCGGCCAGCGCTTCTCGGAAGCGAACCAGGCCGGGACGCAAGCCCATCTCGATCCCTTCCACCACCTCTGCCGGCCAGCGGGCAGCTTCGTTCGTACCGAGTTCGGCCGGTGCGGGCTGGGTGGCGACCGGGTCGTCGGCCGGCGGCCGTGCGAGGATCTCGTCGAGCTTCCCCATGGTCTGGCGGACATGGCGAGAGAGCGGCGCCACCCCGGCGGCGCGGCCTTCCCGCAGACGGTCGACCAACTGTTCCACCATCGCAGGGAACCCTGCCAACTTCTCCAGATACCTGCGTCCGTGGTCGGCGGTGACCAGAGGTTGAAGGTAGAGCGCCGGAATGAGCGACCTCAACAACCCGCTCTGGGTGCTGGGCGCTTGTAGCTCCGGCCACCAGACCGTGACGCTCGCATCCATGAAGGCGGCTGCCGCAAGGGTCTCCGCCAGGATCCGGTCGGATGGCTCCTCGGCGGTCACCTGGGCCGCCTCGGCGGCGAACCGGAGAAAGGCCTCCCTGGAGGCGGCTATTCCATCGGAGGAGAGATCGTCCCACCGCTCCAAGCGGCTCAGTTCGCCGCGGGAGAGGTTGGCGAAGTGGCGATGCTCGAGCCGGAACTCCCAGTACTGGTCGGCCAGCGCTTGAACGGTGGCGGTCATCGGCCGAACGACTCCTGGTGAAGGATCTCTTCGGGCGGCTTGCGCCCCCCGTACCGGGACGGGCGGGCGTCGGTAGCAGGGTAACCGAGCGCTATGGCGTAGCGGCATGTCCAGCCCGGCGGCAGCCCCAGCACGCGGGCCGTGTCCTCGGTGCGCTGCAGGGTGATCGGGCAGGTGGACATCCCCAGAGCGTCAGCCGCCAGCATGATGTTCTGCGCCATCCGTCCCGTGTCGAACTCCCGGGTGTTCGGCTCCTGGACCAGGGCAAGCGCCACCGCTGCCGTTCGGAGCGGGGTGGTGAAGGTGCCGCAGTCGGCCAGTCGCCCGATCTGGTCCGGGTTGCGGATGACCACGACCGCCCACTTCTGGAGGTTCTTCGAACTGCCCGTCCACCTGGCCGCCTCCAGCACCCGGTCGAGGTCTTCCTGGCGGATCGGACGCTCCTGATAATTGCGAATGGCTCGAAGGCCGAGGATGTGTCGGTAGGTCTCACTCATGGATCAGCACGATACCGCGGGTGAAGAGGAGCGGCCTCCTCCTCACCCATCGCTTACCCTGCTTCCGCGTCCATCGGACCCATGGGCCGGCCCAACCCGGAAGGGTAGAGTTTGCGGGGACAGGCAAGACGAGGATTGCCCACGTAGCCGTAAGGGGTTGCGGGGGTGGGATAAGGCAGGTGCGACCGTGTCGAGAGCCATAGAGACCTCGGGTCTCACCAAGTACTACGGGGACACGGCGGGGATCGTCGACCTGGATCTGGCAGTGGATGTGGGAGAGGTGTTCGGGTTCATCGGTCCCAATGGGGCGGGCAAGACCACCACCATCCGCCTGCTTCTCAACTTCCTGAAGCCCTCTGCGGGTTCGGGGTCCATTTTCGGGCTGGACATCGAAGGAGACTCGCTGGCGATCCGCAGCCGGGTCGGGTACCTGCCGGGCGACCTGGCGCTCTATCCGTCCATGACCGGTCGGGAGTTCCTGCTCTATTTCAGCAGACTGCGAGGCATCGACACCGCTTCCGTCACACTGAGACTGGCCGAGCGGTTCGAGTTGGACCTCGACCGGCGCATCAAGGAGTATTCGAAGGGGAACCGCCAGAAGGTCGGCGTGGTGAACGCCTTCATGCACGAGCCGGAACTGCTGATCCTCGACGAGCCCACCGGCGGTCTCGACCCCCTCATGCAACAGGAGTTCGCCGAACTGCTGACCGAGGTCAGAGCCGAGGGACGCACGGTGTTTCTCTCCTCCCACTACCTCCCCGAGGTGGAGCGGGTGGCGGACCGGGTGGGGATAGTCCGCCAGGGCCGTCTCATCGACGTGGACACCCTGTCGGGGTTCAGATCGAAGGTCCAGTCGAACCTGACGATCAAGTTCGGCTCGCCGGTCGACCCTGCTCAATTCGCGTCCATCGAAGGCGTGACCGTGATCGACCTCCTTGACGGCGGCACCCTGTTGCGACTGAGCATCGCCGGATCCCAGAGGGCGGTGATCGGGGAGGCTTCGTCGAGGGATGTTATAACCGTCACCTCCGAGGAGGCCGACCTCGACGAAGTGTTCCTCTCCTACTACGGGTCGGACGCCCACACCGACCCGGCGGGCTGAGCCGATGATTCCCGCCATTCTCGGAAAGACCCTCCGTGACCGCCAGCGGGCCGTGATGGGTTTTGGCCTGGGGATCGTGGCGCTGTCGGTGTGGTTGGGGGTGATGTTCACGGTGATGCGCGAGTCCGACGATTTCACCGAGTTCATGAACAACCTCCCCGCCGGGCTGCTGTCCGCATTCGGGATAGACTCCGCCACCTTCCTCTCGGCGGCGGGATTCCTCTCCTCCTATCTTTTCACGCTGTTCGCTCCCCTGTTCGTCCTGTTCTTCGTAATCAACGCGGCCGCAAACGAGGTCATGGCAGAGGAACGGGATGGTCTCCTGGACATGCTTCTCTCCTCTCCCGTATCCCGGACCCGGGTGTTCCTGGAGAAGACGGGTGGAGTGGCCCTGGCGGCCCTGGTGCTGGTGGCGGTCCTGACCGTGGCTCTCCTGGTGGTGAACCCGATCTTCGACCTGTCACTCTCGGTGACCGGGGTGCTCGCCGCCGGACTGTCCCTGTGGTTGCTGGGCGTTTTGTTCGCGGCCTTGACGCTCGTGGCGGGCACGTTCACCGGTCGCAGCGTGGTAGCGGGAGGAGTAGCGGGTTCCGCGGCGTTCCTCGCCTGGTTCGTCAGCGGTTTTTCCGATCTGTACGCGCCTTTGGAGACCTTCGACAAGGCCAGTCCGTTCACGTGGTACCAGGAGCCTCATCCCCTCACGGACGGAGTCGGCGCCGGGCAGGTGTGGTTGGCTGTGACGGCCGCGGGGCTGATCGCGGCGGCCACCCTGATGTTCCGGCGCCGTGACCTCTCCACCGAGCGGGCGCTGCTGCCGGCCACCAGGATCACCCGACTTGCCCGTAAGCGTAAGGGCCGTTCGGTCCGGGCGGCGTGGCTGCTGACCGGATCATTCCGCAAGACCATCTGGGACCGTCGCCGCTCGGTCTGGGGCTGGGGCGGAGGTCTGGGGCTCCTGACGCTGGTCATGTTCTCGGTATGGCCGTCCATGGCCGAGGATGCCGAGGCGCTGGCCGGCCTGATCACTTCCCTGCCCAGAGAGGTCTTCGCAATGTTCGGCATGAGCGATCCCGCCGCGATAGTCACCCCGGCGGGTTTTGTCTCCTCCCGCACCTACCAGGCCATCGGCCCGATTCTCATCATCATGTTCGTGGTCAGGGGGGTCTCCATGGCGATGGTCAAGGAGGAGAGCGACGGCGCCTTCGACCTGGCGCTCTCGATTCCCGCCTCCCGCAAAAGCGTCATCGCCGGAAAGGCGCTGGGAGTGGCGTTCTCGACCGGCCTGGTCATCGTGATCATCACGGTCGCCGCGCTGGTGGGAAACTTCGCCTGGGAAACCGAACTGGGCGCCGAAAGGATTCTCGCCGCCGGCGCGGGCCTGGGACTCCTCGGCCTGTTCTTCGGCGGGTTGACCCTGGCGATCTGGGCTCTGGGCGGAGCGTCGTTCCCTGCAGTCCGGATCACTGCGGTGCTGGCAATGGCCACCTTCCTTCTGAACGGCCTCGGCTCTTTGAGCGAGGCCCTGGAAACCGCCCGGGTCATCTCTCCCTTTTACTGGTACTTCGGAGACACACCGCCGCTCGCCAAGGGCTTCGAACCGACCTACTTCCTGTTGCTGGCCGGCGCGCTCGTGATGGGATGGGTGGCCATAAGCCGGTTCGACCGAAGAGACATCGCCACCTGACGGGTGAGTTGGGTTAGGGGCTGTCGAGGGTGATGAAGCCCTCTCTGACCAGCCCCTCGAACAACTCCAGGATGTGTCGCGGCTCCAGGTCGAAGTCGAATTCTGCGGCGATTGCCTCAGCCACGTCGTTCACGCTCCGGTGTCCGTCGGTGAGATTCCATATCTCGTCTCCCATGATCCGGAGGGAGTCATAGCGCATCCGGGGGTCTCGGGCGTTCATCTCCTCGGCCATGCGGATTCGTGTCTCATAGGAGGTTCCGGCGAGTCCCGGCGCGTCCCGTTCCACCAGTCGTCTGGGGATCACCTCCCCCGGCTCGAAGACCTCCTCGGGAGCCGACTCGGGCAGCCATCCCAGCACCTCGTCCAGCCGGTCCTGGATCCTCTGTTGCATCCGGTCACTGGTGGCATCGAGGGCCCGGCTTCCCTCCGGGTCCCCCTGGTCGGCAAACACCAGGGCTGATTCAATCGCCTTCTTGTCCCTCCTCGCCAGGTGATCGAGGCGTTTCCTCGTGGCAAGGGGGGGCCGCTCGTCTCCCAGCGCGATGTGGCTCAATCTCAACTCGCTACGCGCCGTCACCTCCCTCATGATCCTGATTCCTTCCCGGGGGCCCGCATAGGCCAACTCCAAAGCAGCCAGAGCGATCACTATCCCGCACCTCCGGAACACCGCGGGGTCGAGCATGCTGGGTTTGAGATAGTCGGTGTGGAAGAACAGGTCCGGCCATGACATGAACAGCGGAGACGCTATGCCGAAGGCGGGGTAGTACTTGTTGTCGCTCCAGGGCGTGTAGGGCAGGTCCGGGAAGTTCACGAACGGGATCTCGTCGTCATTGCTGAACACCCAGCGCGTCTCCTTGGGAGTCGCCTCGATGAGCGACACGAAATAGTCGTTGATGAAGGTCGGGACGGAGTCCGGGGAGTGATAGAACAGCAGTGCGGCCTTGCTCTTTCGCTGGTCGTGGCCGACGCTGTCCAGGGCGATCGAGACGATGCCTCGCTCAGCCTCTTCCCGATGGTTGTGGAGATAGTGCTTGGTCCCGTGCCCCTCGACGTCCACCAGGAACCTGATGGTGCGTCGCGGTCGCGGGATACTTCCATCCGAGATGAGGCGGGAGATCACCCGTCCGACTTCGGCCAGCAATGCGGGGCCCGAAGCACAGTTGGCCCCCGGCTTGGTGCCCGCCGTCGAGTGACAGACGAAGTGGATGAACTCATCCGCCCGGTCGGCGCCGGGTATCTCTCCGAAGAGATTCTGGGCCTCCCCCTTGAAGGTCTTGGCCTGGATGTCGATCCAGACCCTGGCTGTCCCCCGCCGCGCCATCGAGGCGAGGCGCTCCGCAGCATGGTAATTGACGGCGATCGCCCAGAGTCCCGGCAGGTTGGAAGGCATCCGCAGGAGCTGCACGGGGTCCGGCAGGGACTCCCTGGTGCGGAAGGGAGCCGTGGGATACAACAATGTGTCCGTTATCACGCCCACCGCGCCGTGCTCGGTAGCCAACGCCACCGCGTTCGCGAAGGAATCGGGCACCGTGGTGCTTCGCACCAGGACCGCCTTGCCCCTGACCTCCTGTCGCTGGAAGTCCTCGGACCGCTCGCCCGTGCCTACGTCCACCACCTCGACCGTCAGTCCGCCCTCCGGGGTTGACGGCGTCCACCACGGCAGGCAGGACGGTGAGTCTTCATAGGACACCAGGAGCCTTCCATTCGGGGACCCCACCCTCAGTTCGGCGCTCAACGGTTCCCAAGCCAGGGGCATGGTCTGGGTAAGTAACCGGTGTTCGCCGTCCAGTGGGAACCTCTCTACCCAGACTCGCTCCACCCCGTTGTCTCTCAGGAGTTGCGCCACGAAGTCGGTGGCGCGGTGGTACCCGGAGGAACCCGGCGAACGGTAGAACTTCGTCATGTGGGCCGCGGCCTCCAGGGCTCGCTCCCCCGACAGTTCACCCTCGATGAAGCTGATGAGTTCTCTTCTGCGCATCGGCTCGACTCTCCCTAGTTGACGTCGAACCCGCCAGGGGCATAGGCGGCGGCATTGGGGTCGCCCGGGATGTAGCGGGCCCTGCCCGGTTTCCCGACCAACTCGCCGTCCTCTATGACCACATCACCCCGGACCATGGTCACCACCGGCATTCCGAGGAGTTCGGTGCCCTTGAAGGTGGAGAAGTCGCTGATCCCGTGTTCCTGGTCAACCACATGTCTCCTTGCAGGGTCCCAGACCACGATGTCTGCGTCCGATCCGGGTTGGAGGGTCCCTTTGCGGGGGTAAATGCCGAAGATCTTGGCGGGGTTCTCGCAGAAGACCTGGACGAACCGGGGCAGGGTCATTCTCCCGCCGTTGACGCCGTGGGTCCAGACGACCGGCATCATGAACTCCAGGGTGGTGAGACCCGCGCCGATCTCGAAGATGTTCTCCTCGCCCGCCTCGGGCTCCTCAGCCTGACCGTCCAGCGTCCCGGTCAGCTTCAAGGCCCGTGTGTATCCGGTGTAGTCGCTGCCGATCACGTCCAGCGCTCCACTCGCCAGCCCCTGCCACATGGCGTCCTGGTCCTCCTCTTCTCTAAGAGGTGGGGCCACCTTCAGCAGATAGCCCTCCCGGATGAGGTCGTCATTGGTGAGAGCAAGGTAGTGCGGGCAGGTCTCTCCGTAAATGGAGAGACCCTTGCTCTTGTACTGCTCCAGGATGGGCACTATCTCTTTGGTGCTCAGGTGGACCGGATAGACCGGGCAGTCAGCGACGGTGGCCATGGTGGCGGCGCGGTGCACCGCCTCGGCCTCGATTATGTTGGGAGCCGCCGCGTTGTAGTGGTGGACGGAGACTTTTCCCTCCGATCTGAACTTTCGCTCCAGGTAAGCCTTGCAAACTCCGTTCTCGGCATGGATCATCGCCATGCCGCCCTCTCGGCCCGCCAGGTCCATGACCGTCATGATCAGGTCGTCGGGGATGGCGAGGAGGTTGGTCCGCGAGTCTGGTCCCGCCCAGGGGTTCCACACCATGAACATCTTGAAGGCGTTAACGCCCAGGCGAATCAGTTCGGGGATGACCCTGTCAATGTCCTCCTCATCCCGCTTGGTGATCAGTCCGTGGATGGCGAAGTCGGTGTAGGAGACCTCTTCGGCGTATTCGATGAACCCCCTCACGATGTCGGGGTTGTACTTCCTGACTCCCCAGTGGTTCCCGAACATCTCGTGGCGATGGGTCTCCGAGCCGATGAAGGGGACCACGGTGGTGACGCCCCCATAGGCGGCGCAGATGGAGTAAGTGTCCATCTTCTCCCCGAAGATGGGATGCGCATGGGAGTCCAGACCCCCCGGCAAGACGTATTTGCCCGCCGCGTCGATGGTACGCCCGGCGCTCCTGGCAGACAGGTCATCCCCCACCTCCAAGACTTTGCCGCCCCCGACGAGGACATCCGAGCGGGTGATCCCCTGCCCGGAGACCAGAAGACCTCCCCGGACGAGGACATCGGCGTTTTTTGCAACCATGCTTCGCGCTATCAGTCCTAAGTGCCGTCCAGCCTGTTTGGGTCCAGTGTACCGGTCGGGGTCGGCGGGCGCCGTTGTTCGCGTGGAGAGTTTGGGATGGGCAGCAAGGGGTGTTCAGGCAATGTCCAGGGCCCTGGCAGGGTTGGCGACCATCATCTTTCGTATCTCCGCTCCAGTCACGCCCAAGGCCCTGAGCCTGGGCAGGAAGTCCTCGAAGATGTGGCAGTACCCGGACCGGCCGGCGTTGTGCAGGTCTGTCTCGCGGTTGGTGTCCTGGGAGAGAAGCAGGTTGTCGACGTACCCCCTCTGAATCAGCGCATGCAGCAACTCGGCCCTGGTCTGATCCAGCAGGTAGTGCTCCTTTCCGATTACGTCGAACTGGATGAAGCACCCCTGGTCGGCCAGCCCGGACAGCACGTCGATGTCCGGGCGCTCGTCCACGTGGCCCACGATGAGGCGGGAGGGACTGACCCCCTCCGATTGGAGGATCTCCAGCTGCTGCGCTCCCGCCACGCCCCCCGGCACTTCCATGCGCCGGTCCCCTGTGGTGTGGGTGGTGATCACGGCACCTGTTCGTCTCTGAGCCACCGCCACGGCCATCAACACTTTCAACTCCACACCCTCCACCCTGGCCCGGTGTATCGCCGACTTGTACAGACCGCACCGGCGTTTGCCGGCGCCGATTCCCCCTTCTATCTCTCGGGTCAAGTGGTCGGCGAGGCGCATTCTGGACCATTCGTGCACGAATCCCGGAATGTGGGGCTCTATGTAAAACCCCGATGTCGCCACTATGTGCACCTCGGCGGTCTCCGAGAGCCTGGCCAGCACCTCCAGGTCCCTGCCCCATCCGTCGCAGGTCACGTCCACCATCGCCCTGCCCCCGGCCCGGCGGTAGGCCGTCAGTTCGGACACCATAACGTCGAAGTCATCCAACCGCATGTAGGTGCTTTCCGGACGGGTGGCGGCCAGCAGGTCCGTCCGCGGCCCGAGGCGCTGGTCGCACCAGATGTGCTCGTGGGGCAGGCAGACTCCCAGTTGGCCGGCGTCTATCGGACCCAACACGGTTTGGATCATCTCCGAATCCGTCCCCGCACCTAGATGAGGACCGCGCCCTGCTTCTCCATCACATCCAGCAGATCCAGGACCTCACCGGTTGTGCGGAGCTTTATCAAACCGTGCGCCAGGTTGCCGCTCACATAGTCCTGACCGGCCCGGGTAAGCGCCGCCACCGCGTCCGAGACCACCAGGCTGCCGACGCCTCGGTCACTGAGTGCGAGGCACGTCTGGCTTATACCGAAGTCCAGCATGGCGCCCATGACCACCACGTTGGTTCGACGGTTCTCGACCAGGTACGACGCGAAGGCCGGATTGGACAGGGCGCTCCAACCGGGCTTGGCAAGGACCAACTCATACCCGGCGGGCTCCCAGGCCGGCAGGTAGCGGCCATCCTCTCCATTCAAGTCCCACAGCCATCCGGTAGCCCGTTGAAACTCCGAGACGTCGTCGTCCCGGTAACCCAGGCTGGCATAGACGACACCCATCCCCAGACGACGCGCCGCGCCCAATACCTTGGGGATGTTCTCGGAGATGATGGCAAGGAGTTCGATGTATTCGTCAAACTCCCTGGTCAGCACCTTCTGCTTGACCCGCTGCGCCAACCATCCATGCGCGGGGTCGGCAAACGGAGCATGTACATCCTGCAACAGCAGGCAGGCGTTGTCGGCCGTCAGCTCGATAGGTCTCGACTCCCTGGTGACCAGAGTCAGGGGATGGCGCGCTGCGATCAGCGTCCTCCGCCCGGTCGTTGCCTGTGTCGTTCCTCCCTTTCCCACTGCTCTTGCCATTCCCAGCGAGAATGCATGTCTTTCGGATCCGGAGTGACTTTGCCGGGAGCGAAATCGAAGTCCCATCCCTCGGCGGCAACGGCGTCCGCCACCATGCCGGCGTCGAAGCAGAGCCCGGTGAACCTTCCTGGAGGCTGGCCGGCCAGCCAGACAAACCCCTCGCCCAGTTCGGTGGGGTCGGTCCAACCGGACCTCACGTCCTCGGGAACCTGCGCTGCCTGCGCCAGGGTCATCCCGGTCGGCTTGATTCGCTTCCCGGAGCCGGGACCCATGGTGTTGACCGCGATGTTGTACGGCATCCACTCTATGGCCAGGGACTTGGTGAACCCTTCCAGTCCGTGCTTTCCCACACAGTAGGCAACCCCGTTGGGATAGGCGAAGAATCCGGCGCGGCTGGCGACGGAGATGATGTGTCCGCCGCCCTGGGCTCTCATTGCGTCTCGCACCGCCTTGGCGCCGTTGAACAGTCCACCCAGATGGATGCGCAACTCATGCCACCAGAACTCATGAGACGTGTCGTCCAGACTGATCACCGGCATTATCGCGGCGGCGTGAACCAACACGTCCAGCCTGCCCCACTCGTCAACCACCCTGCCGACGACATCATCGAACATCTCGTGGTCGGCCACATCCAATGGAACGGTGAGCAGGCGGGTCCCCTTCCCCTCGGTTCCCCGGAAAGAAGCCGCCATGTCGTCTTCATCCACATCGGCCGCGCAGACCTTGACGCCCGCTCCCACGAAAGCCTCGGCGATTCCTGAGCCAAGGCCCCTGCCCGCGCCGGTCACCAGCGCTACTTTCCCCTCCAGTTGGGGAATGGCGGGGTTTCTTCTGAGACTCATCACGAACCGTTAGTACCCCCGGCCTGATTGTGTTGCATACCACTCCCATCGCGACTTCATGTCTTCCGGCGCCGACGTGACCTTTTCAGGCGCGAACTCGAATTCCCATCCTTCGGCTGCAATGGTGTCCACGATCTTTGCGGCATTGAAGCAGAGTCCGCTGAATCGGTCCGGAGGCTGGCTCGCCAGCCAGACGAAGGCCTTACCCAGATCGGTGGGATCCGTCCAGGTAGACCTCACGTCTTCGGGCGCCTCGGCTGCCTCCGCCACAGTTACTCCCGATGGTTTGATCCGCTTTCCGGGACCTATGGCATTGATAGCTATGTTGTGGGGCTTCGCCTCTATGGACAGGGACTTGGTGAACCCTTCCTGGCCGTGCTTTCCCACACAATACGCGACCTCATTGGCGAAGCCGTGAAAGCTGGAGAGGCTGGCCACCGACATGATGTGGCCCCCGCCCTGTGCCTTCATCAAGTCCCACACCGCCTTGGCGCCATTGAAGAGGCCGCCCAGGTTGATGATGACCTCACCCCACCAGGCCGCATGAGACGTCTCCTCGAAAGTGATCAACGGCATGATCACGGCGGCATGAACCAACACATCCAGCCTGCCCCATTCATCAACCACTCTGTGGACGACGTCGTCGAACATTTCAGGGTCGGTTACATCCAAAGGCAGATGGAGCAACCCGGTCCCACCGGTCTCCATCCCCCCGAATGACGCCTCCATCTCCGCCTCATCCACATCGGTGGCGCACACCTTCACACCCGCCCCCGCCAGGGTTTTGGCGATTCCGCAGCCGAGGCCCCGGCCCGCGCCGGTCACCAGCGCAACCCTCCCCTCCAGTCGGGACATTGCCGGGTTGCCTTCAAGGATCATGATCCACCTTCGACAGGGGGGGCCAGAGCACTTTACATTCGGGATAATATCGGCCATACGGCAACGGCATTTCAAGGCACAAGGAGTTCGAGATGGGACGAGTCCTAGTTGGTAGGCCCGGCGTGCGCACCCTGGCGCGGGCGTGCATCGCCTTCACCCTGATAGCGAGTATTCTCGCCTTTCCGGGATTGGGAACGGCGTCGGGACAGGAGTCCCCTGACTGCGAGGTGACAGACCTGGGGACGCTGGGCGAGGAACCATTGGGAGCGACCGGACGTTGGACGACCGAGGACTGCGATTCACGTTTCCGCGCCGGCAGCGACGCCCACACCTACAGGTTCGAGGTGGCTACTGCGGGACGAGTCAGGATCGAGGTGACATCCGCAGAAGCCGACCCACACCTCTACCTCCTGGCGGAGGACGGCACTCGCATCGCTGACAATGACGACGGTGGAGGCGGCACCGACGCCCGCGTCGAGCGCGACCTGCTGTCCGGCACATACATGATCGAGGCAACGACAGTCGGCGGTCGGAGCAGGGGACCTGCGGACTTCGCCATCTCCGTCAGCTACGTCTCCGGTTGCGAGCCGGTCCATCTCGGCACGCTGGAACCGGGCGCCGATCTCACCGCATCCGGGTCTTGGACACTTGACACGTGCGGGTCGCGCTTCGTCGTCGAGCATCCCGCTCACGGTTACACTTTCAACCTCGAGCAGGGCGGCCGGGTGAGAATCGACCTGACGTCGGAGGACGGTGACCCTGTCCTGTCCCTGGCGTCGCTGTCGGGCGGGATAATCGGGGCCAATGACGATGGCGGGGAGCGCCGCAACTCCCGCATAGACCAATACCTGCCGGCCGGTGGCTACTTCATCGAGGCGACAACCTATCTGGAGCGCGATAACCAGCCGCTGAGGTCCGACTTCGACCTCACGGTCCACTTGGTGGACGAGCAGGCCGAGCAGGTGCGAGCCAAGCTGAAAATCGAGGACGTGCACGCCCCTCCGGAGGTGGTGGCCGGCAATCCATTCCCCGTCCACTACCGCGCCGGGAACCTGGGGGGCGATCTCCCCCCGGGCGGCTACGCCCTGGTGTACGTGGTTGGGCCCCGCGTGTTCGACAGCCTCGGCCGTGTCAGGGGGCATTGGCAGGCCGGAGCCTCGTATCACTCTGGTCCCGAAACGGCGAGCGCAGGAAGCACCTCGATCGACGACCTCGGCCCGTTCGAGGTCACTTTCAGTCGGTCCGGCCCCTCGTGGCTGTTCGTGGGAATGGTCACCTACGACAGGGCGGGTAACGAGATTGGATTCCACGGCCAGTGGCAGAACCTGATGGTGCTGAGCAGTCCGGTCTTCGAACCCGTGGACGTGCGGGTGGACGGCGCCAAATACACCGTGGCCCCTGTATACGACAGCGACGGGGAGGTCACGACCGATGTGATCTCCGCCGTCGGCTCAGAAGTGGATCGGGAGGTTCGGCTTAGGGCGATCTATACGGCGGGCGTACTCACCCAGCTATTGGACGGCGTGTTCGAGCGGCCGGGGATCGCGGCGCTGTCGGAAGGAGCCAGGCCGGCGCCGGTCACCGTGGTGAACCTGTCGACAAGCGCTCTCCTCGAGAGGTTCGCACAGCGATACGTTTCTGTCGCCGAAGTATCGGGGATGATCGATTCCCTGGCCGCCGGGGAGGCGCTCAATCCGGTCACAGTCGAGGATTCCGTGCTGCGGGCGGCCGCTGCGGCATCCTCGGAGTTCGCATGGATGTCCTCCTCCTGGCGCTCGCTCCAGAATCGGATCGACAGTGGCGCGATCCTCTCCTTCGAGAAAGCGTTGGAGACCCACTCCCAGGTCGCCTACGCCGAAAGCGTCGTCGCGGCGGCCATGAAAGCTGGAGAGATCGTCACCGCGGCCCGGGACGCAGAAGAGGGATGGAGGGACGCCGGCGTTCAGGAGATGATGGCGGACCTGGCAGGCTGCAACCCCGGAGCGGACGCACTGCGCGACGCGCTCGAGACAACGGAGGTCGCCAACATCAGCGAGTTACTGGCTCTCGACGCCGAAATGCGTGCCGCCCGCCCTGTTCACGGGTTAGCGGTGGACAATGCATTGTGCGCGGTTGCGATGGCCCGCTCTGCGAATCTCCGCTTCTTGCAGCGACTGGCAATCAGCCATAGTCCCGAGCTTCGCAAGCTGGTGGGTCTCGAGACGCCCCCGGCGTCCGGCCCCGAGTCCTACCGGCTGCGCATAGTCGCCCGGTTAGGCGAGGACGGCCGCCTTGAGCAGGGTGTCGAGCTTGCCAGCGGCCGGCAGGTGCTGCCGCCGCAGCGATTCCTCGGTGTCGACGCACCTGTGGGAACATGGCGCGAGAGCAGCGACGTAGAGAGTGGGGAAGGCTCGATCGGGAGAATCAGGGCCCGGCGCCTTGAAGATGGCAGGACCGAGTTGGGATTCGTCGGCGCCGACGGCGAAGCGATAGCCCCCCGCATTCGTTACCTTCCCGCCCACCTCCCGGTGGGAGTCTGGTTCCGCAGCAGCGAGATAGAGGTACCAGCAGCGAAGTTGATGGACCCGCCGAACTCCGGTGAACAGTAGCAGTTCCGTCCCGATTAGGTTGGGGCACAGTTTGCCTCGCGGTACTTTCTGATCCATAGTGTCGAAGCGCTCCAGGTCCATGGTGGTCGCCGTCCTTTTCGGGATTGGCCTATTCGCCCTCGTATGGTCCGCCCGGCAACGGACTGAGGAGTATCAAGCACTATGGGAGGCGTACGCTCCCGTGTGCGCGGCTCTGGAATCCGACGGTCGTGTCGTGGAGCATTCCGGGGACAACGGGGTGGTGGTAAGGCTCCCGCAAGAAAGGTTCCTGCCATCGAGTGAACAGGCACGATCTCTATCCCGATTCCTGTTCCTCGCACTGTCCCAACGCAACGAAGAGCCCCCCACTGCTTCCTTATGCGGAGGCCCCCATTTCGTACCTTATGAATGGGTGCGGTTCGAGCATCCCGACGGGGAGTGTCTGGTCTACTTCAATAGCGGGCCGGACGTCATAAATGCCGCGTCTTGCCTGCCGGCGGTGTAGTTCTTTCATTGAGGTTTTGCGAATCTCGCCGACCGGCCGATTCAGGGGCAGACCTGCAAGCCGAGATCATCCAGATCGTCAACCACGGTCTCGAGCCACTGCCACCCTGCCGGTAGGCATCCGCTCAACCGGTTGTCACCCACCAGCAGGTGGGTGAGGTTGGCCAGTTTGCCGAGCTCGGCCGGGATCTGTCCGGATAGGCGATTGCCGCTGAGGTTCAACTCCATCAACGCCTCCAGCCTGCCGAGTTCGGCCGGAATCTCACCTGACAGGTTATTGCTGCCCAACACGAGGCGTCTCAACCCGGTAAGTTCTCCCAACTCCTTGGGTATCGAGCCCCACAGGCCGTTGTATTGAAGGTTCAGGGTCTCCAGATTGGTGAGGCCGCCCAGTTGGTGGGGAATCTCTCTGGACAGGCGGTTGCTGCTCAGATCCAGCAGTCTGAGATTGGCGAGCCCCCCGAATTCAACAGGAATGTGTTCGGTCAACTGGTTATCATGCAGGTCCAGGTGTTCCAGCGACCCCAGGGAGCCAAGGTCCCGGGGAATCTCGCCCCACAGCCAGTTTCCGCTGAGATCCAGACTGACCAGCCGGAGGAGTCTCCCCAGCGGGGCCGGTATCTCGCCGGACAGGTCGTTGTGCCCGAGACGCAGGTCGGCCAGGTTCTCCAGGTCACCCAGTTCCGCCGGGATCTCTCCCCACAGCTTGTTGTGCTCCAGGTTGAGAGACGCCAGGTTCCCCAGGTTGCCCAGTTCCGCCGGGATCTCTCCCCACAGGGTGTTGCGGTTGAGCCGCAAACCGGTCAACTCACCGAGATCTCCCAGCTCAGGGGGGATCTCCCCGATCAGGTCGTTGTGCTCCAGACCGAGTTCGGTCAGGTTCACGAGCCAACCGAGTTCGGACGGGATCTCCCCCGACAGGCGGTTGTGCCCCAGCCGCAGACGGACCAGTTCCGTCAGCCTTCCCAGCCCGCCCGGCACCGGGCCCGACAATTCGTTGCGATCAAGGGTCAGAACCGAAAGGTTGGCGAGGTTGCCGAGCGAAACAGGAATGGGGCCCGACAGTCGGTTGTCGTGGAGAGCCAGGCGTTGCAGGTTGCCAAGGTCACCCAACCAGGACCCGAGCCGGCCTGACAACCGGTTGTCCTGCAGCACCAGTTCCTCGAGGTTGACGAGCCCGGCAAGTTCGGCAGGGATCTCCCCCGACAGGTCGTTTCCATCCAGGTGCAATAGGCGAAGATTGGTCAGTTTCCCGAGTTCCGGCGGGATCTCCCCCGACAGACGGTTGTTCCACAGGTTCAACCTCTCCAGACCCGCCAGGTTGCCCAATGTAGCCGGGATCTTCCCTGAGAATTGGTTCGACCGCAGGTACAACTGGGTGAGATTGGGAAGGTTGCCGAGCCAGGCGGGAATCTCCCCTGACAACTGGTTCCGTCCCAGCCACAGCCTGGATAGTTTGGAGAGATAGGCGAGTTCTGACGGGATCTCTCCCGAGAGTCGGTTGTTGTGCAGATACAGGCGATCGAGTTCGGAGAGATTGCCCAGTTGGGCGGGAATCATGCCCGAAAGCTCGTTGCCCTGCAGCCACAACTCTCGCAGATCGGTGAGGTTGCCGAGCTCTGCGGGGATCTCCCCCGATAGGTTGTTGGAGTCCATGTCGAGCCGCCGGAGGCTGGTCAGAGAACCCAGCTGGGGGGGAATCTCGCCGGACAGGCTGTTGTTCCACAGATTCATGATGCGCAGGTTGCCGAGCCTGCCCAACTCCGCCGGGATCTCTCCCGACAGTCGGTTTACCCGAAGGTTCAGGATCTGCAGGCTGGCGAGCCCGCCCAATTCGGGAGGGATGTCACCGAACAACTCGTTGAAGCTCAGATAGAGCACCGACAGGTTTTTCAACCTCCCCAGCTCCGGCGGTATGTCTCCGGTCAACTGGTTGTAGCTGAGGTCCAACCACTGCAGGTCCGTCAACTCCCCCAGCCAGGCGGGTACCAGCCCCCCGATCGAGTTGGACCGCAGCACTAGATGGGTCAGCCGACTCAGGCTGCGCCACCCGTCCGGAATCTCGCCCGACAGGTCGTTGTCGCCGGCGTCCAGGACCCTCAGTTTGCCGAGCCCCCCGAAGAAGGCCGGAAGCGGCCCGGTGAACCGGTTCGAATCGAGTTTCAACTCCCCCAGCTCGACCAGGTTGCCGAGTTGCCAGGGAAGCTCGCCCGTGAGATGGTTCCGGCCCACGTTCAACTCCCGTAGTTCGGACAGGCTCCCGATCTCCGCCGGCAATTCTCCCGACAGGTAATTGCCACTCAGGTCCAATCCTCGCAACCGGGCCAGGTCCCCGATCTCAGGGGGAAGATCTCCCGACAGGTGGTTGCCCGCCAGCGACAGTGCGGTGACCTGTCCGTCACCGTCGGTCGTTACACCCTCCCATTCGCCGAGAGGGACATCCTCCAGCCAGTTCCCGGACCTGAGCCACCGCTCCCCGTCGGTTGCCTGGTACAGAGCCACCAGAGCCCGGCGGTCACTGGCCTCATCGGCCAGGGCCGTGGCAACTCCCGGCCCCTGCCCGACCGAGACAGGGCCGACGGTGGCTGACACCGCCAACCACAGCACCAGCGCCGCCCTTGCCATCGTCCGGGATCGAAAACCGGATTGGGATCCCTGTGAGCCGCGAAAACCTGTGAGCCGGAACGCCGGTTCGAGCCTCCTAAAGCCGCTCGAACCGGATGGTGTTATTGGTAGGGGTGACATCGCGCCGACACTACCGGTTGTCCCCAAACAAGCGACGGCTTTGTCCCTTGGCGAAGCCACCCCACCATGCCATGCCCATCATTCGCACAATTGCGGACCGGACCGAGAACCTGCCCGACAGAGTGCCGATCCACCCCCCTCCATGCTGTTCCGCCGCAAAGGACTCCGATTGAGGTTCCCCTCCCTTGGGAGGCACAGCCCGGCGCCTCCGTTTCCGCGTCGCTATTCTCCCTACCACGAACAGCGAGTGGCGAGGGCATGTTGTCAGCATTGCCGAACCTGGTGCGGCTGTTGGTGACGGCTAGCCTGCTCGTCGCTGCTGTCGCCTGCGATGACGGCGCCCCGGAGGAGCCGGGGGCCTCCGCGCCGATGAAGATCGGCCTGATGGTGAATTTCAGCGGCTCCCCGGAGACCGCCGCCGACAGGAAGCGGTCATTCTATCTGGCCATACGGCACGTCAACGAGGCTGGCGGAGTGCTCGGCATGCCCGTGGAGGGTGTGGAGGCCGACTCCACGCGAGATCCTCAGCAGGGTGTCGAGGCGGCGCGGCGCCTGGTGGAGTCTGAGGGCGTCCATGCCATCGTGGGGCCCACCGCCAGCGTCATCGCATTGCCCGTGGCGGAGACGGTCACCGGGCCGGCCGGGGTGCCGACCATCAGCCCCTCGGCCACCTCTCCACAGCTGACCGTCGCGGCCGACGACGGCTATTTCTTCCGCACCGCTCTTTCCGACACCGCCCAGGGCCCGATCCTCGCCCGCCTGACCGGAGAGCGAGGCTTCGACAACGTGGGCCTGGTCTACATCGATGACCCGTACGGCCAGGGACTGGCTCAGAGCTTCGAGGACTCCTGGGACGGGCAGTTGCGCGCCGTTCCTGTCGACCCCGACCAGACGAACCATCTTGCGGACCTACGGACCACTGCCGGGGCCGGCGCCCAGGCGCTGGTGGTGATCACCTTCGAACAACAGGCGATAGCCATCATCCGGGAAGCGCTGGAAGAGGGTCTCTACACCCAGTTCCTGTTCGGCGACGCCGTAAAGAGGTTGGGCCTGGTCGAGGAGATAGGAGGCGACCGGCTGGGCGACATGTACGGCACCGCAGGTGCTCCCGCCCCGGCCAACGACGCCACCGCCGCATGGGAGGCGGCCTTCACAGCCGCTTACGGCGGGCCGCCCCAGCTCACCTACGTCAAGGAGACCTACGACGCTACCGTTGCCCTGGCCCTGGCGGCCCAGGCCGCCGGAAGCCTCGACGGCGCAGCCATTCGTGACCAACTGCGGGCCGTCACCGGACCGCCCGGGGAGACTGTCCTTGGCACTCCCGACGGAGTCGCCGAAGGCCTTCGCCTGCTTGCCGAGGGTCGGCAGATCGACTACGAAGGCGCCGCCAACTCCCTGGACTGGGACAGCAACGGCGATCTACTCCAAGGCTACATCGGCATTTGGCGTTACACGCAGGACGAGCGAATCGAGGAGATAGACACGATCCTCTTCCAAAACTGAAGGCGCCCTCAGACAAAGTTCTGTCGGATCCGACGCCTGTTGGTCATGGCCCATGAACGCGTCGATGACCGCGGGAAGAACCGTAGTAGAATTAGTTGCGCCGCCCCGACCAGACCAAGGAGGCAGCCCGATGGCTCAAGAACCCACAGTAATGGCCCATTTGGTACCGAAACTGACCAACCAGGTTGAGGACGCGGCTACCGATGCTCTGGCCTTCATCCTGAACAAATCAGCCGGTTGCCGCCGCGCATTGGACCGTCTTCTCCGAGACGAGAACTTCGAGATCGAACCCATTAGCAGAGTCGAAACACAAGTGACTTATGAGGACGGATCGCGACCCGACATGGTTGGTTACGACCGCCGCGGGGGGAAGCGACTCTTGGTGGAGGCGAAGTTCTGGGCCGTTCTTCAACAAGATCAGGCCAGTCGCTATTTCGCAAGGCTCGACCAGGACAGACCAGCAGTCCTGTTGTTCATCGCTCCGGAAAGCCGGATCGAGACCTTGTGGTCAGAGATCAGGCGCCAAATGGAGAGCGGGAAAGCAGGAGTCCAACTAATGGTGCTCGAACCTGCCGAGCACGCTCGCAAAGCAACGATCCTCGATTCGAAACATCGATTGATGCTGGTCAGCTGGACCCGATTGTTGAACAGGATGGCTACGTCGGTCGCCTCTGATCCCACCTTGACATCGGACATCAACCAACTCCGCGGCCTAGCAGAATTTCAGGACGAAGAAGCTTTCCTTCCCGTCCGTCGTCAGGAGTTCGATCTGACATTCCCACGACGAATCCGGGGACTGAACCGCCTGATCGACGACGCCATCGGGGCGCGTGGCGTACCAGAAGGCTGGCTATCAATAACCGGCTTCAGAATGACTCCCAAAAGAGAAGGCTACGGTCGGTACTTTGCCTTCACCGGTGCCACTGGAGACTTGTTCCTAGGCATCAACTACAAACTGTGGGCAACCAGCGGAGAAACTCCCTTGTGGCTACGAATAGGCAGCAAGGTGCCCATAAACCGTGAGAAACTGCGGCAAATGGATCCATCACTGGACAACTACATAAGCCCGGGTGCCTTCGCCATACCGATTCACATACAAACCGGTGTGGAATATAAGAGCGTCGTGGATCACGTCGTAAAACAAATCAGACAAATCGCAGACTCAATCGACTAAACGAACACGCAAACCGGGTTGGGCCATCCGATCCCCTGCCGCAGGGCTCGGACAAATGAGCAACCAACCCAACGGGTGATGCTCTCGCCCAGACCAGAACTGCCCACGAACCGATCCTCCCCTACCGCCCGCAAACCAACGGGTTATGAGTCCCCATAAAAGGGCAGCTAGACCCGCATTTGTGGCCTAGTTGCCCCACATGCTGTCCCACAGCTGACGAAGGATTCCGCAGAAGCATTGCGGTCCCACCGCCTTTATTCTCACCATTTCCATTCACCAAGCTCAGTCTGTTCTGGGCAGGAGTTCTCCCACTGCTGTTTCGATGTTATGGGCTGTTGGACTGTTGGGTTGCCATTCGCGGCGTATCAACTGGCGGGCGGTGTCGCTCTGGGAACCGCCGGGGGGTTTGGTAAGGATGTCGCTAGCTACGATCATCGCGGTGCATTCTTGCTCAGCGGCGTTGCCCAGTTCACTCAAGCGGCCATGGAGCGGGTTAGTGGAGTCGTAGCGGGGAATGGGCAGTTTCCATGCGTGCAAGTGAAAGTCTCTGATTTTCTTGGCCCAGTTTGTGGTGCAGAACGGTTTGGCTTGGGATGCTAGATGGTTGCTGTTGATAATCGCCAGAACATAGTAGGCCTCGGCCCTGTTCCAGCATTTCACTTGGTACGCTTTGCTTTCGATAACAGCATGATTGTCTTCAATGATCGCTGCTGTTGGTTCCCCTTGCGCTGTGTACGCCACGCGCACCCCGCTGTTTCCTGCGATTAACCTCTGGAGATACTCCAGTTGGCTGGTTAGTTTTCCATTGTGGTTTAGGTTTCTGTATAGGTCCCTTATGGTCCGCTTCTTGTTGGCGTTGTAGTACATGTCGGAGATGTGCTGCCACCGTATTTGCATGTTTGGATGTAAGGCTGCCATGTCCAGGTGACATTGTTTGTGGGTGCTACCGTCGCAGTTCTCGTCGTGTTCTAGGGGCATGGTCATAGTAGAGCGGCACACTGGCAGCACTGCCTTCAGAGGATTCAAAGCCACGTATGGAGCGAGGCACGCCCCGACGTACACATCGAACAGGTGGTCATTGGAAACGACACCTTCAAGTTTGTGCAGTTGGTTTTCGTATTTGTAGTGGTCTTGGCTGCCTAGTCGTGGACTGACCTTGGTGGCTAGAGCTGTTTGGATTTTTGCGGTGGATTCTATAGTTTCCACAAAAAACAGGCGGCGGTCGAACATGGTTGGCCCTTGGGTGGACAGTTCCCCGTAGGGGGACCTAAAAGTGCCGTCGTCGTGGTAGAGAATTTCGCCGCTACGGCTAATGCCGGCGAAGTCTTTCTCCCAGTCGCCGCGCCACACCTGCACGGTCGCCGGGGCCAAGGCGGTTCCCTCACCCGTTGCTACCTTTTGGGCGAATACTACGCTAGCTGGCATCCGGAAGAAATCCGGCACGACGTTGTCTAGGTCCCAGGGTTCGTAAACCCGAAGATCCAGCCCAAAAACAGGCCCGTGGTCTTTGCCAGTGCCGCTGTATTCGCCTCGTCTCCACTTCAAATGGTGACCTGAGCGGAGAACACTGTAGGGCATTACCATGCCGATAAGGGCAGGGGGGTTGGCGTATAGTTCTGCGCAGCGGGTGTAGAACAGGGTGGCAATGTCCTGATGGGGAGCCTGGTTGGGTAGTGGTTCAGTTTGATTCATCGACTAGTGCGGTGATGTCGGAGACTTCCCACTGATGGTCGGTGATCCCTGCGGCCATTGCAGGGGTTACGCCCCGCCCGAGTGTGCGGTGGGGGGTGCAGAAGTTGTAGACCATGAAATGCAGTGATACCGCGTGGGCGTGGTTCTCTAGCTTCTTCGAGAAGGCGTTGGTGGCGCGTGCGTAGCGGCGGATACGCATGCGCATCGTCAGGTTCTGCCGTTCGATATGGCCCGTTCTGCCAGTGGATTCGGGATAGCGGCGTTTGAGGATGCGATGGTCAACCATCCACGACCCGAACGCGTCGTCTATCGCTTCGACATAGGCGGCCAGCCCGTCCGTGGTCAACCGCACAGGTTGGCGGATACGCAGGGCGAGGTCTCGCATGAACTCCGAACCCGTCTCATAGGTGCGGTCTCCGATCATCCAGGTTGGGACTAGTTTGGTGTCTTCGCAGATCGCTACCCACGTCCACACGTCACCGGCGTCGCGGTTTTTGGCGGTAGCAGCGGCCCGTCCTTTGGCGTACACAAACGACCAGAGTTCATCGGCTTGTAGGCGCGTGCATGGCAGGTCCGTGAGGGTCTCGTCCTGATAGTCCAAACAGGCGTGGCCAGCGTCTGCTAGGAGTTTGAGGACGGTGTTCTTCGAGCAGCCGACGGTGCGGCTGATTGCGTTGATGCCCATTCCCTCGGTCAATAGTTGGAGAATGAGCGTTCGTTTCTCGGTCGGCAGCCTGTTCACTATGTGAACAATATTAGCCAGACGGTGTGACACTTACTAGCATGGAGAACGGGGCCGTCAGGGTTTTCTGTCCCCTACCTGGCGGCCCCTTTCTCGTGGGTCGGACGGGCGGCTATCCCGGTCCTATCTCCCCCAGCCAAAGGGGAGAATTCTCCGTTTTAGGTGGCGGCTTTCTTGGCGTGCATGGCTAGGGCTCCCTGGCGGGCGATCTCCGACCGCTGCTCCGCAGACAACGCCGCGTTGCGGGCCTGTCCGCTTATCTCCCGGCCCATAGGCGGCATCTGGTCGATGTCGTCTTCTGTGATCTGACCTGTAGCGAGGTCAACGATCATCTTGGCCCGCTCGTTGATGTCCGTGGGCCGCCGGGGATGTTTACGAGCCATTGTTTCTCCTCAGTGCTATGTGAACGATACTAGCCGGTGCGTGCTAGTTCGGCCAAGAATTCGGCCTGTGACTTGGTGCCTTTCTTGCTGTTGCACCAGCCGCATAGCAGTTGCAGGTTATCTAGGTGGTCAGAGCCGCCCCGCGACACCGCCACAACATGGTCCACGGTCAGGTTCTTGTAGGGAAAGTGCGCCTTGCACCCGTAACAGTTGCCCTCCTGCCGCCCGTACAGGCGATGCTTGTGCGTCCGGTAGTTGGGCAGTTTGCCCATGTCCGTTCGGCGGGGTACGTCGGTGCGGTGGGTCACGTCGTAGAACATGCCCATCTCCTGGCGGAGTCGCT
>JAPPLW010000023.1 GCA_028819345.1 bacterium | reverse complement strand
CCGTTCAGCGTGTCCACCTGCGGCCGGCCCAGTTGCGGGCCGAACTGCCGCAGAAGGCGCGCCATGGCCAGGATCGCATCCTGGACCTCCAAATGCAGAGCGAAGAACTCGGGCTCGAACTCCTCAGCAATCTGGACCCGCCAACTCATGGCGGCAGGATAGAGCAAGCGGATTATGAAGTCAAGGACATGCCCGTGCTCCACTGGTACAGTTGCGTGTGCTCGCGATATCCGCTGGGCCAGGCCGTACACCGCACACGTAACTGCGACCCGAAAGTTGCATCATTCCCTCCAGCTTGCCGACTCGAAGAGCGGAATATCCAGCGCGCTGGCAACAGCGGCCATCCGCTGGTCATAGCTGGCGAGTGCGACCGCCTGACCGTGGTCGACCAGGTACGTGCACGACGCCAGGTGCAACGCATCGAACGTCTGCAAGGGGGCGGGACCAGGAAATGCGTCCAGTGCCCGCGCAAGAACCGACGGAACGAGCTCCAGCATCGCAACCCGCCCTATGAGCCAGCGGGCCGCCTCGCCGTGAGAATCGGCCAGCCCGCGCGCATGCAGCGGCGTCCATATCTCGTACTCCAGCAGACGGCTGGAAACCAACGCCTCATCCCAGAGCGAAACCGGAAGGCGATGGTCCTCGGCCAGAAGATGCGCGAGAGCGACGGACGTGTCAAGGTAGAACACCGGTCGCGCCTGCTTGCGCCCAGTTCGGCGAGAATCTCGCCCAGCCGGGCGACCGCGGCCGGGACGGGCGGCGCTCCCGAGGCAGACAGTGTCGGAGCTGTCAGCACACCACGCCTCACCGCGTCGGCCAGGAAGGCGTCGGCGAGACTTGGGCTCCGGGTCTCCCTCAGCGGGCCAAGCTCCGCCACCACCCGGTCACGGTCCGTCATCAGGATTGTCTCACCGGACGCCGCAAGTCGGACGTATTCGCTCAACCGACTGTTCAATATCTTGATTCCGATCGATCTCATGCACACCATGGTAGCAACTGATGGCTACGCTCTCGATACCCGTCAGGTCGCCGCCATCAGCTTGCCCCCTCATCCCGCAGTCAGCGTGACTGACGGATTCTTGCCCACAGCCAGAGCATCCCGCCAGCGATTGTCGCCGCCAGCGTGGCCACAATCAGCCCTGTCTTTGTCAAGGTGAATGCGGCAGCCAGCCAGGCCAGCGAAGAAGGCTCATCGCCATGGCTCAGGGCCAGCACCGCGATGACGGTATTTTCCAGCACGTCCGCAAAGGCGAGGAGCAGTGGCAGCAGGTACAGCGGCACCCCGCCTCGAAAGAGCCGGAACAGCAAGGCGGCAAGCAGCAGGCCGTACGAGACCGGAAAGACCATGTCGATGGTAAGCGCAGTGGCCGCATAGACGACCCTTGCGCCGGCGTCGAGCCGGTCCAGAGCGTCGAACAAGGCCGCTACCTCTCCAGGTGTGTACCAGCCTCGACTGTCGAGCAAGTCCAGGCCCGCCAGCCGCGCCCGCCGCCAGGCGAGTCCCGCCACACAACCGACGACGCAAATAAAGGCTGCGACCGTTACTTGCCAAGTTGCGAATCGCCCCACTATCCTGCCTGTCAATAATAGCATTCATTTCCTCTGGGCCGGGGGTCTCCTCGGTTCGTCACCCCGCAGGGACAAGGCGGCATCCGGGCGACGCGTTTTTCCCAGCACCTCCAGCGGCCTGGACAAGTCAGTAGAGCCGCGTACGGTTGGCCTCGTCTTCCGATGCATCAATCTGCCCGGCGTCCGCTCCCGCTATCTGGTCGGCCAACACCTGACCATAGCTCGGAAAGCTGGAACGGTCGATCCGTGCCTCCGGATCCCAAAGCCGCGAACGGATCAGAGACCGGCCGCAGTGCAGAAACGCCTCTTCCACCGTGACCTTGAGGGCAGACAAGGGCGGCTTGCCGCCAACCGAAAGACCTGCCAGCAACTCACTACCCGTCACGATCTCCGCCCTCCCCTTGACCCGCAGCGTCTCGTTCATCCCCGGCACGAAGAAAAGCAGGCCAACGTGCGGATGCTCGGCAAGGTTCTTCAGGGAGTCGATCTGGTTGTTGCCCGGACGATCGGGGATCAGCAACGTACGGTCATCCAGTACGGCCACAAAGCCCGGCGGGTCACCCCTGGGCGAGGCATCCGGGCGGCCCTGTGCAGAGGACGAACTGAGAACCAGGAACGGTGACAGGGCAATGAAATTGCGGCAGTGCGTGTCGAGGCGGTCCAGCACCTTCAGGGCGGCGCGCTCGTTCGGCTCGCGGTAGATGGTGCGCAACTCGCCAGCGCTTGTTGCAGCCACTGCAGTCCCTCCTGTGCCAGTAACACCATGGTCAGTCGTCTCACCACGCTCTTTCACCATAGTGCGTGACCTTCGCTATCTCCAACGCTGCCTACAGCCTGCAATTGGCGGCATTGCAGGGCCCGTTGGCGCCCTTACTTCGCAGGTTCTGATGAGAGCGGGGTCGCAATGACTTCCCGAAAGTCGGCAGGCAACGGAGCCTTGCCCCAAAGCGCCTCCAGGCCCCGGATTACATCGCGTGCTTCCCGCGTTTCCTCGTCGTCCCCACATTCCTCCGGTTCTTCGTCGTTCCCGCCCTGGTCTGTCGTCACGGAAGCCGAAGCGGCTTCCTGGCAATCAATGGTCAGCGGCTCCTCGACCCAAAGTTCATCCAGGCCCTGGGCCACGCCACGGTTCTTCATGCCGTCCTCCGCTGCTTCCGCAGCCTTTCGTCAAGGTTCTTGAGGGTACGTCCGAGCCGCCTCCGAGCCGTGGCCTCGCTGACGCCGAGAGCAGTTCCGATATCGGCGAAACCGAGGCCCAGATGGAAGCGCATTCGAAGTAGCGTCACGTCGTCCGGGTCAAGTTGTTCAAGGACTTGGGGAAGGTTGTTCAGAATGTCCCGGTGCGCCTGTTCTTCGTCCCTGGCAATTACGGTCTCTTCCGGAGACATGGCCGGAGAACAGTGCGCGCTCTCTGCAATCGCCCGCTGCCTTTCTGCCAGGATCAGTTTCCTGCGCCCCGTGTTGCGACCGTTTTGCAGCATCTTGTTGTCACGGACGCCGTACAGCCATCCTTCAACCGTCTCCGGGTGTTCAAGTTCGGGCATCTTCTGCCACAGCAACTGAAATATCTCCTGAACCATGTCCTTTCCGGCGTCACCCCATTTCCACACGCACTGCGCGAGCAGCTTTCCTCCATGCCGGTCATACAACCTTTGCCCGGCCTCGAGAAATTTGTTTCCCGCCCCTTCTTCATCCCCCTGCCTCAGAAGCCGCTGCCCTTCTCTGATCAGGGCTGGCACGTCGGACTCACTCTGCATTGGCCACCTATTGCAAGAATAGTTCCCCAAGTCTCCGGAAGCGTCACGGAAATCTTCGCAAATCAGCACAACGCCTTGTTTCTCAATATGAACACTATCTGCGTTATCCGGACCATGAAGCTGTGGAGAATAAAAGGAATGTAATAGATGAATACAGGGAAAACCAATTGTCCCCGATAACAGTGGAGGTGATGAGCATGGCCAAGCTGATCCATTGTATCACTGCCGGTTTGTGGGTACTTGTGCCGGGGTTGCAAGTATCTGCACAAGAAATGGCCTCGCTGCATCATGCGGCGCAAGACGGCGACCCCATGACCGAAGGCCTGCTCTCGGTCTTCGTGCTGTTCGCTGCCTTGACCCTGTGCGCGGCGTTGACGGATGGACTCAAACGCGGGCTGCAGCGGCGACCCTTCCTTGCCGGTGGAAAAGCCGGATGGAAGACTGGCAGGACGATCCAGAGTGAGAACCTGTTCTGGCGCAATTCCTCAATAAAACGCTCCGCCATGCTCAAACTCACAGGCTGCATGACGGTCGGGCTCGTGCTTCTGGGAAGCGCCCCAGGAGCAACCGGACAGTCACCGGAAAAGATTGAAGAGTTCCTGAGCTCCGCTCTCGTGGGCGACCTGGGCAAGCTCAAGGAACTGGTGGCAGATGGCATGGACGTAAATGCACAAGCTCCCGAGCAAGGAAGTGCGTTCGTGCATGGGACCACCGCACTGCATATTGCGGCCAATGGGAACCATCTTGCCATGGTTCAGTTTCTGATGAGCAAAGGGGCAAACCCGGGTATCAAGAACGCAGGTCGCGTAACCCCGTTGCATATGGCTGCCGAGAAAGGTTATGCCGCAATTGCCAAGGCCCTGCTGAATGCCGATTCAGGAGTTCTGGCCACTCTTGCAAAAGACGCCAAGGGCAGAACTCCGCTGCATTTGGCCGTGGTATCCAACGGCAATACGGTCACGGCTCTGCTTGAGGCTGGGGCGGACGTCCATACGAAGGACAACGACGGTCGGACTCCCCTCCAGTACGGGAAAAGCAAAGCCGACGCCAAGGGCCTCGCCGTCCTGACCGCGTTCTTGGACTATATGGTGTACTACTTCGTGGAGGCCGCTGCCCTGGGCAACATGCCCAAGCTCAAGAGGCTGATGCTAAACGGTATAGACATAGATGCACAAAACGGCGGCGGGAACCACCTTATAAAAGGAATCACCGCGCTGCATGGCGCCGCTGCAGGCCCTCAACTCGAAGCCGTCCGGTTCCTGTTGGGTCGTGGTGCCAACCCGAATATCGCGGACGTAGAGGGAAAGAAAGGTACCAGCCCGATTCTTGTAATTTTGCACGCTAAGGATTTCGGACCCAGAGC
>JAPPLW010000015.1 GCA_028819345.1 bacterium | reverse complement strand
TTCTGGACTGTAAGCTGTGCCGACCCGATCCCGAGGCCCTCCCGGACATCGCCGAATACTGGTGCGGGCCGTGCAGGGACCACTTCGGGGAGGTCAGACAGGGCCTCGACGACCTTGGGATCGCATACCGGAGGTCGTCCCGGCTGGTGAGGGGGCTCGATTACTACTCCAGGACGACGTTCGAGTATGTCGCCACCACCCTGGAGACTTCGCAGTCCACCGTGCTGGGGGGAGGCCGGTACGACGGCCTGGCCGAGACGTTGGGCGGCCGTCCGGTCCCCGGGGTGGGGTTTGCGGGGGGAATCGACCGGATGCTCCTGGCGGCGCCGGGAGAGGACGCCGGCCTGGATGTCTTCCTGGTTGGCGAAGGAGGGATCACGGCGCTCGACCTGATGGAGTGGGCTGCGCCGCTTCGCAGGGCGGGACTCCGGGTGGGGTTCGAGTTGGACGCCCGGAGCGTCAAGGCGCAGTTCCGGGCCGCCACCCGTTCCCGGGCCAGGTATGTCGGAGTCGTGAGCGGTGAGCGGTTGGAGATGCGCGAGGGACGGGATCGCGAGACCCTGGGCCCAGAAGACCTGGAGAAGTGGGGAATGAAGGCGTTCGACCCGGAGACGAGAGCGTGAGGAGCCATACCGCCTCCCAGATAGGGTTGGAGACCGTGGGGGAGACGGTCACCCTGGCGGGGTGGGTGGACCGGAGACGTCACCACGGGGGGGTGGTGTTCGTGGACCTGCGGGACCACACCGGGATGGTGCAGGTGGTGCTGGATCCTGCGGGCATCCGGGAGTCGGCCGAGTTGCGGCGGGAGTTCTGCGTGCAGGTGCGGGGAAAGACCGTGCGTCGCCCGGAGGGCTCGGAGAATCCCGACATGGCCAGCGGGATGGTGGAGGTGGAGGCTTCGGGGTTGAAGATACTGAGCCGTTCGGAGGAACTCCCCTTCCTCATCGAGGACCGCATCACCGCCGAGGAACTGCTCCGGTTGGAATACCGGTACCTGGATCTGCGCCGCCCCCGCATGGCCCGCAATCTCCGGGCCCGTTCGGAGGCGCTGCGGACGGTTCGGCGGACGCTGGAGAACCTGGGGTTCTGGGAGGTGGAGACGCCCACCCTGATCCGGTCCACCCCGGAGGGAGCCCGGGACCTGCTGGTCCCGAGCCGCCACAACCCGGGGAGCTTCTACGCCCTTCCCCAGTCTCCTCAGATCTACAAGCAACTCCTGATGGTGGCGGGGGTGAGCCGCTACTACCAGATGTGCCGGTGCTACCGGGACGAGGACTTCCGGTCCGACCGGCAACTCGAGTTCACCCAGATCGACATTGAGGGGTCCTTCTGGGGACAGGAGGACGTGCTGGCCACCGTGGAGAAGGTGATCCTGGCAGTGGCGGCGGCTCTTCGACCGGATCAGACGCTCGATCTACCCTTCCGGCGGCTCACCTACTGGGAGGCGATGAGCCGCTACGGCACCGACAAACCCGACCTCCGCTTCGGCATGGAGATAGTCGAGTTGTCGGAGCTGTTCGCCGACACCGGATTCCGGGCGTTCGCCGGTGTCCTGGCGGCGGGAGGGGTTGTCCGGGGAATAAACGCCGGCCCGATCTCGATGAGCCGTGCCCGGGCCGACGCCCTGATAGAGAAGGCCCGGCAGTTCGGGGCGGGAGGGCTGGTGTGGATGGTGGTGGAGGACGGGGGTCGTCCCCGCTCGCCGGTTGCGAAGTTCCTGTCCGACGCCGAGCTCGACGGGGTCGTCCAGGGTCTCGGCGGGAGTCCGGGCGACGCCCTGTTGCTGGTGGCCGACGCCGAGCGTACAGTCTCGGAGGTCTTGGGCCGGCTCCGGTCGGAGTTGGGACGGCCCGACGATCCCGGAAGTCTGGAGTTCCTGTGGGTGGTGGACTTCCCCATGTTCGAGGAGCGGGACGGGGAGATAACCTTCCTCCATCACCCGTTCACCTCCCCGGCGGACGTGGAGACGATGAGGGACCGTCCCCTGGAAGCCGCGGCGAAAGCCTACGACCTGGTCCTCAACGGCGTGGAGCTGGGTTCGGGGAGTGTCCGGATTCACGACTCCGACGTCCAGCGGAGGGTCTTCGAGATCCTGGGGATCTCCCACGACGAGGCGGAGGAGCGCTTCGGATGGTTCATCCGGGCCCTCCGTTTCGGCACGCCGCCCCATGCCGGCTTCGCGGTGGGATTCGACCGGCTGGTGGCGGTGTTGCGAGGCGTGGCGAGCATCCGGGAGATCATTCCCTTTCCCAAGACCCAGACCGGCGCCGAACCGCTGAGTCGGACTCCCGCTTCGGTCAGCAACCGGCAGTTGAAGGAACTGGGCATCGCGGTTGATCCCCGCCGGATCAAGGCCTCACCGCCGGCTTAGGAACGATGGCCAGCTACGGCGCCGACGACCTGTTCGCCGCCCGGCGGTCGGAGGTCCTGGCGGTGGTGGCGCCCCTGGCCGAGCGCATGCGCCCGAGGAGCCTGGACGAAGTGGTGGGATTGCCCAATCTCCTCGGTCCCGGGTCCGCCTTCCGGGTCCTCGTCGAGTCGGGCAGGCCCGTCTCGATGGTGTTGTGGGGCCCTCCGGGGAGCGGCAAGACCACCCTGGCCCGGTTGGTGGCCCTGCATTGTTCGGCGGCCTTCGAGACGCTCAGCGCCACCTCCGCCGGCGTAAAGCAGGTGAGGGAGATCCTGGCCTCCGCCCGTGGCCGCCTGGAGGGCGACGGCCGGCGCACGGTGTTGTTCCTCGATGAGATCCACCGCTTCTCAAAGAGCCAGCAGGACGCCCTGTTGCCGGGGGTGGAGAGCGGGACCCTGATCCTGATCGGGGCGACCACCGAGAATCCCTTCTTCGAGATCAACAGTCCGCTGATGAGCCGGATGGTGTTGTTCCGGACCCACGAGATCCCCGACGAAGCGCTGGAGGTGCTGGTGGGGAGGGCTCTGTCGGAGGCGGGGCGGGGATTGGGGGAGGACGACCTCGAGATAGCCGGGGACGCCCGGGAGGCGCTGGTGACGAGGTCCGGCGGAGACGCCCGGGGACTGCTGAACGCCCTGGAGGTCTCGGCGCACTTGGCCAAGGGGCGGGGATCCGGTGTCATCGAGGTGGACGACGTCTCCGAAGCGCTGGGTCGTCGGATAGTTAGATACGACAAGGCGGGAGACCGTCATTACGACGTGATCTCCGCTTTCATCAAGAGCGTGCGCGGTTCTGATCCCGATGCCGCCCTGTACTGGCTGTTTCTGATGCTCGAGGGCGGCGAGGATCCCGAGTTCATCGCCCGGCGGCTGGTGATCCTCGCATCGGAGGATGTCGGTTTGGCCGACCGATGGGCGCTTCCGGTGGCGACTGCGGCTGCCCAGGCCCTCTCCTACGTGGGGATGCCCGAGGCCGCCTATCACCTGGCCCACGCCACCCTTTTCCTGGCTCAGGCGCCCAAGTCGAACTCGATCACTTCCGCCATGGCCCGAGCGCGGTCGGCGGTCCGGGAGGGGCCCAGTCCATCCGTCCCCCTCCACCTTCGCAGCGGTGGCTATCGTGGGGCAGCAATGATCGGACACGGGGAAGGCTACGTTTACCCCCATGACCATCCATACAGCGTCGTTCCACAGGAATACTTCCCGCCGGAGGTGAATCCACAAGTGTTCTTCCGTCCCACCCACAGCGGTTTCGAAGCTGAGGTCCGGCGACGCCTGATCGAGATCGATCACGTGTTGGGGCGAGACGGACGCCAGGAGGAGCAGGCGTGACCGCTCTGGGAATAGACATCGGAGGATCGGGAGTCAAGGGCAATCTGGTGGACACCGCCACCGGAGCTCTCCTGTCCGATCGCCTTCGCATCCCCACTCCCCGCTCGGGGTCCACCGACGCTGTGGGCGCGGTGGTGGCGGAGATAGCCGAGCACTTCCGGCGAGAGAGCGGACATGAGGCGCTGCCGGTGGGGTGCGGGTTCCCCGGGGTGATCAGATCGGGGGTGGTGAGCGCCGCCACCCACCTGGACAAAGCCTGGCTGGGCGCCGACGTGGTCGCCATTGTCTCCGAGGCCGTGGGGAGCCCGGTCACCGTGTTGAACGATGCGGATGCGGCCGGGGTGGCCGAGATCACCTTCGGGTCGGCCAAGGATCGGAGCGGCACGATCCTGATGATCACCCTCGGCACCGGGATAGGGAGCGGGATGTTCCGGGACGGCCGGCTGGTTCCCAATTTCGAACTGGGCATGCTGGAACTGGGTGGTCATCACCCCATCGAGGACCGGGTCGCCTACCGCGTCTTCAAGCAGGGGGAGTTGAGTTGGAAGAAGTGGGCCAGACGGCTGAACCGCTACCTGCGGCACGTCAACGCGCTCTTCGCTCCGGACCTGATAGTTCTCGGAGGAGGAGGGGTGAACAAGTGGTCCCGCTTCGGTCGCCACCTGGATGTGCCGGTGAATGTGGTCCCGGCTCATTTCGGCAACCATGCCGGCATCGTCGGCGCCGCCCTGGCCGCGGTGAACCCAGGCGCCCTGCTGGGGAAGGGCGGCTGAGCCCACGTCGGAGGGGGGTGTAGAGCGACATGGGTTGCCCACCTTTTAGCAGAGCGTGAAAACAATCAACTCGGAAGCGTTGACTTTGTCCCACCTGCACTTCACACTGACATGAACCAATCACCGAGACGGTCCGCGCCGGGCGCCGACTGGACCGCTTCGAGGGATCAGACCAATCAGCTCGCCGGCCCCATTC
>JAPPLW010000100.1 GCA_028819345.1 bacterium | reverse complement strand
TTCGGCGGCGTGAGCCACCGGCCAACCATGCACCAGGATCCGATCCACCAACAACCTACGCCCGAACGGCGTCAACTTCCTACAGTTCCCCACGAGGGCCTCCTTTGATTCGAAGGATTTGCTTACCCCACGAATCAAACCAGGGAGGCCCTCCCTTATCCAAACACCAAACTGTCAACAACGTCCCTGGGAAGTACATCTAGGCACGGCTTCGCCTCCGAGTCGACGATCTTTGGTTGTAGCCGAGTGTCGGTTCGGCCGCTGAGCGGACAAACAGCCTTTCTCCAGCCGCGTGGCCGCTACCGAAACAGTATCGGTGTTTAGCTCCATGGGCAAGATGCCAGGTTGTCACGCAGGTGTTGACGATCACGGGCCACGGTGGGGCGGAACTGGACAACGCGGAACCTGTCAGGGTTTTAGGTAGCGACCCCACTGTTCCATGAGCTTTCGGCGTCTGTCTAGGAGGTCGCTTCGGGCGTAGGCTCCTTCGACGCCTTTGACCGTGTGTGCTAGTGCTGCTTCGGCGAGTTCGCGGGTGATGCCGGTTTCTCCGCACCAGTCCCGAAACGATGATCTCATTCCGTGGGGGACGCATCCGATGTTGTTCTGTTTGCAGAGTTTGCTCATGGTGGCGTTGGAGATTGGTTTTCCTGTCGGTGAGGGGAAGATCAGCCCGACGCCGCCGGTTTGCTCCCTGGCCTTTTCGAGGACGGCGAGGGCTGGTGTGCTGAGGGGCACGCGGTGGGGTTTGCTGGTCTTGGTACGAGTTGCGGGAATGATCCAGGTTGCCGTGGGAAGGTCGATCTCTTCCCAGGTTGCTTGTCTGGCTTCGCCGCTTCGGACGGCACACAGCGTCAGATACTCGAAACATAGGATTGTGGATTTCCACGCGTTGGTGGCCCGAATGGTGGCTAATGCCTGGGCGACCTGGCTGTGGTGAAGGGCTTTGAAATGTTGGGTCTTGGCGGTGTTGCTGCCCAGGGCTGCTTTGATTCTCCGGTCCGCCGGATTGTCCTCTCTGAATCCCTGGGCCACGGCCCAGCGCATGACAGCCGAGATTCGCTGCAGAACCCGCCGTGCGGTTTCCTCTTTGTGGTTCCAGATCGGACCGAGACAGGCCATCACATCCCCACCCGTGATCTGGTTGACAGCCACATCCCCCAGAAGGGGAAAGGCATACGCCTCCAGAGTGGAGCGCCAGTGCTTCTCAGACAGGCCACCAGGCTTCCACTTGGGAGCATGCAACTGAATGACCTTCTCGGTGGCTTCCCGGAATGTCGGCACCTTGGACCGGGCCATGGTGGGATCGCCGCCTTGGCGGGCGATCCTTCGATATTCGAACGCTTTGGTTCGGGCTTCCCGGAGGGTAACGTATGGATATCCGCCGAGACCGAGATCGCGGCGTCTACCGCGTATGGTCCCTCGCCAGATCCATTGTTTCGATCCGGTTGGTGTGACCCGCAACATCAGACCGTGTTGATCGCCGTATTTGCCGGGTTCTTTCAGCGACCGGACTCGTTGGGCGTTTAGTTTCGCCATCACCTGCCTCTCGTGGCACCTTGGTTTTAGGGAATTCAACTTATTTGTCCCACATCGTATCCCACTAAACATTGAACCTACCAGCAACCAAAGGGAAGGTCAAGAACCCTCACGGAATCGCCATTCCCTCCACGCTCTACGTGGGAAAGTGGCTGTCTAGCTGGGGACACAGTAACTGCATGAAACCACAGGAAACAGCTAGAACCCTCGTGAAAGGAAAACAGACAAACCCTAGGATGGTGGAGACGATGGGACTTGAACCCACGACCTCCTGCTTGCAAAGCAGGCGCTCTTCCAGGCTGAGCTACGTCCCCTTACGGGGCGGAGGATAACGCGCTTTGCCAGTCCAGGCACAAGGGCTTTGAGTATTCGAGTCCGACCGTTCGGCGACGCCGGGCGTCCCCTAGATGACCGGCCACCGGGAGGGGAACCCGACACCGGTGACGGCCCGGACCCGCTCGCCGATCTTCTCGACCTTTTGAATCAACTCCCACAAATCACCCGCAAAGCGCGGCCGACCCTCCTCGACCACCACCCGGCCATCAACGATCACCGTCTCCACCGAGTCGCCCGTCGCGGAATAGACAAGGTTCCGGACTGGGTTCGCCAGGGCTCGCCACTCCGGACGACGGGTGTCGAACAGCACCAGGTCTCCCTTCCTTCCCACCTCTATGGCGCCCAGCGAATCGGCGAATCCCAGCGCGGCGGCGCCGGTCCGGGTCGCCAACTCGAGTGCGGTTTCCGCCGGTATCAGGCTGCTGTCTCCCCGAACGTCCTTGTAGACGGTTGCCGCAATGTTCACACACCGCACCATGTCGGAGAAGTTGGAGCTGTTAACGGAGTCGGTTCCCAGCGACACCGGGACGCCGGCCTCCAACAACTCGGGGAGTCGTCCTCCCCTCCCGGTGTTGCCTCCGGCTTTCATCACCGTGCTGGGACAGACCACTACCGCCGCGCCGGACCCGGCGATCAACTGGATCTCCCGCTCCGTCAGGTCCATGCAATGGGAAAGCAGGACATTGGGGCCAAGGATCCCAAGTTCCGCCAAGCGCTCGGTCGGGGCCCCGGCGCCGCCGGTGTGATGGAGGGTCAGGGCGGTCCCGTAGTGGTCGGCAATCCTCTTGGCGCCTATCAGCAACTCCGGGCTGCAGAACTCCAGCGAGAACGGCATCGCCCAAGCCCGAACCCGTCCCGCAAGGCGTCCGTCCAGTGCGTTGATGGACGCCTCCGTACGATCAAGCGCCTCGGCGGTGTCATAGACGGGAAGGTGCAGTCGGTTCTCCCGGTCCTGGACCTGTTCCCCGATTATCACCCGGCATCCCGCCTGGTTGTAGGCCTCCAAGCACGCCTCGGGGAATTTGGTCGTGCCTGGATCCACGAGGGCGGTGGTTCCGGTCCCAAGCGTCTCCGCCAAGCCGAGCAGCGTGGTGAGGTACTCCTCCTCCTCGGTCATCACCGATTGCATGGCAAAGACATGCCTCAACCGGTCGGGAACGTCGTCGGGAAAGACGCCCCGGACAGAGTGTGCGTAGCTGATGTGCAAGTGACCGTTCACGAAGCCGGGCGTCACCACCTTGTCGGTGGCGTCGATGACCCGGTCCGCGGCGATGTGGCGGAGTTCCTCGGCCTTGCCGACGTGGCTTATATGGCCATTCCGGACCACCACCGAGCCGTCTCGGATGACTCGTCTCCGATCATCCACCGTGATGACATATTGGGCGCGGTCAATCTTGAGACTGGAGTTGGTCATGCGCCTTTCCAGCCCTTACACGAGTTCCTGTTTCATCGGCTTTTCGCTCCCTGCTTGGCCAGTTCCCCCGTGTCCACCAGGTCCAGGGTCGCCATGTAATCCGGATCTTCATAGCGGCTGAGAAGGAACTTGTCCGCATAACCCGGAAGGTCACTTCCCAGCAAATGGCAGCCGACCAGTTCGGCGGCCGCGGTGCAGATCATGACCCCGTACCCCGACATCCCCGTCACCAGATAGAACCCCTCCGGACCCGCCGGTCCGATCAGGGGGAGGTTCTCCGGGGTTTTCATGACGTATGCGCCGTCCACGACCGAGTAGGGCAGTTGGTCGCGATAGCGGGCCAGAGAGGGAAGCATGGCCGCCATTCCTCGCAACACCGCCTCGGGAAACATGAAGTCCGGCCGGGGGGCCGGCCAGGTCGGCTCGTCTCGAACCTGTGGCCGGTAGTTCCAGAGAGCCTCGAAGAAGGGCGAATCCATGCCCCCTTCGGGCCGACCAAACACCGGGGTGGTTATCTCCCCCAGCAGCTCATGGAACCCTTCCGCGGCCAAGTCGGACTTCTCTGATTCACTCCAGTCGATATTCACCGGGTCCGTCCACAGGAGCATCGGAGCCTCACGGGGAAACGCCCCGAGGTGGTCTCTGAACGAGGCCTTGTGGTGAAGAGATGCGTGTAACGGCAGCTCAACCCCCACCAGGCGAGCCAGTTGCTTGGACATGGGCCCGGCGGCGTTGACGACAGCCGGGACCGAGATCTGGGAGCCCGATCTCAACAACACGCCTGCCACGGTCCCCCTCAGGGTCTTGATGTCCACAACCTCATCGACCACAACCTCTGCTCCATGGGCCCTGGCCTGCTCCAGCATCCATACGCCCAATTGCTGGGCGCTGAACCAGCCACCCCGGCGAACGTGCAGCGCGCCCAAGGCTTTGTCGCTCAGGTACGGGAACCGGGCCAGGAGGGCCTCGGAAGTCTCGTAGACATCAAAACCCGTCTCCTCCTCGACGTCAACCGCCGTCCCTGCGATTCGAACCGGGCCCGCCCCATACCCCGAACTCGCTTTTGCTGCGCTGGTAAGAGACGCCAGTTGCCCGGGATCACCGGTCACGAAGAGGTATCCCCTCCGTGACATGTTGAAGAAGTCGTCCGAGCTGTCCTTCATGGTCTCCAGGATGTCGATGGAGCGGTTGGTCAAATCGACCATCGGCTTGTTGGGGAAGAAGTTCCGATAACACTCCGACGACTTGTCGGATGTGAGAGAAAGGGGCGGACGGGGGTCAACGACAATCACTTTCTCCACACCCCGGACCACCGCCAAGTCGTAACAGGTCGCCACGCCCGCGATCCCGGCGCCGACCACAACCGCCCCTGCCTGCCTCATCATCTCAACTCTACGCCTGCATTCCTACCATCCCGGACCGGTCAGTGCGAACGATAGTTGCGGGCGGCCCCTCTCGGCCCTGCAACTGCCGCCTGAGGAGGAACCAGGGTTCCCGGACAACCTGGAAGAGAGCCGGCCAAAACCGTTCCCTGCCCGAAATCAACAGGGTTAGGATGTAGCTTTTCCGGGCTCATAGCTCAGGTTGGTTAGAGCGCATCCCTGATAAGGATGAGGTCCCTGGTTCAAATCCAGGTGGGCCCACCCGCACCGGCTGCTCGTCTGCACTTCATGTCGCCGTTCCCAGGAGTTTGCATTGCGACGCTCCACCCTCCCGGCGGGCCACCTTCCGGTGCGGCCGGTCCGCTTTGGGATTCCGTAAGGCCCTAGGTTGGTGAGCGATATTCGGTGTGGGATGCCCCTGGCCGCGAGCACCGGGCAGGTTACACTGGAGATGTGCGCAGGTACAGGCCTCTGGCCCCGCGGCCGACGCGTGTGACGTTGCAGGCACGCCTTAGGCCCGGCCTGCGTGAGATCGCCGCACGGCGGCTGGATGGTCGAATCAAGGAGATGAACCTGTCCAAGACACTTTCTCTGGGGTGGTCAATCACCGTTTCCATGCTGGCTCTACTGTTGTTGGTGGCCGCCTGCGGAACGGAGCCTGAGCCCGAACCCGCGCCGGAGGTTGACGTGGATGCCCTGCTGACCGGGGCGGGAGAGGTGATGGCCGGTATGTCGACAGCAAAGTTCAGCATGGTCGACGAACTGGAGTCCGGCGCCAAGTTCTTCGGGACCACCTTCAAGAGGATGGAAACCGAGGTGGAGGCACCCGATAGCTTCAGGATGGTGGTCGATGTAGAGGCGCCAGGTTTCGGGTTTGTGGAGATAGAGATGATGGCGGTCGGAGAGGAGGCGTACCTCAAACTCTCCGCAGACGCGCCGTGGAATCCCCTGCCCCTGGACCAGGTGCCCTTCAACTTCGCCGGGTTGGGCTTCACTTTGCGCGATCTGCTCAACACCGTCAAGGACGGAGCGGTTGTCGCAGGCAAGGAGTCTCTGGACGGCTCCCAGACCATACGCGTCGACGGAAACCTGGCGTCCGAGCAGTTGTCCGACCTCATCTCATCCGTCGACCCGGGTCATGCGGTGAGCCTGAATCTGTGGATCAGCGAAACCGACCACGCCTTGAAACAAATACGGATCGCCGGCCAGATCTACGACGACGACGCACCCGAAACCGTCCGTCTCCTGATCATCGAAGGCATCGACGTTTCCGTCGACATCCAACTCCCGGACCTCGGGTCCGGGCAGTGAGGGGCGTTAGGCAGCGCTTCACATCCATCGCATCCTCCGAGTCGGGTGTACTGGCGATCATCTGCCTGGGGGTGTTTTCGACCGCCCTGGATCAGACTGTTGTGGTGGCCGCCTTGCCAGGCGTCATGGTGGACTTGGAGATCCCTCTCACCGACCTGGACAGGGCGTCGTGGATCGTAACCGCGTACCTGGTCGCCTACACGGTGGCCATGCCGCTGGGCGGGCGCCTGTCCGATGTCCACGGCCGGATAAAGATGTTTCAGGCGGCCCTGGTGCTGTTCGCCATAGGCTCGTTGTTCGTGGCGCTGGCGCCGAACTTCGAATGGATCGTCTCAGCCAGGGTCGTCCAGGCCATAGGGGGAGGCGCCACCGTACCCATCGGTCTGGCGATGGCGGTGGCTGCGGTGTCGCCGCAGAGAAGAGGGGTTGCCATAGGACTGGTGGCCGCGGCGGCCGAAGCCGGGTCGGTCTTGGGCCCGCTCTACGGAGGAGCCATCATCGAGTTGCTCGGCTGGCGGTGGATATTCTGGCTGGACATACCCCAGAGCTTCATTCTCATCGGGATCATGGCCATCTTGCCGAATCGTCCCAATCCCGCCGCCAAGATGGACTACTTCGGGGCGCTTGTGCTCGGGGCGTCCCTGATATTTCTAACCGCCGGGCTGTCCCAGCGCGCCATCTTCTCGGGAGAGTCCGTAGTCCCGTATCTCCTGGTAGCCGTGGGAGCGCTCCTGGTGATCGCATTGGTATTGGTGGAGAAACGGTCCGTCCAGCCTCTTCTGGCGCCCTTCCTGTACAGGTCCAGGGCGTTCCTCTCCTCCAACACCACCCAGTTCCTGGTTGGTGTGGCCCTGATCATCGCCTTGGTAGCAGTGCCGCTTATGGCGGCCACCGTTATGGAGAAAGGAGCCTTGGACAGCGTCCTCCAATTACTGCGTCTGACGGCAGCCATTCCCGTGGGGGCGGTGGTGGGAGGTTACATCCTGCGGTGGGCCGGAGTGAGATCGGTGTGCATCGTCGGCCTGGCGTTCATGGGAGCGGGCTTGTTGATCATGAGTGGCTGGGAGGCCCAGGTGGAAGAACTCCGGCTGACAATGCCCCTGGTCATGGCGGGTTTGGGATTCGGGTTGGTCATCCCGCCCATCGGGGTCAGCGCCCTGAGCGCGGCCCCGAGCCACTATTGGGGCGCGGCCGCCTCGTTGGTCACGGCGTCGCGAATGGTGGGGATGGCGCTGGGGCTGGCAGCCCTGTCCGCCTGGGGCATAGAACGCTTTTACAGTCTCACCGGCGACGTGGCCCTTGGACCGACCTTCGAGGAGACCGAGGCCGTTTTGATAGGAGCGGGCGTCACCGTGTTTCAGAATCTGTTCATGATCACGGGATTCCTCTCCCTTCTGGCCATCCTGCCGGCCATGCTCATGAGGGAGGAAGACGTGGAGGACACCAGCGGCCTCCTTTGAGCCTCCTCCGCCCGATTAGGGGAAACTATCCTCGCTCCGCGGGCTTTGGAGCTACTCCGACTCCACCACCATGGTGGGCTGATCAGGGCCGGCGGGACCGGGTTGCTCGGTAGAAGAAAACGGCTCGACCCGGACCGTTTCGGAGGGAGGGGCGGCTACCAGAACCGGAACCACGTTCTCCTCCAGTAGAACCACCTCCACTCCTCCTACAACGTCGGCCACCAGGTTGTACATGATGGCCCCGAGGGTGGTGAGCCCGCTGGAAAGCACCGCCCAGGCCACTGCGAGAATCGCCGAGAGGCGGATGAACTGCTCGGTGTTCGAGAACGGCGCCTCGCCCTCATCCAGCAGGGTGATCTGGATAAGGAAGTCGGTGATCTTCTGGGGAATGCCCGATCTCTCAACCACCTCCCAGAACATCACGGAGGCCAGCATGAACCCGAAGGCCGCCACCAGGTAGACGATGAAAGAAACCTTCAGCACCGTCCACGGATCCACCCGACGGATGATTCTGCGGACCCGGTGAACCGAGTGGGTGGGCTGCGCGTCCAACACCATCTAGAGACTACCGGCGCGCCGCTGGTACCGCCGCCGTCCGGTCAGCCGTCCCCGTTCTCGGTGGGAACGATCTCAAACGCCGACAGGGTCTCGTCCTCTCCCACCTGCATCGCCTTCACCCCCGTGGCGTAACGACCCTGAGTGCTCACCGAGGAAACCTCGGTGCGGATGGCGATTCCCCGCGAGGAGATAAGCATCACCTCTGTCTCTGGGCCCACCGCCCGGGCGCCTACCAGCACCCCCCTTGCCCTGGACAGCTTGATGGCGATGACACCCTGGCCTCTTCTGTTGCGCAGCGGAAACAGGCTCATCTTGGTGCGCTTGGCGAACCCCTTGGAAGTGACCAGCAGCACCTCGTCGCCCTCCATGTCCGAGCAGGCCCCCACCACCCGGTCATTCTCCAGCAAACGGATCCCTATCACTCCGCGGGTGGCTCTTCCGAGTGCGCGAATGCCGCTTTCGTGAAAGCGGAGGCCCTGCCCCTTCTCGGTGAAAAGCAGCAGGTCGTTGTCCCCGTTGGTGCTACGTACCGCCACCAATTCGTCCCCTGGCGAGAGGTTGATGGCCCGAAGGGTCTTGTATTGGGACTCATATGCCTTGAGCTCGGTCTTCTTCACCATCCCCTGACGGGTGAACATCACCAGGTATTTCACCGTCTCGTAGTCGCGGGTGTCGATGATCGCTTCGATCCGCTCCTCCGGCTCGATGGGCAGCACGGCATGGGCCAGGACCCCCTTGCCGGTTCGTGACTGGCGGGGTATCTCGTGGGCCCGCAACCGGTGAACCACTCCCAGGTTGGTGAAAAACAGAAGGTAGGAGTGGGCAGTGGTGTGCACCAGGTGCGAGACGACATCGTCCTCGGCCAGCCCTGCGGCTTTCACGCCCCGACCGCCCCGTCCCTGAGTGCGATAGGACTTGGCGTCCACGGACTTCACATACCCGCTCCGTGAAACGGTGATGATCAACTCCTCGTCCGCGATCAGGTCCTCGATCGACATCTCTCCCAGTTCGCCTATCAGCCTGCTGCGGCGGGCCACGGCATGGTTCTTTCGGACCCCTTTCAGCGTGTCGCGGATGATCGCCCATCGGCGGGGGGGATTGGCCAGGATGTCCTCCAGGTCGGCTATCACCTCCCGAAGCTGGGCGAGTTCTGCGGCCAGCTTCTCGGACTCGAGGGCTGTGAGGCGCCGCAGCGGCATCTCCAGGATGGCGTTGGCCTGGATTTCGGAGAGTTCGAACCGGAGCGCCAGACGAGATCGCGCCTCGGGGGTGTTGGCCGAGGAGCGAATCACCTCGATCACCTCGGTGATGTTGTCGACGGCAATGCAGAGGCCCTCCAGGATGTGGGCGCGAGCCGAGGCTTTGTCGAGCCGGAAGCGGGTCCTCCTTTCCACCACCTCCATCTGCTGGTCGAGATAGTGGCCGAGGGCCTCCGCGATGCCCATGGTGCGGGGAACGCCGTCCACCAGCGCCACCATGTTCACCCCGAAGTTGCTCTGGAGTTGAGTCCGCTTGTAGAGCTGGTTCTGGATCACCTCGGGGACGGCGCCCCTCTTCAACTCAATGACCAACCGGGTGCCCACCCGCGACGAGGACTCGTTGCGGAGATCGGCGATCCCTGCGATCTCCTTCTGGTTCACCAGGTCGGCGATCTTCTTCAACACCCGGTCCTGGGAGACCTGGTATGGAAGCTCGGTAACCACTATGGCCGTGCGTCCCGGCCGGATCTCGGTGGGCTCGGCAACCGCTCTCACCTTGACCGAGCCCCGGCCGGTAATCAGCGCCTCCTTCACCGCGTCGTCGGCAACGATCTCTCCTCCAGAGGGGAAATCCGGTCCCCTGACGTACTTCAGGAGGTCGGCAGGCGGGCAGTCCGGATTGTCCAAGAGGTAGATACATGCATCTATCACCTCTCCCAGGTTGTGGGGAGGGATGTTGGTGGCCATCCCTACCGCGATTCCCTGGGCGCCGTTAACCAGCAGGTTGGGGTAGCGGGAAGGGAGCACCACCGGTTCGCGGTGTTCCCCGTCGTAGTTCTCCACGAAATCCACCGTGTCCTCGTCGATGCCTTCCAGCATCGACATGGCGATCTCTGACAGCCGGCACTCGGTGTAGCGCATCTGGCCCGGCGGGTCCTCTACGCTGCCAAAATTTCCCTGCGGGTCCACCAGGGGATGGCCGAGGCTGAAGTCCTGGCCCAGACGGACCAGGGCGTCATAGATCGCCTGGTCGCCGTGGGGATGGAATCGGGCCATGACGTCTCCCACCACCGTGGCGCACTTGCGGTGCCGGCCATTCGGCGCCAGGTTGGCCTGGTTCATGGAGTAGATGATCCTGCGTTGCACCGGCTTCAGTCCGTCCCGCACGTCGGGCAATGCCCGGGAAATGATCACCGACATGGCGTAGTCCATGAAGGACTGCGACATCTCCTCGGTCAGGCCGATCTCAGGACCCATGTAGAGAGTGGGATTCAGGGGAGGCGTCTCCTCGGTCATACGTCGAGAAAGCGGATGTCGGAGGCATGGGTCCTGATGTACTCTCGCCGGGCCGGTACGTCATCGCCCATCAGGGTCCGGAACAGTTCGTTCTCCTCCATCACCGCCGCCAGGTTGTTGGTCTGCACCCGCAGGAGTGTTCGGGTCTTGGGATTCATGGTGGTGTCCCACAACTCATCGGGATTCATCTCGCCCAGCCCCTTGAAGCGGGTGGGGTTGATCCTGGGATACTTCTGCCGCAGTGCCTCCAGTTCCGCATCGTTCTTCAAATACATCACCTTGGCGCCCCGCTTGACCCGGTAGAGCGGAGGCTGGGCGATGTAGATGTAGCCGGTTTCCAGCAGTCCCCGCATATTGCGGAAGAAAAGAGTGAGCAACAGGGTGCGGATATGGGAGCCGTCCACGTCGGCGTCGGTGAGCAGGACGACCTTGTGGTAGCGGCACTTCTCGATGTCGAATTCCTCTCCGATGCCGGTCCCCACCGCGGTGATTATCGACCGTACCTCCTTGTTCATCAGCGCCTTGCCCAACCGGGCTCTCTCCACGTTGAGGATCTTTCCTCGAATGGGCAGGATGGCCTGAACCCGGGAGTCGCGGGCCTGCTTGGCCGGTCCGGCCGCCGAATTCCCCTCCACTATGAACAACTCGCTCTCGGAAGGATCCCGGCTGGAGCAGTCCACGAGCTTGCCGGGCAGGCTGGTCGATTCGAGGAGCGACTTGCGCCGGGTCAGCTCGCGGGCCTTGCGTGCCGCTTCCCGAGCCTTGGCCGCCCCCAGCGCCTTGGTGATGATAGCCCGGGCCTCGGGTGAGTGCTTCTCCAGCCACTCCGGTAGCGCTTTGTTAAGAGCCTTCTCCACATAGGACCGGATCTCGGTGTTACCCAGTTTGGTCTTGGTCTGGCCCTCGAACTGAGGGTTCTTCACCCTCACCGACAGCACCGCGGTCAACCCTTCCCGGGCGTCCTCTCCGGTCAGGTTGGACTCCTTCTCCTTGATGAGGTTCTTGGCCCGGCCGAATTCATTGGCGACCTTGGTCAGGGCGCGGCGGAATCCCTCTTCGTGGGTCCCCCCCTCGGCGGTCCTGATGTTGTTTACGAATGAGAGCACGTTCTCCTGGTAGGCGGTGGTCCACTGCAGGGCCACCTCCATCTCGGCATCCTCGTCCTGATCCTCCACGACTATCTGACGGGCGTTCACAACGTCGTTCTTGCGGTTCAGATGGGCAACGAAGTCGCGAATCCCTCCCTTGTACCGGAAAGTCTCGGTGTGGGCCGGGGCTTCCCGGGCGTCGGTCAACTTGATCTGTAGGTTGCGGTTCAGGTAAGCCAGCTCCCGCAGCCGGGAGGCCACGGTCGCCCGGGAGAAGGTCCGTATCTCCTGAAAAATCTCGGTGTCGGGGAGGAAGGTGATGGTGGTGCCCGTCCGGGCCACCCGCCGGCCCTTCTCCACCTTTCCCATCGGTAGGCCCTTCTCAAAGCTCTGGGTCCATATCCGCCCCTCCCTCCGAACCTCAGCATCCAGTCGCTCCGAGAGGGCGTTGACCACCGACACGCCCACCCCGTGTAGGCCGCCGGACACTTGATATGATCCCTTCTCGAACTTGCCGCCGGCGTGCAGCACGGTGAGCACGGTGGTCAGAGCCGACATCCTTGTCTGGGTGTGAAGGCCGACCGGGATGCCTCGTCCGTTGTCGGAGACCCGTACCGATCCGTCCTTCTGCAGGGTCACGTCAATCAACGTGCAGTGTCCGGCCATCGCCTCGTCGATGGCGTTGTCCACCACCTCCCATACCAGATGGTGCAGCCCTCTCGGACCGGTCGATCCAATGTACATGCTGGGCCGGCGCCGTACCGCTTCCAGGCCCTCCAGGACAACGATGTCCTTTGCGGAGTAACGCTCTGTGATAGTCACTGTCTGCTCGATGCTTTCTCTTGCGAACCGGCGGGGACCGCTCGCCCGACGAGGTGGGTGGGCGACCCCTGACCACACTGAACAATTTTAGCAGAACCCTGTGACAATCTCTGCATTATCTTTGCCTGTTTTGCGACTTCAAACAGCCTCTGACCTGGGGTTTTACTCACTCAAGCACGCCGTGTGGTAATTTTCACACTCGTCACCACCCGCGAGCCCAGCCCGGCGTTCACCTGCTCGGTCAGGGCGGCGGTTCCGTACCGAAGCAGGGCTGCGTCCATCTGCGAGGGGACCTCCACTACCAGGCATCCCTCCTCCAAGACCATGGGCCGGGCCTTGTCACGCCATTGTCCGGGGACGAGGTCCTCCCACTCGCGGCGAATTCGGAGATTGGCCGCAACCGTGGGGACCCCCATCTTCGCCAGGGTCTCTTCCACATGATGCCCCGCGGGAATCGGGTCGGAGGATGAACGGCTCAAATGAGGGACCCCGGCGTAACTCGCCACACATCCCCTCCGATCGGTGTCTTTTCCTCCTCCACCGCCGAGATGAAGGTCTGGGTGGCGGGGAGCCACTCCACCAGCGCCTCGGCCCGGTCTCGGTCAAGTTCGCTGAACACATCATCCAGCACCAGGATGGGGCGGGAACCGGCGGCCTCCTCCACGGCGCCGAAAACGCCCAGGCGGAGCGCCAAGGCCAGGGTTCGCTGTTCACCCTGGCTGGCGTACAGCCGCGCATCCTGGTGGTTCAAGGTCAGGATGGGCTCGTCCCGGTGAGGGCCCACCGTGGTTGACCCAACCAGGAAATCCCGGTTGCGGCGTCCCTCCAACGCACTCTGCAGGCATCGCTCCCACTCGGCCGTCGCCACGGTCGGGTCAAGCCTGCCGCCCCAGTCAGACCGATAGTCGATTGACATCTGCTCGCTCATTCCGGCAATGGCCGACACCGCCCGGGCCACTGGATTCGCCACCTGGTGGATGGCCCTGGCTCGGGCTGCCATCACCCTGGCCCCCGATATTGCCAGGCGGTGGTCCCAAACTTCCAGCGTCACGCGATCCTCCCTGTCCCCCGTCTTCAAGAAAGCGTTGCGGTGACGCAGGGTCTTCTGATATTCAGCCTGGTCAGCCCGCGCCAGCGGCCACAGCAAACCCGCGGTCTCATCCAGCCAATTCCTTCGCTGCGCGGGGCCGCCCTTCACCAACTCAAGATGCTCGGGGATGAACACCAGCACCCGGCCGGCTCCCGCCAATTCGCTCACCCGAGCGGGGCGGGACCCGTTGAGCAGCAACCGTCGTCGCTCTGTCCGGTGCACGACCAGTTCGATGGTGTGCGGCGCGGCGTCATCGGTCCCTCCCCTGACTGCCGCCGTGTCCCGGCCGACTGCGACCAGCGCCTGATCGGGGGCCCCCCGGAAGGAGGCGCCCGTGAATATCATCCCCACCGCCTCCAGCAGGTTGGTCTTGCCTACTCCGTTGCCCCCCACCACGAGATTGACCCCCGGCGATGGCGTCCAACGTAGCTCCGGGTAGGAGCGAAACCCCGCCAACGCCAGCCAGGCCAGCGCCATCTACACGTTGACCGGCATCAAAAGGTAGAGGAACTCTTTTCGATCAGGGTCGTCTATCACGCTCGGCTTCATGCCGTCGATTATGCGCAGGCGCACCTTCTCGGCGCCGGTTGCCACCACCCCGTCAGCCAGATACCTCGGGTTGAAAGCCACCGTTAAACTGCTGCTCTCTCCTTGGAACTCCCCTTCCACATGATCGGTGGCGCGCCCCACGTCCTGCCGTATGACATTTACCTCCGCTCCCCCTTCGCTGATGGTGAGACGGATGGGGTAGTGATCCTCGGCTACCAACTCCATCCGGCGAATCGTCTCCAACAAAGACTCTCGGTCACACACCAATTGGTTGGGATACTCACTGGGCAGAAGGGTCTCGTACTTGGGGAAGTTGCCCTCGATCATGCGCAACCGGAGAGTGCCGGCCGTGGAGTTGAAGACCCCCTCACGCTCGGTGAACCCCACGTTCACCTTGCTGGCCCCCACCGTGTTGGGCAACTCCCGCAATCCCCGCGCCGGCAGTAATCCTGTGGCCTCCAGTCCGATGGCTGGCAGGTCTCTGAGCGCCAGGCGATAGGAGTCGGTGGCGACCATACGTAGGCGTTCGGATGTGGATTCCATAAGGACCCCGGTCAACACGGCTCGCCCGAGATCTGTCGAGGCGGCGGGCGCAACCTGTCTGATGGCCGTGGTCAGGCCCTCCCCTTCGACCTCGATCCCGCCACTGCCTGCCGACCCGAGTTTTGGAAAGTCCTCCGAGAGCTGCCTGAGCGTGTAAACCGGCTGAGGAGTCTCTCCCGAGATCTCGAGCTCGGACTGGTCTCCTGCCCGTAACGTCACTACGCCCGGGGGCATCCGCCGTACCGCCTGGGTGAACAATCTTCCCGGAACGACTGCTTTGCCCCATTCCTCCACGTCGGCTTCGATCTCGCTCCGTACCGTTACCTCGAGATCGGTACCGGTCACCGCCAGCTTCCCGTCGGAGGCTTCGCACAAGAGCCCTTGCAAGACCGGAAGAGAGCTACGCGAGCCAACCGCTCTTTGGGCGCGTCCCAAGGCATCGGCCAGCTGTTCCCGGTTAGCTCGGATCTTCACAGAGGTTCCCCTTTCTTTAGAATTTGTAGTTTAAAACTACTCGTTATATCAGTAATAGGTGTTGTCTGTGGATAGCGAAGGGAAATTGCGGGGGACCTGGGTGTATTACAAGCCTGTTTGTATACCGGCGACGAGGGTTTTCCCCAGTGGAGCTGGGAGCGAGTCGGCGATCGGTGGAGAGCCATCTAGTAGGTGTGGAGGGAATTGTGGATAGCTGACACCCGCTCGGCGAATGGCTTGTTGGTGGACATTTGGGACAGGGTGCCCCGGTATGCGGAGATTACGGTGGAATGATCACGGCCGAAGGCCTTGCCGATGCGCGGGTAGGAGAGATCGGTGAGTTCGCGGGTTAGGTACATGGCCACCCGACGGGCCGCGGAAGGGATCGGGCGGCGGTTGCGATCAAGGATCTCAGCCACCGAAGTAGTGAAGGCCTTGGCGCAGGCAGCGATGATCTGCTCGGGTGTGGGAGCTGATCGTGAGAAGTCCGACAGTGGCGCGAGGAGGTCGGACGCCCTCTGAGGGGTCAGGGGCTGGTCTACCAGTCTGGAGTAGGCGGAAAGCCTGCGCAGGGCACCCTGCAGGTCCCGGATGTTGTCGGTGATCCGTTCCGCGACCATCGAGAGGACATCGGAGGGGAATGGTTGGGAGTAGGCGGCGTTCAGGCGGCCAAGGATGGCCAGACGGGTTTCGAGACAGGGTGGCGCCACATCCGCCAGCAGACCTCCGGTCACCCGGCTTCTTATGCGGTCCTCCATGGCTGTCAAGTCTCGGGGTGGGCGGTCACAGGTGAGCACAATCTGTTTCCCGTCCTGGTGGAGGCTGTTGAAAGTCCAGAAGAACTCTTCCAGGGTCTGCTCTTTGCCCTCCAAGAACTGGAAGTCGTCCAAGAGGAGCATGTCCACTTGGCGGAACCGACGGCGGAAGTCCTCCATCTGCCTCCTGCCGACGCACTGGATGAAACTCTGCACGAAGGCCTCGGAAGTGCAGTAGCGGATCACGAGGGAGGGATGACGCTTTCTCGCATGATTTGCAATGGCATACAGCAGATGGCTCTTCCCCACACCGGATGCGCCGTAGATGAACAAGGGGTTGTAGATGCCTGGGTCCTCGGCGACGGACCAGGCGGCCGCGTGGGCGAAACGGTTGGACGGACCCACTTCAAAGGTGTCGAAACGGTGGTAATTGGAGGGATGACGCTTGGCAGGAGACTCAGGGGGCTTCTCTGGGGCCCGGACCGGGGCGCCGGCGGCCCGGCCGTTGGGGGACCCCACAGCGTCGGTCTTGTTGACGGTGACGCGCACGCCGAGAGGAGACGTCCCGGCGCCTGCGCTGCGGACGGCTTCCTCCACCTCTCGGAGAAACCGGGTTTTCACCTGGTTTGCCACGAATCGGCTGGGAGCCTCCACAACAATCTCCGAGGTATCCGGGGAAACCTGCAGGTCCTTGAACCAGCGGGACCAGTTGTCGGTTGAAGTACTGGCGGTGAGGACTTTACGGAATACGCTATGGTCGAAACGGGTGGGGGACGGGTTCAAGGCAGGCGAATCTCCGGCGCCTGCGAATCGGGACGAAGCTGCTTTAAGCTCCTGGTGTCGAGCCACAGGCTTTTGGTTGAGGGGGGCGGGGGCGGCTATTAGGGGGTTTGCGGGGCAACCGGCAGGACCCCGACCCGGTGGGAGGGATCCATCGGTAGGGCAAGTGTAAAACTGTGGACGTGCGGCGTTGCCGAGAAGTCAAACTCCGGTCAAATTCGGGTCATACAGCCATGTTGACCTGGGGAAAGAGTTCCGGACATCCCGGGATGGCCTTCGGTGGAGATGCGGGTTTACCTGCCGAACAACAACGATGGGATTACGAGTGGGTTTTATTCGCGATCTCCAAATTCTTTTTGCCACAAAACAGGTTGTTTTCACTACTTCTCACAGGGCGGTCGCAAGATGATCAAAAGACTTGTCGAAAGAGGGTGGACTGGGCGCTCTGACATCAACGGCCCCCTTTTACCAGGCGTGTCGATCCCGCGGGTCACACGGAAGGGAGCGACGCTTCGAAGGGCAAACCCGCCACCATCAGGAGTACCCGGCTGGACCGGGCCGCGATCATCTGGTTGACCCGCCCCAGGGCATCACGGAACTCCCTTCCGAGAGGCGAGGCCGGAACGATGCCCATACCCACCTCGTTGCTGACCACGATCCAGGCGGCCTGGGAATCCTGCATCAGTTCGAGCAGTCGCCGGGTCTCGTCCACCGCTCGGCGCTCGGCATCGGGATGGCCTTCCATCGACAACAGCAGATTGCTTACCCAAAGGGTTATGCAGTCGATTAGAAAGACGTCGTAGTGGGGAAGTCGCGGTTGCAGGGTCGAAACGAGTGCCCGGGGCTCCTCCAGGGTGTCCCAGGCTGTGGGCCGGCTCCGGCGGTGGATCCGGATGCGCCGCTCCATCTCTTCGTCGAGGGCCTCGGCGGTGGCGACGAACAGGACGCGGTCGCCGCGGCGGGCCAACCGCTCGGCGGCGGTGCTCTTTCCCGAACGAGCTCCACCCAGGATGAAGGTGATGTCCCCCTTCATGGATACCACGGACCTGCCGGCATGAAGAAGGGCGGGTTGAGCAAATTCGGAGCCCCTGCGGTCAGCAGGGCCGCGCAAAGGAAGGCGCCGGCCTCTATGGTTTCGTTGACGGCTCCATAGATGTCACCGGTTACGCCTCCCAACAATCTGGTGGCAAGGGCTCCGATCGACCACGCTGTGAGAACGGCCAGGGCAAGTATGACAAGACTCCAGGGTCCCGCCAGCGCGATTCCGACCAGCAACGTGAGGGTCGTACCGAAGACCAACGGCCACCGGCCCGGCCGCCTGAGAAAGGCAGCGCCCAGACCATCTCCCCCGACGTAACGAAACCTCTCCATTACCAACAGCATTCCTCCTCGGGAGATGCAGGGGACAAGGATCAATATCCATGGACGGACATGGTCCGGGAGGGCCGAGACGGCCGCGACCTTGAGGAGCAGCAAACACATCACTCCCGCCACTGCGAAGGCCCCCACGCCCGGATCCTTGAGGATCCGGAGGCGGCGCTCCGGGCCGGAACCGCCCAAGAGGGCGCCACAGGTGTCCATGAACCCATCCAGGTGGAGGGCGCGGGTCATGGCGGCCAAGGCCGCCACCAGGATTACGCCGGTAAGGACGTCATGGACAGCTTGTACATCGGCCCCGGCGGCGGATCCCGCCGTGTAGACCCGGAGCAACAAGAGATCCATGCCTGCCAGGGCAATGCCAAGCAGCACCCCGACGGCCGGGAACCAAGCGCGGGCCGAAGAGAGCCCCCGGGTATCCGTTCCCCGGCCGGAACCGACGGGAAAGATCGTCAGAAACCCCAATGCTGAACGAAGCCCTCTCATGGTTACCGGCCATCCGGGAGGTTGGAGACCCCGGCCTGGTCGAAAGTAGCCATTCGCGACAGACAGGCCGCGGCTGCCTCTACGATCGGGATGGCAAGCACCGCCCCGGTTCCCTCTCCGAGACGCATGTTGAAGTCCAGCAAGGGCTTCAGGCCCATGTGAGACAACACTGCTTCATGTCCCTGCTCCGCCGACCGGTGGGACGCAATCATGTAGTCCCGCGCGGCGCTGCACAGACCTTGGGCCAATAGGGCGGAAGCCCCGGAGATGAAGCCGTCCAGCAGCACCGCGCAGCGCATGACGGCGCCGCCCAGAATGACGCCGACCAGCACACCGATCTCGAACCCGCCGACCTTGGCCAGCACATCCAATGGGTCGGAGGGATCCGGTTCGTTTACCTGCAGAGCCCGTCGGACCACGCCGGTCTTGTGGAGGAGTTCTTCCGGGGTGCGTCCCGTCCCGGCGCCGGTGGTCTCCTCCGGTGGACGGCCGGTGACAGCGGCGGTCACCGCGCTTGAGGAGGTGGTGTTTCCGATCCCCATATCGCCGGTTGCGATCAGGTGGGAGCCTTCCTCGGTTGCCACTTCGACCGCCAGTCTCATGCCCGCTTCGACGCATTGGATCCCCTGGTCACGGGACATGGCAGGTCCGAGGCTTATGTCCCCGGTGCCTCTCCCTACGCGAATGGAGCGCAGGTCCGGGTGGCGCGGCAAGGCGGGGCCGGCTATCCCGGCGTCCACCACGATCTGGCGTACTCCCAACAAGTCGGCCATAACACTCACGGCAGCTCCACCCGAGAGGAAATTGAGAGCCATCTGCGAGGTCACCTCCTGCGGATACCCGGTGACGCCCTGGGCGGTGACACCATGATCGGCGGCCGCCACGATCACCGTTTTGGCGCGGATCGAGGGACGTTCGGCGCCGAACATGCCGGCCAGGCGGATCGAGATGTCTTCCAGAAGGCCGAGAGCTCCTTCCGGCTTGGTCAGGATCGACTGGCGCGATCGGGCTCGCAGCATGGCGTCTCGGTCGGCAGGCCGGATCCTTCTGCCGACCTCCGCCAGCGTGAGATGTCTCGTCATGGCAAGAGTGCCTTCCGGGCGTCGTCGGGCATGGTCGGCGTGGTCATCGTGAGACTAGGAGGAATCCGGTCCTTCACGGGCTTGGGAGGCTGGGGCACACTAATAATTACATAGTTGTAATTACCCCGATCGCTGGGGGAGTAATGGCAGATTCCGCCGAAACGCGTCTTTTTCCGTTCCTCCCTACTTGACAGGGGGGGAACGTATCGTCTTGACTTCCGCGGATTACTGCGATAGCCTTGTCAAGGCTGTCGAGAGTTTGCAGGTTCGGTAAATGAAAAGGACCTATCAACCCAAGGTTCGCCGTCGCAAACGGCGGCACGGATTTCGTCATCGGATGCGCACCCGCGGGGGACGGGCCGTAATTCGGGCCCGGAGACACAAGGGCCGCAGACGGCTGGCTGCCTGAAGATAGGCCCGCGTTACCAGCCGTTGCGAACTTCCAGGCATTTTCGCTTGGTATTCTCGCGAGGCAAGCGATGCCGGGTGGGCGGCCTAAGCGTCATCTCGGTGCCGAACACCACAGATCGGACAGGGATTGGCCTGGTGGCCGGTCGCAGGGTTGGAACGGCCGTGGTCCGCAATCGTGCAAAGCGACGTCTACGCGCCGCTTTGGCGGAAGTCGGTCCGCCTCCGGGCCGTGATTATGTGATCGTGGCCACCCGGCAAGTGGCGGAGGTCCCCTTCCGAACATTGGTGGAGTGGCTGAGAGACGCACTGGAAACGGTGATTGAAGATGAAAGCACAACCTGAGCAAAAGGCAGGCAGTAGGGCCGCAGGGGTCTTGTTGGGCGCGCTAAGGCTCTATCAGGAGCGGATTAGCCCGCTTTTCGGGCGCCGTTGCCGGTACCTTCCCACCTGTTCGGCCTACGCCATGACGGCCATCGAGAGATTCGGCGTTGGTAAGGGTGTTTTCTTGGCGGGGCGTCGATTGTTGCGCTGTCAACCCCTCGGGTCGAGCGGGTATGATCCGGTGCCGGTCCTGGCGGGAGGTGTGGAAACGTGCTAGACCCCTGGTGGACCCTGTGGGATTGGATCAAGGAGGGTTTGGGCTGGTCTTTTGCCATCTCATACGACTTCATTCCCAGCTTCGGCATAGCGATCATCCTGGTGACGGTGGTGATCAACACCTTGCTGTTTCCTCTCACCTTGAAGCAGACCCGGTCCAGCCGGGCGATGATGCAGATCCAGCCCGAGTTGCAGCGCATTCGCCGGGATTACCGGGATCAACGCGAGGAGATGCAGCGTCGCATGACCGAGTTGCAACGGGAGCGCGGAGCTTCCCCGCTCGGGTGTTTGGGCCCTCTGCTGGTCCAGTCCCCCATCCTGTTTGCCATCTTTCGGGTCTTGAACGATCCCACCGGTCTGCAAACCGACTTTTCCCCTGTCCCTCCCGGGAGCGCTTTGTGGGAGGCCATCCGGGCAGAGGAGGCCATCTTCGTCGGCATGGACCTGGCGTTGAGTCCCGCCCAGGCCACCACCACAGGACTGGTGGCGGCGCTCCCCTACCTGGGCACCATGATTCTGATGATCACCATCCAATACATTCAGCAGTGGTACACCCAGCGCGACCAGGTCTCGGTGGCGGGGGACCGGCAGAGGCGGCAAATGCAGATGTTCACCCGCATCATGCCGCTCTTCCTGGGCTTCATCTCGTGGAACTTTCCGGCAGGATTGTTGCTTTATTGGACAACTTCCAACCTGGTTCGCCTGAGCCAGCAAGTCGCTATCAACTGGATGGACGGTCGGCCGGAACCGCCCCCAGGGCTGGGTTCGGAGGACAAGCCCGGCGAGGGAGATCCCCCGTCCTCTACCCAGCCGCACTCCCATTCGGCCAGAAAATCGAGGAGGAGGAAGAGGAGGAACTGAAAAAATGGAACTGATAGAAATACGAGCCCGAACGGTGGAACTTGCTGAGCAGGCCGCCTTGGAAGAACTAGGCCTCAAGGACCGGAACCGCGTGGAGTGGGAGATACTGCAGGAGCCGACCCGAGGATTCCTGGGAGTGGGCCGACAGGATGCCATCGTGCGCGCCAAGCGCAAGCCGGCCAAGCGTCGCCGAGGCCGTGGGGGACGGGGCGAGAAATCCAAGTCGGGACGCCAGCAGGACAGCAGACCCAAGCGGCAGAAGCAAGCTCCGGCGCGTGGATCCCAGAGAAGGCAGGTCAAGAAGGCGGCCGGAGGACGCGGGCAACCTGCCAAGAAAAGGGCAGCTGCCTCCGTGGATGAGCAAGGTGAAGTGGCCAAGAGCTTTGTGGTGGGCCTATTGGAGGCGGTGGACATGGATGGGGAGGTGAAGACCACCCTGGCTGACGACCTGGTCACCTTGGAGGTCCTGGGTGAGGATACGGAGCCTCTGGTGGGCCCGCGGGGCAGCGGCATCGAGGCTCTTCACACTGTGGCCAAGTCGGTCATCAAGCGCAAGACCATCGGTTCGGCCCGACTCCGGGTGGATATCGCCGGGTACGGGATGCGCCGGCGCGAGGCTCTGGCTATTTACGCGGCAGGCCTGATAGAGCAGGTGAACGCCGAAGGGGGGGAACTGATGCTCGAGCCAATGAATGCTGCCGACCGCAAGGTTATTCACGACACCGTGGGCAAGCACGATAATGTACGCTCCTTTTCAGAGGGCGAAGCGCCACAACGTTATGTAGTGATAGCTTATGCCGAGGACAGCACGGGCTGAAATGCACCCGGGTGCGAGTGGAGGCGGTTGGTTAATGCCCCCCCGAGATCAGGGGGCGATCAGCTTGGCGAAGACTCGTTGCAAATCGTCGATCGAGTTGTACCCGACCTTCACGCTCCCCTTTTGATTCCCGTAGCTGATGGAGACGGGGAGACCCAACTGGTCGGTGAGCCTGGTCTCCAATTCGACGATCTGCGCAGGCCGGGGGGTCCTGGTGCGCGAGGTCCTTTTGCGCGGGGCCCGCGCATTGACCGCCTGTTCAACCTGGCGAACCGTCCATCCCTCCGCTACGGCCCTCTTGGCGATGTGAGTCGCGTACTTCGGGTCGGACACGGAGAGAAGAGCCCGCGCGTGCCCGGCGGTGAGCTGTGCAGTCTCCAGTAGCTCGAGAATGGGGGGCGGCAGGCGGAGAAGCCGGATGCTGTTGGCCACCGTGGCTCTCCCTTTGCCTACCCGGTGAGCTACCTCCTGCTGGGTTAGACCGTGTTGGTTGATGAGGTCCCGGTAGGCGGAAGCCTCCTCCAAAGGAGTCAAATCCTCTCGTTGGAGGTTCTCGATGAGCGCCTGCGTGAGAGCGGCGGTCTCATCGGCCTGGCGAAGCATGGCAGGGATACTCTGAAGGCCTGCCAGTTGTGCCGCCCGCCAGCGACGCTCTCCGGATATGAGGGTGTAGCCGTCATCGGTCTCCTGAACCACCACGGGTTGCAGGACTCCTACCTCGATGATTGAGCGGGCCAAGCCCCGCAGCGTCTCCTCGTCATGATGTGAGCGGGGCTGGGAGGGGTTAGGACGGATCTGGCTGATGGGAATTTCCCGGTAAGGTGAAACGGAGGCCGGTTCGCCGGTTGGAATCAGGGCGCTCAAGCCCCGGCCAAGTCCTCCTCGACGGCTGGTCATGGTTGCAATGCCCCCTTTGTTTTGAGACGGTCACGGAGTTCCTCCGCCAGTCTCCTGTAGGCGATGGCGCCCCGGTTCATGTGATCGAAGATGTCGATGGGCTCCCCATAGGACGCCGCTTCGGCCAGCCGAACCCTACGAGGGATGTAACTGCGAAAGACCCGGTCGCCGAAGTGGTCCTTCACCTGTTCGGATACCTCTCTGGAAAGACGTGTCCTGCCGTCCATCATGGTCAAGAGAACCCCGAGGAGTTCTAGGGAGGGGTTGAGAGCGGAGCGAACCATCTCGATGGTGCGACTCAACTCCACCAGGCCGTCGAGGGCGTATTGCTCGCACTGCATCGGAATCATCACGTATTGAGCGGCAGTGAGGGCATTCACCGTCAGAAGGCCCAAAGAGGGGGGGCAGTCGATCAAGACGTAGGAATACTGGCCGTCAATTGCTCTCAGGGAATTGCGCAGCTTTTGCTCTCTGGCCATCATGGGGACCAGTTCTATGTTGGCATCCACAAGATGGCGGGTAGAAGGTAGGAGATAGAGGTTTCTCACCGCGGTGGGCTCTATAGCGTCCTCGACGGGCGTGTCTTTGAGCAGGACGTCATAAACCGAGACAGCAACCTCTTCATGATTGATGCCCAACCCGGAGGTGGCGTTGGATTGGGGGTCGAGATCCATGACGAGTACGGATTCGCCCAAGCCGGCCAGGGCGGCACCCAGGTTGACGGACGTGGTGGTTTTGCCTACGCCGCCCTTTTGGTTGGTGATGGCGATCAAGGCAGAGGTCATGTTTTGTCCATGATAAGGAGCCAAACCGGGTTTCCAAGGATATTGCACGGCACCTGGCAGGTTGAGAACCCCTGATAGATAGGCGGGGAGCGATGCGAACCGCCGATCACGGCAACTCCTGTGGAGGAGAGCAGCCGGTGCAGGTCCCCTTTCAGCCGGTCGGGGGAACTCACCGCTCGGCAGACCAACAGGTCGGCAGCGGTCTTCCATTGCCGCAACTGGGTTGGGGCCACCTCGACGTTCTCCAAACCCAGGAGTCGCACGGCCCGCCGCGCCAGATCGGCCCGCCGGACCGACCTTTCCAGGAGGGTCACGCGGCTGGAGGTCCAACAAATGGCTAGAGGCAGGCCAGGTAGGCCCACGCCGGATCCTATATCGAGGATGGTGGGCGGTGGGCCTTGCCGAGCGCGCCAGGGGGCGGCAAACAGGAGAGAGTCGGCAATGTGCCGGGAATACACCACCGACGCTTCGGCCGGTCCCAGGCCGCCGGCCGGGATGGCCTCGGCGACCAGCCAGTCGGCGAGGTCCCTTAGAAGGTCCAGTTGGCGGGCCGTTAGGTCGATTCCTGCCCAGTCGGCAGCCCTCCGGACGGCCTCCAAGCCGTGCTGGCCGGTCATTTGGGGCATGGTTTCACGTGAAACATCCCGGAGAAAGCGGGACCGCGGCTCGGGAGAGTCAATCGAGGGGATGTTTCACGTGAAACACGACGACGGCAGGGTGAAGAACGCATCGAGTTTGCCAAAACAGGAAATTACAACGGTGTAATTTACCAGAAGATCATCTGCGGGGGAGGGAGTTCAGGAGATCGAGGTCTCGAAGAACAGCTTCAGACCCAGCACCGCCGCCTCTCCCGTGGCAGCGCCCAGGTCGGGAACGGCTATCACCACCGCCGGCGATCGGGTGTCCTTGAGGATGGCCGTGGCTCGGCCAACCACCTCCAGCTCCATGGCCTCGGCCAGACAGGAAGCGATCAATTTGCCGGCGACGCTGTGGCTCTGCGAGGTGGCGAAGTAGCTGATCACCCCGTTTGGGCGGCCCGAGAGTTGGAAGGAGATGATCAAATCCGCCCCCATGCGATTGGCTCGCCGCGCCCGCACCCGCTCCGGGAAAGTGCTGTCCACCCCCCGGGAGAGAATTGGGGTTCCGCCCCCCTGCTGAAGCGCTATCGATGCGGCGGTGGCCGCATCCCAACTCACCGAGGCTTCCTCCTGGGTGCGGCAGGCCGGGTCGAAGTAGATCCGGGCGCCCACCAGGGTGGAGGGCCGCGAACGGAGCCACTCCCGCTCACGGAGGGTCACTCGACCCGCCCGCATCTCCCCGCGCGCCACCAATCGCAATTCGGTTATCACCTCCGGTCCGGAGATTCCATCGATTGCCAGGCCCCGGTTGAACTGGAAGTCCCGGAGGCCCCGCTCCGTCTGGGGACCGAAAATGCCGTCGGGCTTGCCGGTGTCGAACCCCAACGCATCCAACCGGCTCTGGAGTTCAGCCACGTCGTCGCCGCGCAGCATGGGCCGACGCAGAAAGAGCAGGCGGTCCCCCAGCCGGTAACCAGCTTCGTACAGCGCCCTCCAAGACTCCTGTCCCACCACTCCGGTGGTGGGCAGGCTTCGGGTCCGCTGGAACGCCTTTACTGCCGCCAGAGTGGCTTCTCCGAATTCTCCGGGCCGGTCCCGGTCGCAACTGTGACCAAGCGCCGAGAGACGTTCCTGTATTTCCCTGACGCCCTCCCCGGAATTACCTAGCTGATAGCGGCGCATCAGTTACCTGGTGATCGCAGAATACTGCCCTTGGCTCATCAGGATAGAGCGGAAACGCCTGGGCAGGCGACAACCCCCGGAATCCGGGTCAGAGGTGCTCTTTTATGTTCTTATAGAGCCACTCTTTGGGACGCGCGCCCACTATACGCTGCACTTCTTCCCCATTCTTGAACAAGATGAGGGTGGGGATGCTCATCACGCCGTAGCTGGCGGGCGATTGAGGGTTCTCGTCTATGTTCAGTTTGGCGACAGCCAACTGGTCGGGATGGTCTGTGGCGAGCGCCTCGAGATGGGGAGCGATCAATCGGCAGGGACCGCACCATTCGGCCCAGAAGTCGACCAGCACCGGCCGGTCGCCCGAGATGACGTCCTGGAAATTCTGGTCGGTGATAGTGAGAAGGTTGTCCGCCATCGGTTGTTAATCCTTTCTTGACCGGGCCGACTACAGCCCGACGGTGTTTTGAAGATAATGATCAGCGTCCAGAGCGGCCTGGCACCCGGTTCCCGCCGCGGTGACGGCCTGACGATATATCGGATCAGCCACATCACCCGCAGCGAACACTCCCGGCACAGAAGTAGCCGTGCCACCTGCATTGGCAAGAGTAATGTAGCCGCGCTCGTCCAATGCTACCCACTCGGTGAACAACTCGGTGTTGGGTCGATGGCCGATCGCTACGAATACTCCGTTGAGCGACTGTTGCCTGACTTCTCCACTAAGAGTGTCGACCAGGGTGACGCCGGTCACCTGTTCCTCGCCGTGGATCTCCTCGACAACCGTGTTCCACGCCACTCCGATCTTGGGGTTCGCCAGAGCGCGGCGCGCCATTATGGCGGAGGCGCGGAATTCGTCTCGGCGGTGCGCGATCGTTACGGAGGAAGCGAACTTGGTGAGGAAAAGGGACTCCTCCATTGCAGAGTCGCCTCCGCCCACCACCAACAGTTCCTTGTCCTTGAAGAAGAAGCCGTCACAGGTTGCACATGCCGAGACTCCCCGTCCGGTGAGTCGCTCTTCGCCTGGCACTCCCAGCCATTTGGCGCTGGCTCCGGTGGCGATTATCACCGTGTGGGAAAGGTGGACCTTGCCATTTGTGAGTACTTGGAGGGGTGTGGAGGAGAAGTCGACGGCGGTGGCGTCCTCGGTGAGAAGTTGGGCGCCGAAGCGTTCGGCCTGGGCTCGGAACTTCTCCATGATCTCGGGACCCAACACCCCCTCGGGAAAGCCAGGGTAGTTCTCCACGTCCGTGGTGATCATCAGTTGGCCTCCGGGAGTACTGCCTTCCAGCACCAACGGGGCCAACTCGGCGCGGGCCGCGTACAGCGCGGCGGTGTAGCCGGCCGGGCCGCCTCCGATAATCAGCACTTTGTGAATGTCGTTCATTCTCGCCCTCGCGGATGGGTTGATCCCCTGTTCCTTATAAACAGTCCGGCGATGAGAAATAGTCCCCCCAGGGTGGCCAACGAACCTGCCGCGCCCAAGCCGATCGAAAGAGCCCGGTGGGCGGTGATCAGCAGGAAGACCAGGCCGGTGGCGCCGATCACAGCCGCTATTCCCAGGAACATGGCGGTCCGGATCCAGCCTTCCATCCGATCGGCGGTCACGGCCCGTACCCGACTGGCCGCCGATTCGAGTGCATCTGCGAACCGGGTGGGCAGATCTTCGAATTGCACAGCCAGAAAGAGGCTAGCGGGTTTCGCCGCCGGCCTGGGCGCTCACGAAGCGGGCGAGCGCCCATATAGCCCATTGTGACCTAATGTTATCCATTATAACTAATGCTCGTCATCCCCAGAACCGAACTTCAGCGATCGAAGTTGAATAGTTCTCGGGACCCGCATATGGCAGCTCGGTGAACCACAGCAGCCAGGAGCCGTCCGGCTGATGAGGCAAGGTGAGAAAGAAGGCGCCGGAAGTGGTTTGTCCGGTGGCCACCGGACTCCATTCGCTCAGGGAGGCGTTGGGTGACTCCGCCCAGGACAAGGTGTAAACGGTTCCCGGGGTGATGCCCCACAATTCGAGTTGTCGCGCGCCGGCAGGGGGCGTCATCACCAGTCCGACGCCCGCTTTGATGAGCGAAAGCGGGTCGTAATAACGCTCGGTTCGCCAGGTGGTGTCACGGTCTCCATCCACCAGGAACCCCAGGCGGTGGTCCATTTCCCCCCCGCCCCCGTAGGGATCGAGAGTAAACACGACCGGGACGTTCAACAGGGTCGGCGGCGTCGGGACGAGTACCGGAGCGGGAGGAACAACCGGCTCCGGAGAGGGGACGGTTGATGGAGGGGCGGCGTCGGTGACGGTGGGTGTTTGGGGAGTGGTGGTGAGGGTGGTGGTTGATTCCTGCGGAGGTGGGGGTGAAACAGAACGGGCCGACAGCAGGGTGCCCATACCAACCAGGCCCACAGCAGTCACTATCAGAGCAGTGGTCAGCCACACGCCGACCCGGGAAGCGCCGGGGGCCCGAGAGGAGGTGGCGGTGGTGGCTGGCGCCGCCGCCAGGAGGCCGGCCAACTCCGACGAGGTCAGCTGCCCGGCGGCTGCGTCGGCGAGTATGTCGTCGATAGCGGGCGCGATGCCATCGACCAATTCCGAGAGGGGCAAGCCGCGGGAGGTATTGCCGATGGCCCAATGTTCCAGGGTGTCGACCAACTGGACTACGTCGCTGGTGAAGGTGCTTTCCTCGTTGGGCGGCCCTACTCCTCCCAGCTTGGCTGGATGATCCACCGAGTAATAAACCGTGTTGAGACTGATCCGGGCGTGCATGATTCCGGCCTCGTGCAGGGTTGCCAGCGCTCCGGCCAGGCCGGCGGCGTTCGGTTGGAACTCGGTGGGGCTCGGTTTGGCGCCGGCCGCCAGCCGGTGTGACAGGGCTGTCCCCCCCGTCCACTCGTAGGCGGCGAAGACGCCCCCCGGGACGGAGCCCGCGTCGTAAACGGAAAGCAGGTTGGGATGAGCCGCCACAGTCGAGAGGCGCACGGCCTGGAGGTACTCTTCCCGCAGAGAAGGCGCCGTCTCCGGGCCGAGCACCCGCAGTTGTACGGGCCGGTCCAACACCGTGTCGGTGGCCAGCCACTCTTCGACGCCCTCGATTCTGCCCAGGCGAACCTCGAGGCGATAACGGTCGGGTAGGGGGGGCGGCATTGGTTGTACTCGAAGATTATCGACCCGAAGGTTCCAAAGGTAAGGGCCGTCGCGCCAGACTATCTGATGCGACCGTGAGAGTTCTCTACCTGACCCATCCCGCCTTCTACCGGCACCAGGCCGGGCCCCATCACCCGGAACGACCGGCCCGGCTGGGGGCCGTTGAGAGGGGAGTGGTTGCCTCGGGCCTCGAGACCGAAAGGGTGGAGCCGCCGGAAGCTGATGATCACCTCTTGGGACTGGCCCATACTCCCGCCTACGTCTCGGGTGTCCGTGACGTGATCGCGGCTGGAGGGGGCCGGTTCGATCCTGACACCGCGGCAGGCCCCGATTCGTGGGAAGCGGCTGTTCGCGCGGCAGGATCGGGACCGCATGCGGTCGGCCTTCTCGAGGGAGAAACGGATTCGGTGGCCCTGCTGGCGGTGCGCCCCCCCGGTCACCATGCCCTTCGAGATCGGGCGATGGGATTCTGTTTGTTCAACAACGCCGCGATAACCGCCCGGTATCTCCAGGGCCGGGGGGACCGGGTGGCGATCATCGACTGGGATGTGCATCACGGCAACGGAACGGAGGCCGAGTTCGAACACGATCCCGATGTGTTCTATATCAGCGCCCATCAATGGCCCTACTACCCGGGCACAGGGGCTCTCGACCGGGTGGGTGCAGGACCGGGGAAGGGATACACCATCAATGCGGCGCTGCCGGCCGGGACGGGCGGCGACGTGTATAAGAGGCTCTTCCGGGAGATGGTGATCCCACGCCTGCGCCGATATGCCCCCGATTGGATTCTCGTGAGTTGCGGGTTCGACGCCCATCACCTGGACCCTTTGGCAGGTGTGCGATTGACCGAAGGCGACTACCACTTCATGGCAGAACAGTTGCTGGAACTCGTTTCATCCAACCGGATCCTGATCTTCCTCGAAGGCGGCTATGACCTGGACGCCATTGCGGGATCCACCCAGGCGATGCTCCTGGGAGTGGCCGGCAGGTCCTATCAGGGCTCGCCTCCAACCCAGCTCTCCCCTGCCGGCAGCCACCGCGTACTGGAGCGGCTGGTGGACATCCATGACCGGGTGTCGGGGTGAAAGAGCCAAAACCCTGAGCAATTGCGGATCGATGCCTACCAACATTGAGCCGGTGATCCCCGAAAGACTGACGTGGTTGTTGGCCGCCGGGCAGATCCCCGGTCTGCTGGGTCGCCGCTTCGCGGAGTTCGGCCACCAGCTCTACCTGGTGGGAGGCACGGTGAGGGATGCTTTCCTGGCCCACGCCAATCCTGGCTCGGGCAGCGAATACGACTTCGCCACCGACGCCCGCCCACCGCAGATCAAGGCGATTCTTGAAGGCTGGGCCGAAAAGGTTTACACCACCGGCGAGGCCTTCGGGACAGTGGCGGGCATAAGGGACGGAAACACCCTTGAGATAACCACCTTCCGGAGGGATGTGTATCGCACCGACAGCCGGCATCCGGAGGTCTCTTTCTCCAACACCATCGAAGAGGACCTCGAGCGGAGGGACTTCACCGTGAACGCTTTGGCGATCAAGGTTCCTGACGCCCAGATGGTCGATCCGTTCGGAGGACTTGCCGATCTTGCCCGGCGGGTCCTGACCACACCCACCTCCCCGGAGAAGACCTTCGCCGACGATCCGCTGCGGATGCTTCGCCTCTTTCGTTTCTGGGCGACGCTGGAGTTCCAACCCGCCGCCCCCACCCTGCAGGCCGTGGCCGAGATGGCGGGTCGTCTCCAGATAGTGTCGGCCGAGAGGATCAGGGACGAACTCAGCAAGTTGCTCACCGCCCCGCATCCCGGCGACGCCCTGTTGGGCCTGGTGAGATCCGGGTTGGCCGAGCATTTCTTGCCCGAGCTCTCCTCCTTGGAGATGGAACAGGATCCCCGCCACCGTCACAAGGACGTTCTGGCCCACAGCTTGGCGGTGGTGGAAAAGGCCTCTCCACGACTGGTGTTGCGGCTGGCCTGCCTGCTCCACGACATCGGCAAGCCCGACACCCGCACTTACGGATCCAAGGGGGTCAGTTTTCACCATCACGAGGTGGTGGGCGCCCGACTGGCCCGCCGCCGTCTGGAGGAACTGAGGTATCGGCGGGCGGTTATAGACGACGTGACGCGGCTGGTGGAGTTGCATCTGCGTCCCCACACCCTGAGGATGGGGTGGTCGGACTCGGCGGTCCGTCGCTACGTGCGGGATGCCGGACCGCTTCTGGAGGACCTGAACGAGTTGGTTCGCTGCGATGTGACCACCGTCAACCAGCGACGGGCCGCCACTATCCAGAATCGGATCGATCAACTGGAGCTACGTATCGCAGAGCTCAGGGAGAAGGAGGACCTGGAGCGTCTTCGCCCGCCGGTCAACGGTTACCGGATCATGTCCTATCTGGGGATTTCTCCGGGCCCGAAAGTGGGTGAGATCATGAAGATCCTCCTGGAGAAGCGCATAGAGGAGGGTCCCTATTCAGAGCACGAGGCGCTGGCGATCGCCCGCAAGTGGGCTATAGACCAGGGCTGGGAAGACCCGGGCCCTCCTCCTCAGGAATGAAGAGACTGGTCGCGGTCGCGGCGTTGCTGGGTGGCTTGGTGTTTATCGCCTCTTGCGATGGGCGCCCAACTGTGGCCCCTACAGCGCCTGCCGAGACCCGAGTCGAAGATGCGCCGCCCGTCACCACAGCGTCGACGACCAGCGCGCCCACTACCACGGCCCCGCCCACCACCGCGGCGCCCACGACCACCACCACCACATCTCCGCCCACTACCTCTCCTCCGACCACGACGTCACCGCCCACCTCCACGACCACCACTACCACCACCATCCCGCCGGAGCCCACTCTGTGGGAGCTTCTGCAGACGCTGGGACGTGAGGGGATAGGCGACACCCTCTATCCGACTCTCGGCGCCTCCGGTTACGACGTGGAGAGCTACCTGATCGAGTTCCGCTTCGACCCGGAGACGGGCTGGCTTTCGGGGTCCTCCACCATCGCGGCGGTGGCCACCGCCGATCTTGACCTGTTCAGCCTGGACTTCTTCGGCATGGAGACCGAGACGGTGACGGTCAACGGCGCGCCGGCGGACCATGAGCAAGTCTCCGAAGAGTTGATCATCGTACCCTCCCAGGCACTCGGTGAGGGAGAGCCGATGACGGTGGTGGTCTCCTACCAGGGGGTGGTGGCCTCCCGGCCTGCCCGAGCGATTCAGGGGTTCACCTCCGGAGGCCGCTGGTCCTCAGATGAGGAGATCTTCTTCATGATGAACGAGCCGGACGGTTCCGCCGCCTTGGCGCCCTTCAATGACCATCCCCTGGACAAGGCGCTGGTGACCGTGGAGGCGGAGGTCCCCGTGGGGTGGACGGTTGTTTCGGGTGGAACTCTCGAGGAGGTGCGGGAGGACGAGCAGTACACGGTGTTCCGGTGGTCGATGGAACACCCAGTGGCCCCCTATCTGATCCCCCTTGGCATCGGGCAGTTTGCGTCCCGCTCCGAACCCGACCCCCTGGGCCTGGAAATCACCACCTGGTATCCCGAGGACCTGGACCCCGAGTTGCTCGATCCCTTCACCGACCAGCATCACATGCTGCGCTTCCTGGCCGGGCTGTTCGGACCCTATCCGTTCGAGTCGCTGGGCTCCATGGTGGTCGACGCCGGACTGGGGCTGGCCCTGGAGCACCAGACCCTCCCCACCTATGACCTTTCTGCGGTCCAGGAGACCGTTGTCATTCACGAACTCGCCCACCAGTGGTTCGGCGACTCGGTGTCGGTGGCGGACTGGAGCGACATCTGGCTCAACGAGGGCCCAGCCACCCTGTCGGAGTGGCTCTGGACGGAAGAGATCTTTGGGGTGATCGACTACGACCGTGAGGTGGCGAACAATTACGGCCTGTTCTCCGGGGAGTTCTTCCTGTGGGGCGACACCACCGAAGCCATCGAGAGGGCGACCGCCATGGCGGCCCGGCAGTTCTATCCCCCCGGCCGGCCTCCCGCCGATGACCTCTTCAACTATTCGGTGTATGGAAGGGGAGCCCTCACCCTGGTCGCTCTGCGCGACCACCTGGGCGACTCGACCTTCTTCGGCCTGCTCAGAACCTGGCATGACACCCATCGATACGGAAACGCAACGACCGCCGAGTTCTTGTCGCTGGTGGAGGAAACCGGGGGCACCGCGGCGCGGGAATTGGTGGAGTCCTGGCTCTACGATCCGTTGCCGCCCCCCATGCCTGAACGAGGCCTGTATCCGCTAGGGCACGAGGAGTATTCTCCGAACCCGTAACGACTTTGACGTTATGCGCATATTCGTATATAGTTGTCCCGATGCAAAGGACTGACTTCAAGTGAAACTCACTGCTGCGGTGATCGGCGCGTCCGGGTATGCCGGTGGGGAGTTGATCCGGCTGCTGGATGCCCACCCGGTCTTCGACCTGGTGTGGCTCGGCGCCCATAGCCGGGCCGGCGTCTCGCTGGGGGAGGTGCATCCTCACCTCTCCGAGGGCGATCGGTTGATGTCACCCACGGTTCCCGAGGACATCCCCTCGGTGGACGCGGCCTTCCTGGCCCTGCCCCACGGGGCATCCTATGGGTTGGGGCACGAGTTGGCGGAGAGAGGCACAGCCGTGTTCGACCTGGGTTCTGACTACCGGTTTGACACGTGGGAGCGTTACGAGACCGCCTATGGCGCTCCCCATCCGGCCCCCGAGCGTCTCGGCGTGTGGCGATATGGCCTGCCGGAGTTGTTCAGCTTGGAAGGAGCCCGGCGGGTAGCCCTGGCGGGCTGTTATCCGACCGCCGTGATGCTTGCATCCGTGCCGCTGCTGGCGGGCGGGCTGACCTCGGGCCCGGTGGTGGCCGACTGCCTGTCTGGCGTGTCGGGCGCGGGACGGTCACTCCGGGCAGACTTGATGTTCGGCCAGGTGGCGGAAGGAGCACAGGCCTACGGGGTGGCGACCCACCGGCATCGGCCCGAGATCGAGATGGGCATGGAGATGGCCGGGGTCTCCACCCGTGTTACGTTCACTCCCCACCTTCTTCCCATCCAGCGGGGGCTGCTGGCCACGGTGACCATGCCCGCCGCAGATCCTTCGGTAGACCGGGAGGACCTGTTGGGAATCCTTGGCAAGGCGTATGAAGGCCGCCCCCTGGTGGATGTCGTTGATCGTCCTCCCCAGACACGATGGGTGGCGGGATCCAACCGCGCCCTGGTCACGGCGTTCTTCGATTCCCATACCGGGATGGTGATCGCACAGGCTGCCCTGGACAATCTCCTGAAGGGGGCAGCCGGCCAGGCCGTCCAGGCCGCCAACCTGGTATTCGGCCTGGACGAGGCAGCCGGCCTGGGCACCACCGGGTGGATGCCATGAGCGTCACCTTTCCCAGGGGGTTTCGGGCATCGGGCGGGGCGGCGGGGATCAAGCCTTCCGGCGCTCCGGACCTGAGCGTGGTGATCGCGGAGGAACCGGTGCCGGCCGCGGCGGTGTTCACCCAGAACAGCGCGGCCGCCGCGCCGGTGCGACTCTCCCGTCGGCACATGGAAGCCTCGGGAGGAGCGATCCGAGGAGTGACGCTCAACTCCGGTTGCGCCAACGCAGCCACCGGGGAACCCGGCGACCGGGCCGCCTATGACATGGCCGCCGCAGTGGCCGGGGAGGTGGGGTGCGAAGCCACCGAGGTGCTGGTCTGCTCCACCGGACCGATCGGTCCGCAGTTGCCCATGGACAAGATCCTTCCCGCCATGCAACTTCTCGTGGCCGGGGCTGCCTCAAGCCCATCGGCGGGACGGGAAGCCGCGGCCGGGCTCATGACCACCGACACCTTCATCAAAGAGGCGGCAGTCGCCGGTCCCGGAGGATTCCGGGTGGGAGGCATGGCCAAAGGGGCGGCGATGATCCGTCCCAGCATGGCCACCATGCTGGCGGTGATCACCACCGACGCCGTCGCCCCGGCCCCACGGCTCAGGGCGGTGCTCACCGAGGCGGTGGAGGAGACCTTCAACAGCATCAATATCGATGGATGCGAATCCACCAACGACACGGTGATACTCATGGCTTCCGGCCGTTCGGGGATCGAACCGTCACCGGAGGAGTTGACAGAAGGGGTGCGGACGGTGTGCGCGCGGCTGGCCCGTGACATAGTGGCGGACGCAGAGGACTGCACTCGTGTGGTGACAATCCGGGTGAGCGGCGCCCCGGATGACGGCTCCGCCCGTCGGATGGGGATGGCGATAGCCGACTCGGACCTGGTGCGCTGTTCCTTTTACGGGGGAGACCCCAACTGGGGGCGGCTGGTGGCCGCCCTCGGCGCCTGTGGCGAGCCCCTGGACGCGTCCCGGATAGACATCACCTACCAGGGAACGCCGGTGGCGAGGGGAGGGATCCACACCGGTGTGGACCTGTCCGCCGTCGAGCCGTTGTTGGCGGGAGACTTCCAGGTCGACGTAACTGTCGGGGAAGGACCGGGAACCGCCCGGATTCTCACCAGCGACCTCACCCCCGGATACGTCATATTCAACGGGGAGCCGTCATGACCACCGGCCACAGCCCCCCTACCCGCCTCAAGCCTCGCATCGCCTCTTCGATGGGAAAGGCTGCCATCCTCATGGAAGCCCTGCCCTACATCCGCCGATTCTCGGGGACCATAGTGGTGGTCAAGTACGGCGGATCGGCGATGGATGACCCGAGTTTTGCCCAGTCCTTCGCCCGGGACGTGGCTCTTCTCTCCCAGGTGGGGATAAAGATGGTGGTGGTTCACGGAGGGGGGCCACAGATCACCGCAGCCATGAAGAGGGAGGGGATCGCTCCCACCTGGGTGGACGGGCTGAGAGTGACCAATTCGCGCACCATGGAGCTGGTCCGGAGGGTGTTGGGAGGAGAGGTCAACGGGGAGATCGCCCGCCTCCTGGAGACCAGTGGCGCCAGTGCGGTGGGCTTGAACGGCGTCGACGCGGGCCTGTTCCGCTGTCGCCGGCTGGACAACCGCCTGGGAAGGGTTGGCGATCTGGTGGAGGTGAATCCGGCTCTGGTTGAATTCCTGGTGGATGGCGGGATGACGCCGGTGGTGGCGCCGTTGGGACTAGGTCTGGACGGCGAGGTCTACAACCTGAACGCCGACACCGTAGCGGGCGCCCTGGCCGCCGCTTTGGGAGCGCAGAAACTGGTGTTCCTCACCAACGTGGAGGGGGTGTATCGCAATCCCAGCGACGCCTCCACGCTCATCTCCAAGTTGACCCTGCCCGAGTTGGTGATGATGGTCGACCGGTTCCGGGGAGGGATGCTTCCCAAGTTGCGGGCGGTGGTGGAAGCCATGAAAGGCGGCGTCTCCCAGGCGCATGTCCTGGACGGTCGGATCCAGCATGCGCTGCTGCTGGAGATGTTCACCCCCGAGGGGATAGGGACCATGGTCATTCATCACGAAGGAGAGGAACAGTGAACTCAGAGAACACGGCTTGGATCGAGAAGGCCGACCGCAAGCTCATCCCGGCCTACGGTCGGACCCCTGTGGTGTTCACCCGGGGACAGGGAGTCTGGTTGTTCGACCGGGAGGGTCGGTCCTACCTGGACTGTCTCACCGGCCTGGCGGTGGTGGCGGTCGGACACGCCAACCCGAGGGTGGCGGAGGCCGCCCGCGCCCAGATGTCGGAACTGGTTCACGTCTCCAACATCTTCTACACCGAGCCGATGGTGAGCCTGGCCGCACGGCTGTCCGCTCTCTCCGGGCTGGACCGGGTGTTCTTCGCCAACTGCGGGGCTACCGTCAACGAGACCGCCATCAAGCTGGCGCGGCGGTTTGCCCAGAAGCGGCGCGGCGCGCACTGTTACGAGGTGATCTCTCTCCTTGACTCTTTCCACGGGCGCACCCTGGCCACTCTGGCCGCCACCGGCCAACCCGCCAAACAGGAGACCTTCGAGCCTCTCCCGCCCGGGTTCTTTCAGGTCCCTCCCGGAGACATGGCCGCGCTGGACCGCGCCGTGTCGGATCGCACCGCAGCGGTGATGATCGAGACCACCCAAGGCGAGGGGGGAGTGATACCCCTGCCGGCCGAGTTTCTCCAGGAGGTCCGGGAGATGTGCAACCGGAGGGGAGTCCTGTTGATCATCGACGACGTCCAGGCAGGCATGGGGCGCACGGGGCACATGTTCTCATGGCAGGGCCTGGGTTTCGAGCCGGACATCGCCACGGTGGCCAAGGCCCTGGCCAACGGTCTGGCGATCGGCGCCTGCATGGCGCGGGAGGAGGTGGCTACCGCTTTCGGTCCCGGGGACCACGGCACCACCTTCGGGGGCGGACCGGTTCCCTGCGCAGCGGCCCTGGCGGTGCTGGACGAGATTGCCGAGCGCGACTTGCTGGCCAACTGCCGGGCGCGCTCCCGCCAGTTCTCAGAGGGCCTGGGCGCCCTGGATGGCGTAATGGAAGTGCGGGGTCGGGGATTGCTGTTGGCAGCAGTTCTGGAAGGCGAGTGGGCGGCGGGCGCCACCCAGCGGGCATTGGAACTCGGGTTGGTGGTGAACAACGTCCGACCCGATGCAGTGCGCTTCGCCCCACCGCTCACCATCACCGCCGAAGAGACCGCCGAGGCGATTTCCCGGTTCGGCGCGGCTCTGGCGGCTTCGATCGCAGCGGAGGGCTGAAAGTGAGTTCTGCCGGTGCCCGGAGGCGGGCCTTGCGCGGCCTGCTTGCTCGGGGAGGGGCGGGGGAGCAGGCGGAGTTGGCCAGGGGGTTGGCCGAGGAGGGGTTTGCGGTCAGCCAATCCACCGTGTCGCGGGATCTGCGGTACCTCGGCGTGGTGAAGGACCAGGAGGGCCGCTATCGGCTGAACTCGCGCAACGACGAAGCGGAGGATCCCATAGACCCGGAGCGAAGGCTGGGAAGGGTGATCAACTCCTACACGCTGTCGATAGAAGCCTCCGCCAACATAGTGGTGATGAGGACCTTTCCAGGCGCCGCCTCGGTGGTGGCCTCGGCTCTGGACGCTTCCACGGAGACGGGGGAGGTCGGCAACGTCCTGGGAACCTTGGCGGGTGACGACACCATCCTGGTGGTGGCGGCTCGACCGTCCGGCGGCCGGGTCGTAAAGGAACGGCTGGAGCAGATCGGAGAGATGGTATGACAAAGGTGGTTCTTGCCTATTCGGGGGGCCTGGACACCTCGGTGATCCTGGCGTGGCTCCGAGAGGTTTACGACGCCGAGGTCATTACTTTCACGGCTGATGTAGGCCAGGGGGAGGAAGTGGCGGAAGCTCGCCAAAAGGCGCTCGACACCGGAGCGGTTGAAGCAGTGGTCTCCGACCTGCGCCGGGAATTCGTGACGGAAGCCGTGTTCCCGGCCTTTAGGGCAGGCGCTCTGTACGAGGGGTATTACCTTCTCGGCACTTCTCTTGCCCGGCCGATAATCACCCAGGGAATGATCGAAGTGGCCCGAGGCTTCGGAGCGGACGCCATCTCGCACGGCGCCACCGGGAAGGGCAACGATCAGGTCCGTTTCGAGCTTTCCGCCTACGCATTGGAACCCGACATAGAGGTCATCGCTCCCTGGCGCGAGTGGGATTTGAAGGGGCGGGCCGATCTGGTGGAATACGCCCGCAGGCGGGGCATTCCCGTACCGGTCTCTCCCGAGAAGCCATATTCCACCGACGCCAACCTACTTCATGTCTCCTATGAGGGAGGAATACTGGAGGACCCTTGGGCCTCCCCGCCCGAGGACATGTTCACCATCACCACCGATCCCCGCCTGGCCCCTGAAGAACCCGAGGAGATAGTCGTTTCCATCGAGAAGGGAAACCCGGTGGCGGTGAACGGAGAGCGCCTGGAGCCGGTGGCCCTGCTGGAGGAACTCAACCGCCTCGGCGGTCGCCACGGGGTGGGCAGGGTCGACATGGTGGAGAACCGTTTTGTCGGGATAAAGAGCCGGGGAGTGTACGAGACTCCCGGTGGGACGATTCTGTTTCACGCCCTGCGAGCGGTCGAGTCCATCACCTTGGACCGGCAGGTGGCCCATCTCCAGGATGAGTTGGCGCCCCGGTATTCGGAGATGGTCTACAACGGTTTCTGGTTCGCGCCGGAGCGGTACGCCCTGCAGACACTCTTCGACGAAATGGCCGAGTCGGTGACCGGCGAGGCGCGGCTCTCGCTGTTCAAGGGCACGGCCACGGTCCTGGGCCGGCGGGCCCCCTTCAGCCTCTACGACCCCGATCGGGCCACCTTCGAGGAGGACAAGGTCTACAACCAGGCGGACGCCGGCGGCTTCATCAGGATCAACTCCCTGCGAGTCCGCCCACCTACCGGTTCAAAGGGGTGAGAGAATGACCCTCTGGGAAGGGAGGCTGGGAGGCGTCCCTGCATCGGCTATGTGGAATTTCACCGTCTCGGTGGCCGATCGCCGCCTCCTGGCGGACGACATCGAAGGCTCCCTGGCCCATGTGGCCATGCTCGGAGAAGTGGGGATACTGTCCAAACAGGAGACGGAGGCAATCACCGCCGGCCTCAGGACCATATCCGAGGAGGCGGGATCGGGCGGGTTCATATTCAGCGACGACGACGAGGACGTTCACTCGGCGGTCGAGCGTCGTCTGATCGAACTGATCGGACCGGTGGGGGGCAAGCTTCACACCGGCCGGTCCCGCAACGATCAGGTAGCCCTGGATCTCGTTCTGTACATGCGGCGGGGAGCCCTGCGCCACGCCCAGGGACTGGCCCGGCTGGGGCTGGTCCTGGTGGCCGCGGCGGAACGGTTGGGCCCCGAGGTGGTGGTCCCCTCCTACACCCATCTCCAGCAGGCTCAACCGACCCTCTTCGCCCACCACCTCCTGGCCTACGGGCAGATGGCCGCCCGGGACCGGCGCCGCTTCCTGGATCTGGCCGACCGGCTGGACTGCTCCCCGCTCGGCGCGGGTGCCTCGGCGGGATCTTCGCTTCCCTTGTCGCCGGAGAGGACCGCATCTCTGCTCGGCATGTCTGCCGCCTTCGTCAACTCCCTGGACGCGGTGGGGTCCCGGGATCGGGCTGCCGAGTACGTGTGGTGCTGCGCCCGCGCCCTGGTCTCTCTCTCCCGGCTGGGAGAGGACCTGGTCCTGTGGTCCACCCGGGAGTTCGGTTGGGTCACCCTGGCGGATGAGTTCGCCACCGGGTCCTCGGCCCTGCCACAGAAGAAGAATCCCGATATCGCCGAGTTGGCGCGGGGCAAGGCGGCCAGCGCCATCGGATCGCTCACCGCGATGCTGGCTTTGGAGAAAGGTCTGCCCATGTCCTACAACCGCGACCTGCAGGAAGACAAGGAACACCTCTTCGGGGTGGATGACGACTTGGCTGCCGGCACATCCGCCCTGGCCGGGCTGCTGGCGTCTGCCCGATTCCATCCGCCACCGCCCGCCCCGGAGACCGCGGCCCTGGATCTGGCCGAGGCCCTGGTGGGGAGGGGGGTGCCTTTCCGGGAAGCGCATCGGGCCACGGGAGCCATGGCGGCCCGGTTGGCGGCCGAGAATCGGGAGTTCTCGTCCCTCGGCTTTTCCGACCTTGCCCGGGCGCATCCCGGCTTCGAGCCTTCCGACCTGGACCTCCTGGATCCGGTGGTCTCGGTCAGCCGGAGGGCAACCCCCGGGGGAGGCAGCCCGGAAAGCGTGGCCGCCCAGATCTCTCAACTCCGCGCAGAACTCTCCGGCGAGGAGTCGTAGACCTCCCCGGCTTCTGAATGTCATTGCTCCCTGGTCGAGCCCCTTGGAGCTGGTGGGGCATTTGACTACAGCATCCGAGCAGTACACAATCTGTGGGAGGTGTAGGTCTGGGACTCCAAACCGTCGAACCCGGGGTGCCCAAACCTAGACTATGGGCCAGCCTATGCAAGCGCGTCCTAACTTGTCCTAACTCGAAGTAAAGGGGTCTTTTGGCGAACCGACCCATCCTTGCGTCACCCAAGCGACCGCCGCTCTGGCGGAATGCCACCTTTCTCAAGTGGGCCGCGCAGATTGGGGTGCTGTTCGGCGTGCTTGCCCTGGGGTCGGTGCTGGTCGGCGAGGCGATGGCCAACATGAGGGCTCAGGGGCTGTCGCTCGACTGGGATCTCTTGACGGACCCGCCCGGGATCCAGCTGGGGGAAGGCATCTTCATCAAGCCGAGCACCGGGCTCGAGGCGTTTTACACCGGGGCGGTCAATATGCTGCGGGTCGCCCTGTCCGGAATCGTGGCCGCCACCGTGGTGGGAGCAATAGTGGGAATCGCCAGGCTCTCCTCCAACTGGTTGGCTTCGAGACTGGCCACGGTATTCGTGGAGAGCCTGCGCAACATCCCGGTTCTGGTGCAGGTCGTGTTCTGGTTCTTCCTTGCCTCGACTCTCTTTCCCGTCCTGGAAGAAGACAGTTCGGGGCCGATTCCCGGAGTTCTCCTGGTGAGCCGCAAAGGGGTGTCCTTCGCTTGGCCCTTCCCGCAGGAGACCTTCTGGCAGTGGGGGGCGTTTCTGGTGGCCGGTCTGCTGACCGCCCGATGGGCCTACCGCACGCGGATGCGACGAGCGGAGGCGCTGGGAGAGGCCACGCGTCCAGGGAGGTGGGCCTTGATGGCCTTCTTGGCATGGGCCATTGTGGGCTGGTTCGCCCATCCCCTGGCCGGCGCCATCGGGTGGTTGTTCATGTTGTTGGCGGCCTCGGTGGGAGCCATACCGGTGTTGGTCTACCAGGTCGTCCTGGCGCTGGCCTCCCTATATCTGGGCTGGCGGTGGATTCATCGTTTCCTCGAGTCCCGGCGAAGTCCGGCGGGACTGGCCAAACTCACCGATGACGACTACTTCCGGATGATCCTGGCCGGAGCGCTGGGTGCGGGGGGCGCAGCGGTTCTGATGCTGCTTCCGGCCGCGACCGAGGTGGGGACCAACGTAATCCAATACTTGCTGGAGTTCTGCGATCAGAAGTTTGAATTCCTCCGCTCCGGCGCGCCGCTGGCCATAGGCTCTCCCTCGGTGGAGGTGCCGGGCCGTTTCCCGCAGATCGCCGGCACCGGTCTGACCATGACTCCCTCCTTCTTCGGGATCTGGATGGGGGTGACCCTGTATACCGCATCGTTCATTGCCGAGATCGTGCGAGGGGGGATTCTGTCGGTCCCCAAGGGCCAGAGCGAGGCCGGTTACGCCCTGGGGCTGCGGCGGGGACAGCTGCTGCGAATGGTGATCCTGCCCCAGGCTTTCCGGGTGATACTCCCCCCGCTGGGCAACCAGTACCTGAACCTCTCGAAGAACACCTCTCTGGGAATAGCGGTGGCCTTCCCGGAGATGGTTCAGGTGGGACAGACCATGTTCAACCAGACCGGGGACACCATCCAGGTGATCCTGATCTGGATGGCCTTCTATCTGAGCATCAGCCTGCTGATTTCGGTGCTGATCAACTACTACAACCGGCGTACCCAACTGGTGGAGAGGTAGATGAGCGCCGAATCCTTCGATCTTCCCCTGCCGCCGGAGCCTCCTCCCAAGGTCTCTCGGATCGGGTGGCTGGACTGGGTGCGCAAGAACCTCTTCAACTCGGTGTTCAACGGAACCCTGACGGCAGTGCTGACTGCGGGCCTGTTGCTGCTGATCCTGGCGGTACTGCGTTTCGTGTTCAGCCCGGATCGCCGATGGGAGGTGATGCCGCCCAACGCCGCCAACTACGTGGTGGAGGCCTACCCCCGGGACGACCTGTTCAACATGTGGTTGTCGCTGTGGATCGTCGCCGCCTTGGCGGGATTCTCCACCGCATCATGGGGTATGGGAGGGCAGGTTTCGGTGATCAAGGTGGTGGCGGCGGTTAGAGCGATAGGCGCCACTGCGTTGGTGGTGGGAGTGCTCTCATTGTTGTCTCCCGCCGACAGCGCCACTCAGACGGTCCTGGTGTGGGGAGGGGCGGCTCTGTTCGGGGTGGGAATGGGGGCAATGCGTCTGGTGCGGGACGAAAGAGAGATCTCGGTGGCGAGGGTCCTGGCGATTGTGGGAGCCCTGCTGGTGGGCTTGATCTGGTACATGCCGCTGGAGTCCGGTACCACCTGGCCCCTGACGATCACCGCATTGGTGGTCGTGGCGTTTCACTGGGTTGGGAAACTGGTGGGGCAGTGGCTCTCCGCCCGGTTGATGAAAAGGGTGATCACTGTCCTGTGGGTGCTTTCCTTCCCGGTTATCTACCTGCACATTCAGCGCAACCCCGCCTTGGTCTGGGAAGAGGTGACGCCCTGGTTGCCCTGGGCAGGCCTTCTGATCGCGGCCGGGCCGGCGGTGATCTGGGTGGTGAGCCGAGCAGGACGGGAGCAGGCGGCCGGGGTGAACTTCCTTTTGGGCGCGGTCTCGATCTATTCCTGGGTCATCCAGTGGCCGATGGCTATCCGGGTGCTCTTTCTGCTGCTGACGTTCTTCTCCTTGGCCACACCCACGTTCGCCGCCAGTCCCAAGGCTCGACGGGCCTTCTACTGGGCGTGGCTGGCGGGAGGGGTGTGCACGCTGTACTTCTTCCTGATGGGCATCGGTTCGACCGATCTCGCTACCCGCGGGCACTTCCTGGGCGGGATCAACCTCACCATCCTGCTGGCAGTGGGGGGGACTGCGCTTTCCTTCCCTGTTGGGGTGATGCTGGCGCTGGGGCGCACCTCGTCCATGCCGATCTTCCGGATTCTCTCCATCGTCTACATAGAGATTGTGAGAGGAGTTCCCCTCATAACCGTGTTGTTCTTCGGAGACAAGGTGATTCCTCGGTTCCTGCCGCCGGGACTCGACTTCGCCGGCGAGGCCAAAGCGCTCTTGGCGATCACCGCTTTCTCTGCGGCCTACCTTGCCGAGAATGTCAGGGGAGGGCTGCAAGCGGTTTCCAAGGGTCAAACGGAGGCCTCCCGGGCGTTGGGTATGACCACGGCCCAGATGACCATGCTCATCACCCTTCCGCAAGCCCTGCGGGTCGTCATCCCTGCGCTGGTCGGCCAGGCCATCGCGCTTTTCAAGGACACTTCACTGGTGGCGATCATCGGGCTGGCGGACTTCTTGAGGGTGGCGCGTGACATCGTGCCCAACCAGCCCGATTCTTTGGGGAGCATTCTGGAGAACCTGCTCCTGGCGGCATTGGTGTATTGGATTTTTGCATTCAGCTTCAGTCGGGCCAGCCTGCGACTGGAGAGACGATTGGGCGTGGGCACCCGGTAATTGCAGGGAGTAAGAGAGATGGAAAACGGCGCAGCCAATCCGATCATCGTTTGTGAGAACGTGAAGAAGTGGTTCGGGGACTTCCAAGCCCTGCGAGGTGTGACCACCTCCGTCGAGGAAGGGGAGGTGGTGGTGGTCATCGGTCCGTCGGGCTCGGGCAAGTCGACATTCATACGCTGCATCAATCGCCTGGAGCAGCACCAGGAAGGGCGGATCGTGGTGGCCGGGATCGAACTGACTTCTGATGTGCGCAACATCGAGCGGATCCGTTCGGAGGTGGGGATGGTCTTTCAACAGTTCAACCTCTTTCCGCATCTCACCGTGATGCAGAACATCACCCTCGCGCAGGTGTGGGTTCGCAAGCGCTCCAGGTCGGATGCCGAGGAGCGGGCCATGGCCCTCCTGGAGCGGGTGGGGATCCCGGAACAGGCGGCCAAGTACCCCGGCCAGCTATCCGGCGGCCAGCAGCAGCGGGTGGCCATCGCCCGGTCCCTGGCCATGGATCCCAAGATCATGCTGTTCGACGAGCCCACTTCCGCTCTCGATCCGGAGATGATCAAAGAGGTGTTGGAGGTCATGCAGGAACTGGCCGGGACCGGGATGACCATCGTGGCCGTCACCCACGAGATGGGCTTCGCCCGGGAAGTGGCCAACCGCATCGTGTTGTTCGACGAAGGCCAGATAGTCGAAGAGGGCCCGCCCTCGGAGTTTTTCGCCAACCCCCGCCATCCCCGCACCAGGATGTTCTTGAGCCAGATACTGAGTCATTGAAACTGGCATGACCCAGGAATACCCGAAACCATCACCTTGGCCGCAGCGCCGGAGTGCTGTCACACCGATGTCAGGGGGTTATGACGGGTACCTGGACTCCTTGAGGAGAGTCTGCGAAATAGTGGAGGACCGGCATCCTTCTTCCGAGGAACTCGTGGAGGAGATAAGCCGGTGTTTAGGTGTCACTAAGAAGGCTGCTGAAGGAAAGGAGTCCTTCTTGCGAAAAGCTGGGGTCATTCAAGTAGAGGATGGCCTTTGTCTCATTAGCAACGAGACGAGGCAATGGTTTGAGAAGGACAGGGTCGACATCCTGATAGCGACACTTCACAGTCGGTGCCGGTTTATCGGAGAGATGATTGTCGAGTTGGATAAGCCTCTCTCAACTGAGGAGACACGCAGCGTAGCTGCCAGATACGGCCTGAGGTGGGCAACCAATTCACAAATAGACAATCGCAGAGGATGGTTGCAATCCTCAGACCTGATCATGGTTACGGACGATCGCCGCCTCGTAGCCACCGAAGCAGGAAGGGCCTTCGCGAAGCGCCTCACCCTTCATGACCCTGGCGATAACACAGCAACTCCCCTTGAACCGGAAGTCAGGGAACCACAGGAACCATCTGCCGGGACACCTACTGTTGCGGAAGCTCTCGCTAGCGAAGTGATCTCAGCCTCTACAGACAGCAAGAACCCCGATCGCTTTGAAGAGGCTGTAAGAACTGGGTTCGCTTTCTTGGGTTTTGACGCTCGGCGTCTGGGAGGTTCAGGGAAGACGGACGTGCTCCTGAATGCCCCTCTGGGAAGGGATCAGGCCTACAGAGTCACTGTTGATGCTAAAACTGTGGGGGCAGGGGTCCTTGGCGATCATCAGGTTGACTGGCCAACGCTGAAGGAGCACCGAATCAAACATCAAGCGGACTACGCCGTTTTGGTGGGACCTGAACCGTCATCTGGTCGTCTTACGCAACGTGCTGAGGAGCACGAGATAGCTGTGCTGTCGGCGAGCTTGTTGGCGGGTCTGTGTCGCCAACATGCTGAAGCCCCGTTAGGTCTAGCGGATTACCGAACCCTTTTCGCTAGACAAAGCGTTGATGGAACCTGGATCCGACAAGGCGGCGAGGTCGACACAGCAGATTTGGACGAAGCTGCCGGAGAGGGACCGCGGATGCGAGACGTAGCTGCCGCTATTGTGAAAGTGCTCTCAGAACGGTGCATGATAGTAGGTCCCCTGCGGGCCCGAGACCTCTGGCTGATAATGCTTGAGCGTGGGGATATGGCCGAGGGAAGCTCCAACGACGAGATACAAGACTTGCTGGACATGCTTGCCCATCCGTTGGTGAGGGCGGTAGACGGTGACGCACAGAGCGGCTACGTTCCTTCCTCCAAGCCAGCCGTCACCCGTATGCGGCTCCAGCTCCTAACCACTTCAGTTGCTCCCGAGGCCCTTTCTTAGTTGTTTCTATGTGCTGGGGGAGGGAGCGGGGCGGCCTATTTTCTTTGTTTGGCTGGGTGTAGGGTTCGGCGGTGTGGCTGGTGTTGGTGTTTATAGCGGGGTGGGTGTGTTTGTTTGGGGGGTGGTGGGCGTAGGCGGTAGGCGCCGGTGGGGGTTTGTTCGACTTGCCAGTTTC
>JAPPLW010000058.1 GCA_028819345.1 bacterium | reverse complement strand
TAACTCATTCACAAAGGCTCCGCGGAACGGACTTTATCCACGGCCTGCTAGACGCTCGATGTTGTACGACACGTCATCCCCGAAGGTGCCGTCCAAACCGTCTCCGTAGTACACAGAACTGCGGAGCAAGAAGTAGAGGTCCCGGTAGGACTGCCATGGTCCTTCACCGCTCTTGACTCGGTCCTCGACTTGGGAGACCATTTGGTGAGAGTCTGGAATCCCAGCTTCAACGCTGGCGCCGGCGCCAAGCAGCACGACTATCTCGTCACGCCTGAATACCATTGACAGTCCTCCTAAAGAAACCAGGGGCGAAGAGTGCTAACGTCCACTGGGGGCAACCCATAATCGTCGAATTTTTCAAGGTACCTGGCGATCAATCGCGCGTAATAGATCGAAACGGGGAGAGACTTAGCGTTGAACCCGCGCCAGTTGGCACCAGATAGATTGATTGCGTCCTGAAGATCATCCTCTTGCCCAGCTGACGACAACTCGGTCGGATAGGTAAAGCGAATGTGTAGCGGTCGCGCAACGCGTCGGCGCAGAGCGGCCTGCCCATACTGTAGCCCCTCAAACCAAACTAGGAATTCCCGTCGAGAAAGGGGCACCACGGTACTCTCGTAGGGTACTAGGCTATTGTGGGCGTGTGCAAACCCGAAAAACCGGTCAGACTCGTTGAACTTGAGCACGGTGAAGTGCCGTCCTTCAGCGGCACCCCCCAACTCCGCGAGCACTGTCTCAATCTGTTCGGCCTCCGACCGGCGAATGGAAAAACTCGTATGAACCACTACGTTGTGAAATCGGTCGGAGTAGTCCTGAAGCAGCTGACGGAGGCTCGCGGCAAATGTCGTAAGGTATCGATCTTCATCGGGAGATTCACCCAGTACTCGCACCTCCTCGAAGATGCCGCTGGAGTCAGTGAGTACGGAATACGCGAAGTACCGAGTAGTCTCGCGAGGCGTGACCCGATGGGCTTGGCCGATTCCGACGATCAGGCATTTTTCCGTGCGTGGCCGCACCTTCCAAGGGATACCACCTGCCTTCGCAAAGATCTGCAGTGCGATGCCAGCCGTAGACCACTTTAGCTTCTGAGCGTCCCGCAGGGTGCCGGTCGTTACAACCTGAATCGGGAGGTGTTCGGAGAGAAAGGCATGCTTGAGTATCCAGTAGGGCGCGTTGTCTTCGGGAGCATCAAATCGCCCGAAAGGCGTTACCACAACAGGTACTATTGTACGGCCCGTCGCTTTGGCAGCAATGAGATCACGAATCCGTATAATCTCGTCACGATCGAAGGACTCAATGACATGATGACGGACGTTACTAGCGGACAAAGGTAATCCGAACATCCTTTGCATGCCCGGAAACGTTCTAAAGCTGTCACCACGGAGCGCACGAAAGAGGTGTCGCGACAGAGGCACATCCTGTGCGCGATGAATGAAGTATAGGACAACGTCGTCTTGGCAGGTTTGAAATGGTCCGCTCTGTTTCACCCCCATAAACTGTGATGCGCTGGCGCCACTGGAGCCGAGCACATACTGCTTCACGTCAAGGGTGTTCGGTTCGAGGCTGATGAAGCGAGACGACACGGCTACCTTGTTGCCCCCGGGGAGGGTAAGCGGGAAAACCGTGGCGTGAAATCGGTCGACAAACTTAGAGAGGTGTGAGAATACGTCAGCATAGTAGCTGAGATTCTCGTTACCGTGGCGGTCCAATGAAAGGCTGAGTTGTTGACTTCGGCGCGTGTACCGATACTCCTCCTCAGAGCGGAACCTGAACGAGGCGAGGATGCCGAACTTCCCGCGAACACGAAGGAAGTAAGGCTCAAGGGCGATGACTTGCTTGCCCTCGCGGAAGGAATCGAGGGTGATTTCGACACGTTTCCGAATGCCCCCAAGTATTCGGAAGGTCCCGTCCGGCAAGTTGTCCTGGCAACTGCGCAGCACTGCCCAGCGCAAGGCGTCCAGTGTAGCGTACGCATCGTCAAACGCAAGGTAAGCGGTCTCTATCCCACCTTGGGCACCGGAGAACAAGGTCCAAAAGGGATGGCTAGACCCCTCCACCTCTATGCGACGCATGACTCCTTGTTCGGCCGAGCATTCCGGTCGCTTGCCCTCCACGAAGGGATGTCGGTACAGGGTGAACGCCAGATGCTCTGTGGTGACCGGGAAGAAATTGATGGCTATCGACTTGGGAACATCCTGCCGTCTACGCGCCATAGGGCCTCTGCAGTTCTGTTGCAAGGAAGTGAAAGAGGGAACTACGATCGTGAAGGAACCGAAAGCTGGAACAGAGGTGCTTCGCGGTCAAGGGGGCAACGGGAATGGCAACTGGAATGGCCGCGAGACGGATCCTGCTGGACACTGTCCCGGCACCCGGTGGGGTATGACCGTACGTAAGCCGGTCCCCTCCAGGCCGCCCATTCCGGATGATCGGATGGCCGTCAGATTCACGGCGTGGTCGACCACCAGGGATCGACGCCAGATGAGCACACCTATCGCTCATTTGTCCTTCGACGCCATCCACTCATGCCCGAACCCGGTAGCGCGCCCCCGCGTCACAGCCTTCTGATATGAAGTAATGATGGTCCGCTGAAGGTTGCGGACTGACTGCGGACTCTTGAGCTCGCGCTTGTAGTCCAACGGATTACCAGCACTCTCTCGTTCCTCCACTTCAGCGTTCAGGTCGATTACGAGATCCTCAAGGACACGACGAAAGCTCTCGCGCAGTCTTGCCGCTCCGTCCGGCTCAGAAATGAACTCCGATGGCCGTTGGCAAAAGGTCCGCCCCTTGGTGTCTGTCTCTAACGCCATTCTGAGAAAATAGAGGAGGGTGAACTGCAGTAGGCGGTACTTCGCCATGATTTCCGGTTTGATCTTTGGGAGCACATCGAGGACGGCTATGTGTGCCTGTTGGAGGGCAACAAGTCTGTGCGCTGTGACCTCCGGGCGTCCAAATATGGCGGTATATAGAGCATCGAATAGCTTGTAGCTCTGATGACACGACCATGGCTGCTTGACATCAAAGGCAAGGAGGATTCTTGCGGCATCCTCATTGGTCAGAACAACGGAACCGGTCTGTCGTTCACCCCGCTTGATCTCATAGAAAACGTGGGGGTATGTCTCGCTAATCTCGTTTTGTAGTCTCCGTTGGATTAGATGGTTTGACTGCAGATCCCGAGCACTGATGGAGTTTTGATTGTTGCTGTGGCGAGTGATGCGGGCTGCGAGCTCGCTGTTCGGTGGAAGTTGGATCAGCCTTCCCAGCAGCCGCAAATCCCTAGATATAGTATCTCGGTTTTCGAAGAGACTTGTAATGCTCTGGCAGCCATTCACGACCGAGTATCCGGATAAGACAATGCGATCCCCTTTGTGCTCAAGTTGCTTGGTGAGAATTGTGAGACCGTTGTGATAGAGAAGGAAGTTCTTATGCTCGGCCTGGTCCTTCACACTCTTGGCGATAGCCTTATTGACCTTTGTCCTGCCCAACGACTGCCGGACGTTCCAATCGAACAGGTCGCCGCTTCGAATACCCTTGAGCGAAACAAGCTCCAACGCCAGCAGTGGAGCCACAAGCACTTTGGCCGCGGGAGTCTGGTATTCGATCACCTCGAATCCCGAAACATCGAAGTGCGCTTCGTTCGCGATCGGCTGTGAGGGACCGACGGAAACGTAACCCTCGGCCAGGTATTCGGCGTCGAATACGGTCAAGCGTCTGTTGCCGACTACAAAGCGTCGTGCGTTGTCGTCTGCGCGTACGTTGGTAACAAAACCCCCTCGCACCTCATAGCCGTTTTGGATCTTTCCGGCGACATCCTCTGACATGAGGCGGTTTTTCAGCTCAACGTTTCCAGTCGTTGCAACTAGATGTTCGACGGTCGCTGGTGATTCGAACTGTGCGAGAGTGCCGGCCAACTCGCGCAGTGGGCTATCGCCAATCGTCTTGAAAGGATTCTGGATGAGACGCGCCTGAAGAACGTCGACTCGTTCGAGGTTCTCGTCGACGTAGATGCCGTCTATTCCCTTGTCGTCTGGACCATCGCACACACAATCTTGCGCCACGACTTCTTCGAGTCGGTAGTAGTGTTCGAGAAACCACGCCAGGAACGCTCTGCTTTCGGCGCGGCCTTCTGCCGTGTGGGCTCGGCACTCTTTGAGGATTCCTGGATAAATGAGATCAGGCTTGTCTGACATGGGTCCTTTTTCCTTGTTGAGGTCGGAACGGCTGCTGAAGTGTGATCTTGCATGCGCTGCGTGAAAGGCAGTGAGAGGGGGTGATGCGGCGATGAGAGGCCATTGCATCGAAGGGTGTCGTCAATCCAGTCCAACACCCAAGAGACCGCGCCGAAGGTGAAGGCGAGGGCGAAGGCGAAGACGCATGAGTACCGTCGAGAGTCTCGGAGCGTGGCCCGAGGATCGGCTGGCGAATCGGAAGGAACACGATCGGAGCTCCTGTTCCGCCCTCAGCTGCTGCCGTGCGACGGTCGGATGAACCGGAACTGGTCCCGCAGAGAGGCGACGTTGATGCTTGCCCAGCATCGAGCCGTCAGTTCCGAGCCTGTCGGCGGGAAGGCGCCATGGATCACCTTGATGCCCCGGGTCTCAAGGAATTCGGCCACGGGCACGAAGTCCCGGTCGGACGACACCAGCACTGCGATGTCGTAGTTGTCGACCCAAGCTAGGCTGATCATGTCGGTCGCCATGCGGACATCGACGCCCTTCTCCTCGGTCCCGCGCATGTCGGCACCGCAAG
>JAPPLW010000093.1 GCA_028819345.1 bacterium | reverse complement strand
AGACCAACCACCCATCACCCGACTTGTAACCCACCTCTGTGGGAAGGACACCTAGCGATCCAACCAGCCCACCGTTGACACCGAACCGTTGATGAGCGATGAACAGAGGGCACCTCTCCCTTTCCACATCGACCGCCGCGAGATCACTCACCCCGTCCTGGCTTGGGACCGGCAAGGGCGCACCAGCCGCTTGGAAGGCCACCCCGCCATTGACAACGTCCACGAGTTCGCGGGTGTTCCCCTATACACGCAGGAAAAGATCAACCCGCTCACCATGATCGAACAACTCCGCCAACCCGACACTGGCACCCCCCTCAACCTTTTCGCGGACTTCAACGGACTTCCACCCGAAGCCAACACCTGGGAGTTCTACCAACACACCGGCCACTGGCAGAACCGCCTCATCCACGGCGACAGCAGCCAGGTCATGCAATCGCTCATCTCCCGGGAAGGACTGGCTGGACGGGTGCAAATGGTCTACTTCGACCCACCATACGGCATCTCCTTCCGGTCCAACTTCATGACCGCCACCGACCGGCTACAAACCCCCGACAGCATCCAAAAGGGAGTTCCCGTCGGTGATCCCGCACCGCTGCGGGCATACGGAGACACTTACAAAAACGGCATCCACTCCTACCTCGATGGCCTCCACGAACGCCTAGTCCTCGCCCGGGAACTACTCGCAGACACCGGAAGCCTGTTTCTGCAAATCGGGGACGACAACGTACACCTACTCGGTGTCCTATGCGACGAAGTGTTCGGTAAAGAGAACCGCATGTCCACCATCACTTACGCCACCAGCGGCGGAGGATCCGCCACCCGATCCATCCCCGCTGCTGCCAACTACCTGCTCTGGTACGCCAAAGACAAAACCCAAGCAAAATACCGGCCCCTCTACGAACCACTAACCCGCAAGGAAGTCATCGAATACTTCAACTGGGACGTGATGGTCGAATTAGCCGACGGCACCACCCGCGCTCCGACGCCCGAGGAACGCGCCGACCCACAAGCTCTGCCCTCGGGTGCCCGCATCTACAGACGACAGCGTCTCGTGTCGCCAGGGGTATCCACCACAGGCCGATCAGACCTCTATAGGTGGAACGACCAAGAATGGCCGTGCCCACCAGGCGACCACTGGCGGGTATCGATGGAAGGAATGGACCGCCTCGCCGAACTGGGTCGCCTGGACGCCGCTCCATCAGGATCCCTTTTGGGATGGAAATGGTACGAGAACGAGGTAGCGGGCAAGCGGATCAACAATATCTGGCACCGGCAAATGTCCCCATCCGGTAAACGGTACGTGGTTCAAACCGCCAACGCGGTGATCGAACGGTGCCTGCACATGACCACCGACCCTGGAGACCTCGTGCTCGACCCCACCTGCGGCAGCGGAGTCACCGCCGAAACGGCCGAAAAATGGGGACGCCGCTGGATCACAATCGACACCAGCCGCGTCACCATCGCAATCGCCCGCCGCCACATGATCACCCGAACCTACGACTGGTGGGAAACCACCAACGGAGGCACAGACCCCTCAGCCGGATTCAAACTCGAAACCATCCAACGAGTCTCCGCCGCCACCCTCGCCTACGACCAAGTCACCGACCCAGAAAACACCATCCACCTAGTAGACAGACCCCACAAAACCCGCGGGCGGAACCGCCTCACCGGGCCCTTCACCGTCGAATCCTCCTCCCCATACACCTACCTCCCCTTCGACACACCCCCAGACGACCACTGGTACGGAGCCGCCCAAGGAGACATAGCACAAACCCTCATCGAAGCACTCACCAACAGTCCCATCCGCGATACCAACGGACAGACCCTCCTCCAAGTCGTAGAACTCGAAGCGTGGCCCGAAACCAAACTTGCAACCCACGAAGCCCGCTGCCAAACCCCCGGACGAGACCTCGAAACCACCGCCGCAGTAATGCTCGCCGCGCCAGACGCCACCGTAACCGCCCGACAAATCACCGACGCAGCAACCGAAGCACGCCGCAACAGAGGCGACATCACCCAACTCATCGCCATCGGATTCGCCTTCGAACCAAACGTCACCGACCAAGTCGGACCCGTCCGCATCCACCGCGTCATAGCCAACCGCGACCTCCAAATCCCCGGACTCACACCCCACACCGGCACAGGCGCCCTCACCCTCCTCGGAGAACCCACCATCCAACTCCACCACACCCCCGACGGAAACCTAACCGTCCAAATCCACGGCTACGACACCTACGACCCCGCAACCCGCACCATCCAACCCAGCGACGGAGAAGACATCGACACCTGGATGATCGACACCAACCACGACAGCGCAAACTTCTTCCCCCGACTCTTCTACGCCCCAGCAGCCAAAATACCCACCTATTTCAACCCCCTCAAAAGAGCACTCGGCAAGAGCCTCGACCCCAAGAGCCTCCAAGCCCTCACAGGACTCCACTCCCACCCCTTCCCACCACCAGACCCAGGCCACACCATCGCCATCAAAATCATCACCCGCGCCGGCCACGAAATGACAACCCGCCTCGACCCCACCAACCACCCAAACCATGAGGACTAGGCGATGATCGCCGACCGCGGCACTATTAGCTGAACCACGAGAGGACCCGCGAGATCAAGATCTTCTAGACTTTCCAGGCCTTCTGGATCTCCGGCAGCGGCCTGCCCCTCAGCTACTGAGTATCCTGCCCGCATAGGTACTGGCCCCACGCTTCCATTACTGGTCGTCGCCGCTCAAGTAGGTCGGTGCGAGCATATGCTGCTTCAGCTTTGTTGGCAATGACGTGACCCAGTGCCCTTTCCGCCACCTCACGGGCCACCCCGGTCTCACCGCACCAATCACGAAACGAGGATCTCATCCCGTGAGGTACGCAGCCGATTTGATTTTCTTTGCAGAGCTTGCTCATGGTCGCGTCCGACAGAGCTTTGCCCCTTGGACTGGGGAAAATCAACCCGGTTCCGTCTGACAATCGGTGTGCGTAGTCGAGCACCCTCAAAGCCGCGGCGGAGAGGGGTACCCGGTGGGGTCTCCCCGTCTTGGTTCGAGTTGCGGGAATCGTCCAGACCTTTTGGTGGAGGTCAATTTCCTCCCAGGTTGATAGCCTTGCTTCTCCGCTCCGAGTTGCTGTAAGGGTCAAGAATTCGAAACAGCAGACAGTGCCTGTCCAAGCAGTAGTGGTGCGAATGGTGGCCAAAGCTCCTGCAACCTGTGAATGGTGAAGTGCCTTAAGGTGTTCGACAGCCCTGCGGTTCCTGCCAAGAGCTGCTGTGACCCGTTCGTCTGCTGGGTTGTCCATCCGATACCCAGCACCAATCGACCATTTCATAACCGACGCGATGCGCCTTCGCACCTTCCTGGCAGTTTCGGGTTTAGTGTGCCAATGGGGGGCAAGGGTTGCCAACACCTGACCTGTGGTGATTTTGTCCACCGGGATGTCGCTAAGAGAGTCGGCATACTTCTTTAGACTGGATGCCCATATTTGAGGAGTGCGGCTTCCCTGACGCCATTGTTCAGAGCGGTGTAGGATTACTTTCTCAGCGGCTTCTGCGAAGGTTGGTGAATTGAGGGCTCTTGGGTGTTGTCCCGCTTCGATTGCCCGCCGGTTGGCGAGTGCTCGCCGCCTTGCTTGGGCCAAAGTAACAGTGGGATAACTGCCAAGACCAAGGCTGGTGACTTTTCCGTTGATTCGGGTTCGTTGGCTCCATGTCTTGCTCATCCTGCCGTTCTTCATCGGCTTGACTAAGAGTGAAAGCCCGTGCCCGCCCCTTCCGTCGCCGTATCGTCCGGGTTGTCGGATGGTACGAACAAAGGCTGCTGACAGGGTTGAGGGGCGTTTGGTTATCATGTTTCCTTCCTCATACTACTTCAGTTACTACTTTTTCGGTGGGACTAAGCGGTATCCGGTGGAACGGCGTGAAACCGTTCTAGGTCCCAATCAGCCTTGTGACCTGGGATTATGTAGACTCTAGGGAACCTAGTGGAACTGAATGAAATACCAAGGTTAGCGTCCTCCTCCGACACCATCGTAGGGATCTGTTCTTGTGGGGTCGACGCACAGAGTCAGTCCTCAGGATCCACCTTGCCATGGCCGAGGAGACCATCCAACTCAAAGTCGATCTTCATCATCTCCAAGCCGATCAGGTAAAGCTTGCCCAGTGCCATCAATGGTTCCCAGCGGGGATCCTCGGTGGAAAGGTGCTCCGCCAGGAATCGATCGAGGATGTTCGCGATCTCTCCAACTGAAAAATCTTCCATCCGATAGGCAGTGAGGGTGGTGTGAGCCATTGCCTGGACGAACAAGTCCAAGGTCATGGTCTCCTCGTCCACCATGTCGCTCCCTTCTTCGGTTGGCGTTGCTTCAGGACTCAACCGACCGGTCCGATCTCTGACTCGATGGTGGGCGGGGCCTTCACTTCGGGACTGGTATTGAAGGTGGTCAGTGGTGGGAACACCCGGTTGCTGTTTGCTTCGGAGGCGTGGCCCATCAGATCGATTGCGTCTCTGGCGCTGATAACGAAGATTTCGTGTAGTCCTTCCGGGGTGTCGCCTGTGAGCTTCTGCGCTTGAGGGACGATGAGGGTCTGTAGTTCGTTGAGACTGGCGAGGCGTGGTGCGTAACGCCGGTGGTGGGCGATCATGGTCCTTCCTATCTTGTCCGCATCGGAATGACACATGCGCCGAATGCTAGATGCACATCGGGCTGTTCACCCTGGATTCCGGGTCAGCGAAGGCTGTTGCATTTGCATCGCGTGCGTTTCTGCTTATAATCATGTTTCCCCGGTTTTCCGGGA
>JAPPLW010000024.1 GCA_028819345.1 bacterium | reverse complement strand
AAGCACCTCCTCCGGCGGCAGCCCCACGTCCGCGGCAAACCGCTCCCAGTGTCTGATCCGGATGTATCCGAGCCGCGCCTCGCCGCCCACCTTCATCGCCAGCTTGAGCCTCGGTGCGTAGTGGCCGGGATAGGGCAGCCGTGACCGTGCCCAGCGGCTGTCAGCGGCATCGAGAGGGACAGCGGGTATGACGTGTCGTCCTCGCGCCAGACAGCATCGTGCGTGAATCTGAGCCGCCCTCTGGCGTCACGCGTGATCTCGCCGACCAACTGGCCGTTGGCCACCGCGATCAGGCGGCCGTTCATGAGGGCGTGCGGCGGTGCACATCCAGAACGTCCTGGAGATCGATGGCATCGATCGGGTTAGCGGACTTGCGAAGCTCCGGTATGCCCTCGCCGTGTATGGTCAGCGACAGATCCAGTGCAGCCAGGGTCTGGAGCACCCGGCCGAGTTCCGCCCGTGGCTTCCCGGCCTCGATCTCTACAATCCACTGCCGCCCCACGGCCGCGGCACGCGCCAGCTGCTGCTGGGTCATACCCCGCGACCGCCTCGCCTGGCGGATCATCAGGCCGAAATCGACCGGCGTTCGGACTCTCATGACAGGATTGTAGCCGAACGGCGACTTTTGGGCAATGTCGGTGAACGGCGACAATTGCATCATGTCGGCGAACGGCGACGCACCCAAGCAGCGACAATGAGTTCGGTCAACCCATCTCCAGCCAAGTGCACGCAGAGACGTCGATCCGGTACATGCGCACCCAGGTCTCGAGGCCGTCTTCCGCCTCGTTCAACCGACGATCCAAGAGAAAAACGGTGTCGCGCACCACGGTATGGATCGGGCGCAGCTCTTTGAAGTACGGAACAGGTGCGTCCACGCAGGCCGTCTTTCGGTCGGGCGCGATCACGGAGAGGTAGATGTCCGCCGTAATGGTCCCGTGGGGTGGCTCTCCCTCAAGGGTCGCGTCGTGATGGAACACCACCGTAGCTCCATCGGACAGACGGTAGAGTCCCTCCAATCCCGAACTTACTTCGTGAGCGCTCCCCCTAAACTCGTAGGAATCGAGGCGTTGCTGGATGTCGTCTGGAACTCCTCTTCTTCGCACGGCAGGTGGGTCCAGAGTATCCACTACCTGCCCGTCCCAGGTCGAAAGAAAGATCTCGTTGAGACCACCCATCGCCGACATGATGGTGTCCGGCCAGGCGACCACACTGCCCCGTTAACGAAACGCCGCAAACCTGCCCACATATCCATCCGGGCGAATGGCAGAACGTACGTATTCGTCGGGCAGGGGAACAACGTAGTCTATATCGTCGTGCGGATACCGCCAGATCGCCACCGAAGTCAGACCAGCGATCTCTCGTGAAGGGAATACAACGGCTCCGTCAACCACCGAGTAGGTGTCAACACCGAGTCGCCCCTGGTATCTGAGAGCGCGGAGATAGGTCCCGTCAATGCGGGAAAAGAGTTGCAGCAGCTTCCGTTCATCATCCGAGCCGACCACGATGGTGTCATTCAGGATGAATGCGGCTCCCAAGTCCAGGAACTCTCCCGGGCCTGGGCCGGGCCGACCGTAGGTCTGTAGAAGGCGCCCATCACGGTCATAGCGGAGAATCCGGTCTTCGAAGAAGTCGGAGATCAGGAAGGAGCCGTCCGTGGTGTCGGGCACCAGACTGAAGGGGTTGCCGATGTAGAACCTGTCCGCTTCGTCGAGGAGGACGCTGTCGGCGGGAAGTAAAGTGGGCCCCATCACACCATGGCTCCCACCGCCGCCGGACTCTGTCAAGCAGCCCACGCAGAGCAGAAGCCCGGCGGCAAGTGAGAGATTGCATCGCATGGGCAGATGTCGCACCGCTGCGGCCTACTTCTTGTCGACGACGACCACGATTGGCTTCAACTTGAAGCAGCGGCATGTCGGATAGTCGAACCAATACGGTCCGGTCGTCCCGTCATCGTCCCCGCCCTCCTGGGCCATGACCCTTCCGGTCATCGCCAACGCTCCAAGCGCCAAGACGACCATGGCCACCAGTGGAATCCGGGTCCTGAGTCTGCGTGCTACGTTCATGACTAACTACAAGAGAAGCACTGGCTGGGATCGAGCACGAGCACCACGCCGTGGTCGTGTTCCCGGTAGATAGAACCGAGCGTACCACCCCCGGGAAGCGCCCAATCCACAGGAGAGTTCGCACCAGGGGCGCAGGCGATGAACAGGATCATACCTATCGCGGATCCCCAGACAGTTCTTCCTGCTCGGGCCATTCTCCACTTCCTCCAGATTCAGGGGTTCGGCTGCACCAGCGCAGCGGTGTGACGAAAAGCTCATGGGTTCGGGGAGAAGTATCAATGGCGTTTCGCGTGGTAGATTTGTCGTTTTGCGGGGGGTACCGCAGCAATGGGCTTGCGCTCTCGCGCGATGCTTGACGACCCGGGATCGACCCGCTCTCCCTCACGAACCAGGCTGCGGCTTTCCTGGATGTCCCGCTCCCCCAGCAGTCACTTGACTTTCCGCCATGCCCGACAGGCGGACTCGCCTTCGAGGACCGCCCTTCGCTGCTCCTCGAACGAGAAGACCGAGCGCGGCCGAGCCAGCTATCTGCAGCTCAAGGGCCCCGGCATCTCGACGCGCTACTTTCGCGTCTCCCGCCTCCTCGACGAACTCACCCTCGCCCGCAGGGATGGTTCGTGTCCCAAGCTCGTTCAGCGCCTAGCCAAAACGTGGCTCCTCGTCCTCGACGACCTGGGGCCTCAAGGGCGGTTCCATGAGGCGGCTGTACGACTCAACCAAGCAGACCCCCACCACCCCCAACCACACCCGATCCATCCATATCCAGCACTGTTTCCCGATCACCGCTCAACCCCGGACGGCTTGGTTCGGAACGGATGGACAGCTTGGCCCGGAACAGGTGGACGGCTTCGCTCTGGACTATTTCGTCGGCATACGCACATATGGCACCGAAGGAGGAGCCTCTGGGAGATTCTGTGGGTTTTTCCCATGAGGATTGAGGGGTTTTCCCCTTTTCCGATCACCCTTTGGATGCGATGATCCTATCCACGCGGTCGGCGGGATCGCGCACCAGCCAGTGTCAAGGTCTGCCGGCGTCCATAACACGGAGGCTCTGCACGGCCACCCCTCACGACGGACTCTCCGAGCCTTGATTTCCAGATGACCCAGATGACCAAGTACAAGCAGGAACATCGATCCCATCTTTCCTTTGACGATGCAATCAGACCGTACCTGCGCGCCTGTCCGGGCCCAGCCATTGCCGAAAAGGGACTCCGTATCATGGCGTATCAGTACATCCCTGGCGTTTCCGGGCTCGAGCAGACTAACGGGGCGGGACCCTTCCGGTCGGTCAAGGACATCGCCAAAGCTGTCTACTGCACTCCGGGACACCTCTCGCGAGTGGCTCTCGATCGCGGGTATTCCTATGGCTTGGCCGTGCGCTGGATCACGTTGCTGCAGGGCATCGCACTTCGGCATTCAGGCTGCAACGGGAAGTCCGTCGCACGGCGTCTCGGCTTTTCTGATCCCGCGGGCTGGACGCGGTTTACGCGGAGGTTGGTCGGAAAGACCCCGAGCCAACTACCTCACATGCCCGTGGAAGACTGGGCGATCGTGGCGAGATCGGTGGTATTTCTTGCCCCGTACCGCACCGAGGCCAAACGGCCGACTCGTCCGTGGGAGAGGGGAACTATGCCAAGCACCTCAAACCCATTTTGAGAGTCAGGCGCAGCCACCCCGCGCCCCCCACCCCACCACCCTCCCCGCCACCGCCGACGCGGCCACCGAATAGGGCGACACCAGGTACAACTGCCCCGGTCCCGACCGCCCCGGAAAGTTCCGGTTCTGCGACGACACCGACACCTGCTCCGCCGTGCGGGTGATCCCCGGCCCCGCCGCTATGCACGCCCCGCACCCCGGCTCGATGAACTCCGCCCCGATCGCGCGAAACAGATCCAGGTACCCTCGCTCCCGCGCATACTCGCGCACATCCGTCGAGCCGCACTGGATGTAGCACTTCACCCCCGGGTGCACCCCCCGCCCCTCCCCCTCCCACGCCTCGCGGAAGACCCGGGCGTACATGTCCATGTCCTCCTTCTTCCCCGCCGTGCACGACCCCGCATACGCGATCTCGATCTCCACCGGCTCCGCCAACTCGTCGATGTAGAGCCCGTTCCCCGGATCGCCCGGCAGCGCCACCATCGGCCGCAGCCGCGAAGCGTCGATCTCGATGACCTCGACGTACTGGGCGCCGGGATCGCTGTGCACGTCGGCCACCAGCGCCCGCGCCCGGGCCGGGTCCATGCCGCGCTCCTCGACCAGGAACTCGACGGTGCGCTCGTCGGCGGCGACCACGCCGGTGAAGGCGCCCACCTCGGCGGCCATGTTGGTCATGGTGGCGCGCTCGTCGACCGACAGCCTCTCCACGACCGGCCCCGCGTACTCGATGATCTCGCCGATGGCGTGGCCGTCCCGCACGTACGGATGCCGCAGGATCTCGAGCATGAGGTCCTTGGCGGTGCAGTTCACGGGCAGCGTGCCGTTCACGATCACCTTGAACGACACCGGGACCCGCGCCCGCACGTCCTTCGTGATCCACGAGTTGAAGATCGCCGTGGTGCCCACTCCGAAGGCCAGCGCTCCGATGGCACCTGCGTGGGGAGTGTGGGAATCGGTACCGATGATGAGCATCCCGGGCTCGGCGTAGTCCTCCAGGATCTTCGAGTGGCAGATCGCCTCGGAGCCCATGACGTGGCCCTGCTGCTCGCCGTAGAGGCGGATCCCCTGCTTTTCGGAGAATTCA
>JAPPLW010000102.1 GCA_028819345.1 bacterium | reverse complement strand
AGCTGGGCTAGCAGCAACCCTACGGTAGACCCTGGAACGCTACGAAACCTCCACAATGTGCCCTCCCCCGCCACCACCATTCCATGGGTCGAACAGCTCTGTCCAGCCTGGGACAGGGCTTGTTGATTCGGTCGATTTGATCCCTCGACGCGTCCGGGCGGCGCCTGGGTGGACGGTCTCGGTGTTTGGCTGGTGTCAGTATGAAAAGGCGTTGGGACAGAATCAACTATCCCACCGCAAATTTTTCACAGCCTGTGGCAAAACCTACGACAGGTGTCGTCTCCCCACCGCGACAGGACGTTTAGACGGGTTCGAGAACCAGCACCGGGATCTGGCGGGAGGTCTTCTTCTCGTAGTCGGCGAACTGCGGGAAGTCGACCTTCTGTTGGGTCCAGATGCGCTTCCGTTCCTCTCCTTCCGTCAACCGGGCCCGGACGGCGAGGGTCTCGGTGCCGACCTCGATCTCGACCTGGGGGTTGGCCATCAGGTTGTGGTACCAGGCGGGATGGGTGGGTGAGCCGCCCTTGGAGCCGAAGATGGCGTAGCCGCCCTCCACCTTCTGGTAGGCGAGCGGGTTGGTCCGCAGGGCGCCGGTCCTGGCGCCGTGGTTGAACAGGATCAGCAGAGGCATTCCCTCCAACGGCCCGCCGGCCCATCCTCCGTTGGCCCTGAATTCCTTGATTACTTCATTGTTCCAAGCGTTGTAGTCGCGCATCACCGGGTCCTTTCACGCAGGTCTCCGCCAGATAAGGCTAGGGGCGTCGGTGGATGACATTGCCGGACCGATCCTCAGCTCGGCGGGTTGGATTCGACCAACTCAAGGATGTCCCGTCCATACTTGGCGAGCCTTGCCGGGCCGATTCCGTGCACCGCGAGGAGCTCGGCCTCGGTCCTCGGCCGGAGACGGCAGATTTCCTCCAGCGTTTCGTTCCCCGAGACGACGTATGCGGGCACCTGTTCCCGACGGGCCGTCGCCGCACGCCACTCCCGCAGCGCATCCAACAGGGCGGAACCCTCCGAGGAAGCGGGCCGGGGTGGGTCCGGCGGGGCGGAGGCGGGCCTGGGCTGCGGTGGTCTGGTCGGAGGATCATCCGACGAGTCCGTTCGGTCGGTCTCGGCGGAAGAGACAATGGCGAGGATATAGCGTCCGTATCGGGAGAGCTTGCTGGGACCTACTCCCCGTACTCCCAGGAGTTCTTCCTCCGAGCGGGGCCGGCGCCGGGCGATCTCCTCCAGGGTCCGGTTGCCGAAGACCACGAATGCCGCCACGCCGCTGTCCCGAGCCGCCTCGAGTCGCCACTCCCGCAACGCTTCGTAGAGGGCGGCGTCGTATGGCTCGTCGACTCCGGCAGGTCCCGCCGCCGGGAACTCCTGACCATCGCCTCGGGTCTCGGGGTCAGGCGCGGCCGGCCCTTCCGGGTGCGGGGCCGTTCGCAGGGTGGGAATCCCCGCCGGCGCCGGTCGGTACTTCCGGGTGAGTTCCCGGATGAAGGGTGACTCCCTGCCGCGTTCGGCCACGACCACCACCTCCCGGCGGCATCTGGTGATCGCCACATGGAGCACCCGACGCTCCTCTTCCACATCCTCGGACAGCAAATGAGGCATCAGGCCCCGGTCGACCCCGAACACGATCACCCGGTCCCACTCCAGTCCCTTCACCCGGTGGACGGAGGTCGCCGTCACTCCCACCGGTGGAGACGGCCCCCGGTCCAGCAGGCGTCGCAGTTCCGTCTCGAAGGTCGGCAGGTCCTCGTACAGGGCGGCCGTGCGACGCAGGGCCACTAGGTCGTCGGTGTGCGTGGACCGGTCGGCCCTGCCGCGCCTGGAGTCCAGGGAGTGGGCGACCCGGCCCAGCCCGACCTCGCTCGACAGATAGTCAAGCAAGAGCCCGGACTTGCCCCGGGCGGCCGCCCGGGCGCCGTCCTCGATGGCTTCGACGAAACGGCGCCAGGTGGCTGCCTTTCGTTCGTCGAGGCCCCGCCCGAGGGCGGCGAGTTCCCGGATCGAGGTGTCACCCGCCGGAATCAACTCCGAAGCCAGCCGGTTGATCCGCCGGGCGGGCCGCCGCACCGCCTCGAGGAGGTCCCGGCGGCTCATGGACTCGGGGTCCAGGGTGAGCCTTATCCATGCCAGGGCGGCTCGCATGGTGGTCCGCTGCAGGAGAGCGGCATCGATCTGCGAACGGAAGGGAATCCCGGCCTTCTCGAGCGCCGCCAGCATCGGGAGCAGGGCCGAGTTCACCCTGGCCAGGACCGCGATGTCGCCTGGCGACGTGCCCTCCTCCACCCACTGGCTAACGATTTCCGCCGGCTTCACCGCCATCCCCTGCCGGTCGGGGGTGATGACGCGAAAGCCCCCCTCGGCGGAGTCCCCGGACGCCTCGATGGTCTTGGGGACCCTGATCCGGTTGTGGGAGAGCAGCCGCGACGCGGCGGTGACCACCTCCGACGGGCAGCGGTAGTTGACGGTGAGGGCGCTGGCGCCCGCGCCGGGAAAGTACTCGCCGAACTCGATGAGGAACCTCGGATCGGCGCCGGCGTACCCGTAGATGGTCTGGTCGTCGTCGCCGACTCCGAACACGCTCATCTCCGGAGAGGCCAGCAGTCGCAGGAGGAGGAGGTAGGCGGGCGTCAGATCCTGGAACTCGTCCACCAGCAGATGTCGGCAACGCCCCTGCCAGCGCTTCCGGAGATCCGGGTCGGCCAGCAGCAACTCGACGGCGCCGTAGATCTGCTCGTTGTAGTCGACCTCGTTCCTCCGGGCAAGCAGCGCCCGGTACCTGGCGAACAGCCCGGCCAGACCCTCGGCGTCGCTCCGGCTCTCCTCGACCTCGTCCGGGTCCCGGAGGGCGATCATGATCTCGGCCAGGCCTTCCAGGTAGGGCCCCAAGACGTCGGTGTTGGGGCGGGGCCGCTTGGGGACCAGGGCCCCCAGCCTGGCGCGGACTTCCCGCTCTCCCAGCAGAGTGGCGTCTGCCCGGACGTCGCGGACGATCGCCCATCCGAGAGAGTGGATGGTGCGGATGCTCAAGTCGTCGCGTTGCAGGCGCTCTCTCATCTCCCGGGCGGCCCGGTTGTTGTAGGCCACCGCCGTGACGAACTGCGGTTCGACGCCCCGGTCATCGACCAGGTGAAGGAGGCGGGCGCCGAGCGTGCGGGTCTTTCCCGACCCGGCCGGCGCGATCACCCTGACCGGGCCGGTCCGGTGCTCCACGGCCTCCCGCTGGTCCCCGGCCAGATCGGCCCTGGATGCGGTGGCGGGAGGCTGGAGCGCGAGCCCGCCGCCTTCGATGGTCTGGGAGTGGATCACCGGGACGTCCAGGGGCGACCGGGGCCCTCCGTCGACCCAGGCATGTACTCCCTGCGGTGTGACGATGTCGGCCCGTCCGCCGATCCGGGCTCCCAGCCGGGTCGCCTTCCTGCTCCACCACCAGACGGGGTCGCCCCCACGCCAGTCCCAGTTGTTGGCCCACACCAGGAAGTGGAGCCTCTCGAGCAGGGGAACGTATCCGGGGCCGAGCATCCACGGCGCCCTCTCCTCCACCACCGGCCGCCGCAACTCTGATGCTTCCACCCCCAGTTCCACTGTCACGGGCCGCCGCTCCGCCCAATGGCCGTGCAGGCGCTCCACCGTCTCCTCCAGAGCCTGCGGGCCGGCCAGCACCGATCCGTCGACGAGGACCCGCGGGACGGCTTGGAGGGGCGACGGGCTTCCCTCGCTCACCACCACCCCTCTGCCCAGAAGGTCAGGTCCCGGAAAAGTCATCTCCGAAATGTATCAACATCCTGTGACGGCTTATGAGCGGCAGTGCTCTCATGGCTCGACTAGCAGGGGAATCTGTGCTTCGACGGGAGTCAGGCCGCCGTGGTGGCCGGTCTTTCGGGTGTCCATGCCCCTGGGGAAGATTGCCGTGCCGTCCCGGGCAAGCAACAGGGCGTCGGGCAGCCGGGCATCGAGGTCGGGGTGGGGTCGTCCCCGGCCCAGCCAGGGCCGCAGCGCCCCGGCGTCGATCATCTTGCTGCCGGTTTCTTCGGCCAAGGCGCCGATCCGGTCGGGAGGGCCGCTGAGCATGAGCGCCCGGCTGTCGCCCCACCAGCGCAGGCCCTCGGTGTCGGTCTTCTCCAGGATGTACTTTCCCGTCTCGGGGATGTCGCAGTGGCCATGGTCGGAAGTTCCCACCATCACCGTGTCGGGGGGAAGCCGGCCGGCCAGCCGCGCCCAGAGCCGGTCTGCGTCTGCCATCGCCAGACGGTAGGACTCCGAGGGCTGTCCGGCTTCGTGCGCAGCGACGTCCACCGCGTGGTAGTAGACGATGGCCAGGGTCCGCTTCGAGCGGGTGTGAAGGTAAGCCGGGTCCACCTCCGACGGCGAGTGATAGCCCCGCATCTCCGCTCCCCGGTAGAGCATCCTGGTGAGAGGCGTGTCGAGGAAGGCGGTCGGCTGGACGACCGTCCCCCGCACCTGGCGGTCCGACAGCCTCTCCCACAGGTTGGGAGCGGGCAGGAAGGAGGCGGTGTCGTAGCGGACATGCCGTCCCGAGAGGTCGGTCCAGCGCAGCAGGCTCACCACCTTCTTAATGTCGGGCATCCACTGCCGGTATCCGATCACCCCGTGCTGGAGGGGAGTGAGCCCGGTGCATATCGACGAGAGGCCCACGGTGGTGGTGGTCGGGAAGGGAGCCTCCAGGATCGCCCGGCGGGACCCCGCCAAGGTGGAGGCTTCGGCATGGGCCAGTTGGCCGGCCCCCAACCCGTCGAAGATCACCAGCAGGTAATTGCGGGCGGCCGGGATCAGCGCGGCGAGGTCGGAACGGAGTCCCCTGGTCGGAGAGTGCCCGGTGAGACGGCGCTCCAACTCCGCCACCAGGTTGACCAGGTTGTTGCCCGCGTAGGCAGGGCCTATCCGTTCCATTGGGACATCACGCTACCCGGTTGGGCAGGCGCAGTTCAGCTACGGGTGGGGTGCGGACTTCACCCGTGGCGGTACCAGGACACTTCTTCGGGCGCCAGGGGGGTGTTGCCCAGGATGGCGTCGGTGGCCTTCTCGGCGATCATCATCACCGGCGCGTAGATGTTTCCGTTGGTGATGGTGGGCATCACCGAGGCGTCCACCACCCGCAGGCCTTCGACGCCGTGCACCCGGAGGGTGTCCGGCGACACAACCGCCATCTGGTCGGTCCCCATCTTGGCCGTGCAGGAGGGATGGAGGGCGGTCTCGGCGTCCCTCCGCACCCAGTCGAGGATCTCCTGGTCGGTCTGCACCCCGGGTCCCGGCGAGAGTTCCCCGCCGTCAAAGGGTTCGAACGCTGGCTGGCTGAGGATTCTGCGGACGGTGCGGACCGCCTCCACCCACTCGCGGCGGTCGTCGGGAGTGGAGAGGTAATTGAAGCGCAGCGCCGGCTTGTCGAAGGGATCGGCCGAGCGGAGCGTGATGGCGCCCCGCACGTCGGAGAACATCGGGCCGACATGCACCTGGTAGCCGTGACCCCGGGCGGGGATCGACCCGTCGTAGCGGATCGCCACCGGCAGGAAGTGGAGCATCAGGTTGGGATAGCGCACCTGGTCGTTGCTGCGCACGAAGGCGCCGCCCTCGAAGTGGTTGCTGGTCGCCGGGCCGGTGCGGAACAGCCACTGCAGGCCGATCCAGGGCATCCGCCACCTGGCCAGGTAGGGCTGGAGGGACACGGGTTGTTTCGAGGCGTGCTGGATGTAGACCTCCAGGTGGTCCTGGAGGTTCTGCCCGACCCCCGCCAGGTCCGCCACCACCTCTATGCCGAAGGACTCGAGGTGCTCAGCCGGCCCGACTCCGGACAGCATCAGCGTCTGCGGCGAGTTGATGGCCCCGCCGCACAGGATCACCTCGGCCGCCTCGGCCCGCCGGAGCCGCCGGCCCTTGCGGTACTCGACTCCGGTGGCCCTGCGCCCCTCGAAGAGGATCCGGGTGATGTGCGCCCGGGTGACGAGTGACAGGTTGGGGCGGTCCATGACCGGATGCAGGTAGGCCCGCGAAGCGCTCAGGCGGCGTCCCCGGTGGCGGTTGGCGTCGAAGGGGGCGAAACCCTCCTGGCGGTAGCCGTTCACGTCGCTGCTGGTGGGAATCCCCGCCTGCTCCCCGGCCTTGAAGAACGCCCCGAACAGGGGATTGACGGCGGGGCCCCGCTCGAGGATCAGCGGCCCCTCGCCCCCCCGGTACTCGTCGGCACCCGCCAGGGTGGTCTCCAGGCGCTTGAAGTAGGGAAGGCAGTGGGCGTAGTCCCAGCGCTCCATCCCCGGTTCGGCCGCCCACTTCTCATAGTCCATGGGGTTGCCGCGCTGGAAGATCATCCCGTTGATGGAACTCGATCCGCCCAGCACCTTTCCCCGAGCGTGATAGACCCTCCGGCCCCCCATGTGGGGCTCGGGCTCCGACTCGTACTTCCAGTCGTAGAACCTCGACCCGATCGGGTAGGTCAGCGCGGCCGGCATGTGGATGAACACGTCCCAGCGGTAGTCGGGACGTCCCGCCTCGAGCACCAGCACCCGGGTGGAAGGGTCGGCGCTGAGCCGGTTGGCGAGGGCGCATCCGGCGGACCCTCCCCCGATGATCAGGAAGTCGTGGCCGTCCATCGCCCGATGCGGATACGGATCAGCGGGAGTCCGGGGGCGCGTAGCGAGGGAATCGGGACTGTTCCTCCAGGACCCCGATCGGCAGGTGGCTGCGGATGTAGAGGTCTTGGCCGCCGAACCTGGGAGTGAAGTCCCAACTGATCCCCTGGGTTCGCATCACCCTGCTCACGAAGGCCCTACGGCGCTGGCTCTCCAGCACCTGATCGGTGAGCTGCGCGCTGTCCCACCGCTCCGAGATCTCCTTCTTCACCCCGGCCAGCGTCGCCTCGGTCCCGGCCAGGTTGGAGAGTTCCTCCGGATCGGCCTTCACGTCGAACACCTGGTCGGGATCCCCCTCGGAAACCACGTACTTGGCGCCTTCCCGCTGGACCATGAACATCGGGTTGAGGGCGCCTTCCGCGTAGTATTCGCCGATCACCTCGTCGTGCCCGCGGTCGCCGTACAGGTGGGGGAGGAGGGCCCTTCCGTCCAGTCGGGTGGGATAGTCGATATCCGCGCGGTCGGTGGCCAGCCCCACCAGGGTGGGTCCCAGGTCCACCAGCGAGACCGCTTCGGTCACCCTGCGGGGCTTGAGCCGGTCGGGGCACCAGAAGATCAGCGGCACCCGCACCGAACGCTCCAGAAAGCTCATCTTGAACCACATTCCCCGCTCGCCGAGCATGTCCCCGTGGTCGGAGGTGATAATGACGATGGTGTCGTCGGCCAGGCCGGTCTCCTCGAGGGCCTGTCGCACCAGGCCCACCCGCCGGTCGAAGTCCGAGACCGACGCGTAGTAGGCCCGGCGGGCCGCCCGGATCTGCTGTTCGGTGAGGACGATGTCGGAGGCTCCGATCGACCACCGGAGCCGGTCGCTGTGAGGGTCCCGGGGCGCCTGCTCGTAGGTGGTGACCGGCATGTCGATGTCGTCGTCGGCGTACAGGTTCCAGGTCTCCGGCCGGGCCAGGTAGGGGTCGTGGGGTTGGATGAAGGAGACGGTGAGCATGAAGGGCCGCTCGCTGGACCGCGCCCGGTCGTAGATCCACCGCTGGGCCCGGAAGGTCACCTCGTCGTCGTAGTCGATGTTCACCGCCGCCAGGGTGCTCCCGGCCTCGATCACCACCTTCATGGTGTGGAACCAGTCCTGTCTCTCATGGGGCTGGTCCCAGCGGGGATGCCATACGAAGTCGGCCGGATAGGTGTCGGTGGTCAGCCGCTCTTCGAACCCGTGCAACTGGTCGGGGCCGATGAAGTGCATCTTGCCCGACAGGCAGGTCAGATAGCCGCGGTCGGCCAGGTAGTGAGCAAAGGTGGGTATCTCGACCGACCACTCGGCGGCGTTGTCCCATGCGCCTATCCGCGCCGGCAGGCAGGAGGTCATCATCACGTACCGCGACGGCCCGCAGAGCGGAGAGTTGGTGTAGGCCCAGTCGAAGGTGACGCCCTCGTCGGCCATGCGGGAGATGTGGGGCGCCACCACCACCCGGTGGCCGTAGCTGGGCAGGAAATGGGGCGCCAACTGGTCCGCCATGATCAGGACGATGTTGGGCTTCCTCATGGTTGGCAATCCTAGAGGAATTCCGGACTATCCGGGGCGCCGGTCCGCCCGGTCTGCGCCGCCGCGGGAAGAGGGTGTCCGCATGCCGCCGCCCGTCTCCTAAGAGATGCGCGGGGTGCGCGGGGGATGGTCTTGGGGGGCGTTTGGGTTTTCTATACTGACAAACGGGTGCCTGCTTCAAGTTTTCGCGCATGACCTCTTATTTCGAGAACTATCTGTTCGTGGCTGCCTTTGCCCTTCTGGGGGTGGTGTTGGTGCTGGTCATGCTGGGCGTCGCCTCGATCCTGAGACCCCACAAGCCGACCGCCGCCAAGAGACTCACCTACGAGTGCGGGGTCGACCCGGTGGGGGAGGGGTGGAGCCAGACCTACGTGCGCTACTACGTGTTCGGCCTCCTGTTCGTGATCTTCGACGTGGAGGCGGCCTTCATCTTCCCCTGGGCGATCCTGGCCGAGGACCTGGGGGTGTTCGGCCTGGTGGCGATCATCATCTTCATGCTCACCCTGGTGGAGGGCCTGTTCTACGCCATCAAGAAGGGAGTCCTGCGGTGGGAGTGATCCAGCGGTTCGGGGTCCCCATCAAGCCGGTCAGCTGGCTGCTCAACTGGTCGCGGCGCTACTCGCTGTGGATGTTCCAGTTCGGGCTGGCCTGCTGCGCCATAGAGATGATGGCGGCCTCCGGCCCCCGCTACGACTTCATGCGCTTCGGCATCATCCCGCTTCCCGCCTCGCCCCGGCAGGCAGACCTGATGGTCGTGGCCGGGACCGTCACCGACAAGATGGCGCCGGCGGTGAAGCGGCTCTACGAGCAGATGCCCGAGCCCAAGTACGTGATCTCCATGGGGTCGTGCTCCAACTGCGGAGGTCCCTACTGGGACTCCTACTCCGTCACCAAGGGAGTCGATCAGATCATCCCGGTGGACGTGTACGTGCCGGGCTGCCCTCCCCGGCCCGAGGCGCTGCTGGACGGCATCATTCTTCTGCAGGAGAAGATCAAGAACGAGGACATCAAAGAGAAGTGGAACCAGCGTGACCGCCAGCCCGTCTGAGGTGGAGATGGCAGACGCCGAGGGCTCGGAGGAGGACGCCTCCCTGGCCGCCCGGGCCGCCGAGGCGGTGGGCGGGGTGGTGCTGGAGGCCCTGGAGACCGCCAAGGTTGGGGTGGCGGCCGACCGGTGGGCCGAGGCGCTGCGGGTCGCCCGGGACGATCTGGGGCTGTCCTTTTTCTCCTGGCTCTCGGCCGTGCACTGGGCCAACGATCCCCAGGTCGGCGACGCCCTGTCGGCGGAGGTGACCGAGCGGTTCGAGCTCCTGTGCGCGCTCTCGGACGTGACCGCCGGGGAGTTGGTGGTGTTCTCCACCGACCTGGAGGCGACCGATCCCAGCATCGACAGCCTGATAGACGTGTTCCCGGGGGCGGACTGGCACGAGCGGGAGTGCCGGGAGATGTTCGGAATCACCTTCGCGGGCCATCCCCGGCCCGAGAACCTCTACCTTCCCAACGGTTTCGTGGGCCATCCCCTGCTCAAGTCCTTCCCCCTGCTCAGCCGGGAGGTGAAGCCCTGGCCGGGAGAGGTGGACGTCGAGGACATGCCCGAAGTCATGGAGGGCGGCTGAGATGACCATGGCGCCCGACATGGTCCGCCACCTCTCGGGAGCGGCGGTCTCGGTCGAACTGGAGACCCCCGACATGACTCTCAACATCGGTCCCCAGCATCCCTCGACGCACGGGGTGCTGCGCCTGGTGGCCAAGGTCGACGGGGAGAGGGCGTTCGACGTGCAGCCGGTGATCGGTTACATGCACCGGGGTTATGAGAAGCTGTCCGAGGTGCGGAACTACCCCCAGATCACCGCTCTGATCAACCGGATCGACTGGGTGTCGGGATATGCCAACGAGATCCCCTTCATGGTGGCGGCCGAGCGGCTGATGGGAGTGGAGCCACCCGATCGGGCCCAGTTCATCCGCCTGATCCTCACCGAGATGGCCCGCATCTCCTCGCACCTGATCTTCCAGGCCTCCTACCCCCTGGAGTTGGGGGCGGCCACCCCGCTGTTCTTCGCCCTGCGGGACCGCGAGCGGGTGCTCGACCTGATCGAGTCGGTCACCGGCGGGCGGTTCCATCCCAATTTCAACCGGATCGGCGGCGTGAAGCCGGCGGTGGGAGCGGGGCCGGTGACGCGAAAGACCATCCAGGACCTGCCCGCCGGTTTCCTGTCGGAGACCCGGGACGCCATGGACCAGGTGCTGTCGACCGCCGACCAACTGGAGGACCTGGTGGCGGGCAACGAGATCGTCCTGGCTCGTACCAAGGACATCGGGGTCATCCCGCCGGAGGTGGCCATTTCCTACGGAGTGTCCGGCCCCATCCTCCGGGCCTCGGGGGTGCCGTTCGACCTTCGCAAGGTCTCGAACTACCTGCCCTACCACCTGTTCGACTTCGAGATTCCCACCGGGGAGAACGGCGACTGCTGGGACCGCTGGTGGATCCGACTCGAGGAGATCCGCCAGTCGGCTTCCATCATCCGACAGGCCGTCGACTCCATCCCGTCGGGACCGCTGCAGGCCAAGGTGCCCCGCATCATCAAGGTGCCGGCCGGCGAGATCTACGTGCGGGCCGAGAACCCCAAGGGGGAGATGGGGTACTACGTGGTCTCCGACGGGGGCCTCGGCCCCTACCGGCTCAAGATCCGCTCGGCGTCGTTCTCCAACATCTCCATCCTGCCCTGGGTGCTGGAGGGGACGCTGGTCCCCGACATAATCGCCATCCTGGGATCGCTGGATTTCGTCCTGGGGGACGTGGACCGATGAAGCGCCCCTGGACCCCCCGCACGCCGATTCCCCACTGGCTATCTCGCGAATTTCGCCACGGCTCTCCCGGCCCTTGGGCCCTCCCTCGCCACCGCCTTTCCGTGGGTCGAACGCGGGTGGCCGGGGCCGGGTTGGGGGCCGGCTGCCGGGTTCGGAGTGTGACCTTCGTGCGGTCCGGGGACGTCTGCTCGGGCCGGGAGGTGTTTGTGACTGCTGTAAGTGTGGATCGGGGCGGTGACACTTTCAACCCCGGCGGGCGGGTTTTCTCGCCGGCCGCCGGAAAAGTTTCCCAGCTTCGGGGGACCCCCGAGAGGGGTCGGCGACCGTGAGTCCCTGGCTGGCTTTGGCGATCTGGCTGCTGGTGGTGGCCACCATCATCCCGGTGATGGGGATGGCGATCGGCTATGCGGAGATGAAGATCTCCGCTCACATGCAGAGCCGGATCGGGCCCTACTTCGCCGGTGGGCGGTTCGGGTGGGCGCAGCTCATCGCCGACGGGGTGAAGTTCTTCCAGAAAGAGGACCTGGTCCCCGAGAACGCCGACCGCCCGGTGTTCAAGATGGCCCCGGTGCTGGTGATGGTGGGCACGGTGGGGCTGTTCGTGGTGATTCCCTTCGGGCCGGGCCTGACTCCCCAGAACCTCGACCTGGGCATCTTCTACGCCCTGGCCATCTCTTCGGTCGGCACCATCGGAGTGCTGATGGCCGGGTGGTCGTCGGGCAACAAGTACTCCCTGATGGGGGGGCTGCGGGCCGCCGGGCAGTTGATCGCGTATGAGCTGCCGCTGGTGCTGGCGGTGGTCGGGGTGGTGATCCTGGCGGGCACCATGAGCCTCGACGGGATAGTCCAGGCGCAGATCTCGTGGTTCTCCGAGGCTGGCTGGAGCCTGGGGATGCCCTTTGTGATCGTGCAGGCCGTCGGGCTGGGGGTCTTCTTCGTCGCCAGCCTCGCCGAGTTGTCCCGGATCCCCTTCGACATGCCCATCGCCGAGTCGGAACTGGTCATGGGGTATCTGACCGAGTACTCCGGTTTCCGGTTCCTGTTCTTCTTCCTGGCCGAGTTCGCCAACATGTTTACTCTCTCGGCGATCGCCGCCACCCTGTTCCTGGGCGGCTACTGGGTGCCCGGAGTCCCCGACTCGATACTCCAGTTCGTGGGGCCCCTGGTGCTCCTGGGGAAGATCGCACTCTTCATATTTGTCAGCATCTGGGTTCGATGGACTTTTCCCCGCTTTCGAGAGGACCAGTTGCAGACGCTGGCCTGGAAGTGGCTGGTCCCCATCTCCCTGGCCAACATCATTGTCACAGGCGTCCTGAAGGTGGTGCTTTAGATGAAACTGATGAAGCTCTCCGTTCCCGGCTTCGGGCTCGTGAAGGGACTGAAGGTAACCCTCCGAACTCTCTTCACCCGCCCGGTCACCGTCAACTACCCCAAGGTGAAGGAGACCCCCGTCCCCCGGGCGAGGGGAGTGATCGCCCTCGAGCCCGAGGCCTGCACGGTGTGCATGCTGTGCGCCCGTCAGTGCCCCGACTGGTGCATCTACATCGAGGGTCACAAGGAGGAGCGTCCGCCGTCGCGGCCCGGAGGGCGCCCCCGGGTGCGGGCCACCCTCGACCGCTTCGACATCGACTACGCCCTGTGCATGTACTGCGGGATCTGCGTGGAGGTCTGCCCCTTCGACGCCCTGTTCTGGAGCCCTGACTACGAGTACTCCGAGACCGAGATGGGGGCGATGCTCCATGACCAGGACCGCCTCTTCGACTGGCTGGACACCGTGCCCCCCGCCCCGGCCCTGGAGAGGTAGATGGGATTCGAGGACTGGGCGGCAGAGCCGCTCAACTGGGTCTTTTTGGCGGTGGCGCTGGCCACGACCATCTCGGGCCTTAGAGTGGTCACCTCCCCGAACGTGGTCCACGCCGCCCTGTTCCTGGTGGCCGCCCTGGCCGGGACCGCCGCCATCTTTCTGCTGCTGGCCGCCGAGTTCCTGGCCTGGGTGCTGGTCCTCGTCTACATAGGGGCTGTGATCGTGCTGTTCCTGTTCGGGATCATGATCACCCGCGCCCCCACCGGCCGCGACGAGGCGGAGGTCGACCACCAGCGGCGCCTCCCCGCCTTGCTGGTCTCCGCCGCCCTGTTCGCCCTGCTTTCGTGGGGCCTTCTCTCCCAGTGGGGGGACACCACCCTCGACGGGATCACCGCCGGCACGCCCACCTCGGTGCTCGCCGAGGGGCTCCTGGGCCGGTTCGTGTTCCCCTTCGAGGTGGTGGGATTCGTGCTGCTGGCCGCCCTGGTGGGAGGAATAACCATCGCCCGCCGGGACCTCAGCCCCGCCGAGGAGAGGGAGCGGGAGTCCAGGTGATACTCAACCAGTTCCTCATCCTGGCGGCGCTGCTGTTCTGCATGGGGGTGTACGGCCTCCTGGTGCGGCGCAACGCGGTGATGGTGCTGCTGTCGGTGGAACTGATGCTGGCCGCGGTGAACATCAACCTGGTGGCCCTGGAGGCGTTCTGGCAGACGTCGGAGGCGCTGGGGCAGATCCTGGCGGTGTTCATCATCACCATCGCCGCCGCCGAGGTGGGGATCGGCCTGGCCATCATCCTCCTGATATTCCGTAACCGGCGCTCGGCCAACGTGGACGAGTTGAACCTGATGCGCTGGTGACAATGGGTGTGAGCACAAACCTCTATCTGGCCGCGGAAGGGGCCGCCGCCGCGGCGACCACCGGCGGGATCTGGTCGGAATGGGCCGGCCTGATGCTGATCGGGCCCATGCTGGCCTTCGTGGTGATCGTTCTGTTCGGGAAGCGGATGAGATACCAGGGCGCCGAGGTGGCGATCGGCGCGATGGCCTTCAACTTCGTCTGGTCGTCGGTCCTGCTGCTGCTGAACATGGGCGATTCCGGGGTCCTGTACGAACGGAGCCTCGAGATCGCAGCGGTGGGCGGGGGGCTGGTCTTCGAGTTGGGGTGGATAGTGGACGGCCTCTCGATCATGATGTACTGGGTGGTGGCGGCGGTGGGCCTGGCGGTGTTCGTCTACGCCCACGGTTACATGAAGGGGGAGGTCCGGGTCACCTTTTTCTTCGCCGCCCTGTCGCTCTTCGCCGGGTCGATGCTGGTGCTGGTGGGGAGCCCCAACCTGGTGCAGTTGATCATCGGCTGGGAGGGCGTGGGCCTGGCCTCGTACCTGCTGATCGGCCACAACTGGGAGTTGAAGGAGAACTCGTCTGCGGCCATGAAGGCCTTCTACACCAACAAGGTGGCCGACGTGGGCCTGGTGATCGGGGTGATCATCATCGGGATCACGCTCGGCTCCTTCCATTTCTGGGACCTGGCCGCGGCCGCGGCGGAGCACAGCGCCGCTCTGGGACCGGTGGCGGTGGCGGCCGGTCTGCTGCTCTTCTTCGGCGCAATGGGAAAGAGCGCCCAGTTCCCCCTCCACATCTGGCTCCCCGACGCCATGGCCGGCCCCACTCCGGTGTCGGCCCTGATGCACGCCGCCACCATGGTGACCGCCGGCATCTACCTGATGGCCCGCACCTTCCCCCTGTACCAGGAACTGGCCACAGCCGCCCGGCCGTGGATGATCGCGGCGGGGACCATCACCCTGTTCGGGATGGGCCTTCTGGCCCTGGTGGCCGACGACATCAAGCGGGTCCTGGCCTACTCAACGGTCAGCCAACTGGGCTACATGATGACCGCGGTGGCCGCCGGGGGGTACACCGCCGGGCTGTTCCACCTCTTCACCCACGCCTTCTTCAAGGCGCTTCTCTTCTTGGGGGCGGGCTCGGTGATCCACGCCGTGCACTCCAACAACATGTCAGACATGGGGGGTTTGCGTCGCCACATGCCCGACACCTACCGGACCTTCGTGATCGGCGCCCTGGCGCTGGCCGGGGTGTTCCCCCTGTCGGGGTTCTGGTCCAAGGACGAGATCCTCGCCACCCTGGGCTATGAGGGATACAACCTGGTGATGTGGATCGCGGTGGCCGGAGCGTTCGTGACCGCCTTCTACATGGCGAGGGCTGTGGCCCTCACCTTCTTCGGCGAGTACCGGGGCCATGGCGAGCCCCACGAGTCGCCTCCGATCATGACCCGTCCCCTCTGGGCCCTCGCGGTCCCCGCCGTCCTGGCGGGGGTGGTGAACATCCCCGGCCTGAAGCTGCCGTGGATCGGAAGCTTTACCGACTGGCTCTCGGTGCGGAGCGTTCCGATGGGCGACCACCACGCCGAGGCGATCGATGTGGGCCTGGCCGCGGCGGGCCTGGCCGCCGCGGTGGCCGGCCTGTGGCTGGGGTGGAGAGCCTTCGGACCGTCCGCCGCCGACCGAGCAGATCGGGACCGGGTGGAGATCCCGGTGCTCTACCCGCTGCTCCGCCAGAAGTACTACCTCGACCATGCCGCCCTGGGGCTGGTGTGGGTGATCCGCCAACCGGCCGCCCGGGCGGTGAACTGGGTGAACGACTACGTGATCGACGGGGTGGTGAACGGGGTCGGGGCGCTGTGTCAGCGCCTGGCCGGCCTGTTGTACGGCGGGGTCGACCAGCACGGCATCGACGGGGTGGTGCACGGACTGTCGTGGGGAACCTCGGGAATGGGGGGCCTGATTCGCCGGATTCAAAGCGGCCGGGTTCAGCAGTATGCTGGCCTGCTGGTGGCGGGTCTGCTGCTGCTGGCGGTCGTGGTCCTTTTCGTCCTATGAGATACCGAATGGGAGACTGATAAATGGATTTGTTGGATAGCTGGGCTCTGACCCTGATCGTCTTTCTCCCACTGGTGGGAGCGCTGGTGGCCCTGGCCATCCCCAAGGAGCGGGAGGAGGCGGTGAAGCAGTGGACGCTCCTGGTGAGCGTGGTGACCCTGGTCCTGGCGGTGGTGGTCGCGGCCCGTTTCGACTTCGGCGCGGCCGCCGGATTCCAGTTCGAGGTGGACCTTCCCTGGATCTCGGCGATCGGCGCCAACTACCACATCGGAATAGACGGGATCAGCCTGCCGCTCCTGGTGCTGTCGGCTCTGGTGGTGGTGCTGTGCGTGATCTACTCCTGGCAGCACTGGGACGAGCCCCGCAACCCCCGGGCCTTCCTCATCCTCATGATGATCCTCGCCACCGGGATGAACGGGACCTTCGTGGCCCTCGACCTGGTGCTGTTCTTCATCTTCTTCGAGTTGGTGCTCCTTCCCATGTACTTCATGATCGGCATCTGGGGAGACCGCACCATGCGGAAGATCCCCGGGTTCCGCAAAGAAGTGGAGACCCGCCTGTACGCGGCGATCAAGTTCTTCATCTTCACCCTGTTCGGGTCGGCCTTCATGCTGCTGGGCTTTTTGGCCCTCTACTTCAAGTCGGGGTCGGGAGGACAGCAGTCCACCTTCGACATCCCCGAACTGATAGCCCGCGGGCACCTCTTCGAAGGCACCTTCGCCTGGCTGGTGTTCGGCGCGATGTTCCTCGGCTTCGCGGTGAAGGTGCCGATGTGGCCCTTCCACACCTGGCTCCCCGACGCTCACACCGCGGCGCCCACCGTCGGGTCGGTGCTGCTCGCCGCCATCCTCCTGAAACTCGGCTCCTACGCCTTCATCCGTATCGCCATCCCCATCCTCCCCGAGACCGCCCGCGACTGGGCGCCGGCCATCGCGGTGCTGGCGGTGATCGGAATCATCTACGGGTCCCTGGCGTGCCTGGCCCAGACCGACGTCAAACGTTTGATCGCCTTCTCGTCGGTGGGGCACATGGGGTTCGTGATGCTGGGCATCGCCACCCTCACCGAGGTGGGGATCAACGCCGCCATCATCGGGATGGTGGCCCACGGCCTGATCACAGGCCTGCTGTTCTTCCTGGCCGGATCGATCCACCACCGCTACCACACCCGGGAGATGTCGCGCCTGGGCGGCAACCTCAAGCTGATGCCGGTCATGGGCGGGATCCTCGGGTTCACCGCCATGGCCAGCCTGGGACTGCCCGGCCTGGCCGGGTTCTGGGGCGAGTTCATGGCGCTCCTGGGCTCCTACCAGCCGCTCCCCGGCCTTTCCACCTCCTTTTTCCGCACCGCCATGGTGATCGGCGCCATCGGCACGGTGCTCACCGCCGGCTACATGTTGTGGATGCTCCAGAAGGTCAACCTGGGCGAACCGTCGGACGAGTGGGCCGGGCAGGAATTCCAAGACGTTGACCGCTACGAGATGGTCGCCTGGGCGCCTCTGATCGTGCTGATCGTGGCGGTGGGCGTCTATCCCAAGCTGGTGCTGGGGGTGACCACCGACGCGGTGGTGGGCCTGGTGGAGTCGGCGTTCCGGGCCGTCGGAGGCTAAGCGGTGCCGAGGATCGACTGGCTGGCCATCGCGCCCGAGGTGGTGGTGGCCGCCGCCCTCCTGGTGGTGCTGGCAGTCGATCTGTTCCTGCCCCGGGAGCGAAAATACTGGGTGGCGGCGCTGGCCGTGGTGGGGACCACCCTGGCCATGGTGCCGGTGATCCTCATGGCGGTCTCCGGCGACAACTACTCGATGTTCGACGGTTCCTATGTCGTGGACGAGTTCGCGCTGGTGCTGAAGGGTGTGTTCCTGGTGGCGGGCTACCTGGTGCTCCTCATCTCGGTCTCCTACATCGAGTCCGACCGCTACTACCAGGGCGAGTACTACCTGCTCCTTCTGTCTTCGCTGTTGGGTTCGATGGTTCTCACCTCGGCGCGGGACCTGGTGGTGCTGTTCGTCGCCCTGGAGTTGACCACCGGCCCGCTGTTCCTCCTGGCCGGGTGGCGCAAGGGCGACCTCCGCTCCAACGAGGCCTCGCTCAAGTTCTTCATAATCGGGGTGCTGTCCACCGGCCTGATGCTGTACGGGATGTCGCTCCTCTTCGGTCTCACCGGGGAACTGTCCTTCGACGGCATCCGGGAGGCGATCTCGGCGGGCGGGATGGCCTCCGAGCCGGTGCTGGGCCTGGCGGTGCTCCTGATCCTGGTGGGGTTCGGCTTCAAGGTCTCGGCGGTCCCCTTCCACTTCTGGGCGCCGGATACTTACCAGGGGTCTCCTCCGCCGGTGACCGCCTATCTCTCGGTCTCCTCCAAGCTGGCCGGGTTCGTGGCCATGCTGGCGGTGATCTACCTGGCTCTCCCGGCGGTGACCGACTTCTGGGGCCCGGCGTTGTGGCTGATGGCGGCGGTCTCCATGACGGTGGCCAACCTGTCGGCTCTGCGCCAGTCCCATCTGATCCGCCTGCTCGCCTACTCGTCGGTGGCCCAGGCCGGGTTCATGCTGGTGCCCTTCGCAGGGGGCGCCATTGCCACCGACGGCCTGTCGGAAGGCCTGGGCGCCACCGTCATCTACCTGGTCATCTATGCGGTGATGAACCTGGGCGCCTTCGCGGTGGTGATCGCCGGAGGGCGGCGCATCGGAAGCTATGAGATCCCCGACTGGAGGGGTCTGGGCTCCTACTCACCCCGCCTGGGGGTGATGCTGGCGGTGTTCTTCCTGTCGCTGGCCGGGTTGCCTCCGCTGGCCGGGTGGTTCGCCAAATTCGTGATGTTCCGGGCGGTGCTCATCTCCACCGGACCGGCGGGAGTGTGGCTGGCGGTGATCGCCGCGGTCAACGCGGTGGTGGCCTTCTACTACTACGCCCGGGTGGTGAAGAGCGCCTGGTTCGACGAGGCGCCTGACAAGATCCCCGAGGACACCGAGACCGGCCCCACCGGGCCCCTCTCCCTGGCCATGGGCCTGGCGCTGGTGGTGGTGCTGGTGGTGGGAGTGTTCCCGGGACTAGCCACCTTCTTCGGCGACGCCGCGGCGGCGCTGGTCCCCTGACCGGATAGGGAATCGAACACGGCTTCAAGATTGTCCGGCGCCCTCCGCCAGTCTTATAGTCCGGGAGCCAGGTACTATGGGCGATGTCGAAGACGCCTTGGAAGGCGGATTCAACGATGAGGGATGTGGAGATGGCATCGCCGGGACGGGAGGTTGTGGACCGCAGGGTGCCAACCATGTCTAAGGAGGAGACTGCCCGCCTGGGCAGGGAGATCTACCAGCGGGACATCCGCCCGCAGGTGGAGGCGGACCACTTTAGAGAGGTGGTCGTCATCGATGTGGAGACCGGCATTTGGGCTCTCGGCCGCGATGTGTCGGGGGCGGTAGAGCGTCTGTGGGAGCAGAGCCCGGACGCTGTCAACGTCTGGAGCGAGCGGGTCGGGTTCCGGACCATGGCCACGATTGGGGGCCGGTTCATCCCGAGGGCGGTGTGATACAGGGCGTAGTGAACGCCGACTACGAACCGGTCATGACCCTAACTGTCCTAGGCCCCTCAGGGCGGAGCGCGGAGATCGAAGCCGTCCTCGATACCGGCTTCAACGCGTTCCTGACCCTGCCATCGGAATCGGTAGCCACCCTGGAGCTACTACGCCTGTCGGATACCTCACCTGACTCTGGCCGATGGCACTACGGCGATACTCGATGTCTACCGGACAATTGTTCTTTGGGACGGTCGCCCCCGTCGCGTCGATGCCTACATGTCCGACAACGTCCCTCTCGTTGGTATGCAGTTGATGGACCGCCATCGCCTGTTCATCGAAGTGGAGGACGGCGGGCGGGTTCTCATTCAGGACGGAAGGTAGCCGAGTCTCCCGGCGTTAGATACCCGGGGATCGTTGGCTACCCGTGGAGAGCTTCGCGCAGGGCCGCCCGGGTGACGGCCGCCCAGCGCCTGCTGGTCGGGGACGTCGGCAGGTAACGGTCGCTCAGGTGGAAGGCGCCTGGGAACACGTGGAGTTCGGTGGGCACGCTGGCCCGGGTCAGGCGTTGGGCGTATTCGATGTCCTCGTCCACGAAGAGGTCCAACTCGCCCACGATGATGAACGCAGGAGGCAGGCCCGACAAGTCGTCGTGTCTGGCCGGCGACGCGTAGGGAGAGACATCCTCCGAGCCGGCCGGTTTCCCCAGAAAGGCGCTCCACGCGGCGATATTGGACTGGCGGTTCCACATCTTGGGGTGCTGGACCGAGTGGCTGGAAGGGGTGATGTTGCGGTCGTCCAGCATCGGATAGATGAGTTGCTGGAAGGCAATCTCCATCTCGCCCCTATCTCTTGCCAGAAGGGTCACCGCGGCGGCCAACCCACCGCCCGCCGAGGTGCCGCTGATGACAATCCTGGACGGATCCACTCCCAGGTGTTCCGCCTGGGAGAAGAACCACTTCAACCCCGCGTAGCAGTCCTCGACCGGCGCCGGATACGGGTGCTCGGGAGCCAGGCGGTACTCCACCGAGGCAACCACGCAGCCCATGTCGGCGGCCAGTTCCTTGCATCTGAGGTCGTCCATGGCGACGCTTCCCACCACCATCGCCCCGCCGTGGATCCAGTAATAGCCGGGCGCCGGCGCGCCCACGCCCGACGGCGTGTAGACCCGCACCATCACGTCCGGGTCACCCGGGGCGCCCCGCACCCAGTGGTCCTCTGTGTCCACTCCCGGAATGTCGGGATTGACGGCGAGTGTGGCCGCGGTCAACTCCTCCATGGCCCGGCGAGCGGCCGGGATGTCGGTCATGTCTCGCAGGGCGGCCGGGATCATCTCCAACACGGCCCTGCTCCGGCTATCGAGGCGGTGGTCCCAGTCGATGGCGGCATCCTGGGTCCGCTGGGGGGATTCCTGAGGGGAGATCAATTCAGCCACTTGTCCCAGAGTAGATACAAGAACGAGAGATAGGTCCCGGTCGCCACCGCGGCGTTGGTCCAGTTCGCAATCCGGCGTTCTCGCTGCTCCCAGCCGGCGTACGCCTCTCCGGGAAGTTCCGTCCCGACGGCCCGTTCGGGACGTCTACCAACCACCCCGGGCCAGCCGCCGGTGTAAAAGGCGGAGGCCGCGATAGCGGTGCAAAAAGAGACCGCGAACACCTCAACGGCCAGCCCCACCCATCCTGTCACCGCAGGTCGGACGATGATCGTCAATGCGATCGCCACCGCACCGTACAGGCCCATGGTGAACGTCCGGGCAAGGTTGAGTCGGTCTGTGATCAGTGGGCTCCTGGCACGCCGCGGCGCTGCCTCCGACGGGAGTGGCCGATCCAGGGCGTGCCTTCCGGCAGGGGGAGGCGAGGCGGTCGAGCGGAGGGCCTGCAACAGGGCGAAGGCGCCGGCCAGCAGGGCCAGGACGCCGAAGAACCGCCCGCTTCCCCACAGCGGGCCATCGTCTCTTAAATAGACGATGGCGCCGGTCGCCCACATCGCCAGGATCGCCGACTTGAATCCCCGGCTGATCTCGACCTCGGAGTTGATGAGGATGTTGGAGGCGATGATGGCGCAGGTTCCGAGTACCAGGTAGTCGACCCGAGAGATGTCCACTTCCCAGAACAGTGCCAGCCACAGCACTCCGAACAACGGCTCCCCATACCCGATGGCGTTGATACCGAGCGCATGGGTGATCTGGTTGGCGTGACGCCAAAGCAGGGAACTCCCCACCCTCAGCGTGCCGCCCATGATCAGGGCTCCCAGTATCACGTCGGTCTGGATCGGCTCGGACGCCGCCAGGCTGAACCCCGCCTTGATCGGCGCGGTGAAGGCATTTGAGACACACACCACCACCGTCATGAAGAACAACTCCATGCTCCGGGGCCCCCTGGCGAAGTTCAGCGTCCTGGCCTTGCTGGCCAGGTCCGCCGCCCAGGAGAAGGAGAAGATGTTGAGAGTGATGAGCACCCCGCTGAACACCGCAAACACGAACCCGACCCAGGATGAGTCCGATGTCCAGTCGAACCCGGTTTGCTTGCTCGCCTGGGCCAGGACGACGAAGGCCAGGCCGACCAGGCTGAGGACCATGAGCAGGACCAGCGACGGGGTGATCTTCTTGTAGCGGTTGGCCTGCGCCCGCTTGCCGCTGAAGATCCGGCGGAGAAGGAACACGAAGATTATCGGCCAGCTTCCCCACAGGATGGTGGCCACCGAAGGGTCGACGAACCTGGTGCTCCAGGCGAAGAACGTGAACTCGAACGTGCCGACCAGGACGAAGAGAATCGGCCAACTCGCCAGGTTCTTCTTGATGAGGGCCAGGATCTCCCGGTTCCGCAATTGCGCGCGGTACCGGCCCGCCAGGAAAGCCAGTGACCCCGCGGATGTGCCGACCGACAGGAAGGCGCCGAACAACAGCGGGCTCTCCGGCGCTCCCACCATCACCACGACCAGGGGCAGCACCGAGATGCCCACCACGGAGACCAGCGTGTAGATTGCCGCGGTCCGGTTGCGCTCCGTCCGGGAGGAAACCAGCGTCATTTCGGGCACGATAGCGATTGGAGAATGAGCAGTCATGTAACGGGGACCCCATTCGAGTGAGGCTCCCCGTGGGGTGGTTTGTCTCGGTTTGCTCAGGCGCCCAGGACGCAGAACTCGTTGTCCTCGGGATCGGTCATCAACACCCACCTTCCCACCGGCTCGTCGAAGCGCTCTATCTCGGTGGCGCCTCTGGCGATCAGGGCCGCTATCTTGGCCTCCCGGTCATGGTCATGTTCCTCCTCGGGCAGGGACGGGTCCACAACGTCGATGTCCAGGTGCCACCGGTTCTTTACGGCCTTTCCCTCCGCCACCTTCTGGAACAGGATCCGGGGGCCGATCCCCTGAGGGTCGACCACCGCTGAGTATCGCTCCCGCTCCTCGGTCGACAGGTTCAGAGCGTCCGCAAAAGCCTCCCAGGTTTCGAAGCCCTGGGGCGGGGGCTGGATGACGTATCCCAGGGCGAAGGCCCAGAACTCGGCCATGAGGTGGGGATGGTTGACGTCCACGGTGACCGCCTTGATGCGGGTGGGGTGAGGATGAGAGATCGGGTTCATGCCTTCGGGGTATTCAGAGGCTGGACAGGGCTTCGGCAGCCCTCTGCAGGGCGGCGCGGCAGGGTTCCACCACCGGAAGGCCGAGGTCGTCCGAAAGCCGGTCGGCCATCTTGGTCATGCCCGCGCAGCCCAGCACCAGCACCCCGGCGCCGGCTTCCTGCAACCGGGCGCCGGCGGACAGCACGTCCTGGTAGGCCTCCTCGCTCTCCAGGTCCAGCACCCCCCGGCCGCAGGCGATCTCCCCGACTATGTCGTCCATGGCGCCCAGCTTTTCCCAGTAGACGGTGTGGCGGGGGATGGCGCCCTCCATTCCGGCGATGATCCCGATCGAAGGCGAGATGTCCCGGGCGACCCGGATCGAGGACTCGGCGATCCCGAACACCGGCGCGTCGAACTCCGCCCGAGCCTGGGCCAGGCCCGGGTCGGAGAAGCATCCCACCACGTAGGCGTCCGCCGGGTGCTGTCTCAGCCGCTCGAGCATCGGGGCGACCGCATCCACCACGTCCTGGTCGGAGGAGATGGCCGGCGGCCCCCCGTGACTGGTGATCACCTCCACCTCCAGTCCTGATCCGGGCGTGTCCGAGGCGGCCTGGGCGAGTTGTCGGGTGATGTACCCGGTGCTGTTGGGGTTGATCATCACCACCCTGGCGCTGGTTTCGGTGGCGTCGGTCATGCGTGCTCCTTCGATAGCCGGTCGATCAGTTCCCAGAGGCGGCGGACATGGCGGGCGGCGGTGTTGGTCTGGCCGATCGAGACCCTGATGAAGGGCCGGTCGTCCAGCACCGAGGCGGTGACGTACGCCCAGCCGGAGGCGTTGATCCCCTCCGCCAGCCGGGAGGTCTCCTCGTCGCTTCCGGAGTGGCGGAACGAGACCAGGGAGAAGGTGGTCGGCGCCACCATCTCGAGGCTCGGATGGGCCTCGATTCGTTCGGTCAGCCACCGCGCCAGGCGAACGTCTTCGCGGACCTTTGCCCTGATCCCCTCGGCGCCGTAGGAGCGGAGCACGAACCACAGCTTCAGGGCCCGAAAGCGTCTCCCCAGCGGCACCTGCCAGTCGCGGTAGTCGATCACGGCGCCGGCCTCGGTGGCCCGGTTGCGGAGGTAGGGGGGAGTGATGCTCAGCGCGTCGATCATCGGGCGGCGGTCGGCGAAGTAGGTGGCCGAGCAGTCGAAATTGGTGAACATCCACTTGTGGGGGTTGAAGACATAGCTGTCCACCAACTCCAGGCCGTCCTGGAAGTGGCGGAACTCGGGACAGATCATGGCGGTTCCCGAGAAGGCGGCGTCCACGTGGTGCCACATGCCCTCTGTGCGGGCGATCTCGCCGATCGCCCGCACCGGGTCGACCGCGGTGGTCCCCGTGGTGCCCACGGTGCTGGCCACGAACGCCGGCGTCAGGCCGCCCGTCCGGTCGGCTGCGATGGCGCGCGCGAGGGCGGCGGGGGACATGGCCTGGTTCTCGTCGGTCTCCACCAGGCGCAGGTGGCCGATTCCCGCCACCCGCGCTCCCTTCTCCACCGAGGAGTGCGCCTGGGCGGAGGTGTAGGCCACCATCTCGTCGGCGGCGACTTCGCGGGACTTGAGGTGCCGGGCGATGACCACCGCCAGGTGGGTGGCCTCCGAGGCGGTCCCCTGGATCACCCCGCCTCCGGGTCCGGTGGTCTTCCAGTCCTGGGGCAGGCCCATCAAGTCCACCAGCCAGTCCATCACCTGTGATTCCACCTCCGTGCAGGCCGGACTGGTGGCCCAAAGCATCCCCTGCACGCCCAGGCCGGCGGCGGCCAACTCGCCCAGGACCGCCGGGGGCGACGAGTTGGCAGGGAAGAAGGCGAACCACCCGGGCGACTGCCAGTGGGTGATTCCCGGCATCACGATTCGGTCCAGGTCGGCCATGATCTCGGCGAACGGTTCGGGGCGCTCGGGGGCCCGGTCCGGCATCCGCGACCGGATCTCTCCCGGTTCGACGTCGGGAAGGATGGGCCGGTTCTCGATCCCCTCCCAGTAATCGGCCAGCCAGTCGATCAACTGGTACCCGTGCTTGCGGAACTCCGCGGCGTTCATCCGCCACAGGCTAGTTGCCGACGGGGTAGCTCTGGCTACGGGCCCGTCGAGCCGGAATGGGCAATAGAACTGAAAGGTTGCGAAGATCTCCGGCCCTGCACGCGCCAAGGCCCACCCGTCTCATTGCAGAATGTGGCCGATGGGTAAGACCAAGACGACTTCCAGCCTCAATAGCGACCGGACCGGCCTTGCTACGGGTGGTACTATGTATGGCATGATCAAGACCACGATCTATCTGCCGGAGTCACTGAAGCGTGACGTGGCGCGCGCAGCGCGACAACGCTCGTGCTCTGAAGCCGAGGTGATTCGCCAGGCCATCGAGGACGCGGTGGCCCGCCCCAAGCCTCGGCCGGGGATTCTTCCGGGCGACGACCTGTGGTTAAGAGACATCGATGAGTACATGAAGGGATTCGGCGAGAGGTGATCATCGCTGACACCAGCGGTCTCCTTTCTTTCTTCATCGAGTCCGGTTCACAACATGACCGGGTCGCAGCTTGGATAGAGGCCAAGGACCCGGACATGGTGGTCTCTCCGTTCGTGATCGGCGAGATCGATTACCTGGTGACAACCCGCTACGGCGTGCAGTGGGAGTTGGAGGTACTACGGGAATTGGCGGGTGGTGCCTATCACCTGGCCACCATGGATGCCGATGACCTTGCAGCCGCCACCGAGGTGGTGGAACGCTATCGCGACTTGGGTGTCGGCATAACCGACGCCTCCCTGGTGATGCTGGCCCACCGTTACCGCACCCGCACCATACTCACCCTGGACCAGACGCACTTCCGCGTGCTGCGCCCCCTCGATGGCGGTCACTTCGAAGTGGTCCCCTAGCGAATCTGGATCGGACGCCCTCAGCTTGGTGATGGTCCGGGGAAAATATGGTCACTATTGCTATGGAATATGACTATAGTCATATCAAAGTACGATAGTGGTCATAAAACGACAGGAGAGAGTCATGCCTGCTGGGGAGAAGGTCGCCAGACCGCGGGAGATCAAGGCCTCGGAGTTCAAGGCCAAGTGCCTGAAGCTCATGGACGAGGTGGCGGCCAGCGGTGAGGAACTGGTCATCACCAAGCACGGCCGCCCTGTCTCGCGCCTGGCTCCTTACCAGGACAAGCCGAGGATGACCTTCGGCCGCAACCGGGAGAACATTCGCGTCGACGGGGACATCGTCTCTCCCATGCCCGCCGAGTGGTTCGACGATTCCCCCAGTCATGGAGAGGACCTGTTTTGATACTCCTCGACACCCATGTCCTGGTGTGGCAGGAAAGGGGAGACCGCAGGCTGGGCCCGGAGTCACGCCGTCTGTTGGAGGGTGCGGTCGAGGAAGGAAGCGCGGCGGTCTCGGCGATCTCCTTCTGGGAAGTCGGCATGCGGCTCCGCAAGGGTGGTCTGGACATGCGGATCGACCTGGGCGCCTGGCGCCGTGACCTCCTCAATGAGGGACTGGTGGAGATCCCCGTGGATGGCGTGATAGCGGCTCGCGCGGGACTTCTTCCCGAGTTGCACGGCGACCCGGCGGACCGTCTGATCGTGGCCACCGCCCTGGAAGGACATCGGCTGATGACCGCCGACCGCCTAGTTCTCGACTGGCCGGGCCCCATCAACCGGATCAACGCCGCCGAGTAAGGGCCTCGGGGCGGAGTAGATCCAGGGGCTTCCTACTACTAATACCTACTAACTTCTACTGAATTAGTAGACATGCGCCCTGAGTTTCCGAGTGATCAGTCGACCCTGGCTCACTCCCTTGGAGGGCGCCCTAGCGAGGAATGACCACCCGCTGGGGGAGGGGGGTGCCCGGCAGGGTCTCCGGCGGGGCGGGGGGCGCCTGAGGCTCGTCGAAGATGTGGATGCCGTCCACCGACACCGCCACCCGGTCTCCGGGCGCCAGGGCCGGTTGGGGCCAGCAACGGGCGCGCAGGGTGATCTTTCCCGGCAGTTTCACCGACAGCAATTGGTCGTGTCCGAAGAACTCCCGGTAGGTAACCACGGCTACTCCCTGTGCATGGGGGAAGACCGTGACCGACTCGGGGCGCACCATCACCTTCACCTTGCCCGACCGGGTGGTGGGAAAGGTGCCGAACGGGGTCGTGATCCGCCCTCCCTTGGCGTGGGCGTCGAAGAAGTCGGCGTCGCCCAGGAACTCGGCCACCCAAGAGGTCGCCGGGTTCCGGTACACGTGGTCGGGAGGGCCGGTCTGCACCACCCGGCCCTCGTTCATCAGAGCCAACTGGTCGCTCACCGCTAGGGCCTCCTCCTGGTCGTGGGTCACCATGATGGTGGTGGTCCGCGCCTCCCGGAGGATGGAGCGCACCTCGGCGCGGAGTCTCTTGCGCAGGGCGGCGTCCAGGTTGGAGAAGGGCTCGTCGGCCAGGATCACCTGTGGGCCGGGCGCCAGGGCCCTGGCCAGGGCCACCCGCTGCTGCTGGCCGGCCGACAACTCGTGCGGCATCCGCTTCTCGAAACCGGCCAGGCCCACCATCTCCAGCACCACCGACACGCGCTGGTCGCGAGGGTGGGCGTCGAGCCCGAAGGCGACGTTGCGACCCACGTTGAGGTGTGGAAAGAGCGCATAGTCCTGGAAGACCATGCCCACCTGACGGCGCTCGGGCGGCACGAACACCCCGGGACCGTTGACGGTCTGGCCGTTGACCCGCACGGTCCCCGAGTCGGGCATCTCGAAGCCGGCCAGGATCCGCAGGGCGGTAGTCTTCCCCACCCCCGACGGCCCCAGCACGGTCAGGAGGGAACCGCTCTCCACCTCCAGGTTGAAGTCATCCAGGGCGACGGTCCCGTCGAAGCTCTTGTGGAGAGCGCGGGCTGATAGGGGGCGGTGGTCAGCGAATGAGTTCATGGCGGGTCACGACGGCCAGGGGAAGAGCTGCTACCAGCAGCAACAGCAGCCCGGCCAGTGCACCCTGAGTGTAAAACCCCTCCCCGGTGGCGCTCCAAACCCGGATGGCCAGGGTCTCGAACCCGGCCGGGCGGAGCAACAGCGCGGCGGGGAGTTCCCTGAGGGTGGTCAGGAAAACCAGAGCCGCCCCCGACAGGAGACCCGGGGCCATCAGGGGGAGCGTGATGCCCGTGAAGGTACGGAGCGGTGACTTCCCCAGGCTGCGGGACGCCTCCTCCATGGAGGGAGACACCCGTCCCAGGGAGTCCCGGCTGGGCCCGAGGATCTGGGGCAGGAACATCACCACGTACACCCCCACCAGGAGCGCCAGGGTCTGGTACAGGGGCCGCGCCAGCCACAGGGTGAACACGATCATCGCCATTCCCACCGCGATGTGGGGGACGCCGTACAGCGCCCACGCCCCGCCCTCCAGGAGGCCTGCCCAACGGTTCCGATAACGCGTGGTCACCATCGCCACCGGCGCCACCACCACCGCGGCCACCAGGGCGGTTAGCAGGGCCACCCACATCGAACGCCCCAACTCGGCCCACGGTTGGTCGACCAGGACCCCTGAGATCAGACCCCTCATCACCCAGGCGATCAGCACCGCCACCGGGACCAGCAGGGAGACCGTCACCAGGGTTCCGAGAAACCCCCACCCGAGGATCTTCCCGCCCAGGCCCAAGCGCACCGGCGACCCGGTGCGGCGCGGCCTGGCGGTGAACCACACTCCCCGGGTGCGGGTGCTCCTCTCCAGCCACACCAGCAGCACCGCCACCCCGGCCAGCACCGCCGCCAGTCCCAGTGCCGGCCGCCGATCGACCCGGCCGGCGTACTCGAGGTAGATGGCGCGGGTGAAGGTGTCGTAGCGGAGCAGGGAGACCGCCCCGAAATCGGAGAGCGTGTACAGGCCCACCAGCAACGCTCCGGCGGTCAGGGACGGCCGGAGTTGGGGGAGGGTGACCGTCCAGAACACCTTCAGCCGCCCGGCGCCCAGTCCCCGGGCCGCCTCCTCCAGGGTGGGATTGATGGAGCGGACCGCCGGGGCGACGGCCAGGTGCACCAGGGGCACCGAGATCAGAGTCAGCACCAGCCAAGCCGCCCAGAACCCCGACGGGTAGCGAATGACGCCTCCTCCCATCCAGGCCCAGGCGGTGGACAGTATCCCGTCGGCGCCGGTGGCGCCCAGGAGAGCCAAGGCTCCCACGAAGGAAGGGACGGCGAAGGGCGTGAGGACCAGGACCGTGGCCAACTTCTTGCCCGGGAGGTCGGTGCGGGACACCAGCCAGGCGCTGGCGCCGCCGATTAATAAGGAGGTCGATGTGACGGCGGCGCCCAGCGCCCCGGTGTTGGCCGCCAGTTCCAGCAGTCGCCCGATGGGCACGGTGGTGACCACGCCGCTCACCAGCCCGTAGGCCAGCACCCCGAGGGGAGCGGCGGCCGGTAGCATCACCACCCCGGCCAGCACCCACCACCAAGTGTTGGGAGGCAGCGCCCTGAGGCGGGGAGCCGGGTGCGCTGCCTCCATCATCTCGGTGGAAAGCTACAGGAGTCCCGCTTCGGCGACCAAGTCGGTGGCCCGCTCCAGCGCCGTGTGCAGGTCGGAGAGATCTATGTCCGGAGTCGGGATGGAGTCGATGGGCGGGAGGCTCGCCGCTGGCCTGACGCCGGCCGCCAAGGGGTATTCGTAGGTCTGCTCGGCGAAGTGTCGCTGCGTGGTCTCCGAGAGCAGGAACTCGATGAATCTGTGGGCGTCCTCCGATTGCTCGGAGCCCGACAGCACTCCCACGCCCGACGGCATGACCAGGCTTCCGGGGTCGCCGGCGGAGAGGAAGTGGTTGGCGGCCCTCTTGCCGCCTCCCTCGGCCTGCAGGCGAAGCAGGTAGTAGTGGTTCACGAGCCCCAGTCCGACTTCTCCGGCGTCGGCCGCCGCCACGATCGGGGAGTTCTTGGGGTAGTCCAAGGGATCCAGGGCTGCCAGATCCTTCAACCACTCCAGCGTGGCGGCTTCGCCGCGATCGAGGATCATCGCCGCCACGAAGGCCAGGAAGGACCCGTTGGTGGGGGCTACGCCGATCATGCCCGCCCAGCGGGGGTTCAACAGGTCGTCGATGCCGGCGGGAAGGTCGCTCACCTGGACCTGGTCACGGTCGTAGATCACGGTCCGGATCCGTCCCGAAACCCCCACCCAGCGATGGCTCCGGTCCCGGAACCGGGGGGGCACGGCGTCGATCACCTCGGAGGGGAGGGTCGCCATCAGCGGCGCCGCCAGTCCCAGGGACGCAGGGTCCTGGGCGAGGAACACGTCCGCCTCGGTGCCGGACCCCTCCTCAAGAAGGGTCGCCGCCAGTTCGGTGCTGCCCGCATACCTGACCTCGACCTCCAAGCCGCTCGAGCGCCGGAACTCGTCGATCAACGGACCGACCAGTTCCTCGCCCCGGCCGGAGTAGATCAGGAGAGGGTCGTCCGCGCCGCCGCATGCGCCCACCAGCAAACCCGCCGTCAGCAGCGTCGCCAGCAGGCTCCGCCGACACTTGCCGGCCAGGAATCCGGATGACATGATCACCCCGCATATTTTAGACAATAAGGATTGGCGAAATATTATATGCATAATCTGGCTTTGTCAAATCCACAGGTTGGGCGAACCGTGACACCGACGATGGTCGGCAGACGAGGCCCACAGAATGCGGTGATAGGCTCATAGGACTCAGATGAGCGAGTGGACCAAATAGGAGTGGCGGTGGAGTTGTCCGAAGTGATGCGCACCATGTCGGGAGTCCGGCTCTATCTGCCCGATGACGTCCCCGACGAGGTGATCTACTCTGCGCTTGACGACGCCCGGTTCGCTCCCAGCGGCGGCAACCGCCAGCCGTGGCGGGTGGTGGTGGTGCGGGATCTCGACCTCCGAAAGAGAGTCAGCGAGATCAGTTCCCAGGAGTGGAGGGCATACACCGCCAAGTGGTACCCATCCCCCGAGGAGCTAACCGGCGACCAGGCCCGCAAGCTCCAGGAGGGGACCGACTACCACGCCAACATGCACCAGGCGCCGGTCCATCTGTTCGTGTGGGCGGAACTGGCGTCGTTCGCCCTCACCGATCGCAACCTGGACCGGGTGAGCTTCGTCGGAGGCGGGTCCATTTACCCGTTCGTGCAGAATCTGCAACTCGCCCTGTCGGCCCGGGGAGTGGGATCCCGGATCACCGCGCTGGCGATCCCTGCCGAGGCGGAGTGGGCGGCTACCATGTCGGTCCCCGACGGCTACGGCCTGGCGGCCGTCATGACCGTCGGCTATCCGGAGTGGAGAGCCACCCGACTGTCCCGCAACCCCGTGGAGAGCTTCGCCCGGAGAGAGTCTTTCGAGGGGACGCCGCTCACCGCAGCCCCCTAGGAGGTGACAAACCCAATGGACGTATTGAAGGAATGGCCCCCCGACCAGTGGCCCGGGCACTCCGGCAACTGGAACCGCTGGCCCAACGATCTGGGCACTCTCAACCTGCTCGACTCCGATTCGACCCTCCGGGGCGCCGCGGCGGTCCGGAGCGGTAGGGCCTTTCCCCTGTCGCGGCCGCTCGACCTGAAGGAGACCCATCAGCGTTACACGGACCCGTTCGTGGTGCACGAGATCATCAAGGCCGACGAGGGGGGATACGAGGAGGGCGACCTCACCCAGTCCTCCTCCGACCGTCTCTCCACCCGGATCCACGGGATGACCCACACCCACATCGACGCCCTGGCTCACATGGGTTACAGGGGCTGGACCTTCAACGGCTACTACTTCCCCGACGTGGTGACCATGTCCGAGGGGGTGAAGAACCCCGAGATGGACATTACCCCCATGGCGGCCATAGCCACCCGTGCGGTGTTCATCGACATCGCCCGCCGTCGTGGCCTCGACGCCCTGGAGCCGGGTGACTCGGTGATGCCCGAAGAGTTGGAGCATGCCCTGGACAGGATCGAACCGGGCGACGCGGTCGTGATCCGGATCGGCGGGACCATCAGGGTCGGCCTAGCGGCCACCGAACTCAGCGAGCACGGCACCTGGCACCACGGGACCTGGGCCGGCCTCGACACCGACTGCATCGACGTGCTGGCCTCCAAGGACGTCAGCCTGGTGGCCACCGACTCGCCGGGCGACACCTTCCCGCACCGCCACGAGGCCTACTGCCGGAGCCCTGTACATGTTCTGGCCGAGGTGTTCTACGGGTTGCCGCTCATCCACAACATGGACCTCGAGGCCCTGGGCGCCGCCTGCGCCGAGGCCGGTCAGGACACCTTCCTCTTGACGGTGGGCCCGCTCAACCTCCCCAAGGGGACCGGGTCGCTGGTCACCCCGGTGGCGGTGCTCTGATGGCCGACGGCGGATACATCCAGACGGTCCTCGGGCCCATCCCGCCCGAACAGGCCGGCATCTCTCTCATCCACGAGCACGTGCTCTTGGACCTCACCAAGGGCATCACCGGCGTCGAGCAGTACAAGACCGGCGCCAAGAAGTACGTGCCGATCATGCGCCGGGCCGAAGCAGGCTGGGAGCCGGGACAGGAGGGTCCCGGGACGGCGGCCACCTGGGGCGCCAAGTGGGGACAGCCCGTCACCCTGGAGAACCTCAACGACCGCCAGAAGCACTGGGTCTACTACGGCGACCAGAAGCTCGACTCCATCGACGACGCCATCTACGAGTTCGACCAGTTCCGGCGGGTGGGCGGCTCCACTATCGTCGATCAGACCACCCGGGGGATGGGCCGGGACCCCCTCGGCCTGGTGGAGATCTCCCGGGCCACCGGGGTGCACGTCGTCATGGCCACCGGTTGGTATCTGGCCGACTATCACCCACCGGACATGGATGATCTCTCCGAGGAGCAGTTGGTGGAGTTGATGGTCCAGGACATCGAGGTGGGCGTGGCCGGGGGCGTGAAGGCCGGAATCATCGGAGAGGTCGGAATGGACCACCCCATGCATCCCAACGAGGAGAAGTCACTGCGCGCCTCGGCCAAGGCCGCGGTCGCCACCGGGGTGGCCCTGTCTGTGCATCCCGGATTCAACCCCGCATCGCCCTTCGACATCGTCAGGGTGGTCGACGAAGCAGGGGGGGATTTGAGCCGCACCGTTATTGATCACTGCGACAGCCGGTTCAACACCTCGGCGGGCACCAACGTCTTCGACAGCGGGCCGCTCCTCGAACTGGCCAAGACCGGCGTCTACCTGGCGTTCGACACCTTCGGCTGGGAGGGGTCCTTCCGCCAGCGCTCAGCGGTCGATCAGCCCAACGACGCCATCCGGCTCAACTGGCTGAGGACTGTGGCCGACGCCGGATACCCCGACCGGGTGCTGGTCTCCTCCGACATTGCCCTGAAGCACTGGCTGAGACGCTACGGCGGCCACGGCTGGCGCCATCTCCCCGAGACGGTCAGGAACCTGATGCGCTACAAGGGCTTCCCCGAGGAGTTGATCCAACGGATCTTCGTGGACAATCCCCGAGAGGTGCTCACCAAGGTATAACGCCCGGGTCAGTCCTTGCTGTCGGACCGGCTCCGGTCGGCCAAGGCTTCCTCAATGCGGTCGAGTCGTTCGTTAATAGCGACAAGTTCGCTCTGGAATTCCCTTGTGGAGTCACTCTCAACGAAGAAGGCGGCGATGTTTGCAGTGATGAAAGCCAGGGCCCCGATGCCTGTCAGCATTAGCAGTGCGCCGGTTATGCGGCCACCAGTTGTTACCGAGGCGACATCGCCGTACCCCACGGTTGTGAGGGTCACCAGGGCCCACCACAGTCCTTCAGCAGGATGGATACCTTCGAACAGGGAGTGCAGGAGTCCCGCCACCACGGCGAATCCCAAGAACGCTGTGGTGATGACTCCGAAACGCCGCGTCCTCAGTAGGGGACGGACCGCCAGAATCCAAGGGTGGCGGAGAAGGGCCAGAAGGTCGAATAAGAGGCGCTTGACAAGTCTCATGGGCATCCGGAATCACCGCGTATCGTTTGTCTAGGGCTGAAACCGAGTATTAATCAGACCCCTGCCGGGAGAGAAGGGAAACTCGGACACATGGGAGGTGGCGTGTTAGCGGGAAGCCAGTCTCAGGGCGGCGGCCGACGTCAGGAGAAGGAAACGCAGGCGTCGCTTTCGACCTCGAGCACCGACTCCTGGTTGAAACGGCGCTTGTATTCGTCCGAGACCTCGTCGATCAGTCCTCTCGGCTCATCCCCGGGGGGAGCGATTATCACCAACACCTTGGAGCGTTCTTTCAGAATCTCCCCCTCCGAGTTCCGCCACTGGCCGCGGGCGTCGAGGACGGTCAGGCCATCGGGGAACCGGGGCGTGACGGTGTCTCCGAGAAAGGCGTCCCACGCTTGGTCGCTGACCACCTCCCCTCCCGGGCCGCTCCGTCCCATGAACAACTCGTACCGAACGAATGCCTCACTGCCCTCCGGGCACGTCACGTCGTCCGACTCCGAGCATGCAGCCGAAACCGAACCCGCCAACACCAAGAGAACCAGCAGCAACCGGGCCTTCCTGGTTATCGAGAAGGGCGAGGCGCCGGGCTTGGACATCGAAGAGAAATACTACGACCCCAGCCGTGAGACCCAGCGCGGTATTGAACCATTCAAGCCAATTCGAGTGGAATGGATCCGCTCCATGTCGTATCCTGTGGGGCGGGGCTGTAGCTCAATTGGCAGAGCAACGGGCTTTTAACCCGGAGGTCGTGGGTTCGATTCCCACCGGCCCCACCGAGGTATGTTTGCCATTTAGGCTGGAATTCGTTGGCGATTTAGCCCTTGGCGCGCTGTTTCAGGTCGTTTTGGAGGGTTTTGGGCCGTTCCCGGGGGTGTTTCGGGTTAGCCGGGGAGGGTGGTGGGGCGGTTAGGTGTCACCGGCGGGGGTTTGGGACGCGGCGAAACCAAGAGGGTGTTGGTGTCGGTGCTGAAAGGCAGGGTTTGGGGTTAGGGCGGCCCTCGGGAGGGGTGCGCCGCGGTTTGCGGTTCGTCGGGTAGCGGTTCTGCGTCCGCTGGTCGCCGTTCGCAGGCCATTTTTTGGTGGAGGCGATGCCTATAGCGTTTCCGTTCTCGTAGGTTATGAGCGACAGCGAGAACGAGCACTCCTAGGGTGTGTCCGGTTTTGTTCAGTACTCGGCACCACCCGTCTTTGATGCCGCCTCGGCTTTTGAGCATGCCGTTGACGTTTTCTATTTGTAACCGGTTTCTGTACCGCAGGAACCAGGCGGGGGTGCCCAAGGGGATCTTTTGGTAGGTCGGCATCCACACCGGCTTGGTTCACCCAATTGCGGATCGTCTGATCAGAGGGCTCGAACTCCCGGCTCAACTCACCAGGCGTGCGAACTGCCCTGACCAGGCGAACCATCTCCGCTCGGAACTCCGCCGGATACGGACGTCTCGACTTCGGCATACTCTGAACACTCCTCCTGGGAACAATCCCAAGTCATAGCGCGTCCACCGAAGCGGGTCAACCTCAGGCTGTGCGGGTCGGTGGGCTTCGTTCATAGTGTTGTTGGTGCATAAAAGCATCGGACCCGAAGCCATATGTTTGAGGCCAGGCACTTTGTGTGATGGCAGTTCGCTGTAGGTTTCTTAGATGAGCACTCGTTTCAAGACGGCTTGGGTGGTAGTCGGTGTTGTGGTGGTCGCCGGTGGGTGGTGGGTGATCGGTGCGCTGTTATCGACCGACAGCGCGGAAGAGGAAAAGGCTGTGGTGGAGGATGCTGTCGTGGAGGGGGATTCTTCGGTGGTGCCGCCTGTCGACGAGTCCGGGTCTGACGGGGAGGGGGACAACCCTGGTGTGGCTCCGGATTCTGATGATGCAGTGGCGGTTTCTGACGGGGATTCTGATGATGCTGAGGTGGATGCTCCGGTGGTGGAGGAGTCTGTGCTTGTGGAAGGGGCCGTGGTGGAGGGGGACTCTGAGGGGCCGTACAAGGCGGTGTCTGCCGGAACTGATCACTCCTGCGCGATCCGCGGCGATGACACTGTTACTTGCTGGGGGAGGGATCAAGTGTGCCGGGGCGAGCTTTGTACTTATCGGTTCGAGTTGGTCGAGCCGCCTGGGGGACGGTTCAAAGCGGTGTCGGTCGGTCGAGACCACGCTTGTGGCTTGCGCGTTGACGACACGATCACCTGTTGGGGCGCCAGCCACTCCGGCATGCTCAACGCCCCCGAGGGGCAGTTCAAGGCGGTGTCGGTTGGTGGCTACCACACCTGCGGGCTGAGCACCACCGGCACCGTTGCCTGCTGGGGTGACAATTACTACGGCCAGTTGAACGTCCCCAAGGGGAAGTTCAAAGGCATCTCCGCCGGTGATCTCTATTCCTGTGCAATAGGCACTGACGACACGATGACCTGCTGGGGCTCGGACATAATCTGTAATGAGGGCCACTGCCAGTCCAATCCGGGATTGTTGGCGAGAGCGCTCCCGGGGACGGTCAAAACAATCTCGGCTGGCCAATGGAACGCTTGCGCGATTCGGGATGACAACACCATAACCTGCTGGGGCCACGACTACTTCCGGCAGGACGCAGTGCCCGACGGCGAGTTCAAAGCCATCTCGACGGGCAATCGCCACTCTTGCGCGATTAGCACTGATGACACGCTTGTCTGCTGGGGCCGCAACCGGGCCTATGGCCAGTTGGACGCGCCCGAAGGGCAGTACAAGGCCGTCACCGCGGGCGATAGGCACACCTGCGGCTTGCGCGCTGACAACACCCTGGAATGCTGGGGCGACACTTATCAGGGGCGGGGTGAGGCGCCCGAGGGCCAGTTCAAAGCCATAGCCTCCGGTGCCTCTCATTCCTGTGCCCTGGGCACCGACGACTCTATTGCCTGCTGGGGCAACCATTTCGATAGCCGGTTGGATCCGCCCGAGGGCCGGTTCAAGGCCATCACCGCCGGCTTCAGGCATTCCTGTGCCTTGCGCGCCGACGACACGATCACCTGCTGGGGCGACGATGACTATGACCAATTGGACGCGCCCGAGGGCCGGTACAAGACCATCTCCGCCGGTTCGCTGCATTCCTGTGCGATAGACACCGACGACACGATCGTCTGCTGGGGCGACGATGACTATGACCAGTTGGACGCGCCCGAGGGCCGGTACAAGACCATCTCCGCCGGTTCGCTGCATTCCTGTGCGATAGACACCGACGACACGATCGTCTGCTGGGGCGACAACGAATCTGGTGTGCTGGAAGTGCCCGAGGGTCGGTACAAGACCATCTCCGCCAACGGGGCGCATTCCTGTGCGATAGACACCGACGACACGATCGTCTGCTGGGGCGACAATGAACACGGCGTGCTCGACGCTCCCGGTGGCCGTTACAAGACGGTCTCCACCAACCCAAGGCATGCCTGCGCGGTGGGCACCGACGACACCGTCGTCTGCTGGGGGTGGAACAAAGAAGGAGCCAGATACCAGAACGACAGACAGATCAACCCGCCTAACGGCCAGTACCTAGACGTATCCACCAGAGCCGCGGGGCACTCCTGCGGCCTGCGCACCGACAACACCATCGTCTGCTGGGGACCCAAAAGCCTGCTCGTCCTACCAGAATGGCAACCACGACCCTAGGCGACAGGCCGAACCGGACTAGCAACAGAAAGCACCTTCAATCTGGTTCCTAGCCCCTCCACGGTTTCGGAATGTACCACAACGGGTTTCACAATTGGTCAAAGCGGTTTCAAGCCACCGTACGGGCATGGCTGCGATCTGGGAGTTTGGCGTGTCGCACCAGCGCCGTTGCATCTCACTTTAAAGGGGTAGACCCGCAGGTCAGAAAGCCGAACTGAGCACTACCGAACCGTTCGTAATTCAGCGATAGGTTCTGCTCTCGCCGGTCTCGGGAAGCACCCTCTTTGGCGGGACTCGCATTGTGTGTCCTCCCAGAACCTCTTGGTGAAGCCCGGGTCGGAGGTTGTGGCAAACTGGCCGCCGTCACGAACATGCAACTAGCCGTTGGCGCATAGGGGTTGGATGGTGCCCATGTTGAAGAGGTGAAGTGCGGGGTTGTGGCTTTTGCTCCGAGATTGTTCATGGGGTGTTTGTACCGACGGCGGTTTGGGCTTCCAGGAGTGCGGTTTGGGCTCGGGCTACAGCGGTTTCGGTGTGTTGGAGAGCCTTGTGAGCAGCGGACTGGGACTGCACGAGCCGAGCTTGGATCCTATCCAGGAATTCAGAAGAGGTAGGAGGGGCTATGTAGTGGGGTCTTGGCGACGACAGCCACACTTCCCTTACCCAGCCGGCTGTGATCTCCGCGGCTATGACTCGGGCTTTTGCTGTGGATGAGGCGGTTTCTGCCAGGACTGCTTTTTCCAATGCGCGCTCTACCTCTTGGGGAATTTCTTGTTGGTGGTTTCGTCGGGTTGTCTCCCAGGAAGCTCTTGCACTCTCTGCGGCCTGTCGGACACCGCGCGCATCTTCCTGGACAGCATCGGCGGCTTCGTTCATTGTTCGGATCTGGTTTTCCAGTTCCACAAACCGCGCGAAGTCGGGTCTTTCGTCCCAGCCGCAGGCAACCGACCAAAGACACAGGAAGAGCAGAAGAAGCACCGCTAGGTGTGGCTGTTTCATGCCCCTCCTTAGTCCTCTAACGAGATGTCGGCAATGTTCACAATGGCAGCCTCGGCATCAGCAGCCGCAGCCAGTGCCTTGGCAGCCGCAGACTGGGCTCTGGCAGCCGCAGCCTGGATCCGGCGACTAGCCGCGGAAGCAATGTCGTAGGCATCTTGTGAAGTGTCCATAGTTCTGCTGTCAGGAAAGAGGTCCCATGTCCACTCCACCAAGGTCTTTACAGCCATGACTCTGGCGGTTGCCGTCACCGCGGCGGTTTCTGCCAGGTTTGCCTTTTCCAAAGCATCCTGGATGCCCTCGGGATCGGCCCCCGTCGCTCCTCCATCACCGCCTTCTCCCGCAACCGCTTCCCAGATGGCTAGAGCCCGCTCTGCGGTCCTTTGAACAGCCAGTGCCCTCTCCCGAGTAGCATCGGCGAGTTCGCCAAGCGCATCGTTCGCTTCGTTCAACGCCGCGATCTGAGCAGCCCACCCCGCGCTCCGAGGAGTCCCAATCACCCCTCCGTCTTCAATGTCGTTTTCGTTGCCAACATCGCAGTTGCCGTATACGACCACTGCTAGTACCAATAGGACCGCGAGGAGTGTTCCCAGGGGTGGACGTCTCATGGTTCTTGGTCCTCCGGTCTCCAATGATGAGAATACGCTACAAGATTCGCCTCTCACCAATTGTGGTGTCCCCCCTCTCACCAATTGTGGTGTCCTCGCCAGACCCCCTGTTAAGCCCCTGGTCAGGGGTGGTGGCAAACTGCCCACCGACCGACCGACCAACGGACGGACGGACCCACCTACCTATAACTGTTGGCGGCCTTTTTCCAATCGTTGGCGATTTAGGACACTGATAGGCCGTCTTTCCCCTTGGTTTGGGGTGTTTGGTCGTTTCGGGCCTCGGGCCTTCATCCGTTCACCCCGGCCGACCTTGGCGTTAGAGTTCCGGATGTGAGACCAGGGCTCCAGTTCGTGTTGGGGATGTTGATGGCTCTTGCGGTGTTTTTGCTGGTCAGTTGCTCGGATGGACAGGACGCCGACGTTCAGGTCGTAGATGGGGTGTCAGCCGGTGAGACAGAGGCGGTCGACGGCGGCGATGCAGCGGCGCCCCCAGACGCCTCCATAGTGGATCGCCTGAAGAGAAATGCCGACCAGTTCAAATACTCGATTGGCAGGCGCGGGGGCACGCTCACTATCGCCACGATCTCCGAGCCGCTCACCTTCAACCTGGCCATCTCCAATGACTCGTCCTCATCGAACGTGTTGGGGTATGTCTTCGAGGGCCTCACCGAGACTTCCTGGCTGACCGACCTGGTCGAACCGGCGTTGGCCGAGTCCTGGGAGCACTCTGACGACGGCCTGACTTGGACCTTCCATTTGCGCCGGGACGTCGAATGGCACGACGGCGAGCCCTTCACCGCCCACGACGTGGATTTCACCTTCAATCGGATCATCTACAACGACGAGATTCCGGCTAGCAGTCGCTCAACCTTCGAGTTCCGACATATGGACGATGATGGCGCATGGCAGGAGAGCCGTATGAGCGTGGCTGTGGTCGACGATCACACCGTCGCGTTTACGCTCCCGGTCCCGTTCGCCCCGTTCTTGCGGTCGTTGGGCACGGCAATCTACCCGCGTCACATCCTCGAGAAGCACGTCGACGACGGAACGTTCATCGACACTTGGGGCATTGACACCGACCCGGCTGAGATTGTTGGTACCGGGCCGTTCACTATCGGGAGCTACAGGCCCGGGGAGCGGGTGGTCATGGCCCGCAGTCCCAACTACTGGCTGACTGACGACGAGGGAAACCGCCTGCCGTACCTCGACAGTGTTGTCCACATCATCGTTGAGGACTTGGATGCCGAGCTTGCCAGTTTCCTGGCCGGCGAGTCGGATGTGCATGGGGTGCTGGGCGAGGAGTACGCCGAATTGGAGCCTTTACAGGACGAGCACAACTTCACGATCCACCGTCGGGGGCCTGGCTTCGGCACGACGTTCCTCGCATTCAACATGAATCCCGGTCAGAGCCCCGACACCGGCGAGCCCTTCGTGGCTGGCCCCAAGCTGGACTGGTTCACCAACCTGCAGTTCCGCCAAGCCGTGGCTCACAGCGTCGACAAGGACGCCATCATCGACGGGGTGCAGCACGGTCTGGGCTATACGCAGTGGTCCTCCATAAGCCCGGCGGCTGGAGACTTCCACAACCCTGACGTCCGTACCTACCCCTACGACCTTGACAAGGCCAACGAGATCCTCGACAGCCTGGGTTGGATCGACACCGACGGCGATGGCGTCCGCGAGGACTCCGACGGCAATGCGATCGAGTTCACCCTTGTGACCAACACCGGCAACACCGTTCGTCAGGAGGCCACTCGGATCATCTATGAGGGAATGGAGGCTATAGGACTCGACGTCGACTACACGGCCATCGAATTCGGGGAACTGGTCGGCCAGTTGACCAGCACGTACGATTGGGAGGCCGTGGTCATAGGGTTGAGCGGCGGCTCGGATCCCTACAGCGGCATCGGCACCTGGCACAGCAGCGGAGATCTCCACCTGTGGCACCCCAACCAGTCCGAGCCGGCCAGCGGTTGGGAGGCCGACATCGACGAACTGTACGTGTTGGGCAGCCAGGAACTCGACCATGCGACACGGGTGGCGCACTATCGCAAAGCCCAGGAAATCGCAGCGGAGAACGTGCCCCTCATCTACACGTCGCTGGCTGAGCGGCTTACCGCGACACGCAACGTCTTCGGCAACTCCATCCCGACCCTCTACGCGTTGTGGGACATCCGCCACCTTTACCGCACCGACCACTAGAAGTGGCCCAAAACACGGATCACACACCACTTAGAGAGTGTCTCGGCGAGTGACCACTACTAGGGACTCTCCGGGCTGCCGTCCAGTTCGGCTTCTGGTCTTTCCCGGGTTTTAGCGCGGTCAGCTTGATGGCTCGATCGGTGTGAGCCGGTAGGCGATACGGTCGTAGTACAGGCGGGTGAAGCCTTCGAAGCCGGAGTCGGTGCCCACGATGAGCCATGCGCTCCCCGCGCTGTCGGCGTCCACGATCACGGGAGAGCCGGAGTTATCAAGGGTCTTGATGCGAAACTCGCTGTCTGACACGTCGGGATGGGCCACGTCGCCGATCACCACCATCTGCGTCCCGCCCCGGGACTGGTTGCCCTTGTCGATGTTCATCCTGGAATGGCCGATGCTGTCGATCACGGTGGTCGGTTCGACGGTGGAGGCTCCCGCCTTCACGAAAACGCTCTCTCCGGGGGAGCCGCCTATCCCGATCAGTCCAGCCGCAACGTTGGTCGCCAGTTCTACAGTCACCGCCACCTCGTACGAGGCTCCCGGGACCAAGCCGTCCACTCGTCGCTTCAGGTACATGAACAGGTCGTCGCTGCGGTTGTGTCCCTGAATGTAAATGCCTGCGCCATGGAGACCCTCTGGCAGGGCGCGGTGCCCGCTGTCCAATTCGTAGATCGACGGGTCATAGTCCGCCGGTAGGTCCGCAAAGCCGACCCCCCAGCCCTCGGAGCCGAGCTCGAATGAGAAATCGAACCGGGCCGGCTCCAGGGCAGGGGTCGAGTCGATGAGACCCAGGGCTCGGGTCAGGAAGGTGGCCATCTCCGCCCGCGAGACCGGTCGTTCCGGACAGTAACGGAGCGGAGCGGTTTCACATCCCTTGGTGACTCGTGCTGCGGCCAGTGCGTCGATGTCGGGTTGGTGGGTGTTGCCCGCGGTGTCGGTGAATCCCGCCAGAGAGGCAGGAGGCAGGTTGAAGGCTCGGACCAGGAAGCTGGCCATCTCCGCTCGCGTGACCGGCTGGTCGGGGCAGTATTCCAAGGGGTCGGTGTTGCAGCCCTTGGTCACGCCTATCTCGGCCAGGCGTTCCACGTACGGCGTCCACCAGGAGTCGGGCTGCACATCCTCGAACCGCGTGACGGCTTCGAAGGAGTCGGGAACCTGGTCGAGGATCCGGATCATCCACACTGCCATCACCCAGCGCAGGAGAGGTTCGTCGGGGCAGATGCGCCGCTCGCCGCACTCGGTGCGGTCCAGAACGCCCATGGCTGCCAGTTGGTTGATGGACGGTTCGTGGAAGTCGCCGGCATCGTCCTCGAAGGCGTCCGGTTCGGGGGGCTTCTCCTCCCCGTCGGCGTCGCTCGGGGTGGGATCGGCCGGGGCCACTCCGTCGATGGCGGTGATGTTGGAGGACTTGAGACCCAGGGCGGTCCGCAACCCGTCCCCGGCTATCGTGACCGACGCATCTTGGCTGTTGCGGACCCCCCGGAATAGGACCTGGGTGGGCGAGGACGCGGACGCTCTCGCCACCAGGACCGCTTCTGTCACCTCATCCCATCCCAGCCATCTTGCGATGTCCGCCGCGTTCACCCGTTCCTCCCAAGAAGCGTGCGGGTTGCCTACTGCCGGGTCGACATCCCATGGATCGGCGACCCGTCTCAGGTAGGGCCACTCCCGGGCCGAGGTGTTGCCGTCCCGGACGGTGCGGAACCCGTACACGTTGCTGCGGGTGATCCCACCGGAGGAGGCGGAGAAGAACGTCTGCACGATCCCGCCCTTGGTGACCCTCTCCCAGTCGTTGCCGAAGTAGGCGAGCACCCGGTCCCTGGTGGTCTCCACCCCGTCGAGCCAGGGTTGCGAGGCCGATCGGGCCTCCTTCGTCCAGCCGATGTAGTTGATGTCGCGCCAGCTGTCGTAGAGATGGCACCAGCAACTGTCCTTGCGGGAGTCATTGATCCCGGGGTCTTCGTCGGGATCGGCGGGACGGGTCCTGGTCTCCCACAGGAAGAACTTGAAGGCGGCGTAGGAGCGGGCGGTGACCGCCTGGGCCTCGTTCACACCCGGTTCGGTCCAGTCGTCGGGAAGTTCGGCGACGCCCCTCAGATAGTCCTCGAGCCCGACCGCCAGCACCACGTGGAACCCGGTCTCGACCGGGTCGTCGCGCATCTTCAACTCCCCGTGCCGGTACTCGCACTCCTCGCGGGCCCGGGCTAAGCACGGCTTGTCCCTGCCCTCCCCGTGGCGGAGCCGGACCCCCTTGGCGTCGGGCCACGAGATGGAAGCCTGGCAATCGCCCGCCGTACCCTGCAACTCGCCCCCGTGGAAGAAACCGCAACGGCCGGCGGCGATGCGGCGGAACTCCCATCGCTCGCCCGACCGGGGGTGCTGGGGCTTGGGGCAGGGACCCTCGCCGTCCCCGGCCAGACACAGGTCCAACGGGCCGCCCACCGCGGTGAACTCCAGCAGGGTGACCTGGGAAGCCAGATTGACCCACAGCGGTTTGCCCAGTGTTCGCAACAGATCGCTGGGAAGAGAGAGGTCCCCCAGGGAGGCCGGATCCGAGCCCGGGAAGTAGTGGGCGGCGATGTCCTCCCCCGCCTTGGCGGGGTCCTCCAGCGCTTGCCCGCGGGCGCCCCACTGGCCCATGCCGACGCCATGGCCCCATCCCGCGCCCTGAAAGTCAAACCCGGGCGTGTGGTGGGCATCAGCGGCGATGGCGGGGACCAGGCCCACCAGGAAGGTCGCGACAATCAGCCTGCGGAACACTTACGGACTGTAGCGGGAACCCGCAGAAAGATCTACGGCCTTGCCGTGACCGCACCCACCAACTCGAACTCACTCAACCGCACGTCGCGTCGGGATCGAAGCGCCTACCCGGTGGACACACGGTGGGCGGCTTCGGTCTGGGCGGCGATCAGTGAGGGGTATGTGTGACCGTGGGCAAAGAGGTCGTCGTGGGTGCCTTGCTCCACTACTCGCCCTTCCTCGAGGACCACGATCCGGTCGGCGCTGCGAATCGTCGACAGCCGGTGAGCGATGACGAGAGTCGCCCTCCCCTCGCGGACGGCATGGAGCGCCAGGTTGAGTTCCTGCTCGTTGCGAGCGTCGAGACTCGACACGGCTTCGTCGAGGACGAGAACCGGTGAGTCCTTCAGCAGGGCGCGGGCGATGGCGATGCGCTGGCGCTGGCCGCCGGACATCTGGACGCCGCGCTCACCTGCGACGGTGTCGTAGCCGCCGGGCATTTGGGTGATGAACTCATGTGCCTGTGCTGCCCGTGCTGCGTTCTCGACCTCGGCATCGGTGGCCTCGGGGCGGGCCATGCGAATGTTCTCCCGCAGGCTCGAATTGAAGAGGTAAATGTCCTGGGGTACCCACCCGATGGTTTCTCGAAGGAAGCGCTGGGGGAGGTGGCGCACGTCGTGTCCCCCGATGGCGATGGTCCCGGCGTCGGTGTCCCAGAATCGCATGAGCAGGCTGGCACAGGTGGTCTTCCCTGCCCCGGAGTGGCCCACCAGCGCCACGGTCTCCCCGGGCGCAATCTCGAATGAGACATCCCGGAGGGCGGGATCCCCGCCGCCGGGATAGCCAAAGGTCACTCCGGCGAAACTGACCCGGGGCTCCAGGTCTGAATCCGGGGGTGTGGCCCCCGGCGCGTCCGTTACCGGCGCCGGTTCGCGCAGGAGGTGGAAGGCGCGGTCGGCAGAGGCGAAGACGATCCCGAGGTTCTGGGCCACCGAGGCGATGGCGTGAATCGGGCCGAAGACGAAGATAGCCAGCGTAACCGCCACCGGATAGAGGGCGGGATCCAGCTCTCCACGGGAGACCTGGACCGCCGCAACCGCGACGACGCTCAGCATGCCGCCGCTCATGAAGGCCGCCACCGCAGCCTGCTCGACACCCGAGCGCATTCCATGGGCCAACTGGGAGCGGACCAGCCGGTTGCTGTGCGACTCGAGGTTGGTGAGGAACCTCCGCTGGAAGCCGAAGGACACCAACTCCCGCAGGCCCTGGACCCCATCCACAACCTCCGCGTTCAGATTGCCGAGGTCGGCTCTCAGCGCGTCGCCCTGCCGGGCCGCGCGGCGCCGCAGAACGAATGGCACGCCGGCCACCAGGAGCGCGAAGGGCAAAAGCGTGAGCGGCAGGGTCCAGTGCATCCCTCCCAGCGTCACGAATGCCAGGGACGGCACCAGCACGGCCACGAAGAACGTTCCGACGGTATGGGCATAGAACCACTCGACGGTTTCGATGTCGGCCATGGCGGCGGAAGCCACGTCGCCGGAACGCCGCTGGATGAGGTACCCGGGCGCGAGCCGCTCGATAGCCGAATACAGGTGACCGCGAAGGTCGGCGAGGATCCGGTAGGCCAGGTCGTGCGACAGCCACATCTCCGCCCAGGCCATCACGGCGCGAAGGATGACGGCGGCCGCCAGCGCAGCCGCCGGGCCGCGAAGGTCGGCGGCCGTCGCCCCGCCGGCTACCTGGCCGACCATGTAGGCGCCGAGCGCCGCGGCGGCAATCGTGGCGCCGTGGTTCAACACACCCGTCACCATCGACAGGGTCATCAGGCCGAAGTAGCTACGGATCATCCAGAGGAGCTGCCAGAACCCGGACGAGAACCGGGTCCCCTTCTGGCCGTTCAGCGCCGGCGTAATGGCTCGGTCGGCCGTCACGCTCATGCGGCGCCCTCCCGCTGGGCGCGGACCAACTGCGAGTAGTGGCCATCGCGCGACACCAGATCCTCATGCCGGCCCGATTCCGCCACCCGGCCGTTGTCGAGGACCACGATGCGGTCGGCGTGGACGACCGATGAGAGGCGATGGGCGATGACGATGGTGGTCCGCCCCCGGGTGAGGAGGCTGAGCGCCTGGCGGATCGCCGCCTCGTTGGCGCTGTCGAGGTTCGAGGTGGCCTCATCGAGAATGAGCACCGGCGCATCCTTCAGGAGGGCGCGGGCGATGGCGATGCGCTGGCGTTCGCCGCCCGAGAGCTTGGCGCCGCGCTCGCCGACGATGGTTCCGTAGCCATCGGGAAGCGACCGGATGAAGGCGTGGATGTTCGCCTTCTCCGCAGCGTCCCTGATCTCTTCGGGCGTGGCTTCCGGCCGACCGATCCGGAGATTGTCCTCGATGGTCCCATAGAACAGGTACGTGTCCTGGGAGACGTAGCCGATGTGACGCCGCAGGTCGTCCAGGGGAACGTCGCGGAAGCCGAATTCGCCGAATGTCAGCCCGCCCTCCTGCGGATCGAAGAACCGGAGAAGGAGCGATGCGATGGTGGTCTTGCCGGCGCCGGAGGGCCCAACGATGGCCACGGTCTCGCCCTCCCCAATCTCCAGGGACACATCCGCCAGCGCCGGGCGCGCCTCATTCGAGTAACGGAAGGTGACATTGCGGAGGGCGATCGGTCCGCCGAGCGATGCGGCGACGTCGGCCGGCTCGGCTGCCGCGTCATTGACCCCCGGTTGGGCGTCGAGCAACTCGAAGATGCCGGTCGAAGCCGAGATTCCCATGTAGCCGGCATGCCAGTAGACATCCAATTCGACAAGAGGCCGAAAGCACTCGGCGGAGAGGAAAAGGATGATGAGCAGCGCGGCGATGCCCAACTCACCGGCAGCCACCTGGAAGCTTCCGATACCGACCGCCAGGGCCACGCCGGCGCTCATCGCGAACCCGACCAGTCCGTTGCGGATCATCGAGATCGAGAGTTGTGCCATGGTGGCGCGGTAGAGAGCATGGCTCGCGCTGCGGAGTTCTACCCCTCGCCGTTCGCTCGCATTGAGCGCTTTCAGAGTGACCATGCCCTGCATGGAGTCGACAAACTGGGCGTCCAGCGACGAATACGCCGCCCAGTGCCGCTGGCCGTATTCTCCCAGGATGCGGTCCCAGATCCGGGGGATGAGCGGCACCGCCAGCGCACAGGCCAGGACGACAATGCCGATGAGCGGATCGAGCGACACGATGCCGCCGACGATGCCGATGGGAACGACCACCGACACCACGGCCTGGGGCAGGTAGTAGCCAACATACGCCTCGAGCGCCTCGACCCCATCCACCAGGGTCGATTGCACCTTGCCCGTCTCAGTGTGCTCCAGGTAACCGGGTCCGAGCAGGAGCAACTGAGCGAACAACCGGCGCCGCAGCTTGGTCTTCACGACCGCGGCGACCTTCTTCGCCAGGACTTCGCGGGCTAAGAGCAGCGCCGCGCGAACCAAAGTGAGGCCGGCGACGGCGGCCACGAAGCCGGCAATCGCCGTCCAGCCGCCGCCATCGAGGATACGCCGCACGACGAGCGCGATGAACACACCCTGGGCGACCCAGGTGGCTGAGATGGCAAGGCCAAGCGCGACCGAGAGAGCCAGGAGCCGACGCACGCCTGCAGTCAGCCCCACGATGCGCCGGTGGATCATCATGAGTGGCCCCCCTGGTTTCCGCGCCTCCGCGCCGGAAGATCGGCACGGTCAAGGTCAATGTGGTTATGATGCCGGATAACTGATAATGATAATCATTATCATTTCTGGGACTAGCAATCATGATCCATCGAATGGAGGACTTAGAAGATGCCTAGACGACTGGCACTGACCCTGGTGGCGGCCCTGGCGCTGGTGATGGCCGCGGCTTGCGGCGGAGAGGAAGCGAGCGATGAGGCGACCGACGCCGCGGTGGCCACCACTGCAGCGGCCGAGGCGACGACCACCTCCGCCCCCCCGACAACCGACGATCACGAGGATGAGGACGACGACGATCACGCCGACCACGATCACGAGGATGAGGACGACGACGATCACGCCGACCACGATCACGAGGATGA
>JAPPLW010000081.1 GCA_028819345.1 bacterium | reverse complement strand
AAGTGGCAAAACAAACACTAAATAAAACTGATTGGACGGTACGCGAAAAACACCGCCCGCCGCCTGAGGGTCAGTCCACCACCGTGGGATCGGGAATGTGGGACATGATTGCGTATTCGTACGCGGCCAGAGCGTTGCTGGGGTGGCCAATCTCGGTGGAGGCGATGAACGCGGCGTGATCGGAGATGGGTTCAGCCTCCGGCGCCTTGACATGCACCTCGGCGACCCTCTCGACAAACAGGAACCAACCAATGGCTTCCTCAACAGACTGTCCGACTGTCACCGGCCCATGGTTGCGGAGGAAGACCACCCTCGCCTCATCCAACGCGGCCGCGATGTGCTTTCCGGTGTCGGCATCCATCACCTGCACCTCTTCTCCCTCGAAGATGGCCTGCGACCTGAAGAATGCAGTCGCCTCCTGGCAGATCATCCTGAAGGGCCGCACGTTGGCCATCCAGGGAGTGGCGTAGGGGGTGTGGGTGTGGGCCACAGAGACTGCCTCGGGCCGGGCGTCGTGGATGGGTCCGTGGATGTAGTAGGCGGTCATGTTGATCGGCCCCTCGCCCTCCACCACCTGCCCGCCCGGCCCTACCAACACCAGGTCGTCCACGGTTGCGTCCCGGAAGGACACGCCGTACCGGAGCAGCCAGAAACAGTCGGTGCGCTCGGGGTCCCGGGCGGTGATGTGGCCGTCTCCCAACGTCCCCCAGCCGAACGCCCCGAACAGGCGATAGGAGAGGGCGGTCTGTCTCTTGCGGTGGCTGCGGAGTTCTTCGACAGAGTCGAAGACCGGCTCGGCCGCGAAATCGCCGCTGCCTCCCGCCCAAGTGGCCAGATTCCTCTTCATCCCCCAAGGCTCCTGAGATGTGATTATCCTCATCATATCATTAGCCGGAATGTTCCGGTGCCCGGAACTGGAACAATCTACCGAAGACAGAGCGGGGATGACATGGCAAATATAATTCCGCATTCCGAACGCCGGCGCCGGACCATGGAGGCGGGGAGATGAGAGAAGAAGCCCGTTGTGTGATCGTGGGCGGCGGCGCCATGGGCGTGGGGTTGCTCTACCACCTGGCGCACGAGGGTTGGACGGACACCGTGCTGGTGGAGAAGGACGAACTGGCGTCGGGATCCACCTGGCATGCGGCGGGCCTGGTCCCCCACTTCATTGGCAGCCTCAACATGGCCAAGGTGCACGCCTACGGCGCCGACCTGTACAGCCGACTCGAGGAAGAGACCGGCCTCCACACCGGGTGGCACGGCTGCGGCGCGGTCCGGCTGGCCACCAACCCCCACGAGGCCGACTGGTTCAGATACGTCCACGGGGTGCTGGAACTGGTGGGGGTGGAGTCCCATCTGGTGGGTCCCGAAGAGATCCGCCGCCTGCACCCCCTGGTGGACACCGAGGGGGTGGTGTTGGGCCTCCACACTCCCGGCGACGGCTGGACCGACCCGACGTCGGCAACCAACTCGATGGCCGCGGGGGCGCGCCAACTGGGTGCGGAGATCGTAAGGCGCAACCGGGTGCTCGACATGAACCAACTCCCCGACGGGCGCTGGGAGACCATCACCGAGCAGGGACGCATCGTCTCCGAGCACGTGGTAAACGCCGCCGGCCATTTCGGTCCGCAGTTGGGGGCCATGGTCGGCCTGGACGTGCCGATCGTCTCGGTGATACACCATTACGTCGTCACCGAGGCCATACCCGAGGTGGCCGCCCTGGACTTCGAGATTCCGGTCTTGCGCGACCCTCGGTCCTCCTGCTACACCCGCCAGGAGCATGACGGGCTCCTGATCGGCCCCTACGAGACCGAGGACTCCCGCTCTTACGGGATGGAGGGCATCGACTGGGACCTCACCTTCCATCTCCTTCCCCCCGACGTGGAGAAACTTCTGCCTTGGCTGGACCTGGCCGCCCGCCGGACTCCCGTACTGGAGCAGGCAGGCATCAGGCGAGTCGTGTGCGGTCCCATCACCCACACCCCGGACTCCGGCCTCCTGCTCGGTCCGGCGCCCGGCTTGAAGAACTACTGGATGTGCGTGGGGTCCTCGATCGGTATTTGCCAGGGGCCGGGGTCCGGAAAGTACCTGGCCCAGTGGATGGTGCACGGGCAGACCGAGATCAACGTGGCCGAGATGGATCCCCGCCGGTTCGGGCCCTATGCTCCCGGCGCCTACACCCACGCCAAGGCGATCGACGAGTACCACGAGATGTACCAGGTGCGGATGCCCGGCGAGTACCGGGAGGCGGGACGCCCGATCAAACAGACTCCGCTCTATGACACCCTTGCCCAAAAAGGCGCCCAGTTCCAGGAGATATACGGCTGGGAGCGGGCTCGGTACTTCTCTCCCGACGGCTCCCCGGAGGATTACTCCTTCCGGCGCTCCTCGGCGTTCGGGCCGGTCGGCGAGGAAGTCACCGCGGTGCGACAGCGGGTGGGCGTCGCCGACCTGACCGCCTTCACCAAGCTGGGGGTCACCGGTCCCGACGCCGCCGCATTGCTGGACCGGCTGGCCGCCAACCGCCTGCCCACCAGAACGGGCGGCATAAGGCTGGCCCACATGCTCACCACCCTGGGCGGGATAGAGGGGGAGGTGACCATCACCCGCCTCGGCGACCAACGCTTCTACCTCAACTCCTCGATCATGGCCGAACAGCACGACCAGGACTGGCTGCGCCATCACGTGCTGCCCGGTGAGCAGGTGACGGTCACCGACCTCACCGACCGCTGGGGCATCCTGGCCGTGACCGGTCCGAGGTCCCGCGAACTCCTGGCAAAGCTGACCGACGCCGACCTCACCACCCCGAGCTTCCCCTGGCTGACCGGCCAGGAGATAGACGTGGCGGGGGTGCCGTGCCTGGCGCTCCGGGTGAGCTATGTGGGTGAACTGGGCTGGGAACTCCATCACCCGATCGAGGAGATGCCCGGGCTGTATGCGGCCATAAAGGAGGCGGGCGACGGCCTGGGCCTGGTCGACTTCGGCGCCTACGCCATGAACGTGATGCGCATCGAGAAGGCCTACAAGGCCCACGGGTTCGAACTGACCACCGAGATAACCCCGGTGGAGGCGGACATCGAGCGTTTCATCAATTACCGGAAGGAGTTCCAGGGGAGGGCCGCCACCCTGGCGCGCAAGGAGACAGATCTTGCCTGGGTGTTGGTCTACGGAGAGTTCGACGCCGCCGACGCCGACTGCCGGGGCAACGAGCCGGTGTACGGCAACGGACGGATGATGGGCCTCACCACCTCCGGCGCCTACGGGTACTCGGTGGGAAAGAGCCTGTTCTTTGCCTACGTCCATCCCGACTACCGGTCCCCCGGCTCAGAGTTCGAGATACGTGTGATGGGCGAGCGCCGCCGCGCCCGGGTGCTGGCCGGGCCTGCCTGGGATCCCCGCTCGGAAAGGCTGCGGGCCTGATGAGCAGACGAAGCCGCCGATCGGGAGGAAGAGCCGCCCGGGTGGCCGCCCGTGCCGCCGGGCTGAAGAAGAGCGAACGCCCGGTCAGGCCGGGAATGATGGGAGGAGCCTACCGCCCGCTCACCGACTCGCAGATGCAGGACATCTTCGACGCCGCCCTCAAGCTTCTGGAGGAGGTGGGAATGGGAGACCCGATCCCCGAGTTCATTGAGGCGGTGACGGCCGCCGGGGGGTGGGTGGATGACGACGGACGGCTCCATTTCCCGAGTTCCCTTGTGAACCGGGCGATCGAGATGGCCGCCAAGTCCTGGGTGTGGCACGGCATCGACGAGAGCCGCTCCATCGAGTTGGCCGACCGGAAGGTGCACTTCGGGACCGCCGGAGCCGCCGTCCTCATATTCGACCACCTCACCCAGGCCTACCGCCCCTCCACCACCCAGGACCTCTACGACCTGGCCCGCCTGGTCGACACCCTTGAGCACATCCACTTCTTCGTCCGCCCGGTGGTCACCCGTGAGGTGGACGGCGCCCGGGAGGTGGACATCAACACGGCTTATGCCGCCATGATGGGCACCACCAAGCCGATCGGGACCTCGTTCTTCCAGGCCGCTCATGTTTATGAGGTGGTCGAGATCGCCGACATGGTGCTGGGTGGCCCCGGCGAGTTCCGAAAGCGCCCCTTCATCGCCGCCAACGCCACCTTCGTGGTCCCCCCTCTCCGTTTCGCCCAAGAGACCGCTGAGGCAATGGTTGCGCAGGTCCGGACCGGGATGCCCATCAACCTCCTGTCGGCGGGCCAGGCCGGCGCCACCTCGCCCGCCACCCTGGCCGGGTCCCTCGTCCAGGCCGTGGCGGAGTGCCTGGCCGCCCTGACCTGCATCAACTTGCTGGTCCCCGGGCATCCCTGCGTCATGGGCCTCTGGCCGTTCGTCTCCGACCTGCGCACCGGAGCGATGACCGGGGGCAGCGGTGAGGAGGCGGTGCTGGCCGCCGCCGCGGCCCAGGTCGCCAACTGGATGGGGCTTCCCTCGGGCGTTCCCGCCGGCATGACCGACTCCAAGCTGATCGACGGCCAGGCCGGGCACGAGAAGGGTCTCACCGTGGCTCTCGCCGCGCAGGCCGGCGCCAACCTGATCTATGAGTCGGGTGGGATGATGGCCTCCATCCTGGCCTGTTCGCTCGAGATGATGGTGATAGACAACGACCTGCTGGGAGCGGTGAATCGGACCGTGCGGGGCATCGAAGTGAACCCCGACACCCTCGCCCAGCATGTGATCAGGGACGTAATCGGCGGCGAGGGGCACTTCCTCGGCCATGAGCAGACCCTCCGAGTGATGCAGCAGGAGTACGTGTACCCCCAGGTAGGGGACCGGCTCAGTCCCGATGACTGGTGGGACGCCGGAGGCCTGTCGGCCTCGGACCGGGCCCACGAGTACGTGGTCCAGACGCTGACCGGCCACTTTCCCGGCCACGTCTCGCCGGAGGTCGACGCCCGCATCCGGGAGCGGTTCCCGATCCGCCTGCCGGTCGAGT
>JAPPLW010000043.1 GCA_028819345.1 bacterium | reverse complement strand
AGGCGATCCTCTCACCCTCGATGAGTTCGAGGGACTGATCAAGCCAGCAACTAGCGGCGGAAATGCAGGCTCTGTCGAGGTCGTGCTCTACGACGACGACGGTGTCAGCATCTTCCGAGTCACTGCAGCCGGTTCATAAACAGAAAAACGTCCGACTATCAGAAGGAGGCTCCCCCCGGGGAGCCTCCTTCGCTTTAAACAAGCTTCCACACCTCTTGACGAGACCGGCCTGTCCGGACGGCCGACCCACGGCCCCAGTTCTTGGATCTCCTATCAAATAGGGGAAGCGGCCAAAGAAAGGGGAGGCTTCGCGTATTTGTGGGGAGGGGGGCTGCCTTCCATCTGGCTGCCCCGGCCCTCCCATGGTGTTGCAGAAGCCTTAAACTGCAGACCCTCTCACCTTCAACGCCGACGGTGGGCGGCGCAACTGTTGCGCTACGCGCTACAGCGAAGGTGTACCGGCCAAGGGGAGATTACCAGTGGGGTTGGGGCTTCGTGTACTCCGAGTTGTGAACCCCTATCACTCCACAAGTAGCCCGGACACTCCCAACTTAGGCCCGGGGGAAATGCCCTGACCGAAGCGACACAAAACATCACAAATCACCCACGGCGGTGTCTTCTCCCTGCTCAAGGTAGGAATCAAGCAACAGAATGCACCGCCATGAACCCTCCCCTTACACCGGCATGACCCACCTGTGTGTGGCTCCTGCTAAGAGACAGGTCACCTTAGAGCGGAGGTGGTAATCCCGAATTCGCTTGATCCTTCCCTGTCGTAGGTTACGATGTGGATCCTGGCCGGGTTTTCATCGTCTTCGAATGGGGTGAGCAGTTCTTCGAACTCTTCGATGGTGATCAGCCTGTCACCAGCCTTGAATGTGTCCCCAGGTTTGTAGTAGAACAGGAGATCGGCGTCGGGGTTGTCACGGCCAGCTTCTGTTGTAAAGCGGTTGTGCCTCGGGAAGAAGGTGTGGATGCCCAGGCCTTTACCGGCGTCCTTGGATGTAGCCACCGTCACCAACTGGACGAACACATCTTGAGGATCACTGACTCCAGTGGGGATATCGACGCCGTCACCGGCTGGATCCGCGGTGAAGCTCACCTGCACAGAGAATCCGGGTTCCTGGTGTTGCAGCCGGGCGCTCCCGGTGCCGGTGCCCGACCCATTCTCCGACGCGGTAAGGTCTTCGTTCCCAACGGCAATCTCAACCTGCTGGCCGGCGCCGGCCCGATAACCCTTCCCGTACTGGTCGTAAAGGGTGATGGAGGCCCTGATCGAAACGTCGCCGTCATCTCTGACAATCACATAGTCGGGCGCCTTTGCCACCGCTTGATGGGTTTCTGAAGCTTCCTCGCTCCATTGTATGGTCACCTCAACATCAGACAGTTCGGCTACGCCGGGGGCCTCACCGATATGACTGAACGTCAGGGTGTCGACTCTGGTCTGAGTGGTGGCATCCCTTCGGTCTTCGACTCCCTCCACCCTGAATGTGGCCTTGCCCTCCTTGTCGGTAGTCAACTGGACCGGGTTGTGCCTGAGTCGCTGGGCGCCATCTACAAGCTGTTCCAGACCCATCTGGAAGGCAAGCCCCGGACGGGACAAGGGCCTGTCGTCCCTGTCGACCACCTGGATGGTGAGAGCCACCCGCCTGGTCCGGCCGATGTGCACCTTGTTGCCGTCGGCGTGCTCCGGAATGTTGGAGGTGACCGTGATCCCTGCCACTTCCGGCTGGGAAGTCACGACAGCGGTGGCTTCGTCCACTTCGTCGGCGTCAAACTGTTCACCGAGGCTGGTGCCGATCCAGGCGTAGTACAACGCAGTATCCCCGTCTTCAAGCCGGTAGGTGGCCCACAGATTCCCCTCCTGGTCGGTGACCATGTCGTCGCCGTTCCAGGTGCAGTCGCCGGTCACATTTTCCGGGACACATGCGCCTTCCTCGTCCAGTCCGCCGCTCACAGCGTGGCTGCTGAATACGTCTACCCGCTGGCTGGCGACCGGACCGAACTCGGGGTCCCGCATGGAGACCATGAGAACGATGTCGGTGGGACCGTATTCCGAGACTCTGGTGCCCTTGATGCTCAGACCCGGCGCGCGCAGCTTGGAGTGGTCGAGCACGGCAGCCATGAAGTCGGCCATGGTGGCGCGGGTGATGGGATCCGCAGGGTCGTAATTTCCTCCCGGGGCTTCGGCGATGACCCCCAGTTCGTACAGTTTGTTGATGGTGTCGACCGTGTCCTGCAAGACTTCATCCAAGTCGGTGAAGGGTTGGTCCAGCGGCCTGTCGGCAGTGCCAACCACATCGGCCGGGGTGTAGCCGAAGGTGTGGTCTCCGAAGGCCGGAGGTTCCATCTTGTCCATCAGCCGGGCGATGAACAACGCCATGTGCTCTCGCCTTACTTCATCTCCGGGTGAGAAGGTTGTTTCCGAAGTCCCCTTGGTGATTTCCAGCTCAGCCAACTGGTTGATGGCGTCGCGGGACTCGGCGCTCAGGTGGCCGATGTCGGTGAATCCAAAGTCACTGGCAGAAGGAACGGCGATCCCGACCTTGCCGGCCAAGCGGATCAGGAACAACGCCATCTCCTCGCGGGTAACCGGACGGTCGGGCGAGTAGGTGGTCGTCGAAGTCCCTTTGGTGATCCCGAAATAGGCGATGCAATTGATGTTGTCGGCTTGAGCTTAATCGGTAGGCAGATCGCCGAAGCCAAATGGCGGTATGTCTTCGCAAGCATCGAACGAAGCCAGATAGCTCGGCGAGGGGGGAGGGCCATCCACAGCAGCGGCCGGGGCGGCGATTACAAGACCAGCCACCAGCGAGAAGGCCGCAGCTACAGCCACTTTGCGTCTTGACGAGAGAAGCACCATTCTCCTGACCTGTTGCTTTCCCTGGCACTATACCAAGTCCCTGAGCTTGGCTTTGGAGGTAGTGCTGCGATTTCCAAGTCCCAGGCCGTAGGATTACCCGATCAAGAGGTCGGTTTGTGCAGGCCTCACTGCTCTCTTTGGCCGCCCCAGCACTCGACCGTGCGGTTGATTCGCAGACCGCAGGCGCGGTCGTATTCGACGCTGACCGCGGTGAAGACGCCGTCCGGAGGGGTGAAGTCGAACCATTGGTCGTGGCCCCAGCAAACCGCGCCGCCGTTGGCGCCGACGGCGCAACCGTTGTTGTATCCGCTGGCCACGAAGGTGTAGCGGCCGGGGGGAGGCTGCCAGGTGGTGTAGCCGCTTCTCGTGCTCCAGCAGGTCACGCTTTGATCAGGCCGCAAGCCGCACGAGAAAGACGCTCCCGCGCTTACGGACGTGAATTCCCCGGGCGGCGGAGACGCGAAGTTCTGGCCGCCGTTGTTCACTCCCCAGCATTCGACAGTTCGGTCCTCCCGGATGCCGCAGCCGTGGGAGAGGCCGGCGCTGACCGAGATGAAGGTCCCGTCCGGGGGTTGAACAACCGGCTCGGGGACTGGGTACGATCCCCAGCAGGCCGCTGCTCCGTTGGTGCGCAGACCGCAGGCGTGTTCTTCCATGACGCTCACCGAGGCGAACTCCCCACCGGGCGGAGCGCTGACCTCGGTCACGTGACCCCAGCATTCGATACCGCCGTCGCTAGCCCTCGTGGAGCAGGCGAAGAGTCCGAGCCCTATGGATGTGAAGGTCCCTTCCGGCGTGGACTGCGCCCCGGCCCAGCCCCAGGCGACGCCCTCGGAATGGACCGCACCTTCTCGCGGTCTATCCAGCCCATGTGGAACAGATTGTGCGCATTGGTGCCCACCATCGTCCCCGGGGTGGACATGATATCCATCCCGGTGGTGAGAGGTTGAGACGGCGGGGCGCCCGCCTCTTTCAGATTGTGCGGCCATCCGAATGTGTGGCCGATCTCGTGCGCATACGCCGGGGTGTAGCACAACGACCGCTTGTCCATCCAGACATTCTGTCTCTGCGCCTCCGGATCGACCCGTATGCCACCCCGGCCCGCGGCGCGGATGTCCGGCTCCCACAGGTCACCTCCCGCGAAGATGTTGGCGCCGCCTGGGGCCACCCTGCAGAAGACATCCTCGTTCTCGCAGTTCTCCAACACGGTGGTGACACCAGCGGAGGGGTCGGAGCCGTATCGGAACTGAGGTATGTACCTGCCTCCCGACAGCCAGCGAAAGTAGGGGATTATCTCACGGTTGAGATAGTCCACCAGGTCTTCTCGCACCGGAGCGTCCTCTTGCACCGGAGCATCCTCGCACACCCAGACATGCCACGTCTTACGCCCGATGGAGATGTCGCTGATCACCTCCCGGCCGGGCACCAGAGCCAACTCCCTCCTCAGGTCGGCCCCTCGAAGCGCCCTAGCCAGAAAGGCCGCCATGGTGTCCCGCTTGACCGTGTCGTCGGGGCAGTAAAGAAGCGGGTCCTCCCCGCATCCCCGGGTGATTCCCGATTCCAGTATGGCCTCCGCCGCTCCGGCATAGCCGGCGTCCGCCGGGATGTCCTGGAATGAAGAGACCGAAGGGTCATGGGCCGATGTAAGCCGGAACGCCTTCTGGAGGATCGCCATCTCCGAACGGAGCATCGGATCGTCCGGTCGGAAACTTCTCGAAATCCGGGTGTCGGTGAGCCCGTACGCCCCCATTGCCTCCACGAAAGGCGTGTACCAGGCACCTTCTGCGACGTCCGAATACACACCCAAGTCAGGAACGGTCGTGTCGAGGCGCAGGGCACGGGTCAGGAAAGTGGCCATCTCCGCCCTCGACACCGGCTGATCAGGACAGTACCGGGGCCCCTCGAGGTCGCATCCCACCGTGAGCCCCCCCTCCACGATGTAACGGATGTCCTCAGCGTGGATGTTCCCTCCGATGTCGACAAACCCGTTCCCGGCTTCGGAGGCATCGTACTGCGCAAGGGCGCGCGGCCCCACCACCGCCACCAGCACCACCGCCACCGATCCCAGCAACAGGTAACGCCACACGTTCAGGAAGTTCACCTCGACAGAGCCTGCATTTCCGCCGCTAGTTGTCCTTCCCACAGAGGTGGGTTACAAGTCGGGTGATGGGTGGTTGGTC
>JAPPLW010000114.1 GCA_028819345.1 bacterium | reverse complement strand
GTTTGTAGGCCCATCCCTGTAGGAGGGTCTGGTGGAGGCGTTCTACTTTCCCGAGGGGAATTACATACTTGGGTAGACGGCTGACCTGAAAAGTGTCACACACCCTCCCTAGAATAGCTGGTAGACAGCACAATTCGAAGGATGTGAGATGGCGTATAAGGCACCGGGGAAGCACTACAGGAGGGGAATCAGCATGTTGGATTTGGCCCGCATGTTTCCCGACGAGGAAGCCGCCCGTGTCTGGTTCGAGGGGATTGTGTGGCCGGACGGGGAGCGGGACTGCCCACGCTGCGGGAGCGTGAACACTCATAAGGCGTCCCATCCGAAGATGCCCTATCGGTGTCGGGACTGCCGCAAGTATTTCTCGGTGAAAACGGGAACAGTTATGGCCGATTCGTCCATCCCCCTCCAAAAGTGGGTATATGCTATCTACCTGAACCTGACCAACCTCAAAGGGGTTAGCTCGATGAAACTACACCGCGATCTGGGTGTGACGCAGAAGACGGCGTGGTTCATGCAGCAGCGCATCCGGGAGGCGTTCGAGGCGTTCATCCCGTCCCTGCTGTCGGGGCCGGTGGAGGTTGACGAGACGTACATGGGCGGGATCGAGAAGAACAAACACTCCCGCATGAAGCTTCACGCCGGACGTGGCACCGTGGGGAAAGTAGCAGTGGTGGGGATGCGGGAACGGAAATCGGGGATGGTCACCGCCAAAGTGGTGGACGCGGCCAACGCTCACACCTTGCAAGGGTTTGTCCAACGGGTAGCTCCCGGGGGGGGGGCCGGTGTACACGGACGGGAGCACTGCCTACGATGGGCTTCCCAATCGCGAGAAGGTACGCCATTCGGTAGGGGAATATGTGAGCGGGAAGGCTCACGTCAACGGTGTCGAATCGTTTTGGGCCATGCTGAAACGGGCGCACAAAGGCACCTTCCACCGTCTCTCCCCGAAGCACCTACAACGGTACGTGGTGGAGTTTTGTGGGCGGCACAACATCCGCCATTTGGACACGGGAATGCAAATGGGGTTGGTTGCCTGGGGGATGGCCGGGCGGCGGTTGTTGTATGCGGATTTGGTGGGGGGAGAACGCGGCATCGCCACGTGACCCTCGGTCACCCGACCGACAATGCTCTCTACTACGGTGACTGTCTCGACTGGATGCGCCAATGGCCAAACGGCATCGTAGACCTGATCTACCTCGATCCGCCGTTCAACAGCCAACAGAATTACAACATGCTGTTCTCGCCGGAAGGCGGCGGGGATGCCCAATATCGGGCGTTCGCTGACACTTGGGTTTGGGACACTGCCGCCGCGGAACGGCTTGACCGCTACCTGAGCGCAATCGCACTCCCCTCACACAACGCCATCAGTGGACTGTATCGGATGTTGGGCGAGTCGGGGATGCTCGCCTATCTCACCTACATGGCCGAACGGCTGGAGGAATGCCACCGCCTCCTCAAGCCCACCGGGTCGATCTATTTGCATTGCAACCAAACCGCCAGCCACTACCTGAAAGCCCTGATGGATTCGATCTTCGGGCATCGCAACTTTGTCAACGAGATCGTTTGGAATTATGGAACCCCGTCCGGTGGTCGGGCCGGTGGGCAGAAACCCGTCAAAGTTCACGACACGCTCCTGGTCTACGCCAAGGATTACGGGAAGCATTTGTACCACCGGCAATTCACTCCATACAGCGAGAAATACATCCACGACTGGTTCCGCCACCAAGACGACGACGGACGCTTCTACCGCACCAGATCGCGCAAGGGCAAGATCGTCCGCCAATACCTCGACAAAAGCCCCGGCGTGCCCCTCTCGACGGTCTGGTCAGACATCATGCAACTGTACGGACAGCGGGGATGGTTCCCCACCAAGAAATCAGAGTCCCTGGGCTACCCGACGCAGAAGCCCCTCGCTCTGCTGGACCGGATCATCAAAGCCTCATCCAGCCCTGGGGATTTGGTGCTCGATCCGTTCTGTGGATGCGGCACAACAGTTGCCTCAGCTAATGCGCTGGACCGCCGATGGATCGGCATTGACATTGACTCGCACGCCATCGAAGTGATGTTGGAACGGCTCGATAACCGCAACATCCCCACCAACGGCATCCCGTTTGACTACCGATCAGCCGCCCGGCTAGCGCGGGATAAACCATTCGGGTTCGAGACGTGGGCGATCCAACGGACGCCGGGGTTCGCTCCCAACGTCCGCCAGGTTGGGGATGGGGGAATAGACGGTAGGGCAACGCTCACTATCCGACCGGACAACTGGGAATCTCGATTGGCGATAGCACAAGTCAAGGGCGGCAAGAGTCCGCCGGTGGACGGTCTCCGCGCCTTCTGCCGTGTCACAGAACGCCAACAAGCCGCCGTGGGCTGTTACATCACCCTGGACCCGATCCAAAGCCCCCAAGCGAGAGCGGAATCCTATCTGGGCAACATCCACGTTTCCGGCGTCCAATACGACCGGATGAACCTCTGGTCCATTCACGACTACTTCGAGGAGCGGTATCCCCGCCTCCCGCCGATGAACAACCCCTACACCGGCAAACCCCTAGCCCAAGGAGCCCTGTTCTGATGCCGAAGAAGAAGAAACCACCGGAGAAGAAACAACCCCAACCACCACCAGAGTTGCGTAAGGCCGCCGAAGCCGTCCTGCGCTACCGCTCCCAACCCGACATGAAATCCCGCCGGTTCATCAACCCCACCACCTAACCGGCTCGTCTACCCAAGTATGTAATTCCCTTAGCAAAGTATAAACGCTCACCGCCCCAGAATCGGACAGAGCAAAACCCCCGAAAGAGACTGACCGCCCTCCATAGAATGCCCAAGGGCAGAAGCACAACAAGCTGAATCCTGTTGGGGGGCGCCTGACATCTCAGAGAGTGGCGAATCGCCCCCACCACCGAGAACCGCAAACAACACCTCCTCCACTGCGAGCCCAACAATTTACAGAGAACCCAGAGAGCGTCCTGATACCAAAAATGGTACTGACAAAGGCCAATACTACGCTGACCTGGGATCATATAGGCCGCTAGGGTGTTGGGGGAGGGATCCCGAATTAGAGGCCGAATTTTCGCGACTTTCCCGTCGTGACCATCGGGGCCTTTTGCCTATAGTTCGCGGATGGATCAAACACCCCTACGCCAGCCACTGCCCCAGCTCGATCTCGCCCTCACCCCCACCCCACTGCACAGATTCCCCCGATTGAGGGAGGCATGGGGAGGGCCCCATGTGTGGGTGAAGCGCGACGACCTGACCGGCTTCGGCCTGTCGGGCAACAAGGTCCGAAAACTGGAGTTCCACCTGGCAGCGGCTCTCGAGGCCGGCGCCGACACGGTGATCACCTGCGGGGCGTACCAGTCGAACCACTGCCGGGCCACCGCGCTGGCCTGTGCCCGGTTGGGCCTGGACGTGCGCCTGGTGCTCCGCACCCCCGATGGCGAGCCACCGGCCAAGGTCGGCGGGAACCTGCTCATCGACATGCTGGCCGGCGCCGCGATCAGTTACATATCGGTGGCCGACTGGGAGCACCGGGATGAGATCATGGCCGAGGACGCGGTCCGCCTGGCCGCCTCGGGCCGCAAGGCGTGGGTAATCCCCCAGGGCGCCTCCGACAAGCTGGGTATGTGGGGGATGTCGTTGGGCTTCCGGGAGTTGGTGGAACAGATCCCCCGGGAGATCGGCACAGACGTGGCGGCGGTGGTGCACGCCGGATCCTCGGGCGGCACCACGTCGGGCTTCGGCTGGGCGGCCGACCGGACCGGCTTCCAGAGCCCGCTCCTGGCCCTTTGCATATCGGAGCCGGTCGAGTCCCTGATGGCGCGTGTGCGGCCCATCTGGCAGTCGGGGGTCGAGGCCTTCGGGGGGGAGATGCCGTCACCGCTGCTGGAGCACACCGACCAGTACCTGACCGGCGGGTACGCCCAGGTCAGCGAGGAACTGATCGAGGTGCAGACTCAGGCCACCAGGCTGACCGGCCTCCTGTTCGACCCGACCTACACCGGGAAGGCCATCTACGGGCTGCGCCGGGAGATCGCCGCCGGCCGCTTCGACGATGACGATCACGTCGTCTTCTGGCACACCGGAGGAGGCTTCGGCGCCCTGGTGGATCGGAGCTAGAGCCCCACGGAGAGAAGCCCCTCCACCCGAAGGGAAGGGTCGGCGTCTTTCTCCTCCCGCTCGGCGGCCTAATCCGGGAGCAGCATCTAGCCTTCCTCCTGTCTAAGAGGAGAACCGGCCGAGAGGAGTAACGGAAAATGCACCACTGGAACAAGTGGAACAAAGAGGTGATCGAGGAATTCCGGGCGGCAGGCGGTATCGGCGCGGGGCAGTTCGAGGGAAGGCCGCTCTTTTTGCTCCATCATGTCGGCGCCCGGACCGGGACCAAGCGGATAGCTCCGCTCCTGTACCAGGATGTCGAGGGAGGCTACGCCATCTTTGCCTCCAAGGGCGGCTCGCCCACCAATCCCGACTGGTATTACAACCTGCTGGCGAACCCCGAGGTCGGCGTGGAACTCGGTGGGGAGATCATCCCCGCACGGGCCCGGGTGACCGAGGGAGCCGAACGGGAGAGAATCTGGAGCCGGCAGAAGAGGGAGTACCCGTTCTTCGCCGAGTACGACGAGAAGACCACCCGGGAGATACCCGTGATCGTCCTGGACATCATCTAAGGCGCCGGGGTCCCCCTACCGCGGCGAGCCGGTGTGCGCCCGCTGCATGGGGTTCCCGGGCGGCCGACCCGAGGAAGGGAGGGATCAGCCCAGCGGTTCCCGACAGGTGCCATCCAGCATGCACGGGTTTACCTTGATGATCGCCCGCCGGGGCTCGTAGTCGATCTCCCATCTCTGGGTGATTTCCTGCCCTCCCTGGCGGATGGTGCGGGTGACCCGGGTGGTCCACCCCGCTTGGGCGCCTTGGACATACTCCTTCTCGCCGACCGCAATCTCCGGATCGGCAACCAGCGATGGGTGGGGCGGCTCGACGACATCAAGACGCTCCGAGACGTCGGCGGTCACCACCCGCGCGCCGGGCCCTCCTTCGAATAGGACCTCCATGTAGGCCGCGCCGTCCCTCCACTCCCCCGCCACCGACCGTCCGTCGTTG
>JAPPLW010000003.1 GCA_028819345.1 bacterium | reverse complement strand
ATCTAAGGCCCCGGGCGGTGCGCTCCCATTTCTGGCCGCAGGATCCGGGTTCAATCATCAAGTCGAAATTGCCCCAGAAAGAAACGAAGCAACCGTACTCGTACATGAAACGCTGCGACGGAGCCAGCCGCCGAAGACCGGAACTCACGATATGAGACCTCCCTACACCCTTTCGGCGAATCACTGTATGGCCGGACGGTTACCGGCGGACGAAATCTCGGGGGAGGAGGGAGTCAGGTCAAGTCGTCAACCGGACGATCTCCCGTCCCCAACTGTCCGGCGGTTCGACCGCCCCCAAAACCAAGACAAATCCAAAGGACTCGAGCCCGCATTGGGTTTGCTGTTGTTCTTCCTCGGTTTCCGTGTGGACCCCGTTGGGGGCACAGATCGGGCTGAGAGACCCTGTAGATCACCTCGCCCTCGCCCTGGGATCTTCGGTCATCCTGGTGATCGAGTGCACGGTCGGATCAATCGACACGGGCGGCGAGGTGGGCAAGTCTGGTGGACCCGTGCACGGAGACTGGTGACGGAACTTTCCGACAGCGAAGTAGTCGCCTCTGCGCCGCAGAAGCGCAGTGGATGTGACAGGGAGGTGATAGAGGCTGGATCGGGTTGGCGGATTCGACCGGCGAACAGCCCGCGATTCTACGGCCCGAGGTTTCCTCGAAAACCCCCGGAATACGGAAACGGCCCGCTGAGCGAGTCACCCCCACCCCGCCCACCTCTTCACCCCGCACCGCCGTCACGACGAGGGGATCTGAGCGTTGACACGATTCCGCGCCCATCCCAGCTTGATGCATTCAGCGCCGTTTCCTGCACTCTATGTGCAGATGGGACGGTGGAGTGCCACCCGTCTTAGGGAGAATGAGAAAGATGGCGGAGCAGGGCCGGAGGTATAGGTGTCGGGAGGCGTGGGCGGAGGTGAGATGACCCCTAGTAGCGATGTCAGTGGGGGCGACAACCCCGGCGTCCGCTTGTTCCGATGGCTCGGAAGCGCCTTGGTTGGTGTTATCCTGGTGACCGGCGCAAGGGAGTGCGGCGAGCAGACGGGACGACACCGCGGCGAAATCCAATCGGGGGAGCGGTGCGAGAAGCTGGCCCAAGCGGGCCGGGTTCTGGTGGCGGCTTGGGATGACCTCCAGGCCGTCTACGTGGAAGCCCTGCCCGAGGTCATGGCCGCAACACTGGACGCCGAGGGACGCGGCGGATGGCCCGACATGGTGGACCTACTGGCGGCGGCCGGAGTGGATCAAGCCAGCTATGCTCGGGCTTACGATGTCGAGAAGGCCTCGGACGCGGAGACACGGGTGACTACGGCTGTGTTGGCGAATGACGGAGTGGCGGCCCGGGCGGCACTCGACGACTGGATGGCGGTGATCTTGGACGCCTTGGAAGCGGCGGGAGGATCTAGCGCGAGGGAACGGGGAGCCGCCATCCTCGACGCTTCGGTCACAGTGGCGAAACGGACCACCTTCGCGCATCCAGACGCGGAACGGGCCCGAAAGGCCGAGGTAGCAGCTCGCGAAGCCTACGCCAAGGCCTTGGAGGCGGCGCTCTTGGCGGACTTGGAGCGCACTGACCGGTGCATCGACTGCGTAGCTTGGCGGCAGGCGGCGGACGCTTTGTTCAGTGCTGTCGTCCCGGACCCGCAACTTGGGGAAGACGCGGTTGCGGCAGCCCGGTTGTGCTTCGGCGATCCGAGCCGCGAGGCAGGCAAGACTCAGTCCCCGTAACCGGCTCGGACGGAGTGTCTAGTGACATTGGGGCTCGCGAAGCCTCGCCCCTCTGCGAATCCGCCAAGTGATCGACGACACGGACGCGGAGACGCTTCGGGGCTTCGTGTGGGAGAATGCCGAGACGGGAGCAACCGTCTACCACGCACGGCGCTTCCACCTACCGGGGCATGGGCTAGGTACGACCATGACTTCGTGAAGCACAGCGTCGGCGGATTCGTGAAGGGCATGGCCCACACGAACGGCGTGAAGTGCTCAAACGGGGGTACCGCGGCGTCCACCATCACATGAGCAAGAAGTATCTGCAACGGTACATCAACAAGTTTGCCGGACGACACAACCGGGATATGGACACCTTGGACCCAATGGGCCATGAGAGAATCAGAGAGGCCGAATCTCGTCCGGCAGTCAGTCCCCGATACGAAGGGATGACTCCGGGCGAGATGGCCCGCGCACTGCTACGCCCGCGAAACCCAAAGATTGCCAGAGTGCTGGACAAACTTAGGAAGCGCAACATGGTGTATCGCCGCACTCGGGGCACTTGCGCCTGTGACCTCGATCCGGCACTCGGGGCAACACCATTCGTGCGGGATGGCGTCCATACGTGGGCGACACGGGCGTAACGCCACAAGGGGCGAGGTTGGGGGAGGGGTCGCAGGTAACAGGCGTCCTCGCCCATCCCAAGGGCCTTGCGCCCCTCGCTATCTTGCCCCGAAGAGTCGAACGCCAGACGGAGGCACCCGTCTGGCGTTCCGAACTTGATCACCCATCTCACAGCCAAGAGAAAAGGAATCATGAACGTATCGAAACCTCGTAGCCCACGTCCGAAGTGTCAACGGCGGGATTCCCGCGCGTGGAAGGAGCTCCTGCGCCGTCACGGCGGCCACAGGCCAGCGTTCATCGCACGGCAGCGCGAGCGCGGACGCTTAGGCGGGATTCTGTCCGGCGAAGTCCGCCGAGATCGCTCCGCTGAGATCGACTGGACGATCTGCGCCTACCGCCACTCGGGCATCTCTGTCCGCCAGACCGCCGCGCGTCTCGGCGTCGGTCGCGGCAAGATCCAGCACGTCTTGAAGCGCGACTACGATGCCTGGGTCGACGCCAACGCGCGGCTCCGCGACGGGTGGCCCGCGCATCTCGTCGCCGCGGTCACCGGAATCTACATCCCTCCGTCTGCCGTCACGCGAAGGTGATAACGGGTAGCACCCCCGGCGGATGTCACGCGAAGCCTACTACCTCACTGCGAGAAACAAGAACAGGGGTGAGGTAACCCTATTTAGGGGTCGCCGCGGTGTCACGCGAAGGTACCAACGGGTAGCACCTTCGCGCGACGGGGAGGGGAGATGGTTGACGCGGAGGACCCGGCCCCTGGAAGATTTTTCCAGGGGCCGGGTCCTCGGTCACATGATTTCGGTCAATCCTCGATGTCTTTTCCTGAGATCGCCCGAAACGCTGTGATGAGCCCCCACCCCACCGCTCCACAGCCCGCTGCTACACAGAACGCCGCACCGACGGGTATCAGATACCAGAGCCAAGACATGGGTCAGTGCCTTATGATTCCGTCAGGGTTTTCGGGGCCGTCAGGGTCATCTGGAAGCTCACCGGTCGCCTCCATCTCATCGGCCACCTCGTCGAGAAGATCTGCCAGTTCCTCATCGTTGGCCGAGGCCCCAACATCTGCTTGGTAGTGCTGGCCACCGCGGCAGTCCTGCCATTCCCAGAACTTGTCGTACACGTCCCAACAGAACAGAATGGCAGCACCGCCGAAGAAGGCACCCAAGAATCCTTCTCCAGCCCTGACGGCGGCGGCAGCAGCTCGGGCCATGCGGATCGCCTTGATGAAGCCGAAGGTGCTGGCGGCGCAGATCGCCGCCGAAACAGCCACTCGTCTACCGAGATTCGTACATGGGCCTGCGGACGCCGACAGGAGACCAGCTTCGCACAGTTCGGCGACAGGAAGTGGAGCGACTTCGGGGATCGTGACGGTAGCATCCGCTACCGGGGAAACCTCCGTAGCGGAGGCAGTGATGGGTGCCACCGTGGCGACCATCACGCCGGTGGCCAGGATGAGAGCGAACAGCTTCTTCATGGGAACATCTCCTTCTTGAAGTGTGTGGCCGACCGACAGCCGGTCGACCGATACACCCAAGCTAGGCACTCCGAAACCTATCCATGAGAGGCAAATCCCCTGCATCGCGGGGGGGAAAATCCCGTCACGCGGGGGAGCTCGCTGTCCATCGAGACATTCCCCGGCCAGAGCGTACTCCACCATCCGTTGGGCTACAACGGCCAACGCTCCCGCGGCCTGGGGCCTGGGAGCGTTGACCTCCGCATCCGAAGATGCGACCGTTGATTGAACGGCGGTGAAAAGCTTTGTGAATGCGAATCCTGTGTTTCGTGCTCCCACTCCCGGCTGTGGGTCCCGTGTCCGCCAGGGAATCGGTACCACTAACGCCTGTGCAGCGTGAGGTCATTCGGGCGGCACTCATGGGCGCGGGTCGCGAGCCAACCGGCCCCAGATCGGTGCCAGTCGAGCGGCTCTATGATTCCTCCGACTGTGAATCGACGTGTGTTCGCAGCTCCTCAGAAGTATCGAACAAGTCATCTTCCTCGGGGAAGAGTTCGGCCAACGCGTCCATCGTCAATCGCTGTGTCAAGAAGTAACGCGCACCGAGCGGCCAAACAACGATTTGCCCCTCTCTTGCCTTCAGAAGTCGTCTGATGTGTTCCCTGCGCTCAATCTCAACCGCATCAGGCTCGACCACCGCGAGTACCCTGCGCGCGGCATTCTGCCGGAGCGCTTGTTCCAAGATGCCGTTAATGTGGTCATCCTGAAAGCCATAACCTACTGTAATAATCAGGCGTGACACGTCAAGTGTCCATCGCCGCAATTCATATGCCAGAAACAGGAAAGGATCCGTGTATTGCATCTTGTATGCTGTTCCAAAAATCAGTGCGACTCTGTCGTGACTGATCGCCGAACTATCATCAATGCACTTGACCCTTCCATCGACTTCCCGTCTCCAGTCAGTCGAGCCGTGTAGCTTATAGAGAAGCAGCGGTCTCGGATCTTCAGAAGTCTCATCGAACAACCTCCAATCCCAATGCTGAGTCTCCGAGAAGCCCCGCTGCACAAAGTCGTTCCCACAAGATCGCTCGACACACAGATCGTAGTTCAGTGAAAAGACACGTAGTGGATATTCATATTCATTGTAAAACCTGAGAAGTCCCCTGAAATAGGATGCCGTACGCTCATCAGGCAGAGGCAACCAATCTTCACGCAAGAGTTTCACGATCTCATTGCGAAATTCGTCTACCCGCTCAAATCGTGTTCCTGCCACCTCCCTCAGTTTGGGGGTCCAAGCACCTACAAATGGATAGAGAATATGTCCTTCGCGCTTCCGGAGCTCGTCCAACACCCCCACTAGCAGGCCGTGGAAGAAGTGGTCTGCCGGGAAGCCGGTTGTAGGAGCGGCG
>JAPPLW010000035.1 GCA_028819345.1 bacterium | reverse complement strand
GTTCGGGCCGGCGCGCGACCGCTTGGGCGGATTTTTTCGGCGGGTGAGGGGAAGAAAGGGGGTGTGCGCTGGGGACGCAGGGGAGGTCGGGATGGCGGGTGAGGCCGGGGTTCTTGGGTGCTGCTGGGTCCCGGCTGAAGACGCCGGGATGACGTTGCGCTGGGAGGGGAGGGGTCGGGAAGGGCAGAGGGGCGAGGGCAGAGAAGTGAGACCGGAAGGGGAAGGGGAAGGGGAAGGGGAAGGAGCGCGATGCGGGGCGTTGGAGAGGAAGGGAGCGAGGAGGGGACGGAGGAGCGGGGAGAGAATCAGGGCGAGGAGGGCGGCAGGCTCGGGATGGGTGGGGGTGGAGTTCGGCCGGGGTGGCGTGACGGGGGATCGGCATGCAGCCAACAGGGAGGGGCATGCATGGTTGGACAGGCTGACCAGGAACGAGGAGAGGCGGAGCAGTCGCAGGGGCAGGGACAGCACAAGCGCGAGCCAAGAGGCGGACATTGAGATCGGGTCAAGTGGCTTACTCTGTTAGAGTACACAGGTTGGCCACACGTGGCAAGTGGGTGGCGGAAGGGGAGAGCGGAGAGTAGTGAGAGAGGGATTTGGAGGCAGATGCCCTGGGGCCCGGGCGTGGCGGGCGGCGGGGGTGGTCAGGGTCGTGGGTTGACGCGCCCAGGTGGCGAGGGCGCTGGCGATGACAGCGTTGCAAGCAATGACATCAATGCAGGCGTTACCGGCAATGCATTCAATGCCGGCAGGGATGGCACTGCCAGCGACGCGCCGGTGGCCGTATTGGCTGGATGGTGCCGGCGGGCCTGGGGAAGTGCGCGTGAGCTGGCGTGATGGGGTTGCTGTGGGTCCTTCAGGCCGTGGGCGAGGCGAGGGCGGAAGAGGGCTGCTGGGGGAGTGGCGCGTGGTGGGTTGCTGACAGCCTGGCGTGGGTGCTGGAGGTGGCAGCCACCCTCATCCCAGCCTTCTCCCTCAAGGAGACATCTGCGTAGCCCGACGGTGGTTGCGCGGAAGACCCCTCACCCTGACCCTCTCCCCCAGGAGAGGGATTAAGGCGGCGTGTCCCTGATGGATGATGTGCGCACCGCTGAGCTGCTGGTGTGTGGGAGATCGCGACCGGAAGACACTTCACCCCCAGATCGCGTCCGGGGCAGGCTCCAACCCTCTCCGCCAGGAGAGGGAGGAAGACGACGGCCCGCCTCGAAGTGAAGAGACCGATCAAAGTGAGCCATTAGCCGGTGGCGCGGGGGAGGAGGATTGGGGAAGCGGCGTGGGTGGGATTGGTGCAGGGACTCGTTGGGGCGGCACGGGGTTTCTTCAGCGGGCGCGGTGGTCGCGCCACGACGGGGGAGATGACCAGATGGCCGACTCGAACGCAGGTGGCGTGGCGCTGATGCGGGTGGAGTTGCGCGAGGTTCTGGACGGTATCCGCGACGAGGTGGTGCAGAACTTCGCGACCAAGGCGGACTTTGAGAATCTCAAGACATGGATCGTTTGCACTGTCCTGGTCGCCGTGGTGAATCTGGTTGGGACGGTTGGGGTGATCGTTGCGTTTGTTCTGACTGGGTAGGTCGCGGCACCGAGGCTCCCCCGCTTAGAGGGAAAAGAAGTGCCTGGGTTGGAGCAGGTTGCTGCTTGCTTGGCGTGGGTGCTTGGGGGGAGTTGCCACCCTCACCCCCCGGATCGAGTCCGGGGCAGGCTCTGCCCTTTCCCTAAGGGAAGGGGCAAGAGAGGCGTCCTTCCGGCCGAGGGCATTGAACGGTTGGCTGCGTTGGATGCGCGATGGGCGGAGGGACACGGGATTCTGAAGCGGCTCGGGCGGGTGTTTCGTGAGCAGACAGCGGAGGAGATCGAGGACTCAGTGGCTCATGAGGTTGCGGAAGTGCGGGCTGAGAGTCGATGCGGGGTGGAGTGTCCGCCACGGGCGGCCTGCTGAAGGCTGGTAGCTTCGCTCGATGCTATGTCCGTGGGCGATCCAGATGCGCGTTGGGACGAAGTGCGCGCACTCCCTATCGCTACTGTGAGAAAGCGCATTACATTTGTTGCCTAAGACTGCTCAATCTAACCCGATCTGGCATCGCCGTCTTCTTGATCAATCCAGCACCATGTCATGAATCCCTAAGCTCCTCCTTGCAATTCCGAGCTGGAATCCTATAAGGTATGGTCGAGGTGTCCGCGATCGAGGATTAACTGTTGTTGCTGATCCAGCGACAATCAATTCCAAGGTTAACTCAACGCTCGCCATTGCCGCGCGCGCCGCGTTGCATGCATCGCAATTTCGCGAGAAAGGCTAAATCCGGCCGCGGACACCTCACACTTTTCTAAGAAATGTCCAACAGGAAGCTCAACCTCACAAGAACCGAAGACGAACTCCGGACTCTCTTCTTCGACCTGCAGTCGACTCGCGACATAGCAGCGATATTAGAAGTGTCTCTCAACGATCTCAACTACTGGATTTATCGAACGCCCGAAAACCATAGGTATCAAAGCCTCTACATTCCCAAGAAAAATGGCCAAGTTCGATCGCTTCACGCTCCCAATACGAACATCAAGATACTTCAGCAAAAGCTAAATCAAGTATTCCAAAGTGTATACCGGCCCAAGCCAAGCGTACACGGTTTTGCACGTGAACGAAGTGTGCGCACTAATGCTGATTCACATTGCGATAAGAGATGGGTATTCAATGTCGATCTGAAAGACTTCTTCCACACCATTCACTTTGGTCGGGTACGCGGAATGCTGATGGCGAAGCATTATAATCTGCCAACCAAAGTTGCCACAGTGCTAGCGCACATCAGTTGCTTTCGTGGAGTTCTGCCGCAAGGTGCTCCCACATCGCCTGTCCTTAGCAATATGATCTGCGCTCAGATGGACAGCCAGCTGCAGACTCTAGCAAGAACTCATCAATCAACGTACACACGCTATGCCGATGACATCACTTTCTCTACATCCACTAGAACCATATCACCTGAGATTGCCTGCTTTACTGACAACAAGGTGGAGCCCGGCGCCAGACTGACCGAGATTGTCAACGCGAATGGATTTCAGATCAATAGCCGGAAAGTCTGGTTAAGCAGTGAACGTCGTCGACAAGTAGTTACCGGAATCACTGTAAACAAGTTTCCCAATTTACCTAGAGCTTACAGAAACCAGATTCGAGCTATGCTGTACGCATGGAGGAAGCATGGTCTAGCGAAGGCTCAGTCAGAATGGGAGCGTCGCCACTCATCGCATTATCGTGCACCGTGGAGGAGACACCCGAGATTCGAGCAAGTGCTCAAGGGAAAAATAGAGTATTTAGGAATGATACGGGGATTGGACGATATGATGTATCTGCGCTTCATAGATCAATTGGGCGACTTGGATCCTCAACTCACTAGTGGTAGAGGCACACCACTTCGTCTTCTTCGAAACAGCTTCGACAAGCTTTCGGCCGACTCGACTAACCCACAGAAGCGCGGGCACGAGTTTGAGAGGCTAGTATCCAGTATATTCGAACTATCCGAGATATCAGTTGCGAAGGGTTTCATTCGCAGCATTGGCAAGGATCAGATTGATGACGCATTCAAATTGGACAGTTGGTTCTACTTAGTTGAGTGTAAGTGGACCAAGAGAAAACCAGGCCGGCCAGATATCGACGTCTTTTACTCAAAAGTGGAAAGGTCTGGCGGACAGACCATGGGGGTTTTTGTCTCTGTAAATGGATGGTCCAAGAACGTTGAATCAAGGCTAACAAGCAATAGCCGTAACATTGTATTTCTAGTGGACGGCCGGGATATTCGGGCAGTCCTGTCGGAAGAAATCTCGCTTGGCCGTATGATTCAAGCTAAGCTTGAAGCGCTAAATCTGAAGTCTCAGCCCTTCCTGAGTGTCTGTGACATTCTCTCTGAAATAAACAGAGAGTGAGTAGCCTCCAAAGCTAGATGCGGAATCTGAATGAGCCCGAGCGTTTGCAATATAGCACTACTTGGCTTAACAGCCGGGATAACAACACATGCACTGGATTGACTTTGAGATTGAACCGTGGATTTCCACTCGATGTGTCAAGCGAGAGCGCTCGATGTCGATGGCGGGATTCGTCGAGGGACCATGGCATGCCAAGGACGTGATGCAAGTAATTGACGGTGAGCGAAGTTGGGAGATGGCCTCAGACTCCGATCAGCGATGGGAAGGGCGCCAAATTGCAACGGGAGCGGTGATTGCAGCTGTGTGGCAGCCTCGGATGTGGCGATAACGGGGAGAGGCCAAGGACCGGCTGAGAGCGTTGGGCGCTGGGTGCGTGATTCATCTCGGTCCGCCGAAGACTCCGGGCCGGGTAACCACGATCGGGGGTGATCATGGGACTACCTCGGAGGCTTGGTTGCTGTGGACTTTGCGAGTAGACACGGTTTTCCGGGGAGTCCAGGCCGGCTCACCACGAACGGTATGGGGCGAGTCGGAGGGTTTGGGACCTCGGGATGCGGGAGTGGACGGGGTGGCAGGGTTCGCCGGGATTGATGGTTGCTGCTGGGTCCCGGCCGGGGATGCCGGGATGGCGGAGGGACGGAGGGTTGGGTGCTTCGTCCGGGGGGCGACACGGCACTGCGTGCCGGCTCACCACGAACGGATGGGAGGCGTTTTGCAGAAGTCTTTCACGGCGTGGAGAGGGAGACCTCACGATCCTCCAGCCGCCAGGCGGCGTAGGCCAGGGATTGGCCGATATCTTCTTGCTCGAGGTAGGGATAGGCACGAAGGATCTCGTCGTGTGAGCGCCCAGCGGCCAACAGCCCCACGACCGTTCCGACGGTAACTCGCATTCCGCGGATGCAGGCCTTGCCGCCCATGACGGCGAGATCGAACGTGATCCTGTCGAAGGAGCTCATGGTCAACCTCTTCCCACGTTCAGTACGCACGAGCCTTGTTGAGAACGACCGCAGGGGCGGTAAGACGTCGGGCTTGGTGTGGGATGGTGTCGATTGTGGGCGGCGGTTCGGGGTAGGGCAGGGGCGTTGTGCGGAAGAGGCCGGCTTGAGACCGGCCCTTACGCAAGTTGGGACCGGGATCGACGGGGAGCCTGAGATGTAAACGACCTGCAACTGTCTGCCAAATGTAAAGAGTGTGCCTTCTCTGCCTATCTTCTCAATCTCTCTAAGTCTTTCCTAATTGCTCGCCTTGTCAATGCCCTTGCGAGATAGAAATAGAACACAGCCAGAATGAATGAGCCTATCGGGCCAAGTATTCCTGATATCAATAAGGCCCACGGTGTTGAGAAAGTCCATACGGCACGATCTCCAGGATGGGAAAATAGGGGGAGCTGTCCGGCTTGTGTCTGCGGGGAATCGGATAGACGCTGTATACCCGTGGACATACCCGCACGCATAACGGATCGATACACAAATGCACCCGAACCAAACCAAAAGCCTATAAACGCGGTTGTGTACCAAATGGTCGGTGCCCATATTGCGAGCCAGTGCCAGAATCCGTCTT
>JAPPLW010000025.1 GCA_028819345.1 bacterium | reverse complement strand
TTAACTCATTCACAAAGGCTCCGCGGAACGGACTTTATCCACGGCCTGCTAGGGCGGTGATCAAGGGGGTAGCTCCTGTTGGGGTGGGCGGGGGCCGGGTGGGTGGTCAGGTGGACGTGGGGTACTCAATGTGGGTGGATGGGGGCGGGGGACAAGCGGGTGGGGTCCTCCAGGGCGTAGAGACCCGGTTCAAGGTGGATCGTGCGACGCCGCGGTGCGCGGGCGCGCCGATGTCGGCCAACTTGGTCACTGATCATGTAGGGAATTGTCGCTGACCATGCTACTGACCAAGCAGGCTTCTCCAGGTACGGCTTCCGGGCGCCTTGCTTCTGGCATGCACCTGCTATGGGGTGTTGCGGGGCGTCGAGGGCGGGTCCGAGGCACACCCATCGGCGCCGCGAGCTTGACCCATCAAGCCTCGTCAACGAGCTTGAGAGAGCAACCTACCCGCCTCTAAGGTGTATCAGAAAGGAAACCGCTCCCCAAGACGAGTCGAGTTCTCGATCGGTCCATCCCACCGTCCAAGAGGGACCCCCAAGAAATGGCTGTCGCGAGCGCTCAGTTCCGCCGACTTTCGGTTTCCGTCACCCGTATCGCTGTCCCGTCGACCGCCCCTGTAGCCGGACAGAACCTCCCCAAAATGCCAGACTGGCTGCGATAGCGACGCTCACCGAGAATGGAGACCGTCACTCCGCCGGGACGCCGCCGGTACAGGAATCCACCGATAGACGAAGCCGTCTGCGAGTTCCACTTTCGCCCAGGACCAAACTGGGACCTGACGATCCCGGGCAAGCTTCAGCCTGCCCTCGGCTCCGAGTATCAAGGGAGGCCGCGGGCCCAGCATTCCTTCGATTTGGGTTTGGAGATCAGGCCCGACGAGCGATCCAGTGTTCGGTACGGTCAGGGACTGCCCAAGGTGCTGCTCTTCACGGATGATGAAAAGCGTGCTGTCGGTGTCGGCCCCGATGTTCTCAGCATCCATATGCTGCGGCCCTATCAGAACCCAAAGGCACCGGATGAGAGTGGCTGGGATGAATTCCGGCCGAGGATCGGTACCGCATTGGAGGCCTATTGGAGCGTCGCAGCACCACAGGGAGTGCGCCGGATCAGCATCCGGTACATCAACCGCATCGTAATCCCGCAGTCGATCGTAAGGATCGAGGATTACCTGCATTGCGCCCCCCCGTCGGTTAAGGGCCTCCCCGAGCATCTGAACAGCTACATGAGCCGCACCGACTATCTGTGGGAGGAGGGAATCCGTGTCGTCTTGGCTCAGGGCAGTATCCTTTCTGAATCCGACGAGATTGGATTCCTGCTCGACATCAATGCGTATTGGGAGACACAGGAGGCTGTCGGGCACTCGGAAGCGATGGTGAGGACAGACAGACTTCGGAGTATCGAGAGGGAAGCGTTCGAGAACGTGATCACCGATACCGCGAGGGAACTCTTCGATGCTGACCCAGACTAAGGCCCGTTCGGCACAGCCCCCCTCTCGTGCGGTCGATTGGCCACCGCGTACGGAAGACGCCAGCGTTCTGGACAGTCGCTGGCTCCGTAGACTCCGCGAGCAGGGCCAACCCATCTCGCGTCATGCCGCCCTTCTGCAGAGCGCGATCAGCACCGTGGAAATGCGGGTGTTTAGCAATTGGACGATTTGGGCATCGGCGTCGCCTGCCGACGATCGTGGACAGCAACGATTCCGAGATAGACTCCACGTGTCCCTGGAGGCCGAACCGCTCGAGGACGGCATGGACCACCCCGCTGAGAGTGTGATTGCGGCGGCGTTGGAAGCTGATGATCCCGACACCATTCTGCGTTGGATCCGCGGCATTTGCCTGGATACGTCGAGCCCGGCATTCGCGGCAGCCGTGTTCCTGTGTGTGGCTCGTCAGCGAGAAGTCGGCACTGCCAAGTGGCGCGTGGAGTTGGTTCGCCGCGGGCTAGCCGTGGACGACGTGGAGGTGCGCGACGCCGCGATGCAGGCGGCGGAGTACTGGGCTGACCCAGGCATGGTGCATGTGCTCTCGGCGCACTCCGAGCCGATCGGGTGGCTCGACGAGTACCGTCAAACCTTAATCGACGACCTTGGCCGGTGAGTGATGTTCCTAGCCCGAATGATCACTCGCTCTAAGTGGGAATCGGAATCCAAGCCAGGCTTGGCCTCCGACGAGATTCCGGCCGACGCCATCACGGCTGACTTGCGGACCAAAGGCAACACACTCTCGTTCTGGAAGTGCGGTCGAGCCACCGACTCCGAGGTTACCAGCGCCGTTCTGGCAATCGCGGCCGGACGACAGAGCCTTCAGAAGCTCGACATCGTCTGGATCCCTCAGGAAGAACTGACAAGATGGGGACACCAAATGGTATCCACACCGGGAACAACACCCTTTACGGAGATGGTGGATCGCCACGTTGACGTGTGCCATCTGGACTACCATCGGCTGGGCCAGATCGGCGATCAGGTTGCTGTGGCCATCCGACAGCGTCGATGCAAGAGGTTCGCTCAGCAGGCGGTTCTCGACCTTCTGGTCGATCGGTTCCACGGCGGGCGAGTGTCCGAAGAGGGGCTCACCAAGAAGCTGCGGACGACGATACTGAATGCCCTATAGTTCGACTCGATTCAGGAGCCGCGAGAGTGTCCCGCGCCCGCACCCCAGATGTGCCGCAGTCTCGGCGACGTCCTCCTCCATGATCTCACGGATCAGTTCGCCAAGATGGGGCGGGTTCAGCATCGGACCTACGCGCTTGCTGTCGGTGGCATCATGCTCGGAACTCCTGTTCCGTCAGTGGCAGCACCAGGTAATCCTGATCGGTCGCAGCGCGGACACTCGGTCACGGATCAAGTGCTGTAGTGAGTAGTCGTGTGGAAGGACTTGGCCTACCTTGATAGGAAGGGCTCGCCCTCCACCCAGCACCGGGAGTATTCGGACATGGACGGTACGACCTTCGGGGAACGGATCAGGGAGCTGAGGCTCAAACGGAATCTGTCGCTCCGACAGCTGGCAGACCGAATTGACAAATCGGCACCCTTCCTCTCCGACATCGAGCTGGGACGCCGGTTCCCCTCTGAAGGGGTTCTCCGGGCGATCGCCAAAGAACTCCAGGTCGAGCTTGCCCACCTAAAGGAGTACGACCACCGCGAATCGATCACGACCTTGCGGAAGCTCTCCATGGATGATCCTGAGTGGCGGCTTGCCCTCCGGACGGCCACTGCCCAGATCAGGAAGGGCCTCACGCCGGAGGAAATGATCAACCGACTTACCGATGCCGAGCACAAGGGCGACGACCGATGAGGGATAGACCCGCACCGGGAGCACCATTCGGGCGGCGGCTCTACTTCAAGGATGGCGAAATTGAGCGCATCTGTGCCGATGCCTTGAAGTCAACCGGATGTCTCCCCACCACCTGCGCCCCAGTGGAAATCGAGCTTTTCGTCGAGAAAGCCTTCGATTGCAGGGCGGTCTACGACAGCCTGCCACCGGGCGTACTGGGAGCCGCCGCGTTCAGGCACGACGGTAGCCTTGAGGAAATCACAGTTTCCAGGTCGCTGTCCGCTGACGGGCGAGTAGGTGAGCGTCGGGCTCGCGCCACTTGGGCCCACGAGGCCGGCCACGGCCTCCTGCATGGGCCCCTGTTCGCGCAGGACACGCTCCGACATCCCCTGTTGGACGACTGCTTCGACTACGAGCGGCGGCGCATCCTCTGTCGTGATGGTGACATCGGAGCAACTGGCGCGGGGTACCACGGCAAATGGTGGGAGTGGCAGGCCAACCAGGCTATCGGGGGCCTCCTCCTGCCTCGGGAACTCGTTGAGACGAGCGTGGAGTCGCTCACCGAGGAGCGAGGACTGCTCGGCACCCGGGTACTTCCGTCCTCGCACCGTGAGCCCGCCGCGCGTCTCGTGGCGGAGGTCTTTGATGTGAACCCGGCGGTAGCGAGGATCAGGCTCTCAGCTCTCTTCCCTTCGGACGACCAGGGAACCCTTTAGCCCAATCCCGCCGCTCTGGCTTCAGCGACTTTCCAGCTGTCCAGCCAGGCTGGTCACAGGACGGAGTTGCGGTGCCGACAACGTAAGCGTAGATTGTACGCATGACCAATCTTAACGTCCTCTCGCTGGACGGTGGCGGCATGCGCGGCCTCTACTCCGCCACGGTCCTCAAGGTGCTCAGCGAGCGCTTCGCCAAGCTACAGCAGTCGGGCCCTCTCGACATCGGCAAGGGCTTCGACCTGATCGTGGGGACAAGTACCGGGGCAATCCTGGCAGCCGGTATTGCGGCCGGAATCCCGATCAATAAGATCGCAGCTCTCTATGAGAAGATCGGGCCCCGGATCTTCCCACGTCCGATGCCTCCCGGACAAGAGCCGCTTCGGTGGCGCGACAGGGCACGTTTTCTGAAATGGGGTACCCGTCACCTCCGACGCTCGGCGGGAAACAGCGCGGAACTGGCATCCGCCCTCCGCGACATCTTCGGCAAGATGACGTTGGGCCAGCTCTACGAGAGCCGCGGCATCGGTCTCGCCATTTCGGCGACGCGGCTGCTTCAGCACAGCCCACGGGTTTTCAAGACGCCCCATATCCCATCCAAGGACCGGGACGATGACCTCTCGGTGGTAGACATCTGCCTCGCGAGCAGCGCGGCCCCGATCTACCTTCCACTCGCCTCGATCACCGAGGACGGCACCGCAGGTCACGTCTTCGCGGACGGCGGCCTGTGGGCCAACAATCCGGTGCTTCTGGGGCTGATTGACGGGCTGGCCATTGCCAAACCGGATCAGCCGATTGTCATCGTGTCCGTCGGCACCTGCCCTGCGCCCGTTGGTGCTGATCCATCTGCCAAGCTTGCTCGCGGCATTCTTGCGTGGCGCGCGGGTGCTCTGCCGCTCATCCTTGGCATGGACGCCCAGGCAAGAGCCGCAACCTACGCCGCCACGCTGCTGGCCGAGCAGCTGGCCCCGCTGGGAAGGCAGGTGCAGATCCTGCGGTGTGCAGAGTCCAACCCTTCTCGTCAGCAAGCTCACCTCCTCCAACTCGATTCCGCATCCGGGGAGGCTCGACGCTTGATGAAGCAGTTGGGAAACACCGACGCCCATGAGACATACCGATGGACCCAGAGCGACGATCGCCGCGGGGCCATCCTCAAGCAGGTCTTCGCACGGATGCCGGGGGCCGACAACCACCCTGAACCCGAAGGTGAGAAACATGAAGGACTGCGATAAGGACATTCGGGCCTACCACGACGAGCGCGTCAAGCTCACGGAGGACCAGAAGAAGAAGCTGCGTGACCGCAGGAACGCGAACCGCGACCGCCTTCAACGCGGTCTCAAGAAGAACGAGGACCCTGCGCCCGTGAAGTCGGTGATCCAGGGATCGTACGCCATGGGAACCGTCATCCAGGAACCGGATAGCGCCTACGACATTGACGATGGTGTAGTCTTCACGGCGAAATCCCTGATCGGGCCCAAGGGCGCACCGAAGACGGCTCTGGATGCTCGCAAGATGGTCCGCGATGCTGTGGACGACGGCTCCTTCAAGACCGACCCGGAGATCAAGACCAACTGCGTCCGGGTGTACTATGACGACGGACCGCACGTGGACATCCCTGTCTACCGGTCGACAACAGACTGGATCGGCGACGACAAGTACGAGCTGGCCAGCGTCGACTGGAAGGACTCGGACCCGGAAGGCGTAAACAGATGGTTCCGGGAGTGGGTCAAGGCCAAGAACGCGGGTGGCATGGAGTACTCTCGCGAACTGATTCGCCTGCTCAAGTCCATCTGCAAGAACCGGCCCTCGTACACTACGCTGCCCAGCGGATTCGACCTGACCGTGCTGGTCGAGGAATGCAATCAGTCGTCCGACGGGCGCATCGCCAGAGGCTTGAATCCCGGCAGGAAATCGTCTAACTACT
>JAPPLW010000037.1 GCA_028819345.1 bacterium | reverse complement strand
CCACCCGGACTTCCGGCGTTCCGCAGGCCTGGCAGGGGAGCGGCAACCGGATGGCCGCCTACTGGGCCGAGGATCTCGACGGTCTCAGACGGTGGATGTCCGATCCCGGTCTGGCGGCGGCTATCGAAGACGGCAGCCAGTTCTTCGACTCCTTCAATGAACTGGACGACAGTACCTACACCGGAAACGTCTACCGGCTTGGTCCCCGGTGGCCGGGAGACCCTGAGCCCTCTCTGGAGGGGTGTCTTCTGATGCAGCGGTTCGAGGTGGGCGATGATCAGCAGGAGGAATTCGACAACTGGATCATTAGGAAGCACCTGCCGGCTCTGCGGAGCATCCCGGGTTTTCGGTGGGTCCAATGGGGCAAGGCGGTCAGGGGACTGCCGGTGCAGTACTACAACTCCCCCGGCAACCGGGTGGTGTTGGCGGAAATGGATCAGCCGGAGGCGCCTGACCTTAATGCCCGGCCCGTGGACCGGGTAGTGGCCGACTCGCTCCGCTGGGACCGTTGTCTCAACTACGTTCGGCGGGAGGTTGACGAGCGCGTCGCCTCCTTCGACAAGCCTATGGGGGTATCTTCATGACCTTTGTAACTCTCGAGGATGTCTGGAAGGTCTATCTTGACGGCACCGTAGCCGTCGACAGCCTCGATCTCACCGTCGAGGAGGGGGAACTGATGGTGCTGGTGGGACCGTCGGGTTGCGGCAAGTCGTCGATTCTCCGAATGATCGCCGGTCTCGAAGAGATATCGGCAGGCTCCCTGTACATCGGAGGGGAACGGGTAAACGAGATCTCCCCCGACAAACGCAACATCGCAATGGTCTTTCAGAACTATGCCCTGTATCCCCACATGACCGTGGCCGAGAACATGGGATTCAGCCTCAGGCTCCAGCACGTGGCCAGAGCTATCCGGGACCGGATCGTGGGAGAGACCGCCAACGTGCTGAGCTTGAGTGAGCTGTTGCGACGTCAGCCGGCGCAACTAAGTGGCGGTCAGCGGCAACGGGTGGCGATGGGACGCGCCATGGTGCGGGATCCCCGGGTCTTTCTACTGGATGAACCGCTCTCGAATCTCGACGCCAAGCTGCGGACCCAGATGCGCACCGAAGTGAGGGAACTACAGCAACGGCTTGGTTCGACCATGATCTATGTGACGCACGACCAGGTTGAAGCGATGACCATGGCCGACCGCATCGCGGTGCTGAGGCGGGGCGTGCTGCAACAGGTAGGGACACCCCGGGAGCTTTACTGGGAGCCGGCCAACCTGTTCGTAGCAGACTTCATCGGATCGCCCGCCATGAACCTGCTCCAAGGACGGCTACAGGTGGATGGAGACCGGGTTCACATGGTGTACGGGGAAGGTAAGACCTTCGAGTTGTTGACCGGTCCCCCGCGTTCCGATGCCCAGGGAAAGGAGGTGATCCTCGGGGTGCGTCCCGAACATTTCACCTTCGCAGAAGACGGATCGGGACAGGGCATTCCCGTGAAGGTGCGGTTCTCGGAGGTCCTGGGATCGGAGACGCTCGTGCATGTAGATGTGCCCGCACCCACAGTCGTCACCGAGGGGTTACGTGAAATCGCCCAGGATATCGACGACACTGTGTTGAGTCAGTTGGAGACGGCCAAGGAGAGCCGCTTCGTCATCAAGTTGAGCGGCGATCGTCCGATCGGCGCCGGCGAGGACAGGCACATCGTCCCCAACCGGGACAGCCGTCTCTATTTCTTCGATCCGGAGTCGCCGGTGACGCCCGCCTGGTCTCCGAACCGCAATGGAGGATGATGATGAGTGATCCGAGACTTTCTAAGCTCGCCCTGGGCTGCTATCCGCTTGGTGGTGGGTACGGCAATCTGGATGTGGAGACCGCCGGCGCTACGGTGGACGCCGCGCTGGATGCCGGCTGGACGTTTTTCGACACCGCGGAGGGATATCTCGACTCCGAGGTGAGGTTGGGCCGGTTCCTGGCCCGGCGGCGCGATCAGGTGTTCCTGGCCACCAAGGTCTTCCCCAACGAACCGTACACCTATGAGAACATGCGCGTCTCTTTGAACAACAGCCTCCGGAAACTGCGGACGGATCGAGTCGATCTCCTGCAGTTGCATGGCCCGCCGGACTGGGTGATCACCTTCAACGATGCCCCGTCCATGGCGGAGGTGGGGGAATCGTTGGCGCGATTGGTGGAGAGCGGGGACGTCCTCAATGTGGGGGTGTGCAACCTCCCCGTGCCCTTGATGGAAGAGCTTTCCTCGACCGTCAAGCTGTTCTCGACCCAGAATCTCTGGTCGCTCTACGATCAGGTCGGGACGGACGACGGGATTCACCTGCCGGTGGGGGAGTCAATCATCCCCTGGTCGCGGGACAACGGGGTGCATGTATTCGCCTTCAGTCCACTGGCTCGGGGGCTCTTGGCCGACGGGCTGTCACCTGATCGGACCTTCCCCACCCACGATGAGCGGTTCTATCTGCCCCGTTTCCATCCGGATGTCTATCCGGAGTGGGCGCGCCTCTCCAACCGACTGGAGGGATGGGCGCGCGACCACGGCCGCACCCTGGTGCAGTTGGCGGTGGCTTGGACGCTGGCCACCCCCGGCGTCACCTCCACACTGATAGGCGCCAAGACTCCCCGGCACATCCAGGCGATGGCCGGCGCCGACGAATGGGAGTTGTCGGAGGGCGACCTGCAGGAGATAGACGACATCGTCGCCACCCTTCCCCCCGAAGCAGCCGCGGCCCTGTCCATCGTCTGGGACCACTTCCCCGAAGACGCGGTGCGGGCAATGGCCGACCGCCGCCACGGCCGGTAGGCGTTGATCCAGCGGAACCTTCACCGGGACTGTTTCCGGCTCAGTTTGAGGCCTGGTCGGCCAGTGCCTCGCGGATCTCGTTGCGGACGTAGATGGTCTCGCACAGGTTGTCCACGCGGTCGCAGGCCCACTTCTGCATCCATACGTACTCGGCGGCGATGAAGCCGTCGTAGCCCTGCGCGATCAGCTTCCGTACCAGCCGCTTGATGTCGATGGTTCCCTCATAAGAGATGGCCTGCATCACCCCGTCAGCGGCTTGCCGGACCTGGTGGTGCCGGGAAATGGGCAGCAGGGTCTCGATGCGCTCCTGGGAGATGCCCTGGTAGACGAAATGGGCGAAGTCAAGGCAGACCTTCAAGCCCGGTACCTCCGCCACAAACTGCGCCGTTGTCTCGGGAGTCTCGGTGATCGAGCCGATATGGGGCTCGAATCCCAGTCCCAGACCGGCGTCTTCGGCTACCTCGACCCGCCAGGCCAGTTCCTCGGTTGCCAATCCCCAATCCCGATCCGGGTCACTGTCCTCGAAGGGGCAGCCCGGCAGGATGGTGAGCCCCGGAGACCCCAGCACCAAGGTGAACTCGATGAACCGGTGGAAGTCATCTCGGGCCTTGGTCCGAACCTCGGCCGAGGGATTGTTGGGCGCCGCCGACTGCACGTCGAACACGGGTCTGAAGTCGGTGATCACGATGGGAAAGACATCTGCCACAACCAGCCCGGCATCGTCGGTCATGGCCTTGACCTGCCGGCCCACGCCGGTGGGGTCGGCGATGACGTCCTCGGCGGAGTTGTTGGGGTTTCCCGAGAACACGGCTACGTCCACCGCATCGAATTCCAGTCCCTTGATCAGGGCGAGGTTCACGTCGTACGGCAGTAGCGGGAAGGAATAGTCGGCGCACGAAAGCCGCATGGCGGTCGTTCCTTTCGTCGGCGGGATGTGGTCTGTTATTAAAGTTAGGCCAACCGATGAGCCGCCCCTCTCCAGACCGCCCACCGCGCATCGGACAACTGTCCGTTTATTTCGGGCTGTTCGACGAGGCGATGCCCCCCGAGTTCCGCCGGGACCGGGAGGCTTTGGCTCATCGATTCACCGAGTTTCTCTCGGCCGGAGGAGATGTCGTGTATCCCGGTGTGGTGGACTCCGAGGAGGCCGGACGCCGGGCAAGCCGGGTATTCGCCGCCGAGGAAGTCGAGGTGGTGGTCTTCGTTCCCGCCATGGCCGCTCCCCCCAGCTACGGCTGGGAGGCGATCTCGGGGTTGGACGTCCCGGTGATCTCGGTGGCCGCCCAGGAACTGACCTCGATACCCGACGTGTACACCACCGAGGAGGGAACCCAGCGCAGCACCCTGGTGGGTCTGGTGATGTTCACCAACGTCATGGCCAGGGAAGGAAGACCCATGGTGACCCTGGTGGGCCGGTTGGAGTCGGCGGAATTCGTGGCTGAGGTGGCGGAGACAGTCCGGGCAGCGGCCTTGGCAAACCGGCTCAGGGGCTCGCGGGTGGGAGCGATCGGCGCTCCGATCGGGGGGTATCTGGATGTTGAGGCCACCCCCGAGGAGGTGGCTCGACTGGGTCTGCAGATGGTGTCGATATCGAGGGAGGAACTGAACGCCGCCTTTGCAGGAGCATCGGCGGAGGGCGTGAAAGGACTTGCCGACGGTCTGCGCGACAGGTTTGAGACAGAACGTACTCCCGATGAGACACTTCACCGTTCGGCTCGCCTGGCGCTGGCCCTCCAGGACATTTGCGAACGCAACGGTCTGGCGGGGGGGACGGTGAACTGCCATGGCGACATGTTCCGCTGGAACCCCGAGGTCGGGATCACGGCCTGTTTGGGGGTCACATGCCTGACCGAGGCGGGAATCCCCCTTTCGTGCACCGGCGACCTCCCGGCTGGCATCGCCCTGGTTATCGGGAAGGCGGTGGCGGGCGGTTCCCTGTACTGCGAGGTCTACGGGGTCGACTTCGAAGGGGACTGGGTGCTCTTGGCCAACGGCGGCGAGAGCGATGTCTCGATGGCCGATCCGACCCGCCCCATCACCCTCCTGCCCGAGGACCACTACATGGGGGTGGGCGGCCCCGGCACCGCGATCGTGTTCTCCCTGCCCACCGGACCGGCCACCCTGCTCAGTATGTCTCCGATAGCGGGCGCCGAGGGGGGCTGGGCGCTGGTGGTGGGTGAGGGTGAGATAATCGGCTCGCGGCACGAGGCGATCGAGGGACCGAACGGGATGTTCCGCTTCTCCTCGGGTCCGGCCCCCGAGGCCTTCCAGCGGTTCTGCAACGCCGGCGCCACCCACCACAGCGTGCTGACCCCCGGCCATAACCTCCGGACGCTTCAACTGATGGCGGAGTGGATGGGCTTCGAAGTGCGGGCGGTCTGACACCGGCCTCGGTCCGGGGATTCTCCCCGCCAATTAACTCTCTCTCCCACCGGAGCGCCGGGGGATCTGTCCTCTACCATTACCTCATAGGGCTTTCTTGCAGAAGTAGGGGCTGAGTGGTCCCGGAACAGGAGAAGTTATGCGCATATCCAAGGTAACTCCAATCTCGGTCGCCTATCCCGAGCCCAACGACTCTGGCGCCACCCGGCACCTCACCTTTTGCCGGATAGAGACGACCGATGGGACCGTGGGCTGGGGGGAGGCCATAACCATGTGGCCGGAGGCGTGCCGGGCCACCGAGCAGATCATTTCAGGCATGGGAGATCTCATCGTGGGAAGGGACGTGGCCGACAACATCGCCATCTGGCGGCAGTTGCGCAAGCACGCCTGGTGGTATGGATTTCGCGGCGGGCTTTCTCACTTCGCCCTCTCGGCGATCGATCTGGCCCTGTGGGACCTGAAGGGAAAGGACCTGGGCCAGTCGGTTCTCAGGATGCTGGGCGGCGCCGTCCGGGAGTCGATCCCGGCCATTGCCAGCACCCACGCCTTCCTCACCATGGACGAGGAGATCGAGAAACACGGCCGTTGGGTGCAGGAAGACGGTTACCGGGGTGTGAAGATCGGACTGGGCAAGGCGGGCATAACCCGCCTGGGTTACGATGCCAACCGGGACATCGAGTTCATGCGCCGTCTCCGGGAGGCGGTGGGTCCCGATGCCTGGATCATGCTGGACCGCGGGGTCAATT
>JAPPLW010000044.1 GCA_028819345.1 bacterium | reverse complement strand
CGGCAGCATCCTCCTCGCCAGCGTGATTGTAGCACAATCAGTAGGCTGGCTGCCCCGCTCCGTCCGGGTCCGGCGGTGCTACCATTGGGCCGTGCCGACTTCCACGCCCCCCGCCGACCCCGACTCGCTCGCCGTCCTGCACGCCCTCTCCCGCGAGGACCTCAGCCCCGAGGACGCCTACAATGCACTGGAGGGTATTCGCAACATGGCCGCAGCCAACCTCATCGCCCGCTTCGAGTCCAAGCTCGACGCCCAGAACGCTAAGCTCGACGCTCAGGACTCGAAGCTCAAGATGCTCATGTGGATGATCGGGGCCGCTGTCGCGGTCATCGGCACCCTCATTCGACTTTGGGGCTAGACCCGGCGGAGGCTGGGATTCCCAGACGTTCCGTCAACCCCGCGATCTGCGCCCGCAGGGCCTCCGCCTGCCCCTCGGTCCGGGCTGCCTCTTCCCGCGCTGCCGCCTCGCGGCTGCGAGCCTCCCGCGCCTCCTCTTGCGCCCGGTCGAGGCGCTCCTTGAGCCACCCCTCCCGCTTCGCAGCCTCTTGGGCCGTCTCCGCCGCCTTCCGCTCAACCGTCGCGGCCTTGGCCTCGTGCTGGCGCATCTGGGCCTCCATCTCGTCGGCGAAGCGCTCCGCCTCGGCCCGCTCGGCTTCCAGCTCCGAGCGCGCCTCCTGCAGCGCTCGCCGTTCGGCCTCCAGCCGCTCCTCGGACTGGCCCAAGGCCAAGGTCCACAGCTGCAGGGCCAGTTCACGCCCCCGCTCACTGACGGCGTCCGGCGTGGGCGTGCCTCCGGGGGGCTGCTCGGCGCGCGATCGCTTCCACTCCCGCAGGGCTGGGCCCAACTCGCTGAAGCTGCCCCTCCCGAGTTCGTCGCGCAGCGACCGCACGGTCAGCTTGCCGCCCTCCTCCGCGATCCGCTCGCAGGCCTCGAAGATCTCTGGCTTGTCCATGGCCGCTCCTCCTGCTTCAGGAGACGTCCGCTAGGCCTGATACGTTACGTAACACGTTATGTTACAGAGCCGCTGGCCTAAGTTCTGTAACATAACGTGTTACTTGTTATCGTTACCGTGTTACCGTTTGCCGGAGGCCTTGACCGTCGGCTGGTGGCGTCCTTGCGCTTGGGCCCGGCCACTCGGGACCTTTCGGTTCTCGCGGCAGTCCGCCGCGGACGAAACTTTCTTCGCGATCGGAGGTGGAAGAAAACTTTGTTCACGATCAGCCCCACCGTCAGCGCCGCCAGGGAGCCCTCCAACCGTGAACTCTTTTTCGGCGTTGCCGCGGCGGCAGGAAATCCCTCCCCTGTGCCGTCATTGGTTCCGCTAACCCCCGGAGGTAGCCAGCGGAACACCTCTGCGGTGGAGCTGGGCAGTGTTGGCTCTCCCTCTGCTGTCTCGCGGTGTCCCTCGGTCCTAGGCCCTGAGTCTGGCTTTCCAAGGCCTATCAGAAATACCGGTCTTGGCCTTGCCTCCGCTCCTTGGTTTGAAGCCTCAGCTGCAGGCCTGCTGGCTCGGCCTCTCTCCGTGAGCGCGAAGCGCGCGCGGCCTGTGCTCGCACTGTCACCGAAGTCCGGAGCGGATCACCGGACCTCCGCCTGGAACGGCCGCCGCTCGACCACAGACCGTGATGAAGGTTTCCGATCGTCCGCCCGGAGTGTCTTAGTTCAGGCCGCAGATCGCCCTGCAGGAGGCCTCGTCGCCGCGCCAAGAGATCTATAGGAGAACTATTAGGTGGTGGTACCGATGTGGAACACCAGGGGGTACCGATGTGGAACAAAACGCCTCTCCGGGAGGCCCGATGTGTCGAAGCGTGTTCCACATCGGTACCCCCTGGCGCTTCTAGGTGGTACCGATGTGGAACAAAACACTATGACCTTCATCCAATAGGGGGTACCGATGTGGAACACCAGGGGGTACCGATGTGGAACACCAGGGGGTACCGATGTGGAACACGACGCCTCTCGCCCTAGGGCTGGCGATTCCCCAAGAACCTGCGCTCGGTGACGGGCGCCGGGCAGTGCTTCAGGCGCAGCCCTCCGGGCACGCTCGCAACGGCGTGCGAGAGGCCTGGGTAGACCTCCATGACCTTCTTGATGGCCGCCACGCTCTTCTTCTTGAAGTTCGTCGCGGTCGAGTACTCCTGACCCATCGCGTCCCGCAGGACAACCCAAGACAGGTCGAGTGGTTTTCCCGGCTTGATGCGCCGCAGCCGGTGGGCGAAGAAGGTGTACCAGTCGAGGGCCAGCGCACTGCCCATCAACCGCCGCACCGCACGGCGGTCCAGCGGGAGGCCGTGCTCGATCAGACTCTTGTAGAACTTGAGGTCCAAGCGCAGCTCCCCCGGCCAGAATGCCCGCTGCGCCCCGTCATCCGCCCACGCACGGAACTGTTCCATCGGGGTCCCTTCGTAGTGCACCGACACGCCAGAGTCGTACCAGAGCAACTCCATCCGGCACGCGCTCAACGCGATCGCTTGGTTCCGGAACAGCGTGTACTGGCGGCCACTCCACCCGGCCGGTGGCCGCAAGCCCAGCCGCTTGAGATACTTCCTAGCACTCTGCTCCATGTCCACGTCCGGAGATTGGTCCTGAATCGCCCGCGTGCAAACATCGATGAGCATCAGGCGCGGCTTGGGGCCGTAGGGCAACGGCAGGGGCGTGTTCTTGCTCCGGGTGAGAATCCGGCCTGCCTGCAGGTTCACGGCTAGGTTGCCAGCCCTGCGCATCCACTCGCGGGTAGGCTTCCCGTCGGGGCCCTTCGGCTTCGACCGAGGCAGGAACACCTGCGCCAAGAAGGCGTGCAGATAGCCGATCTCTCCGACGGCGCCCGGGCTGGACAGCATGATTTCCAGCTGCTCGGGGCTGCTGCCGAGCGGCACGCCGCTCGCCGCGCCGACGAGATCACCGACGGATTGCAACCCAAGGCCGGCCCGGGGAGCCTTGGGCAGCGGTTTCGGCTCGACGGACAGTGCCGGACCTACGTCCGTCAGGACGACGCCGGCGGCGGCCCCGCTGTTCCGGACCACACGGTTCAGGGTCTCGCGAGCTCCGGAGAGCCAGTCGGCGGTCATCGCGGGCAGTCGGCGCATCACCAAGCGGCCCTGATCGTCGATCCGCTGCGGCCTCAGCCCTCGCCGGGCGGGTTCCAAGAGCGCGCCGAGGCCTTCGCGGCGGATGTGGGCCAGCACCTTGGTCCACGCCGCAGCAGCGTCCGGCGCGCGTTCGTCGACGGGCTGGTTATGATGCTTCTGCATGCGGAACCTCCTCTAGTTTTCGTTCCGTGTGTGCTCCTCCCGCGGCCTGCACCGCGAGCGGAATCGCACCCCGTCGGGGCTCCAGGCCCGGCGGGGTCTTTCCTTTGGTCTGGTGACCAGAGCGTAGCAGGCACAGGCGCCGCGCTGTCCGCGCGCCGAGAGATGCCCCTGCAGGCCTCCAGAGGCCCTCTGGGGCGTTTCCGGGCGGCTTGAGGTCCGCGTGCCGAACGCGGGCTGATCGTGAACAAAGTTTTCTTCCATCTCCGATCGCGACGAAAGTTCTCTGTGGACACAGGGGCTCTGGCGAAGGCTCACCGGCTCCAGTCCCAGCCGCGGCCCCGGTTCCTGCTCCGTGAGGGTGCCCGCGCCCTCTCCGGACGTCTGGTCAGCCTCTCGATCTCCTGCGCAATAGCGCGGCGAGCCGCCTGTAGTCCGCGGCCAAGGCCTGCACCTGCCCTTCGAGCGCTCGCACTTGCCGCAGCAAGGTCTCGATCCGCCCGGCCTGCCGCTCCTGCTCCCGCTCGTACTGCTCGGACAGCGCCTGCAAGGCCCCGGCCAACTGCCTCTCCAATTCGGTCACAGGCCCTCCTCACCTGCTCGAGAACTGCACCGAGGGCCGCCCCCCGATCGTCCAGTCGGTGTTCAGGCGCGTCCCCTTGGGCAGCACGACGAAGCGATCCCCGTCGTCCGTCTCGTGCAGGTAGACCCCCCAGGTCTCCCCTTCCAGCCTCTCCAGCGTCTTTGTCTGCTCCCAGATCCGGCTCTCCAGCACCGTGCTCTCGTGCAGCTGCAGCTCGACTTCCTCCGACAGCCACCACAGCACTCCCCAGAGCCCGATCGAGATGCCCGTCGAGAGGCTCAGGCCCACCGCCAGGGGGATCAGCCATCTCCGGCGCAGGTGCTTCCCCAGCGTCTCGGCCTCCTGCTCGATCCCTCGCCACGGCCCCCGGAGGCCTGCCCGCACCTCCTCGGCTTGCCGCCGCATGCTGCTCTCGATGTTGCTGAGCACGGCGCTCGCGGTGCCTTGCAAGTTCTCGCCAAGCCGCCGCAGCTCGCGCTCGGTCACCCGCTCGATCTCCCGCCGGTCGCGCTCCAGCTTCTGCCCCAGCCGCCCGCTCAAAGAGCTCGGCTTCGAAGTCCCGCTCATAGATCGCTCCTTTCAGCCGCCACCGCTGCCCGCTCTCCGGGTCCCGAGCGGTGATGTATTTGGCGCCCTGCCTGGGCACCTCGAACCCCGCCTCCTGCAGGGCCCCCACCAGCGTGGGCCGGTCTTTCACCAGCCCCGCCTCGACCTGTGTTACCAGGTACTCCGTGATCTGCCGGCGCGGGTCCTGCGACGAGGCCGCCGCGCTGCGCAGCTGGTGCGCCTCGACCTGCGCCAGGTGCCCCGGCTGCAGTGCCCTGGCCCGCTCCGGGTCGTCCGGACGCGCCCAGCCCATCTCCCAGTTGAAGGCATCCCGCAGCGCGTCGTACGTGCGCTGCCAGCCCGGGGGCGCGATGTTCAGGCTCTGCCCCGTTTCTAGGTCCACCCGCGCCGCCAGGATGTGCACGTGCGGCGCGCCACCCCGGTCCCGGTGAAGCACGGCCGCCCACGCGTAGCGGTCCTTCTCGAGGCCCGCCCACGCCGTCCTCTCGAACTCGTCCAGCACCCGCTCGATCTGGTCCGGGGTCGGCTCGTCCTCCGGCCCCCACGCGATCACCCCCGCCGTGTACCGGTGCTTGAACTCCAGCCCGTCCGCCACATCCGCCGTCAGGCCGGGATTCCCCCGCAGTACCTCCACGCTCTCCCGCTCCTGACCCGCTGCGTCCCGCTCCCCCAGCAGGTACGCGGCCGCCGTCTTCGCCGAGCCCGTCCCCCGCGCCAGGAACTTGATGTGCATCCTCAGCCTCCCGTCCGCGGCGGCTTCCTCCCCGCCAGATCCCCGATCTCGCGCTCGATGGCGGCCAGGTGCGCGACCACCTGCACCGCCTCCGCTGCCTCCTTGTGCGTGTTCGCCCACCGCGCGATCTGGTTCAGGTTGCTCCCGATCCGCGCCACCTGCCGCAGCAGCTCCTGTTCCTCCCGCAGCGCCGCAGCCGTCCAGACCCGCACCCGCCCCATCGACTGCCGCAGCAGTTCTGATGGCGTCACTCCCGCCGCTCTCGCCTTCTCCCGCCACTCCGCCAGCTCTGTCGGCGTCACCCGTGTGTGCAGGATCTTCGTCCGCCGCTCCCGTCCCTCAGGCATCCTCAGGCAATCCCCTCACAGCTGCGGGCTCGGGGGAGTGAGCTCCCGCACGCCGCTCCCGACTCTCACGAAAGTTTTGGGCCGCCGCGCGACCGCCAAAACGTTCTCGGGCCAATCCACCACGACACTCAGCCGCTGAGGTGGCCGAGGATCGACGATCGCGCCCGCACGTGAGGCCCAGCACCCGCCAAGCCAGGCACCGGGCTGTACGTTTCGCGATCACGAACACGAAATACGCTGGCCGCAGCCCCGGACTCGGCCGGACGCCCCGCGTCTGGCCGAATGTCTGGACGGCTGCGGGGGGTCTCGGGGGCGGAGCCCCTGAGTTGGGTGTCGGGGCAACGCCCTGACGCGGGGGAGTCCGGAGGGGTGCAAGGCTCCTCTCGGCGGGTTTGGGCAGCGCCCATGGGTCTCGGGGCCCTGCCCTGAGCGGGGTCTGGGGCGGAGCCCCGGGCCGGGGGGGTTCGAAGGGGGGCGGCAGCATCCTCCTCGCCAGCGTGATTGTAGCACAATCAGTAGGCTGGCTGCCC
>JAPPLW010000111.1 GCA_028819345.1 bacterium | reverse complement strand
CAGCTATAACCTGAGAGCCTCTAAAGGCACCTTCTTTATTCTCACAGTCAAATCGGTTTTGGGGTGATCGGGGTTGTAAAGGGCTTCGTCCTTGAGCATGGCGAGGATGATGTCGCAGCGGCGGCGGGCGACGCAGATGACGGCGGCGTTGTGGTGTTTGCCTTCTGATCGTTTGCGTTGGTAGTAGGCCTTGGCTGTGGGGTCGTGTCGTGAGGCTACGAAGGCGGCGAGGAACATGGCGTTCTTGAGGCGGTGGTTGCTTCCTCGGTGTTGGGTGGTTCGGTTGATGCTCCTGCCGGATCGGTGGTTCACGGGAGCGAGACCGGCGTAAGAGGCGAGGCGTGATCCGTTCTTGAACCGATAGGGGTCTCCTATCTCAGCAAGGGTTCTGGCGCCGGTTCTGGGTCCGAACCCGGGTAGGGAGTTCAGCACCTGTCCGAGGGGATGGTGGAGGAACGTTTCCTCGATCTGGGTCATCAGTTGGCGGGGGCGGGTTTGGATCCTTTTTGGGTCGCCGATGAGGTTGGTGATGACTTCTCCCCAGGTGCTCTCAGCAGGCAGGGTCACGGTTTGGGCGTCTATAGCGGCGAGGATGTGGGTGGTGAGACGGGTGGCCAGTCGGGGGGATCGTTTCCCGATGGTGTTGCGGATCTTGGTTCGCCCGGCGGTGGCCAATGCGGTGGGTGTGGGCCATTTGGCTAGGAGATCCCGGACGCCGGGTTGGGTTAGTCGTTGCCTGAGGACTCGTTCCAGTGCAGGTGAGAAGGCTAATAGGGCGTCTCGGCAGCGGTTGATGGTCCGGTTGGTGTCTCCTGCCAGGTCGGTGTCGTGGCCGTTCAATACTCGGAGACGGACCAGTAGTTCGTCGTTGATTTCTGTCCATTGGAGACGGTCTGGGTTACGGCGGGCATAGTCGGCCAACACCCATGCGTCTCTGGTGCCGGTCTTGGCGGCGCCGGCATACAGATCGGCAGCGCGGCGCATCACCAAACCGCTCACATACGCCACCGGTACCTGGTGTTGGGCCATGACCCCCAGCAGCAGCCGGGCACCCGCAGACGTCATATCGACCGCAACTGCTACCGGACCATGAGCAGTTGCGTCGGCGAGCAGCTTCTCCAAAGCAGCCTGGTCGTTTTGGACCGCCCGTCCGAACAGTTCCTTGCCATCGGTGGTGATCGCCTGGACGTAATGCTCGCCCTTGGCCATATCCACCCCCAAGAACACCTTGATCTCTGACCTACCCATCACGGGGACCCTTCCTTTCGGTAGACTGACATATCGATCGCCCCCGGTGGGCGCGGTTGCCGTCAACCACCTTACGAAGCAGCCCTTCAACCGTGTGCATGTTTCTATTAGAGGTCAACAGCGCCCTGACACGGCGGGTGGCAACACCCCCCAGGCCATCTAGGTAACAGGGGAAAACAGCCCTACCCGCCGTGGCGGGCGATCAGCCCCAAGCATCACACACAGGGCCCACCAAACAAGGTAAGGGGGGTGATAGCGATCGGTGGTGTTTCCAAGAGGTTCCCCCATCTGATTGGGGATGGGAACTCCGTATTCGGGATCCCTTGCGTTGCGCACCCAAGGTTTGGTAGCATGACTTTCCATGATGGGAGATCCAGTGGATGTGTTGGGTGCTCCGGACGATGTCGGTGAATGCACATTGGCCGACATAGAAGCGTGGACGGGCGTGGTGGTTGACCGCACCGGCGACTATCGGGCTGGCCGTACCGTGATTCACCACAGCACCGACGATTTCCTTGAATTCTTGGTCTCGCAGATGCACGACGAATAGCCCTAGGCGAAGTGCCTACATACGAACGGACGGCGGCGTTCGTGCGGGATTTCCGTAGCCTCTCCCGAGAACAACAAGAACGGTTCCTCGCAGCAGTCTGGCTGTTCATCGCCGACATCGTTGCTATGGATGGGGGCTATACGGATAGGTTTCGTCCCGGTCTCCGGGTGAAGGGCATACAGGGCGAACCAGGGCTTTTCGAGATGACGTGGGCTCCCGACGGGCGAGCTACATTCTCTTGGGGTAACCCCATCGTGGAGGGCAAACGTCATGTGGTGTGGGAACGCTGCGGGGATCATAGCATCCTTCCCTAGATGTACTTCCCGATGCATCCATTCCTACGAGTTCATACCAGCCGAAGTTGCGAGCGTAGGTACTCCATGCCCCGATCTCCTTTGACTCGGTTGCAATTGCCGCACAGCAGCTGCAGGTTCCCGATGTGGTCTGTGCCGCCCTTCGACCGGGCGATGATGTGGTCGACTTCGAGGTGGCGCGGCTCGAAATGGGTAGCGCATCCAGCGCAGTATCCACCCTGTTGACCGTACAGGGTGGACCGGTGGGTTCGTGGGGCTGGGAGCGGTCCTAGGTCGGTTCGCTGGGGCAGGTCTCGGCGGTGCTTGATGTCGCGGAACAAGCCTTGGCGTTCTTGGATGCGCCGCGCCACCAGTTCGGCGGCTTTCTCGCTGATGTCGATGCCGGCCCAGGAGCGGCCCAAGTCGTCCGCGGCAACCATCGTCGTGGCGCATCCACAGAACGGATCCAACACGATGCCATCAGGGGGGCAGGACGCTTTGATGATCCGGTCCAACAGAGCAAGCGGCTTCTGCGTGGGGTAGCCGACACGTTCCCGTTTGAGTCTGCCGACCGGCGTGAAGTCCGGCCACCAATCCTCGGGAACCTTCCCCGCCGCGTCAAGGGTGGCATCCCTGCTTGAAGATGCCACGGGTCTTGCCGGTCCGCAGCTTCACATACGGAATACGGACAGCTTCCCAGTTGAAATGCCATGCGTCGCCGCGGGTGTAGAACAGCACCACATCGTGTTTGCGGGGAAACCACCGCTTGGTGTTTGACGGTCCTGTGTAGGCCCAAATGATCTCGTTTCGGAAGTTGCGCCGTCCGAATACCGCGTCCATCAAGAGTTTGAGGTAGTGACTCATGGTCGGGTCGCAGTGCAGGTAGATCGACCCGGTGGGTTTCAATAGGCGGCGCATTTCCAACAGGCGGACGGCCATGTAGACCAGATAGGACTTGTCGGAGGGCGTCATGGCGGCCATGATGACCCGCCACAAGTCGTGATGTTTGCCGGAGATCAGGTTGATCCATTCGGCATCGAGATCGGTCAAGGTCCAAGTGTCTTTGAACGCGGCACCAGCCGCCGCTGATCCTATGGGCGCGGCGTAATCCTGCTTCGAGTTGAACGGCGGATCGAGATAGATAAGGTCCACCGATTCCGAGTTCATGCCGCGCATGATCGGCAGGTTGTCACCAGTCCAAACGGTCTTGTCCGCCCAGTTCGCAACCGGGGGGGGTGTGGCATCTTAGCCGGTAATCGTGCGGTACAACAGCCTGCGCCCGACCATCCCCACCACCACCCGCGCCGACTGTTCGGTGGGGAACTTCTCGGCAGGCTCCAAGAGGCTTATGCCGGTCCGGTGGGATTTACCTGGTGCTTTGTATGCCATCTTCCCGTTTTCGGTCGCTTTGCTGCCGCAAATTCTACCAGGCGGCTGTGACAATCCGTCAACTGTTCTTTTAGTTGTTGGGGGCCTGCCCGGGTTCGATTCGTAGGTGTTCCTGTTCCGCGGGTCAGGAGGCAGTTCGCGGGATCATTCGCTGGTGGTGTGTAGGTACTGGGCCCAGTTTTGCATGATGGGGCGGCGGAGTTCTAGGAGGTCGCTTCGTGCGTAAGCGCCTTCAACGCCTTTCACCGTGTGTCCGAGTGCTTGTTCTGCTATTTCGCGGGGTGTGCCGGTGTCGGAACACCAGTCCCGGAACGATGATCGCATTCCGTGGGGGACACAGCCGAGGCTGTTCTCTTTGCACAGTTTGCTCATGGTGGCGTCGGACATGACTTTTCCCCGTGGGCTGGGGAACACCAGCCCGACGCCGCCGTTTCTGTGGTGGGCTTCTTTCAGGATGTGGATGGCTGTTGTGGAGAGGGGGATGCGCAGCCGGCGTCCCGTTTTGGTTTTCCGGGCGGGGATCGTCCACACCTGAGTGTTCAGGTCGATCTCGTCCCATGTGGCGTTTCTGATCTCGCCGCTTCTGGCTGCGGTGAGAATTAGGAGTTTGAACGCAGCAATGGTCGCCCAGTGCGCGCCGGTGTTCTCGATCGTCCGGATAGCGGTGGCGACTTGGCTGTGGTGCAGCGACCGGGCGTGTTGTGGGGGTGTGCGGTTGTTGCCTAACGCAGCGGGGATCCGCTCATCCGCTGGGTTATCCTCTCGATACCCCTGGGCTATCGCCCATTTCATCACCGCGGCGATACGCCGCCGGACTTTTCTAGCTGTTTCGGGTTTGGCGGTCCAGATCGGGCTGAGACAGTCCAGGACGTCTCTGGAGGTGATCCTGTCGACCTGCTTGCTCCCGAGCTTTGGGCGTGCGTAGGTGTTGAGGGAGGATCTCCAATGTGTTTCGGTGAGACCACCTGGTTTCCATTTGGTGCTGTGAAGGGCGATGACTGTTTCGGCAGCATGGTGGAAGGTGGGGATCCTGTTTTCTCGTGGGTTGCGGCCTTCTTCTATGGCTTGACGGTTTCGGAGGGCTCGCCGTCGCGCTTCGGCGAGTGTGACTGCTGGGTAGGCGCCCAGGCCGAGGTTTGTTTCTCTGCCGTGGATTCGGATGCGCTGGGCCCACGTCTTGGACAGTCGTCCGTTTTTGCGTTGTTTCACCAATATGGTGAGCCCATGGCCTCCGTGTCCGTCGCCGTATCGTCCGGGCTGGCGAACTGCCTTCACAAAAGTGGCGTTCAGGGTGGTTGGTCGCTTCATTTTGGTTGGATTCCTTCTCGGTGGTATCGGGTATGTTATCAGTATAATGGTGGGATGGTGCGGTTTACTATGATACCGGGTGAAACAAGAAGATGACAGATAATGCCCTCTGACCTGGGATAATAGACATGTTATGGTCACACATGGAACCCTGCGAAACCCCAATACCAGTGCCCACCTCGAGCACCGCCAGCAACGGTGCCACGGTTTGGATGGAGGAGGATTGCGAGGCTCCGATTGCTGCTGTCCCAGGACGGGCAAATCGTCAGAGGACGGGGACGGCTTCGGGACGCCGCTCGGGTGGCGGTGGATACCTCAGAGGACACCCTGGGGTTCGGATTCGATTACTGTGTTATCTCCACCGGCTCGACGCCCGCCATTCCGGGCTGGGCGCCGGTGGACGGCAAACGGGTCCTCACCACCCGCCAGGTGTACGACATGGAAGAGGTTCCCGAGCATGTGGTGATCGTGGGATCCGGCGTGACGGGGGTGGAGTTCACCCACATTTTCCAGACGCTGGGCAGCGAGGTCACCCTGATTGTCAGCCGCCAGCAGATCCTTCCCCATCGAGATCCCGAGGTGGCGTCGGCGCTGCAAAGCGACTACCTGAAAAGGGGCGTGAAGATGGCGATCGGCGCCTATGCCTCCGCGGTGCAAGTCACCGACGATGGGGTCATGGTGGAGTGCGACGACGGGCGACGGGTGCGAGGAAGCCATATGTTGCTGGCCGTGGGTTCGAGGCCGCTCACCAAGGGAATGGGTTTTGGAGGAAGCGGGAGTGAACCTCACCAGGTCCGGTCACATAAATGTGGACGCCTATCAGCGCACTTCGGTGAAAAACATCTACCCGGCCGGTGACCGCACCGGTCGCATGCCACTTTCTTCGGTGGCTTCCCTGCAAGGGCGCAAGATCGCTTACCATGCCCTGGGTTATCCGGTCACCCCGCTTGACTATTCGAACGTGGCGGCCGCGGTGTTCACCTCACCGGAGATTGCCTCGGTGGGCCTGGAGGACGTCACGGCCGCCGACATAATTGAAGCTGCTGATTTGCTCTTCAACAAAGAACTGCAGCTGCTCCGACCGGAGTGGTCGGAACTGCGTGGTAGAATCTTTGCATCCGTGCAGTTACCACACCTTCGCAAAACGTCATGGGTGTATTTGCCATCTATGGTGAAGTTGGCATGCGCAGGACCGACATCTGACACTCTTTCTAGGTGTACTTCCCAGGGACGTTGTTGACGGTTTTGGTGTTTGGATAAGGGAGGGCCTCCCTGGTTTGATTCGTGGGTGATTGATATCCGCGAATCCAGGAGGCCCTCATGGGAAACTCTAAAGCACGGTTGACACCGTTTGGTCGAAAGTTGCTGGTGGATCGGATCCTGGTGCATGGTTGGCCGGTGGCTCACGCCGCCGAAGCAGC
>JAPPLW010000018.1 GCA_028819345.1 bacterium | reverse complement strand
CACGTCAACAAGCCAAGAATCGGTCGAAATCAGGACGCCTTGCAGGATCCGGGTTGAAACAACACCATCTGCTGGGCATGACTCATTCAACTTCCGCTAGCGCTCTGCGAAACCCGCTTTCGCCTTCATAGATTCCATTCAAAGTCACGAAGCTCGGAGTCGCAGTGATACCTAGTCTCGCGGCGAGCTCTATGTCCCTGTCAACCCGCGTCTCTGCCTCAACACTCTCTAGACATTTGGCAAAGCCCAACGGGTCGCCCACACTGACCACTCGCCCAAGCTCGACCCAATCACCTCGTTCGAGCCATCCCCCATTGCCTAACAGAGCCTCGTGCGTCTCCAAAAACCGTCCCTGTGCCTCTCCGCAAATGGCTGCCTTTGCACCGGTTCTGGCTACCGGATGGATTCGCTCCAGTGGAAGGTGGCGTACGACCACTATCACGGTTCCTTCCCTCACAGCTTCCGACACCGACGCCGCCACGGTTCTGCAAGCGGGGCACTGGCAATCCAAGAATTCAACCACAATCGGCTTCCCATCGCTACCCTCCCTTGTATTGCTGAGAGTGCTGGCGGAGTCAATCAGGTGCTCCCAGTTTCGTGCAACAGCCCGTCTCTCCTTCCGTTCCTGTAGACGTTCCCCTATCCAACCCCCCAACATACCAGATGGATTGAACAGCAGAAAAAGCAAGATCAAGACAATACAGACGTTAGCGATGCTCTCCAGCTTCCTGGTCATTGGGGTGCCGCTCCCTTCCATGCCTACCCCGCCCCAAACCGGAATTGGGCACCGACAACTACCACCCCCACGTTATCGCGGCTTGCAAGCGCTTTCACAGTAACCTCTTCTCATTGCCACCCTTGCCGAATCTCACGAACGAGCAAATAGTCGACGTCAAAGGCATCCTTGCTACTCACGAGTACCAAGGATCCGGCAGCGTCAAGCAATTCCTCCGCTCTGCGAAGAACAACAGTGAACTCCACCTTGGCGCTTGCGATGTCCCAGACTTGCCAGTGCTCCCTATCTTCACCTGGCCGAACCGTACGCATCCACAGCCGTCCGTCGAGGTCACCGATGATACGGTCGATCGGTCTCGCCACTCTACTGGCCGGTAGGTTGCGAAACTCGAAGGGAGTGGTGGATCCAGGGAATCCCAGCCCGGCCCGGCTCCGAGCACGGTCGTTGCTCAAATCGTGCCGCCGTCTGCGCTCAGCTCCAATCTGCTCTTCGGACACCTCCGGTCCGGGAGGCAACAACATCTCGGCGATAGTCGCACCGTTGCCGTCAATCACAACGGCCTTGCCTAAATCGGTCTGTGCTATCGCCAGGTACTGTCCAACCCCTGCTTCGAGCAATTGGGCACCGAAAATCACTCCCGTCGTGGCGCTTCTCGATCCAGCTCGTTCATAGTACATCTCACTACCCAGTACTTCGGCGATAACACGTGGAGATTGGTTTGAAGCAACGGACTTGTATTGGACCGTGTCCCGATACCGCCCCGGGCGGCGCTCTTGAAGCCCGAAATGGCTAATTGGAGGCCGCCGGGTATCACGAATCACGAATCTCCCATCTGGATAGCTCGCGACCACCCTCACTCGCCAGTGGGTTAGAAGAGCGTCATCCACTGCCGATCCCGGTGTGACCGATCCATCGAGGGTCACATTTGTCAATCGCCGATGAACCTCGTCCCAGACGATGACACCGATGTCAGGAAGCCGTCCAACAAGTACGGGGTGCCGAAACTCCCCAGGGCCGTCGCCCCTACGACCCGCAGATAGGACTGCACCCTCAGGTATACTGACAATGATCCACTGAGACGACGCGAGGTCAACAAAAGCGAATCGGTCGGCGCTGACAAAGAGTCCGTCTGCTAGGTCCCCTATGGTAGCAACCCGCGAATCGGACGAGTGTGCAGAGTGAAAGAAAGGCGGATCTGCGGTGGACACTCTCAACGCCTGGTCGGCCGCCAATGACTGGTGATGGCCAAGAATAGCGCTAACAGCAGCGATAGTGCCACAAGCAAGCGACTCATAGAACTTACGCAAACTCTGTGACAGCGACCGCCAACTATTGGTGCGGCCCCGCCGCTCCGTCGCGATACCCTGCACGGACCCGCGAACCGCCGCCCCGTAGCGCAGTCTCAATCGGCAAATGCTATGGTTCGCCTCAATGCGTCCCACCACCGCCCCCTTCTTCCTCGGCGTCAGGGCAGTTCTCACCGGTGCCTCCGTAGTCACCCCGGCACTCCTCGTCGCCATCACCACCAATGGGACAACAAACTAGACTCCAACAATGGCCGCCTTCAACAGGAGTAACACAGTACTCGCACAGCTCTCCATTGCCAGTTCGCCTCAGGCAATCCGGCGTTTCTTGTGCTGATCCGTACAGTTGCGGCGCGGCCAAGATCCCGACCGCCAGCAGGAGAACCAACCGGATGACCACTCTGTTCGTCGGTTTGGGTTTGCGACTGTTCATCTTTCTTGTGTGCCCTTTCTTTGGGAGTGGAAATGTCATTGATCGTGCACGAGGCCCACCCCCAAAGGCCTCGTCGCGATAGTTCTCGGGTCTCTACGGTCAAGCCGGTAAGCCTCCACTGACTCGACGCCGGTATCCCGGTGGGAATTGGTTCGTATGACAACATCGTCGCCGATCCACAGGATGTCGCCCGTTGCGTACGCGGGTTCACCCAGCCAACGTCCTTCTTGGTCAAACACGCTCCACACGGCTGTTGGCGATCGCACCCACAAATAGCCTTGGGAATCCACCAGCATGCCACTAATAGGAGGGTGGAAACGTCGTTCCAACTGCGCTCTCTCTCGATCCCAAATATTCCAATCCATCATCGGCACGACCTTCGTTAGGTCTCTCTTCCACTCCGCGACCTGGCGCGCAGTAATTGGGATGGCCTCTACCCTACGCCGAATGACTCGCTGAAGTAGGCCAATTGCCGAAAACTGGTGGATTTCATACCGGTTTCCATTTGTAATGTAAACCGACAGTGGATCACCTCCTGCGGTCGAGATGGATTCCGCACGGAACGGCAGATAGCCCAAAGCCGCGCCAGTACTTCTTAAGCTGAACTGTTCCAGCCCCTCCCACCAACCAAATGAAACGGTGTTGTAAACAGAATCAATCCGCAGGAATGCTAACGGTGGCCGAAAGTAGCCCTTTGGAGGACCCGTCCAGCCACGACGATATGTATTCAGCACAAAGGACCCATCCGGAAGTGGGAGACGCACTGCTTCTCCAGGAATCTGATCCGGCGCTTCGATCACCGAGTATACCGCACCGAGGTCAATCCGCCGATATTCCAAAAGCTTCCCGGACGGATCAAAATAGCTTACCGGCCCAAACATGTCGTCCCATACCACAATGGTATCCCCTGGAAGTACCTGAAGGTGCTGTGGACTGGAGAATTCACCTGGACCACGGCCCTTTCGTCCGAAGGACGTGGCCAGTCTCCCAGAGGCTTCAAAGATCATCACCTTGTGATCGCTCCCGTGCGAAAGGATCACCACACGCCCATCAGCTAGCCGACCAGCTCCCTTAACGTTCCAGATCAAGGGGTCGCTATCCCCCGCCCCAGCCGACGTCCGATGGTGCCCGCCGATGACCAAAACCGGTTCTGGATCCACGGACCACCAGAATTGGGCGGAGTCGAAGACCGGGCGGTGGTTATCGACCACCTGAACCCCTGCGGAGTCAAAAACCGTGATGGGTGGGCTAACATCCGCTTCTGGAGACTGTTTACAAGCGATGACCGGTGCGGCAGCGAGAAACAGCATCAACCTCGTGGTACCACGGAAACTAGCTGCCTTCCAACAATAGACGGCTACGATCAGGCTCACGGAACTTCGCCAATCCATCGGGTCGTCGCTCCGTGCGGTCATGGACATCTCCATTGGAGGCTCGCAATCCCCTCCCGAGCCAGCTCCACTGTCAGACGACCGAATAGCGTTCTGAACAACCGCGCATTGCGCATCCGGACCCGTGGTACCGGCCGCACCAAATCAATTCCCAAGTCCGACATCACTCGCTCCAGCTGAGGCCTCGTGCGGCCCCCGAACGATGTTTCCCCGGCAGTGAGCCGGGCCGGGAGCGCCACACCGAAGCTAAGACAGTCAAGTCAAAGAAACCCCTCTCCAACATCTCTCGAATCCCCGCGAAGATGGACCAGATCCGGCGCTCCTCCACGAAGAATCCGGAATGCACCCGGTCCGTGGCGTCATCCACTATCAGGATCAGATCCCAAGTGTGGCCAGGCACCCATTCACGTCGCGAGGCGATCTGGTGGAGCAGCATTCCGTCGCGCGGACACCGGACGATGGGTTCCGGTTCGGCCGCTCCGCGCGGGCGCTCCGACGCCGCTTTCCGCGGACGTCTCTCCACGAGCCCAGCGGCCTGCAGGACGCTCTTGACCCAGCTATATGACCGCGTGCCGCCGTGCTCGCTCTGATACCTCTCGTAGAAGTGCCCGACGTTCCAGCCCGCGTATTGCTCCGAGTACAGCGTTTCCACTGTCGCGCGTTCTTCGTCAGGTGCCCGGCGGGAAGGGCTCCACCCAAGGGAACCCTGCGAACGAAGACGGGCTGCGTGGCGGCGAAACGTTCGCCCGGCCATTCCCAACTGCGCCGCCGCTGCAACCTGCGTCAGTCGCCCTTGGGACCACTCCTCATGGACGGCCAGGAACTCCGCCTCTTGCTTTGGGGTCGGCATCTCGGCTCCGAATTCTCCGACTCGGGGGAACACCGTGGAGACCTGAAAAGCAAGCGCGGTCTCCGGCTCTCAGTATTCCTAGATGCCGACCGGGACGATTTCGGGAGGTCATTTTGCGAAATCGCCCACAAGATGGTCGTTCCCCGCTTGTCGCGGTCCTGCTACACCATCCAGTCCATGGCCAACTGTTGGATTTCCTCCATGCCCCTCAGCCGGGAAACGGCTCGGGCAATCAGCGAACGCGCGCCTCGGCGGCCCATGTCCATCGCCTTCGCGACTTCCCCGCTGTCCTTCTCTTCAAACAGCCACAATACCAACGCGTCCCGTTCCCGGTCCGGGAGCTTTTCCATCGCGCGATACAGTGTGCTGCGCCGTTCCAGCAACACCATCTCCTCTTCGGGATTGGGAGCGCTGTCCAGAACCTCTTCGGCATCCTGCAGACCGGTTTCCCTCCGGCGAGCGCGCTTCGTATTGCGCAGCTGCTTTCGGGCTACATTCCTGCTCAGCGCAGTCGCCCAGCCAGCGAACGAACCGCGCCCGCTATATCGGTCAAGCTTTTCGAGGATGGTCTGCCAGCAGTCCTGGTGCAGGACATCGGCGTGGTCGTCGTCACGCGCGAGGGGACGAATCGCCGTCCAGATCCGGGGACCGAACTCCTCTACCAGTTGCGCCAGCAGGACCGGATCACGGGCTCTAAGACGTTCCAGGTCGATGAGATCAGAAATCGGTCATTGCCCGTGTCTCGGCTGCTGTGGTGGGCGGACATGAAAAGTAACTGAAGGGGGTCAACGGTATGCCTATGCCGACACCGAAAGGTGGGCCAGCCAAGATGCTCAGACCCGGTGCTGTGCGGGTGGTTGCCGAGCAGGGAGCGGGGCTCAGCCGCCTCCCAGACGCCGCAGGAAGACCCGCGCCACGTAGTCGCTCCCTCCCATTCGCTGGACCTGCGAAGGAGGACATCCGAGGACTCCGCGCGCCAGCCGCCGATAGTTGGACCGGGCCGAAAACCCAAGCGCGCGGGCGACCGTGCCCAACGGCACATGGCTCCATTCGGCAAGCCGCTGGACGGTGAAGATACGCGCCAGCGAGATGAGCCCCTTCGGGGAAGGAATCCCCAGCCCCGCGCAACGGAGTTCCAAGGTGCGCCTGGTCCGACCGGCGCGCGCGGCGAGATCCGGGACGGCGCAAGATCCGGTGGCGAGGTGGAGGGCGTGATCGAACATCTCGAAGACTGCGGGGTCGGCCACCCGCTTCGCGTGTTCCCGCAGCCGACGAACACGCCGTAGGTCGATGCTCCTCAGGATCGCCGCGTTGATCGCCTCGAAGTCGTCGTTGACCCCTGGAAACAAACGCGCCCCCACGTCGGCTCCCGCTCTGCTCAGTGCCCGTGGCCACGCCTGGTTGTACGGAGCGTACCAAATGACCGGAAGCGGAGACCCGTGGTCGGCTCGCGTCTCCGCAGATTCCCCCGTCGACCTCATCGGACCTTCGCAGAACGTATCGATCAAAGCAGGTGATCCCGGGTACCGTGCGGCCAATGCGCTCAATTGCCGCCAATCGCCCGCCAAGACCACTTGGCTGAGAACCTGTGACGAGGCACCCATCCGAAACGCGACCTGGATCCTCTCGCGAAGGCGAGGATTGGCGAGGAGCGTGAGCAGCGGCCGCTTGGACGCGGTTCTCAAGTCCATGTCGGGTCGTCGCGGGCTACGCGCTCAGGTCGTGGGCGTTCTGTCAATCTCAACTCTCAGTGTGCCATCGAGACTCGAGGGAGCTTCACGGACGGGGTGGGATGGGCCTCCGGACGGCTGGCGCCGCTCCTCAGCCGTCTCCGGCGCTCGCGCCTGCCGGCGCGACCGCCTCCGGCTCGACGCCGTCCGAATCCCCTCCCGTCAGTTCGCTGACGCTCACGGACGGGGTGGGATTCGAACCCACGCGGGCAGATGCCCACACGATTTCCAGTCGTGCGCCTTAAGCCACTCGGCCACCCGTCCTGTCG
>JAPPLW010000055.1:3667-6950 GCA_028819345.1 bacterium | reverse complement strand
CAGACTGGGCACTTTCGGTGATCGACTCTGGGCACTTTCGATGATCGCCGTCAACCACATAGTGACAGTCGCCGATGCCCAGATCCGCCGCCGGGACAGCGGCCAGTTCGGAATCCAAACAGCCCGGAAACAAAGAAACCAAAATGTCGCTGCGAATCAACAGATCCGGAGAGCCGTACACCCGATGGCGGGTGTCTCGCAACGCCCCTTGGTAAATGATGGGCGTACCTTCAACCATGGCGTCCCAAGTGGCCTCCGCCACCGCGAGAGAAGCCCTGTCTGACGGGGACGCATCCGGGGACACGACAGTCCGCACCCCGCCGGGGTGAACCCGTCTCAAATGGTCAACCACTCGGGTCTCAAACTCCCGTCCCTTGCGGAAAATGAAACGAAGATAGTCGGTCCTGGGATCGGGTCGATCCTTTTCGTACCCCTTCACCTGGCCGTAGCGGTCAAGCCAATCCAGCAAAGGATCACCCAAAACATGGTTACGGGTCCGAGTGGCCGACACCCACCGGTCCCATTCCACCCTGCCTGTGGGAACGACCAGGCTACCTGAGTCATCGCAAGTCAGGGCAGTTTTAGACATAACCCTCCCAGTGGGCATCGGGAACCTGGCTGAGAAATAACATCGGACTCGGACCATTGGCCCAGGAACAGGCTCCACCCCTTTGGCCTTGGCGGGGCCCTTGGGTTCTATTCACTCCCGGTCGTCGTAGCCCAACCCCTTCGCCGCTTGGACCACCGCCGCGGCCAATCGCTCCTCGAAAAGCCGCTGTTGTTTCCTGTTCACACATCGCTGGGAATCTACGAGTTTGCCGGGGCATTTCCGCGGGTTTGTTCTTTCATAGCCTTTTGGTGGCATGGCGGTACTTCCTTGGCACTCTCGCTGTTTTGATCCGCTCCCACGTTGTAGTTGTCTTCCTCGTTGCCAGGTTGATTGCTATCCGCACCATGCTGGTTTCCTGCTTGTCGGGGATGTAAGCAGAAACGATCGCATACGTTGCCGCTCTGTAAGTCAACTCCGTCCAAGCCCACACTTGGGAGGCATTCATCCCGGTGTCCGACTCGGTGTCAGGGCTGTCGCTCAGGCCGAACATCATCTGATCCATGCGTTCGGTTAGGTGCTCCCAGGTGTGAATGAACTCCCGCAACACCGTGGGCACTTCTTCCCGGTCGGCTTGGCCGAGCCGGGAGATGTGCTGTTTCACCTCCTCCCAGCCCTCTTTCCATCTTCGGCTCTGAGGCGAGTCGTGGCCGAACAGCCCATTCCCTTCTTCCGCCATACGCTCGATGAGAGCATTGGCGTTACGAACATGCGTTCCGAAAGGCTCCGAGTCGAAACGAGGAACCAAGGTTCCCAAGTCAATCGGGCGATCCTTATAGCGTGCCACACAGTCCCCTGTTCTGTTGCTCAACCCGGGATGGTAGAACCATCCCACACGGCATCCCAGCCTATTAGAAGGCCTCTGGGAGGTTGAAGAACCTGCTGATCCTGATGCCGGCGATCATCAGACTCCCCCAGGCGTTTTACATGTGGGGGGCGTGACAGTGCAGCTGACCAGATGGCCTCCCTATTTGTGGGTTGATGCTTCCTCAGTGGAAGCACCGGGTGGATCAAGTGTTTGTAACAACTCTTCCTGCCGCATGGAGCGGAAGATAACAAACACTACGATCTCGCGAGGGACATCAGGAAAGACGACAGCAAAACCGGTGCGAGACTGTTTGTTCGACAGGCGCACCACTAGTTGGTGGTTAGGTGGTTGGCGTAATCAATCAACCTGACCAGATACGAAGCCCCCTCGTGGAGAGTCAACCAGTCCCGCTCGACGACGCCCTGGTCGTCGGTTTCGAACATGACTTGTAGTTGCCATGCCCACACGGCCGGATGGGCCAAATAGAAACCGCAATCGGCTTCGGGATTGAGAGTGGTTGTCGGACAGTCGGGAAACGAAGACCCGACATGCACATGACTGGTGCGGATCGTGTTCCGCTCGTCGGCGGTGAGGTTGTTCCACCGCGTCATGAACGACGGCATGATGTTGTTGATGGTTGCTTGGTCGGCTGTATTCCACACGAACAATTCCCGCCACGAAGACCGCACAGTTTGGGATTCCCACACACAACCCTGGTCGTCTGTCACCGTCGCCGCCGTAGCAGGGTACACGGGCCAGATAGTGGGTTCGGCAGCAGCACCCGAACTCATTTTGTCCGAAGTGACGAACAGCCCACCCGAGAAGAGGCCTTGGGGTATGGCATCACCAGCCCACACCGTGCTCGGGGCGGGAAAGTGAGAGTCCCACCCGAACTCTCCCTTGATCCTGTCGATTTGGGTTTGGGGAACTGTTCCACAGGTCAAACCCGTACCCAACGGAATCGTAGTAGTAGTCGTCGTTGCCGGTTGGGTTGTCACTGTTGTAGGAGGCACAGTCGTAGTAGTCGTGGTAGTGGTGGTAGTGGTTGTCGTCGTGGTTGTGGTGGTCGGGCAGGGATATTTAACGCGGTAAAAGTGGTCGTTGCGGTTGTTGAGGTGGCGCAAATACGACACGTACTGGGTGGGATGACACGGAGGGTTCGGGTCGTGTTGGTGACAGGCGTCGGGAATGCTGTGATAGTGCTGACCCGTGGGACACGTCGGAGGGTTCGGAGGCAACGGAGTGTTCGTGCCGCACTCGGTAACAACCGCGGTTATGTGACCACTGCCGTCGCTCGGGTCGTGAACATCATAAGTGCGTTCCCAGTTGTTGGCACACGTCGGAGGGTCATGATTCGAATGGCAACTGCTAGTCGCTGCGTTCCAATGCTCACCAGTTGAACAACGAGGATCCTGACGAGTCGTAGTCGTCGCACGCCGCGTAGTAGTAGTCGCACGCCGGGTCGTAGTAGTCGCACGCCGCGTCGTAGTCGTTCCATGGGTGATGCTCGTGCTGTGACAATAGTTGTGACTGGCATGACGATGCTGCCCCGGCCTGCACGGCTGGTTGCTCACACCACTGCGAGTCGTCGTCGTTCCTCGGGTAGTGGTGACGCGTCCATGGGTCGTGGTGGTGGGTCCATGGGTCGTGGTGGTGGTAGTGCAGGGACGATGAGAGCCATCGGAACAGTGAGTGTGGCAACCGGAACCCACCCCGTATTCAGAGTGGCGATGGCTCCCGGATGGGCAAGGGGGTCTGGTTTGGGAGGGTGGTCTGGTCGTGGTGGGTGCCTGGGTCGTGGTGGGTGCCTGGGTCGTGGTGGGTGCCTGGGTAGTGGTGGTGGGCCTGGTTGTGGGTCTGGTCGTGGC
>JAPPLW010000055.1:0-3657 GCA_028819345.1 bacterium | reverse complement strand
GCCGATCAGCGTGGTCGCGGCCGCGGGCCCCCCGGCCCCCGCGGCCCCCCCCCGGCGGGCCGCCCCGCCCCGCGCCGCCGCCCCCCCCCCCCCCCCCCCCGCCCCGCCCCCGCCCCCCCCCCCCCCCCCCCCCGCCCCGCCCCCCCCCCGCCCCCCCCCCCGCCCCCCCCCCCCCCCCCCCCCCCCGCCCCCCCCCCGCCCCCGCCCCGCCCCCGCCCCCTGGTCGTGGCGGGCGGACAGTGATATCCGTAACCGCAGTTGCCTACTGTGTCGTCGCAGTTGCCGCCGGTGCACTGATTTCCCTCAGGTCCATGCGGATTTGTGGGTCTGCTCGGTCGGGTGGTGGTCGGTGCGGCGGTGGTGGCCGGCGGTCTCCATCGGGTGGTGGTGACGCGTCTGGTGGTGGTGGCATGGGGATGCTGGTGGTCGTAGTAAGCGCAGTCATTGAGAGGAGGCGGGTTCCAAGCGGCACATCTCAGAGGACCGGCGTCAGCGGGCAGGTCGAAGACGAGGATGATCAGAGCAGACAGCGCCAAAACACCCAAAGCGGTTGACAGGATCGTTGCTATGGGGTTGCGTCGGGATGTCTGCTCTGCGGTCATGACGGGGGTACTCCTTCGTATAGGCCGGTGCGTCTGGGCTGCCCGCGGTCGTGGTGAGGCAAAGACTGGAGGGGCCAACTAGTGCGGGGGTCGTCGTAGTAGTTCTTGTGGCTCGGCGGGTACAGGTCGGTATCGAAGAATGCCGAGTCGGGAAACTGCGGCGTCGGGTCTTCGGGATGGCATAACAGGTCCTCCCGGTCAACTCTGATCACTCTCTCGTACCACGAGCAGAAAGACCGTTGGGACATTCTCCACGTGCCGTCGTGGGTTCGCACGATCAACGCCCCAACCCAGCCCCAATCCTCTTCGTCCAGAGTCAGGTCGTCTCTCAGGTATTCCTCGTGTACCTCGATGCCTCGGTCCAAGAGGGCGTCGTAGTAGCGTTTTCTCGCTGTGTTTTCCTCCGGGGTGAACTCCCGGTATGAATAAGCAACGTCCCATTCGAGAGAGATCATGGACGCACCAGGCCACTGTCCCGCCCATTTGATGTCTCGCAACGAGACCGCCCCGTCGATCCTCGAGTCGTGACCCAAAACAGCGTCTTCGTAGGGGTCTTCGAAGTGTTCCAACTCTTGGAGGAAATCAATCAGGGCGTGTCCGTCGCGAATGGCACTCTGCCGCCAATCGGCGTCGCCTCTCCACGCCCAGTCCACCGCTGTTTCGATGGCTTGGAGGGTGCACGGGTCGGTGACTTCGGTGCCGTACCCGTCCCAGATTTCCTCGACCGGTGGGCAATCCCGCCCAAGACCGACGGCCGAGTCCCACCAACGGGGTTCGGCGAAGGGCGTGGTCGGGCGAATCGGGGGAGGCAGCGGCAACGGCTGGTCAAGGTCCAACGTTTGCCGCTGTTCCGGGTCCACGTGGATTCTCAAAGTGCGTTTCTCTCCCAACGGATAGGTTCCGACCACGACGACAGTGTCGGGCTGGTCGTCCCATGACACGTCGTAGCGGTAGGGGAACCACACCCAGTCGGTCGAATACATGAACGCCCAACGCACCGCGTACTGAGACACCTGGCGAAGGACCCGCAACTGGGTTTCCCCGTCGTCGCCCGCCGCGTCGAAATGGAAAAACGACACGTAGTTGTAAAAGCCCCAAGGCCCGCCGATCTCGAAAGTCTCCCAATGGTCAGCTTCGACTGTCTCCGGAGCGACAGCCCGGTAGGCGTCGTCCATCAGACTCGGATGCCAATACGTGTCGACTAGTGCATCAGCGGGATCGGCGAACACCCAATACTCGCAGTGAGTGTCGGCCCAGTTCCCACCCGCTACCAAACACTTTTCCTCAGAATCTACCCCTTCCCAAACGACCACCCGCTCGATTAGGATTTCTTCGGGTTCTTCAACAGGTTCGGGTTTGTCGTCGGGTTCGATTTCCTGAGAATCCCCGTCTGTTTCATCCTCGACCGGTTCCGTCGCTACACCTTCTTCGGTTGTGCCGGTATCGGTCGTACCGTCGGTCGCCTCGGCCGCCTCGCCAGGGTCTTCTGTGGTTTCGTCGGTCGTCTCAGTGGCTTCCTCAGCTCCTTCGGTCTTGTCGTCTTTCGCTTCGGTTGTTTCCTCAGCTGTTTCGTCTGTGTCGATGTTGATCGTTTCGTCAGTGACGGCATCATCTTCGGCAGTGTCAGCAGTAACGGTTGTAGTCGATGGTGCGGTCACGGACTCCAACACAGGTTGGGTCGTGTCAGTCGTGGTGTCGTCGGCGCACGCCACGGCGAGCAACAGCAGTGCCGTGGCGACTGTCAGCATTTTGATGTTTCTCATAGAGATCATCTTGTATTTCCCTTCAGCGTGTAGTTGTTTGTCTTCACAATATAACACTATCCAATGACTATGACATTAAGAAAAACCACATGCAGGTGTATTTGGGAAAAAACGAGATGCGACGAACTTCTTTGAAATGCAGTGATGCCCTTTATGTAGAATCCGTCGGTCTCCAATTGTATGTCTCACCTGGTGTATCTGTGCCATTAACAGTCGAAACCAGAATTATTGATGACATGCGTCACGGATATGCGGCGACAAAAGATCGGAACGCCTTGTGGGCGGCATTGCCGCAACAACATGTGGCCGTGTCAGGATCCGAGACTTTCCTACAAGTTCCTACATAGGAACTCCCAAAAACGCCCCTCGGCCAGATCTTTGGTGCACGTAGGGATACACAGCCCACTTCGCACCGTCTTTGGGCGTGGGAACATCCTGCGGAAAGAACCGAAACCAATGAACGAGACTCCCGGAGACAAACCTGACCGGTTAATCACATCCCGGCCGTCCCACGGGCACAGTCCCGAACCTGAGCGGGTGGCCGCACAAGGGACCACTCCACTTCGGAGCCCTTTTGAAAGCCCCCACCGGTTGTCCTTCCATCACCCCCACCACCGCCAACACCCCTCCACGGGACGATCCGGTCCAAAGCCTGTCCCCTCCTGTGTGCGGCCGCTGGCCCCCAAACCGGGGCTGCGTCAACAAACAGGTGACAAATCCAATTAGGGGTGCTAAACGCTTAATTCGAAAAGGAGCCGGACTCTCCATGCACATGAAGAGCCCGGCCGAACCAACAGACCAACACCTCCGGGACACGAAGGAAAAGATCCGTCCTTTAGATGCTAGGCATCTACGTGGATTTGCCGACACCCCACATTTTGTTACAACAATTTCTGGTCTGCCAGCTGTTCATAGGCCTCGGCAGTTGGCTGAGGGAACGGTGAACCGGCACACAGGCGGGGCCAGCCCCAGGTGCGAGCAGGGACAAGACAGAACCTTGTCCCTGCATGTGTTGAGCAATCCGCCGTGGCCGTTTGAGCAAGAACCTCTCGCATTGTCTATCCCCACCAGTGTGGGGCATCCTAGGAGTCCTTTCTTGTGTATGGTCTATCCCCCGCTGTGCGGGGGAACCGCTTCCAAAGGCACCGACCTGGCCGGAGCAGCTGCACCATACCAGATTCGGTCTCAAGTGCGGAGCCTGCTGATCCCGGGCGCCTCGCTGTTAGTGCGCAGAAACGTGAGCTCCTATGTCAAGTTTGGGTGGGTTTGGGTGGTTGGAGGTGGGTCCAGAT
>JAPPLW010000040.1 GCA_028819345.1 bacterium | reverse complement strand
TTCGGCGGCGTGAGCCACCGGCCAACCATGCACCAGGATCCGATCCACCAACAACTTTCGACCAAACGGTGTCAACCGTGCTTTAGAGTTTCCCATGAGGGCCTCCTGGATTCGCGGATATCAATCACCCACGAATCAAACCAGGGAGGCCCTCCCACATCAAAACACCAAACTGTCAACCACGTCCCTGGGAAGTACAGCTAGGCGGCCTTGTGACGGTAGACGGAAGTACCTGGTGGAGTTGATTTCGACTGTCCGCGGGGGCTCATTGGTAGTCTCCAATGTCGGTTAGAGCGCTCTTGATCGCCTGATGCAGGTCGTGGGCGACGGTTTGGCTGGGGCGGATCATCCGAAATGACCAGCGGCGGAGGGCGTCTGGTAGTTCGCTGGTTCCTGCTATAGAGGGTATCCAATGGTCGCGTGTCCATCGTGCGGTCGCTTCAGCTTTGTCGTCCACGAGTCCTTTGCACTCGACTATCAGGTTCGTTCCGTCGTCGAGGCGTGCTATGAAGTCGGGTTCGTACCGGCGCCACGCTCCCTCCATATGGTACAGGATGGACCATCCCAGTTGAAAGTTACGCACCCATCGCTCCACGCGGGAGTCCTGGTCAAGGAGTTCGGCAACCCTCAGTTCGATTGTGGAGTGGCAGGCGGCGTGGGAGAGCTCCGAGCGGATGGTCGGGTGGATGTGCTCGAGGGTGGTTTCGAAATCCACTCTGCTGGTGTCAAGGAGTCCGACCGGCCGGGCTAGGCGGGCGAACCGGACCGGTGGTGTTTTCCCGAAAACGCAGGCGTTCAGGATCCGGTCGCATACTTCTTCGATGGTTTCTGCAGCGGCCAGCGCCGGGTAGTGGGGATGGCAGTCGACTGCGGGGTGAGTGGCCCAGTCCCGAACGGCTCGGTAGGCGGATCGGAACAGTTCGATCTCTCCCGAGCCGTCAACGTCGGCTGCTTCGCTGGTCTGGAGGCGGCGGACCAGACGGGCCGCTACCTCCAGGTGGGCGGTCCGTTGCTGTCTCGCTGTCGGATCCTGCCCGAGGATCTGCTCTTCGCCTGCCACTCCCCTCACCAAGGTCATGGTGGGATGCCACGGGTCACCCATCCGATATGGTGATACCCGGGCGGGGTCGAGGTGGAACCGGACCTGCTCGGCGCGGGTCAGATACTCGGCCACTTGAGGCCATACCATCCGCAGGCTTTCCCTGTCCGCCACCGTTTGAACACGGGTGCGGGGCTTCGGATCGGGCGGTGGCGTTGGAGAGTCCGAGGCGGGCATGAACTCGAAAGGAATACCCACCACGTCGGCGTATTCCGCTACCAGCCGCCTTCGTCCGTCCGGATCGGCCGGTCTGAAGTGGTCATAGGCCGTGCGGCGCAACGCCCGGCCGGTTACCTGCTCGCACAACAGCTGGGTGACGAACGGTCGGTAACCGACTATGTGGGTAACCGTCCGGGCGTCCCACCCTTCTGTCAGCATGCTCACCGACACCACACAACGGACCGGGGCACCTTCACGGCCCTGTTTCCCGACCGTGTTCAACATGATCCGCACGGCCGTCTCCGCGTCCTTCTGTGTCATGCCTGCTGCTTCGGCCAGGCGACGTTTCAACGCCGGGGGAACGGTGTCCTCCTTCCCGAACTTGGAATGCACGATCAGCGTACGTGGGGAGGCGTACCACTGTCCGTTCTCGTCGATGTTCGACAACTCGGGGAACGCTCCACGCCGGGGAGAGCCGTCATCGCCATAACCGCCGGCTATGTAATCGAAGATCGCTTCGGCGTTGCGGATGTTGTTCGCTACAACGATCAACACCGGCGGAGTAGGCTGACCCCCCTCCTGCCACACATCTAAAGTGCGTTTCCAATCTGCAGCCACCGCCGACAGGGCCCCGTTCAACGGTTCCGGCAAGCCACGCTGTCCTTTCAAGTCCTTGGGGAAAGTGTTCTTGTGCAAACGGCGCCACACCGTCTCGTCGCGGGTGCTGTCATCGTCGATGGGTACTCTCGGGACTTTCACCAAACCGGACTCGATCGATTCCATCAGGCCGAACTCCGAAGCCACCCACTGGAACTGGTCCGGTTCGGCACGGCCCGCCATGTTGATCCAGAACGGAGTAGCCGAAAAGTCGAACACCGTCGACTCCTGCCCGTACTCCCCTACCCGTCCCAAAGCGCCCATGTCCCGCAGGGTTCGCAAGGTGTTGAACCACACCGCCGCCTGTTCACCCTCCCCACCAGCCGACCCGACCCCACCGTTTACCATGCCATCGGGGTTGTAACAGTGGTGCGCCTCGTCGTTCATCACACACAGATTGCCGTACCCTCCACCCGATAGCAGGTCACCGACCACCCTCTGCACCGCCTGGGTTCTGGTCTCCCGCATGTGATCCGCATCCGAGCCCATCAAACGCCGACCCGGAGCGAAATCCAACAGGTCACGGCGACCAAACGCCTGAAAGTTCACCACCGAAACCCGCGCCTGGTTCAAACGAGCCCGCTTATCCGTCGGCACCAGGCCCATCTCGTCATACACATTGTCGGGATGAGACGGTCTCAACACCTCCAAGCGCTCCCGCACCGTATGCCCAGGAGCCAACACCAAAAACCGCTCAGAATGAACCAAATTCCGACGCCGCGCTGTCCGAGTGGCGTTCAACGTCTGCCACGCCACCAACATCCCCATCACCGTGGTCTTACCCGTACCAGTAGCCATCTTCGAGCAATACCGAACCAGCCCATCATTGAACCGGCGGCTCTCCTCCTCCAACCTCCGCCGCAGCGGCGATCGACGAGTCGCCACCTCCCGAAGCCAAATGATCGTCTCCACAGCCTCCCGCTGCGCATAAAACAAGGGAATTATAGCTAATAGTTGACGGTTTGTCACTGGGGGAGGGTATCATAGGTGGGTGAAAGATGAGAGCACCAGGTAAATCCCACAGGGTGGGGATAAGTTTGTTGGAGTTGGCGGAGAAATTCCCCACGGAGGAGTCGGCGCGGGAGTGGTTCGAGGCCCAGATTTGGGGCGACAAACGAGTCTGTCCGCGGTGCGGATCGGACCGCACCCGTGAAGCCAGCCACAAGACCATGCCCTACTGGTGCACGGCGGGCCGCCACTATTTCTCGGTGAGGACGGGGACGGTGTTGGAATCCTCCAAAGTCCCCCTCCAAAAGTGGGTGTGGGCCATCTATTTGGATGTGACCAGTTTGAAGGGCGTCTCTTCGATGAAGTTGCATCGTGATTTGGGGGTGTGTCAGAAAACGGCATGGTTTATGCAGCAGCGCATCCGGGAGGCGTTCACTGCGGATGACACCCCATTTGAGGGGCCGGTCGAGATTGATGAGACGTATATAGGGGGGTTGGAGAAGAACAAGCACGCGGTGAAGCGTCAGCATCTTGGGCGGGGTCCGGTGGGGAAAACCGCCGTGGTCGGAGCGAAGGACCGGGCCACGAATCGGGTGTCGGCGGCTGTCATATCGGAGACGGACCGGCGCGCCCTCCAAGCGTTCGTGGATGCCCACGCTGATGATGAGGCGATGGTGTACACGGACGGGGCCAGCGCATACCGGGGCCGCCGCAACCACGAAGCGGTGCGCCACAGCGTGGGCGAATTCGTGCGGGGCATGGCCCATACCAACGGCGTGGAGAGCTTTTGGGCGATGCTAAAACGCGGGTATCACGGCACCTATCACCAGATGAGCCCGAAGCACTTGCAACGGTACGTCAACGAATTTGCGGGCCGTCACAACATCCGAGAGTTGGACACGATTTGGCAGATGCGAGCCGTCGTCGCGGGAATGGTCGGCAGGCGACTGTTGTACCACGATCTCACCGCCTAAGTGGGCGTCCCGAACTGGGGGGACAAGACAGTTTGGACCGGGGACAACCTACCCATCATGCGCGGCATGAACAGCGCATCGGTCGATCTCATCTACCTTGATCCGCCGTTCAACAGCCACGCCAACTACGCGGCTCCCATAGGATCGAAGGCTGCTGGTGCCGCGTTCAAAGACACCTGGACCTTGACCGACTTGGATGTGGAGTGGCTGAACCTCATCGAAGGGAAACACCCCCAGTTGTGGAGATCAATACAGGCAGCCGCTGCTCCGTCCTATAAGTCGTATCTGGTGTACATGGCGATCCGCCTGTTGGAGATGCGCCGCCTATTGAAACCCACCGGGAGCATCTATCTGCATTGCGACCCCACCATGTCGCACTACCTGAAGGTGATGATGGACGCCATCTTCGGACATCAGAACTTCCGCAACGAAATCATCTGGGCATACGCTGGGGGGGGGGATCCCCCGCAGGGATTTCCCCCGGAAACACGACATAATCCTGCGGTTTTCCAGCGAGGAGGGTCTGCAGACCTACAACGTTCAGCGTCGTCCCTATGGACCACACAACACAACTGGACATCGAGCCACAGATCGCGGGGGCACGCGCAAAACGGAATATCACCGGGATGGAACCCCGGTCAATGACTGGTGGATCGACATTAAGCCCGTGATCAATTGGGCCTCCGAAAGGGTTGGTTATCCGACTCAGAAGCCCTTGGCGTTGTTGGAGAGGATTATCAAGGCGTCCAGCCATCTCGATGACATAGTGTTTGATCCGTTCTGTGGGTGTGCGACGACGATGGTCGCCGCCGATGACTTGGGCCGCTCCTGGGTCGGTATTGACATCTCTGCTAAGGCGGCGGAACTTGTTGTTTCCCGTATTGAGGATCGGCAGGGCTTGTTTCGTGATATCACACACAGGGAGGACGTCCCCCAGCGGACGGACCTGGGAGACCTGCCCCTGCCGCGCTCCCACCGGCAGGCCCTGTACGGTGCCCAAGGCGGAGATTGCGCCGGATGTGGGGAGCACTTCAAACCCCACCACTTCGAAGTGGATCACATCATCGCCCGTGCGAAGGGCGGCACTGACCACCCCGACAACCTGCAGCTGCTCTGCGGTCACTGCAACCGGGTGAAGGGAGACCGGGGCATGGAATACCTACGCTCCAAACTCCAAATCGGATAGGCCCTGTGCTAGTATGACCGGGTGAAAGGACAAGCATTTGCATCCCACCAAACGCAAGCGGTTCCGCTACCCGCCGGGAACGACACCGGAGAAGGTAGCCAAAGCACTACTGCGGCCCACCAAACCACCAGAGCGGTCTAACATCAAGACCGCAACCTCCAAGACTTAGGATTCTTCACCCTGTGGGGGGTGGAGAACAGGAAGGTAGCCCCACGCCTTCTGCCCAACAGAGAAAGGGAGGCCGGGCAACCGGCAGCGAACGGGTGGACCCGACCTCCCAGTCTCATTAGCTTACATGCTTGTAACCCCACCCCGTCAACTTTTAGCTATAATTCCCTAAAACAAACGCAACAAAGGACCCTCCGCATCCGCCCAATGATGCAACAACACCCGCGTCGTAGCCGTCACACCCCCATACCCACCGGCACGCCACTCAGACACCGCATCACGAATCTCCCCCACCAAATCATTACGCCGCCGAACACCCAACTCCAACACCGCCTGCTGAACACCCAACTTCTGATCCGCCGGCGCCGTACCAACCAACACCGGATCACGCCGACCCACCCGCCAAGGAACACCCGCCAGAACCCGACCCGACTCGTCCAAACTCCAAAACCGATCCGGCTCCTCATAAGGAGAACACAAAACAGGATCAACAGCCGGATCCCACCCACCAGACACAGACACCATCTAACAGAATACAACAACCCATCAACAGCGCGTCGAACACTCCGGCCACGTCTCGGCAGAGCAACTGACCTTCCAGCCGCGAGCAGGTCAAGCACCCTGCGACGGAACTCGGGTGGATGTCGATAGGGCATGAAGACCCTCCTTCCAGGGTCGGTCACGCCACCAATTCAAATATGTCGACTCCGGGAAAGTGGGGGCACTCCACGACTCCGCAAAAGTGGGGAACAACTGATCGAGACTGGGCACTATCGGTGATCGCCGTCACTGTCACCCGCTGTGATCAGTAACGCGGCGGCGATGTCAGGACCCATACCGGGGGTGGCTAACAGCGCGGGGTTGGCCTGGGCGCAGAGACGGGTGATCTCAGTGTTGAGTCCTCCGATTTCTGCGGTAAGGGTCTGGTTAGCGGCGGGCAGCAGTGGTAGGGCTTGTTTGGGGTGTCTGATAGTGGTGTCAGCAGTACCCGGCCGGAACCCGGCACCCACCTTGACGCGGGCTTTGGGTGAAAGACCCGTAAGGTGGTGTTTTGACCTGGGCGGGAGCCGTTTCCACCAGCGCATGCTGGTTGATGGCCTGGGTACGGGCCTCGATCGCCGAACGACGAGCCACAGACAGCATCCTGATCCCCACGACTGGTCCATCGCCGCTTTTGGCAACCCGCTGGCCTGCCCGTTCAGAGCAGCCCGCGCTGCGGCCTGTGCGTCGGTGGTATAGGTCTTGCCAACAGTCTTGCCAAATCGGCGGCGGAGCTGGCGGTTGGGACAGTTCCCCCTCCACCACCTCCACACCAATGCTCATATGGTGACGGACCAAGCCGGCACCGTAGCTACCGGTGCCATCTATCCCGACCCGGGCAACGCTGCCGTGTGAACCCAGCCAGTCACCCAACTGTTCATAACGGGTGGCACCGGTTCGAAACGGCGACGAGCCCAACACTCGACGGGCGGTGTCCACCCCCACCGAATACAACACTGTCTACTGACATGAGCCTCATCTCCTCTAGAACCAGTTACGTGGGTGATTCAACTGGTCGTCGCAACATCTTGGGATGGAGGTACTTGATGGGCAGGCCAGCTGGATGGATGAAGGAGTTGACGGGTCGGTCGCCGATGAAGTCGCCGGGGGCGCCGTCGGTTCGGAGGGAGGTTTGGCGTGAGATCGCGAAGGGGGTGACCAGCGAAGGAGGCTGCGATCGCTGTTGGTGTGTTCGCAGGCAACGGGCAGTAGGTGGTTCCGACACGGTGGTGGCATGCCCTCGATGGAGCTTGGTTCTTTGTATGGTCGTTACCTGTCGTTTTGTGAGCGGGAGGAGATCACTGTTTTGAGGGCGCAAGGGGTGGGTCGTATGTCCTCAACTGCCCCTTCCCAGCCAGTATGGGTCATCCCCAGCCTGTCAAGTGTCGCACTGATGGCGATCACTGAAAGTGCTCACACCTGATCACTGAAAGTACCCAGTTGC
>JAPPLW010000120.1 GCA_028819345.1 bacterium | reverse complement strand
GAGACCAACCACCCATCACCCGACTTGTAAACCACCTCTGTGGGAAGGACATCTAGTTGCCGGTTCTTGGTGGGCGATGCTGCTGCCTTGAGACTGCGCGTTTGTGGAAGCTCCGGCCGGGTGCTGGTGGCCGTTGGGAAGAAAGCCTGCAATGGATGGCCGCCTACTGGCAGGTAGCATCTGGGGCATGCTTCGGTTCTTGACTGCAGGCGAGTCCCACGGCCCTGGGCTTGTGACCATCTTGGAGGGTGTGCCGGCCGGGTTGGCCTTCAGCGCCGAGGACCTGGCCGGGGAATTGGCGCGCCGGCGGATGGGGTACGGGAGAGGGAACCGGATGAAGCTGGAGAAGGACGAACTGGAGATCATGGGAGGGGTGCGTCATGGCTACACCCTGGGGAGCCCGGTGGCGGTGGTCATCCGCAACACCGAGTGGTCCAAGTGGGAGGAGGAGATGAGCCCCTTCCCCGGACGTGAGCCGCGCCGGCGAATGACCACCCCCCGCCCGGGGCATGCCGACCTGGCGGGGATGATCAAGTACAACACCCACGATGCCCGCAACATCCTTGAGCGGGCGTCGGCGCGGGAGACCGCGGCCCGGACCGTGGTCGGGTACCTGTGCAAGGTGCTGCTGGCGGCGCTGGACGTGAGCGTGTTCAGCCATGTGGTGGCGATCGGGGAAGCCTCCGCTCCCGACCATCCCCTCCCGGTGCCCTCCGATCTGGAGACCATCGACCTGTCGCCGGTACGGGTGTTCCACTCCCGGGCGGAAGCGGCGATGGTGGCCGAGATCGAAGCGGCCAAGGCGGACCGCAACACCCTGGGCGGGGTGGTGGAAGTCTTGGCCTACGGGTTGCCGCCCGGCATCGGCAGCCACGTCCACTGGGACCGCAAACTGGACGGGTTGCTGGCGGGGGCGCTGATGTCCATCCACGCCATCAAGGGAGTGGAGATAGGGGATGGGCACCGTTCCGCCGCCCGGCGGGGCACCGTTGCACATGATGAGATCTTCTACGAGGATGAGGAGGGGTATTTCCGGGAGACCAATCGGGCGGGGGGGACCGAAGGCGGCATCACTTTGGGAGGCATCCTCCGGGTTCGGGCAGCCATGAAGCCCATCTCCACCGTGATGCGTCCCTTGAACACCGTGGATGTGGATACCCGTGAACCACGGAAGGCCTTTCGGGAACGGTCCGATGTCTGCGCGGTCCCCGCGGCGGGAGTGGTTGCCGAGCAAATGGTGGCTTTAGTCCTGGCCCAGGAAGTGCAGAGGATGGTGGGGGGCGACACGGTGGAGGACCTGTTGGCCGGATGGCGGTCCCATTGGAGAAAGGTGGAGCGGTTCTGACCCCGAAGCTGTGGCTGATCGGGATGATGAGTTCCGGGAAGACCAAGGTGGGCCGCATGTTGTCCCGGCGGAGCGGGTTTCCCTTCCTGGATGTGGATGACGAGATCGTGGAGCGAGCCGGCATGACCATCCCGCAGATCTTCGCCGAACGGGGAGAGCCGGCCTTCCGGATCATGGAGTCGGAAGAGGTAGGCCGTATCTGCCGGATCGACGGGCGCCTGGTGGTGGCCACCGGAGGGGGGGCGATCCTCAAACGCGAGAGCCGCAGGCTGATGCGGGACAGCGGACTGGTGGTGTGGCTCGACCCCCCGCTCTCCTCTCTGATCGCGAAGGGCAAGACGGCCAACCGTCCGCTCCTGCAGGGTCATGCCGACCTGGGGGCTCGCTACACCGAGATTTGGGAGGCCCGCAAACACCTGTATGAGGAGGCCGCACACCTGCGGATGGACATGGATGGAAAGACCCGGGAACTGGTAGCCGAGGAAGTGTGGAACCTGTGGAAAGCATCCTGATCGGAGACCAGTGCGAGATTCTCGTCTCCGAGGGCCTGCCTGTTCCTCTGCTTCCTCCCCGTCCCCGAACTCCCCGGTCCAGGGTGGTGGTGCTCACTCAGCCCGGAGCAGCGGCCCGCGTGGGCGCGGCGGCGGTCTCCCGCATCGCGGAGGATGCTTCGGCGACGGATGCCGATCCGGTGGCTGTCCACACGGTGCAGATACCCGACCGCGAGGAGGCCAAGACCCTCCGGGTAGTGGAGGAGGTCTACCGGGAACTAGACCGTCACCGGGTGGACCGCCACGACACGATCGTGGGAGTGGGGGGCGGAGCGGCCACCGACCTGGCCGGGTTCGTAGCCGCCACCTGGCTCCGGGGAGTGGAGGCGGTGTATGTCCCCACCACCCTCCTGGGGGCGGTGGACGCCGCCATCGGGGGGAAGACCGGGGTCAACCGGGAGGGAAAGAACCAGGTGGGTGCCTTCCGCCATCCGCGGAGGGTGGCGATCTCCATCGAGGTCCTGAGATCCCTTCCCCGTCCGCTCCTGGTGGAGGGCATGGGTGAGACCCTGAAGGCTGGCCTCATCGCAGACCCCCGGCTGGTGGAGGTCCTGGAATCCGACAGGCTGGACGCCTCGCTCACCGAAGTGGTGACCAGGGCGGTCCGGGTGAAAGCGGAGGTGACGGCCGCCGACTTCTTCGAGACGGGCCGCCGGGCGATCCTCAATTACGGTCACACGGTGGGCCACGCGGTGGAGACCGCCACCGGCATACCGCACGGCCACGCGGTGGCGGTGGGCATGGTGGCCGCCGGGGCGATCTCGGCGCGGAAGGCGGGTTTCTCTCACGAGGAACGCCAGCGGGATATCATCGCCTCCTTGGGACTGCCGGTCGACTCCCCGCCGGTTCCGCGCCCGGTGATCGTCGACCTGGTGGGAAAGGACAAGAAGCGACGGGGCGGATCCCTGCCCAAGATGGTGCTCTTGGAGGATTTCGGCAAACCGGTGGTGGTCGAAGTCACCCTCGACGACCTCGAAGCGGGATTGACAGCGGTGGGGTTGTGATTCTCTACACTTCGGCCTGCTGATGATCTCCACCAATGATGTTCGTCCAGGGATGGCGCTGGAACTGCCCGACGGGGTGTTTTCCATCGTCACCTATCAGCACGTCAAGCCGGGCAAGGGAAGGGCTTTCGTGCGAATGAAACTGAAGAACGCGGAGACCGGCCAGGTGCTGGACCGGACCTTCCGGGCGGATGAGGACGTACCTCAGGCGATTATCTCACGGAGGGATCATCAGTACCTGTACAGGGATGACCTGGGCTTTCACTTCATGAATCTCGAGGACTACTCCCAGTTCGCCCTCGCCCCCGCCGACGTGGGCGACGACGCGGGGTATCTGGTGGAAGGCATGACCATGACCATCGCTTTCCACCGAGAACGCCCGATAGGTATGGAACTGCCACCCTCCGTGGAGATGGAGGTCACCTTCGCCGAACCGGCGGTAAAGGGAGACCGGGTGTCGGGCGCCACCAAGGAGGTGACTGTCGAGACCGGAATCAGTGTCAAGACGCCGCTCTTCGTGTCCCAGGGTGACCGCATCCGGGTGGACACCCGCACCGGCGCGTATCTCACCAGGGTGTGAACAGCCAGCCCGGCTCGGAGGTGACTCCCGAGTTCTTCGACTCCTCCGATGACCCGCGACACCAGGCGCTTCGGATCCTCTATGAAATGGCCATGTCCGATGGCCCGGGAACCGGCCACGACGAACTCCTGGAGGGAAAGCTCCCCAAGGCTTCCCTGATAGTGCGGGGGGTGTTGGCGGATGCCGAAAACATCGACTACCTCATCGAGCGAGCGGCCCAGGGATGGAAAGTTGCCCGAATGCCTGCCGTGGACCTCACGGTCCTGCGGATGGCGGTGTACGAACTACGTCACCACAGCCGCACCTCGGTGGCGGTGATCATCTCCGAGGCGGTACGGATCGCCGGGGAGTACTCAACCGAGCGCAGCGGCCGGTTCGTCAACGGAGTACTCGCCACACTGGCCGCCAGGATTCGGCCCGATGAGGTGGCCCGGCCCGTTCCAGCCTCCTCCGGGCCCCTACCGTCCCGCCGTCGGGCCGAGCAGGCTCTCTTGGTGACTGCCGACGGGGAGGTTTTCCGTGGATGGTCGGTGGGAGCCTCGGGGACCACGGTGGGTGAGGTGGTGTTCAACACCGCCATGAGCGGTTACCAGGAGGTGTTCACCGATCCCTCCTACGCCGGACAGATCGTGGTGATGACCTCCCCGCACATCGGCAACTACGGAGTCACCGCCCTCGACTCGCAGGCCGGGAGGTCCGCCGCCGCCGGTGTGGTGATGCGAGCCTATTCCCGGCGTTATTCCAGTTGGAGAGCGGAGGGGGACCTCTCGGAGTTCTTCGGCGAGCATGGGTTGGTGGCGGTGGCGGGGATCGATACCCGCCGATTGACGCGTCACATCCGCGAGCGCGGGGCGATGCCCGCCGCCATGGGTGGGGGAGCGTCGGTGAGGGAGTTGAACGAGATGGCCGCCGCCGCTCCGGTGATGGTCGGACAGGATCTCGCCTCGGGGGTGTCCACAACCGATTCCTACACCGTCTCGCCCTCCGGAGCCATCAGGGGGAAAGTCGTCGCCATCGACTTGGGTATCAAGCGGGACATCCTGGAACACCTGACCCGCCGGGGGCTGGAGGTGAGGGTGATGCCGTCGGGAGTGTCTGCCTCGGATATCCTGGAAGCCGGACCCGACGGCGTGTTCCTGTCCAACGGCCCCGGGGATCCCGAGCCGCTCAAGGCCGTCATAGCCACCCTGCGGGGGATATTGGGCAAGACGCCTGTGTTCGGGATCTGCCTGGGACAGCAGGTGCTGGGACTGGCGTTGGGGGCCGGTACCTACAAGCTCCCGTTCGGTCACCACGGCGGGAATCATCCGGTGCGCCGGCTTTCCGATTCAAGGGTGGAGATCACCTCCCAGAACCACGGGTTCGCAGTCGATCTGTGGTCACTCTCCTCCGGCTCGGCTCCCGCCAGGAAGGGACTGGTCACCCCAGAGCTCCTGCCTGCGGTGGTGGAGTCGGAGTTCGGAGCGATAGCCCCCACCCACCAGAACCTCAACGACGGCACCCTGGAAGGGATGGAGTGCCGGGACATCCCGGCGTTCGCGGTCCAATACCATCCCGAGGCGGCTCCGGGGCCCCGGGATGCTGTGGGACTGTTCGACGACTTCCTGCGCCTGATCGACCGCGGGGTCTGAGCCGGAGATGCCTGCCCGTTCTGACATCCGTTCCATCCTCCTGGTGGGATCGGGTCCGATCGTGATCGGCCAGGCCTGTGAGTTCGACTACTCGGGCACCCAGGCCGCCAAGGCGCTGCGGCGGGAGGGGTACCGGGTGGTGCTGGTCAACTCCAATCCGGCCACCATCATGACTGATCCCGAGTTCTCGGACCAGACGTATGTGGAGCCCATCACCCCGGAGGTGGTGGAGAGGATCATCGACCACGAGCGCCCCGACACCCTGCTCCCCACTCTGGGGGGGCAGACCGCGTTGAACATCACAGCCGAGTTGGTGAGGAGGGGGACGCTGGATCGGTACGGGGTGGAACTGATCGGGGCCGGCATGGAGGCTATCGAGCGCGCCGAGGACCGTGGGAGGTTCCGGGAGGTGATGGCGGAAGCGGGGATGGAGACTCCCCGGGCCGGGTATGCCAGGTCGATGGCGGATGCGCGCCGGATCGCCGCGGGGCTCGGTTACCCGCTGATGATCCGGCCTTCCTACATCCTGGGCGGGGGTGGGACGGGGATGGCGCACGACGCCCGGCGCTTCGAGGAGGTGGCGCGCAGGGGCTTGGAGGCATCCCCGGTGTCTGAGATCCTGGTGGAGGAGTCGGTGGAGGGATGGAAGGAATTCGAACTGGAGGTGATGAGGGACCACGCCGACAACGCGGTGGTGATCTGCTCGATAGAGAACCTGGACGCCATGGGGGTCCACACCGGGGACTCGATAACCGTGGCGCCGGTCCAGACCCTGTCGGACCGGGAGTACCAGGAGATGCGGGACGACGGGATCGAGGTGCTCCGGGCCATCGGGGTGGCCACCGGGGGATCCAACGTGCAGTTCGCGGTGGAACCGGAGACCGGGCGGCGGCTGGTGATCGAGATGAATCCCCGAGTCTCTCGCTCCTCCGCCCTGGCTTCCAAGGCCACGGGCTTTCCCATCGCCAAAATCGCCGCGTTGCTGGCGGTGGGCTACACGCTGGATGAGATCACCAACGACATCACCGGGCTCACCCCGGCGTCTTTCGAACCGGCCCTCGACTACGTGGTGGTGAAGGCTCCCCGTTTCGACTTCGCCAAGTTTCCGGCCACTCCCCGCCGTCTGGGCTCTTCCATGCAGAGCGTGGGAGAGGCCATGGCGATCGGCCGCACCTTCCCGGAGGCGCTGCAGAAGGCGTTGCGCAGCCTGGAGACCGGCCGAATGGGCTTGGGCGCCGATCCGGGCGCCAAGCAGATGGAGAAGCTCACCGAGGAGGATCTATCTGAACTGTTGACAACCCCCACCCCTGACCGGGTGACAGCCGCCGGCGAGGCGCTGCGAAGAGGATGGTCGCCCGACAGGGTCTCCCGGCTGACCGCCTACGACCCCTGGTTCACCGAACAGATTCTGGAGATCGTCGAGCTTCGCGAAGAGTTGCTGGCGCGGGGCCCGCAGGAGGAGTTGTGGGAAGAGGCCAAGCGTTACGGATTCTCCGACGCGCAACTCTCCTACCTGTGGGGTAAGAGCGAGGGGGAGGTTCGCCGCGCCCGGCTGTCCCGGGGGATCCGCCGCACCTACAAGACGGTGGACACCTGTGCGGCCGAGTTCGCCGCGCAAACCCCCTACATGTACGGCACCTTCGAGGATGAGGACGAGGTGCCGCCCGCCACCCGTCCCAGGGTGGTGGTGCTGGGGGCGGGTCCCAACCGGATCGGGCAGGGGATCGAGTTCGACTACTGCTGCGTGCAGGCGGCATTCGCCCTGGGAGACGCCGGATACGAGACGGTGATGGTCAACTGCAATCCCGAAACGGTCTCCACCGACTACGACACCTCCCACCGTCTCTACTTCGAACCTCTGACGGTGGAGGATGTCCTCGATGTGATAGCCGCCGAGGAGCCGGTGGGCGTGATAGTCCAATTCGGCGGCCAGACCCCGCTCAACCTGGCTAAGCGGCTCGCCGAGGCAGGGGCGCCGATCTCTGGCACCTCTCCTGCCTCCATCGATCTGGCGGAGGACCGCGAGCGTTTCTCGGTCCTGTGCAAACGCTTGGGGATTCCCCAACCCCGCCATGGTTTGGCCCGCTCCCGGAGTGAGGCGCGCCACGTGGCGGAGAAGATGGGCTTCCCGGTGGTAGCCAGGCCGTCGTTCGTGCTGGGCGGGAGGCGGATGGAGGTAATCGGAAACCCCGATGACTTGGAAAGGTATCTGGAGGAGGTGTACGGGAACGTCGATGAAGCCGATCTGGCCGGAGCCCCTCTCCTGATCGATTCTTTCCTGGAGTCGGCCATCGAGATCGATGTGGACGCCGTGTATGACGGACATGAACTGCTGATGGGGGGGATAATGGAGCACGTCGAAGAGGCCGGCGTCCACTCCGGGGACTCCGCCTGTATCACTCCTCCCCGGACCCTGGGACCTCCCGCTCGGAAGACCATCCACGAGATGACCGCCGCTCTGGCCTCGGCCCTGGGTGTGAGGGGTCTAATCAACGTCCAGTATGCCGTCCAGGGCGAGGAGGTGTTCCTACTGGAGGCAAACCCCCGCGCCTCGCGCACCGTCCCCTTCATCTCCAAGGTGCGCGGGCTCCCGCTCGCCAAACTGGCGGCGCGGGTGATGATGGGCGCCTCCCTTCGGGAGTTGCGGTCCGAAGGCCTGTATCGGATTGGGGAAGAGTCGCCGATGGTTGGAGTCAAGGAGGCGGTTCTGCCCTGGGACCGCTTTCCGAGTTCGCATCCGGTGCTGGGCCCGGAGATGCGGGCCACCGGGGAGGTGATGGGAGTCGGGGTCGATTGGAAGACGGCCTACGGCAAGGCGCTCCTGGGTGCGGGCGACCGGTTGGTCAAGGAAGGTTCGGTGCTGATGCTGCTGGCGGAAGACGACGTCTCTTCGGGAGCGACGCTCATCCAGGCATGGGCCCGGAGTGGCCTGTCTCAATTCGCCGACCATCGAGCGGCCGCAGCCTGGGACAGCCGGAATGTGAAGTCCCTGGCGCCGGGGGAGGAGGGGCGCCGGCAGGCCTTGGACCTGGTTGAATCGGGGGAGGCGACCTTGGTCGTCAACACCTATGGAACCGACGTTTCCCGCTTCGACGGCCGGGAACTCTACCACGCGGCTCGCCGGCGGGGCATTCCCTACATGACCACCCTGGCCGCGGCGGGCGCCGCGGCGGAGATACTCTGCTCGGACCTTGACGCCATCGGGATTCCCCGTAGCCTTCAAGACTGGCGTCCATGAGTTCGGGAGCCGAGCGGGTGCTTGTCCGGCTGGATGGAGCGGACGCCGAGGCCACGATCCGGACGGCCCAGGAACTGAACGGAAGGGTGGGCGGTTGGGTGGTAGGCATGGACTTGATCTTGGACTGCGGTCCGATCCTGGTGGGAGCATTGTGCGCTCTGGGGAAACCGATCCTTGTCGACTTGAGCCTCCTGGCGCGGCCCTCGGTGGTGGCCAGGGCAGTGGCGCGCATGGGGAAGCTGGGAGCGCGGTGGGTGAGCGTGTCGGGTTTGGGCGGCCGGATGGCCTTGGAGGCGGCAGTCGACGCCGGGGGACACTATCCGGACACCGAGGTGACGGTCTCGGCCTCCTGGACGGGATGGCTCCGTGAGGACGAGTTGAGAGGACTGGGAATCAGGGATACTCCGGGCCAGCAGGTCTCTCGGGTCACCAGACTCGCGGTACGTTGCGCCGCCGACGGCATCGTCTTTCCGGCCCGGGAGCTGGGGGTGGTAGTCCAGGCTTCGGGAAATTCAGAACGCCTCTCCATAATCGCCGAAGCTCCCGACCGTCTATCCTCAAGGGGGAACATGGCTGAGATGGCCGAGATCCTTGCCGGAGGCGCACATTGGGTAATTGCCCATCAGAGCGCGGTCCTCGGGGAGTGACCTGTGAGGGCATGGCTTTTCATGCTGGCCCCCGATAATGGTAAGGTACGCGTTCGGTTTACGAAGTGTTAACTTCTAACACACCAGTATTGACCGTCCGATTTGGTGATAAGGAGAATCATGAACCCACCACCTCTAACCTCAGAGCAGCGCAGGGAGGCTCTTGCCAAGGCAGCAGCCGTTCGCAAGGGCCGGGCAGAGATCAAGGCGGACTTGAGCGATCGGCGGGTGACCATCGCCGAGCTATTGGAGCGCACCGATGATCCACTGGTGGGGGGAATGAAAGTGTCGGCGGTGCTGTCGTCATTGCCGGGAATCGGCAAGCAACGTACGCAACAGCTCATGGCGAGGGTAGGCATACTTGAGAACCGGCGTCTGCGGGGCCTGGGATACCGCCAGCGGGAAGCCTTGATCAAAGAACTGTCCTGAGAGGAGACGCCGCGAGGTCTTGACCAAGCTTTCGAGCCTGGTTTTGGTGGTATCCGGCCCTTCGGGGGTCGGGAAGTCGACTGCGCTGGCCGAGCTGGCCGAGTTGGAAGAGGTTGAGGTGGTTGTCTCGTTCACCACCAGGTCGCGCCGCCAGGACGAGACCCACGCGGTGGATTACTACTTCGTGGACGAGGAGACCTTCCGGGAGATGGTCAGCCGGGACGGGTTCTTGGAGTGGGTCACCTACGATGGGCATTTCTACGGCACTCCCCAGCGGGCCGTCGAGGAGGTCCTGGAGCGGGGAAGGGTGGCGGTCCTAGAGATCGAGCGGCAAGGAGCTTTGGCGGTCAAGCGGATATTTCCCCATACGGTCGCGGTGCTGCTGGAACCCCCTTCCCGGGGTGACCTGGAGGCGAGATTGCGCTCCCGGGGCGCGTCAGGCGAATTCGTGGACCGTCGCCTGGCCCTGGCCGAGCGGGACGAGCCGATGCAAGGTGACCTGTACGACGAGATTGTGACCAGCGCCGAAACAAGAGGAACCGTGGAGGCTTTGGTCCGTATAATTGAAAGCCGTTACCAGCCTTCGGCGCCGGACTGACTTGGAGAGGCGGCCTTTGAGAATGAAAATCGAAGAAGTAGTTGATCGGATTGGAAATCGCTTCTCGTCCGTGGTGGTGTCTGCCCGCCGCGCCCGTGACATACAGGGGTACTACGCCCATTTGGGACAGGGGATCGGAAAGTTCATCCCACCCCAGGTGCATACCTACGCCCGGAAACCCTTGACAATCGCCATGGAGGAGATTGTGGAAGGCAAGGTGGTGTTGGGCTCCGCCGAGGATTCCGAAGAGAGCGAAGACCCCGAGACCCCCGAACTCTGATGATCAGGGGCCGCCGTGTCCTGTTGGCGGTGACGGGGGGAGTGGCAGCCTTCAAGGTGGCCACTCTGGCCCGGATGCTGATTGAACGTGGAGCGGAAGTGCGGGCTGTCATGACCGCCTCTTCCCTCAGATTCCTGGGCGCCAACACCATGGCGGCCATCACCGGCCGCCCGGTGATCACCGACCTCTTCGATTCTCCCGATTCGGTCAGTCCCCACACGGAGGCCGCCGAGTGGGCTGACCTGGTGGTGGTCGTCCCTGCCACTGCCGCTTCCCTCTCCCGGCTGGCTCATGGTCAGGCCTCCGATCCCGTCTCCGCAACGGTGCTGGCCGCCACCTGCCCGATCGCAGTGGTTCCGGCGATGCACACGGCGATGTGGGAGCATCCGGCGACCAGGCGTAACGTGGTCACCCTCCGATCTGACGGAGTGGCAGTGCTGGGCCCGGTGAGTGGTCGCCTGGCAGGCGGAGACAAGGGAGCGGGCAGGATGGTGGAGCCCGAACAGGTCTTCTCGATGGTCGAGACCATGTTCGAGGCCCCGTTGCGTGGAGTCCGGGTGGTGGTGACCGCGGGGGGTACCCGGGAAGCAATCGATCCGGTCCGGTTCTTGAGCAACCACTCCTCGGGCAAGATGGGCCATGCGGTGGCGGCCGAGGCGGCTCGCAGGGGGGCGGAGACCACCCTGGTCACCTGCTCTCGCCTTAATTCGCCCCCTGGTGTGAAGAGGGTGGATGTGGTCTCAGCCCACGACATGGCCGAGGCGGTCGGCTCCTTGGAGGCCGATGTGGCGGTGATGACCGCCGCGGTGGCCGATTTTCGTCCCAAGACCGCCCAGGCGAGCAAGCTGGCCCGAGGGGACGGGCTGAGGATGTTGGAGTTGGAGGCCACCCGTGATGTGCTGGGCGAGGTCTTGGCGAGAGGGCAGCGTCCCCGGGTGGTGGTCGGATTTGCCGCCGAGACAGGCGGCGTGGAGAGGGCGGTCCGGAAGGCCAAGGCCAAGGGCGTCGACCTGATGGTCGCCAACGACGTAACCATCCCCGGGTCGGGCTTCGAATCCGACAACAACCAGGTCGCCCTGATCCGGCGCACTGGCGAGACGGAGTCCTGGCCGCTCCAGTCCAAAGCGCGGGTTGCGGAGAGATTGTGGGACGAGATCGCCCTTATGCTGCAGCAGGACTGACGGAGGGTTTATCTTGGGCTCGAGAATCTGGTCTTTCACGTCCGAGTCTGTTGCGAAAGGACACCCTGACAAGGTGGCCGATCTGATCGCCGACCGGATCCTTGACGCGGTGATGGAGGCATTCCCCGGCTTTCCCCGGCCCCGGGTGGCGTGTGAGGTCCTGGTGACCGGCTCCCGGGTGATACTTGCCGGTGAGACGTCCCATGCCCTCGCCGACGGAATAGTGGAGGACACCGCCCGGCAGGCGATCTCCGATGCGGGATACGGACCGGGCGATCCCGAGTTCCCCTGCGACGGCGTGGAGGTCATCAACCTCATCCAGCCCCAGTCCCAGGAGATCTCCGACATGGTGGTGGGCGCCGAGATCGGTGCGGGGGACCAGGGGATCATCTTCGGTTTCGCGTGCGACGAGACATCCCCGCTCATGCCCCTCCCCATCCACCTGGCGCACCAACTGGCCCGGCGGCTGGCCGAGACGCGCCGCCTGGGGATCCTCGATTACCTGCGCCCGGACGGGAAGACGCAGGTCACCGTCGAGTACGAGGGTCGTCGCCCGGCGCGCGTCACCCAGGTGGTGGTTTCGGCCCACCATCAGGAAGATGTGGACTTCCAGACTATGCGGGAGGACATCGAGCGGGAGGTGATCCGCCCGGTGGTTCCGGCCGACCTCCTGGGGGAAGGCTCGCGCTATCTCATCAACCATTCGGGCTCGTTCACTGCGGGGGGTCCCGCAGCCGACACGGGGCTCACAGGTCGCAAGCTGGTGGTGGACACCTACGGGGGATACGGACCGCATGGCGGCGGGGCCCTCTCGGGCAAGGATCCCACCAAGGTGGACAGGTCGGCTTCCTACGCGGCCCGTTATGCCGCCAAGAATCTGGTGGCGGCCGGTTTGGCCCGCCGGTGCTCCCTACAACTCAGCTACGTGATAGGGATGCACGAACCGCTCTCCCTCCATGTGGACTGCTACGGCACCAATACTGTGCCCCTCGAATCGCTGGAGCGGGCCCTGGGGGCAGTGTTGAGTTTTCGGCCGGGAAGGATGATCGAAGACCTCGGCCTATGGGACCTGCGGTTTAGCGATACCACTCTCTACGGGCACTTCGGACGGGAGGACGCCGGGTTTGCCTGGGAGAACACCGATCTGGCCGAGCGGCTGAGGGCCGAGGCGCTTTCTCTGTGACCTCCGCCGTCCGGGTAGTCCCGGCGGTGGCTGCCTTCGACGTGGACCAGGGATTCTGGTATTCGGTCCCCGCCCATCTGTCCGGGAGGATCGGCCTGGGCGCCAAGGTCCGGGCGCCGTTGGGAGGAACCCACGTTCACGGATACGTGGTGGAGTGCGGCGACCGTTCGCCCCACAAGCTCAAGCCGGTCTCCGCTGTGAGTGGTGACCTGCCGGTTTTCGACGGCCCGCTGCTGGCGGTGTGCCGGTGGGCCGCCCATCACTATGTGACGCCGCTATCCACCATCCTGGCGAGGACCGCTCCGCCCAACGCTCCCCGGACGGCCCCCGGGGGACGGGAGGACGCGGTCCTTTCGCCGAGTCTGGGAGGCGACCATCCGGCGGCCCGGCTTGGGGAGGACGTGGCCGCCGGCCGTCGGCGAAGGCCGGGCTGCCTGCTCATCAACCCCTCAGACCCCGAATGGGTCGGACCCCTGCTGGGCCCCGCACTCGGCGCCGGGCGATCGGTGATGGTGGTGGTGCCCACCGCCTTGGAGGAAGAGCGCACGACGCACCTGATCCAGGAGACCTTTCCCGGTCGGGTGCTGGGCGCCAGCACCCGGCATTCGGATCGTCAGAAGACCATGGTCTGGGGACAGTTGGCCACCAGGGGAGGCATGGCGCTGGTGGGGACCCCCGGGGTGGCCTTCTGGCCGATGGCCGACCCGGGCCTGGTGGTGGTGGTTGAGGACGGCCGTCGAGCGCACAAGAGCCGGCGTGCCCCGACGGTCGGCACCCAGCGCATCCTGAGGGAACGAAGCATCCGTGAGGGGGCGGTGCTGGCTTCGGTGGGGCCGATGCCGAGCGTCGATGTCCTTGCGCTGGGGCCCGACTTCTTTTACGGCCGTGGCCGCCGAAGGCTGTGGTCCCACATCGAGGTTGTGAATCGGAGGGAAGCCGGGAACCATGGTTTGTTTCATCCTCGGACCCTGGCCGCCCTGCGGGCGGTGACCTCGGGCAACGGGGCATTCGTCTTTGCCCATCGACGCGGGTTCGCACCGGCCATGCGCTGCGGGGCCTGCCGCACGCTGCGCCGCTGTCGTAGTTGCGGCGGTCGGGCGGAGAAGGGTCCAGCCTGCCAAAGGTGTGGGAAGGAGTTGGGTGTCTGCCGGAAGTGTGGGAGAAACTACTTCGAACCGCTGGGCGCCGGGGTGGAACGGGTACGCGGTGAACTCCGGCGGCGTCTGGGCGAGAGCCGGGTGGGAGTGGTCGGGGGACCGGCGCCGATCGCGGTGGGCACCGAGGCCTCCCTCGCGGGGGCCGGGCACTTCCAACTGGTGGTGGTGGTGGATGCCGACGGGCTGCTGCATGCCCCCCACTACCGGGCGGAGGAGGAGGCGCTCAGGGTGATGGTCCGCCTGGCCGGACACCTTTCTCCGGGAAGCGGACGCAGGTTGATGGTGCAGACCTCCTCTCCGGGCCACCGGGTCCTCTCCGCCTTGCGCAAGGGGGAGAGTGTCGCCTTTCTCCAGGAAGAGCTGGACCGCCGCGTGGAAGCAGGTTTTCCGCCGCAGGGTCAGCTGATGGCGGTGGAGGCGCGGGGCGCCGATCCGGGGAGAGCCTCCGACCGGCTTGCGATGGAGATGAGCGGGCTCGGGACCCGTGGCGTCTCGGTCCATGGCCCGGCGGAGTTCGGATCGGGGCTGCGGTGGCTGGTGGAGGGAGGCAACCTCTGGGCGGCCAAAGAAGAGATGCGGATTGTGGCTTCCCGGTGGCGGAAGAGGGGGCTGGCGGTACGGATCGACGCCGATCCCATTGACTTGTAGGATCATCAGGGACTCATGGCAGTACTTCCCATCCGTGTCTTCGGTGACCCCATCCTGCGTTCGGTGGCGATCCCGGTGACCGAGATTGACGGCAGGATCAAGAAGTTGGTGGACGACATGATCGAGACGATGTACGACGCTCCCGGTGTGGGGCTGGCCGCACCACAGGTCGGGATCGGGCGGCGGGTCTTCGTCTTCGACATCGACGATGAACTGGGACCTCGGGTAGTCATCAATCCGGAGTTGGTGGAGACCTCGGGGGAGTGGGAGTACAACGAGGGGTGTCTCTCGGTGCCCGAGTACTTCTGGCCCATCCTTCGCCCGGCTGTGGCAGTGGTGAGGGGACTGGACCTGGACGGAAACGAGGTGACATACGAAGGTGATGAACTGATGGGCAGGGTCCTGCAGCACGAGATGGATCATGTGAACGGGATGCTGCTGCTGGACCGGCTCAACCGCGGCGAGCGACGAAAGGCACTGCGGGAGATCAGGGAAGCGGCCTTGGGGTAACCGGGAGGGCTCGACCCTCGGGGCGGGTGGTGTTCCTGGGAACCCCCCTGGCTGCGGTCCCAGCTCTCCGGGCTCTGGCCGAGACTGCCGATGTGGCACTGGTCGTCACCCGTCCGGACCGGAGGCGTGGGAGATCGGGGAGAAAGACGCCCTCCGACGTCAAGAGGTCAGCCTTGGAACTGGGCTTGGCCACTGCCTGTCCCACCGACCGGATCGAACTCGAAGAGGCCTTGGAGACGGTCGGTCCCTTCCGGTTGGGGGTGGTGGTCGCCTACGGGATGCTGCTCACCCGGTCGATGTTGGAACGCGCCGAGTCCGGGTTCGTGAATGTCCACTTTTCGCTGTTGCCCCGCTGGCGAGGCGCCTCTCCGGTTGCGGCCGCCATCCGCGCCGGAGACGCAGTCACCGGGGTGAGCCTTATGCGCGTCACCGAGGGCCTGGATTCCGGGCCGGTGTTGGCCGCCGCCACTCATCCGATCGCCGAGAGGGACACCCGGGGAGGTCTAACGGAACGCCTCTCCCACTTGGGCGCCGACCTGTTGGTCGACAACCTGGCCGGGGCGATCTCCGGGGAGTTGGCGGGAACACCCCAGCACGAAACTGACGCCACGTACGCTCCCCGGCTATCGGCCGGCGACGCCCGCCTGGACTTCACCAGGCCCGCGCAGGAACTAGCCCGCCAGGTGAGGGCGATGTCTCCCCGGCCGGGGGCCTTTGCCTGGTGGGGGGAGACGCGGATGCGTATCCTGGAGTCCCGATGGTCGCCCGAGGCTCCCACGCCGCTGGATGCCGGTGGGCTGGATTTGGTGGGGGGTGGACTGTGGTGCGGCGCCGGAAGCGGGGCCCTGGTCTTGGAGGTCGTCCAGCCGGCAGGAAGGCGCCCCATGCGGGGTGCGGACTGGGCGAGAGGAGTCCGCGGCGGGCTGGGACGGTTGTCCGGGGTCGGTCCATCCCAGAGTTAGTCTTGGCTGCGTGAGCAGGAAGATTCGCGTGGCCCCGTCGGTGCTGGCCGCTGACTTGGGACAGCTTCGATCGGAGATGGAGGGAGTGGACGGTCACGTCGAGATGTTCCACCTCGATGTGATGGACGGCCTCTACGTACCCAACCTCACCTTCGGCGCGCCGGTGATCGAGAAGGTCCGCCCCGCGGTGGATGCCTTCTTCGACTGCCACCTGATGGTGAGCCAGCCGCTCGGGTTGTTCGAGGCCCTGGCGAAGGCGGGCGCCGACCATGTAACCCTGCACACCGACGTCTGCCCCGATCCGACCGAAGCGGGAACCCTTGCCCGGAGACTGGGGATGGGATTCGGCCTGGCCCTTTCTCCCGCGGTTGGGCCTGGCGTGGTTCGTCCCCACCTGGTCGGACTCGACATGGTGGTGGTGATGTCGGTGGAACCGGGATTCGGAGGGCAGGTGTTCATGCCGGAGACCCTCTCCAAGGTGGAGACAATCCGGCGGTGGATAGATGAGGAAGGACTGGAAACGGCTTTGCAGATAGACGGTGGCATCACGCCCGAGACCGCCCCGCTGGCGGCGGCCGCCGGCGCCGATGTCTTCGTGGCGGGAACGGCGATCTTCGCCCGTCCAGACCCGGTCGAGGCGGTCCGGATGTTGCGGAGCGCCATCTCCTCGGCTACCTCCCCTGCGGGCGGAGGCTAGGCCGGAATGGGACCCATCACCGCCGAACGGCGGCGGTTGCTCCGCCGGGCCCTGCGGAAAGCGGCCGGGGCCCGTCCCCACCCCAACCCGCGGGTGGGCGCCCTGGTGATGGACTCCGGCGGACAACTGGTGGGAACCGGTGTGCATCAGGGTCCCGGCACTCCCCACGCCGAGACGTTGGCTCTGGACGAAGCGGGTCCCCGGGCCCTGGGTGGGACGTTGATCACCACCCTGGAGCCCTGTGCGCACTCCGGACGCACTCCTCCCTGCGTCGACCGGATCACGAACTCGGGAGTGGTGGTGGTGGTGGTCGGCGCAGACGATCCCGACCGGAGGGTCTCGGGACGCGGCAGGGCCATCTTGGAGGAGGCGGGGATGGAGGTGGCCGGGCCCTTGTTGACCGAAGAGGTGGAAGCGGAAGATCCAGCCTATTTCCATCACCGCCGGACCGGACGACCGCGTTTCACCCTCAAGGCCGCTGCCACCCTCGACGGGTGGACCGCCGCCCGTGACGGAACCTCCCAGTGGATATCGGGGCCGGCTGCCCGCAGGGACGGTCATCGCCTCCGGGCGTCCGCCGATGCGGTGATGGTCGGCGCCGGCACCCTCCGGGCCGACGATCCTCGGCTGACGGTCCGGCTTGAAGGCTGGGGCAGCCCCCAGCCGCTGGCGGTGGTGGTGGCCGGGCGCGCCCGGTTGCCGCCCAACCGCAAGGTGTGGGACAGGAGTTCCTTGGTGGTTGCACCCCAGCCCACCGACGTCGTACCGCCGGACCTTCAGGTGATCGCCCCAGGTGGGGAGGGGCTGGTGGACCTGGTCCGTGCGGCGAGGGCGTTGGGCGAGCGGGGACTGTTGGAGGTGTTGGTGGAAGGAGGCCCGCGGCTGGCAGGTGCTTTGTGGTCCGCAGGCCTGATCGACCGGGGGGTCTTCTACATGGCGGCTCGGGTGGCCGGAGGCGAGGGCCTGCCGGTCATGCGGGGAGCATTCTCCACTCTGTTGGACTCCCGGGAGGTCATAATTGAGGATGTGCAGCGGGTGGGAGAAGACCTTCGAGTAGAGTGGCGGCCCCGGAAGGAGAGCGCCTGATGTTCACGGGGATCGTGGCCGAGGTGGGGCGGGTGATGGGCTGTGAGGAGACCGACCGGGGCAGTCGGCTGACGATAGAGGCGCCGGGAGTCACCGAGGATCTGGAGGTAGGGGACTCGGTGGCCGTCAACGGGATATGCCTGACCGCGGTTGCGGTTGAGCCTCCGGGGTTCCGGGTGGAGGCGGTGGCGGAGACCCTTTCCCGAACCAATCTGGGCGAAGCGGTTGAGGGATCGTCGGTGAACCTCGAGCGTCCGGTCCGGTTGGGAGGAAGACTCGACGGGCATGTCGTGCAGGGACATGTCGACGGGGTGGGCGTGGTGCTCGGCATCCAGCCGGAGGGCGACAGCCGGAGAGTGGCTCTGTCTGTTCCCGAAGAACTGGAGCGTTATCTTGTCTACAAGGGTTCGGTGGCTGTGGACGGTGTGGCCCTGACCGTGACCGCGGTCACCGGAGGGTCATTTGAAGTCGCCCTGATCCCCCACACCCTGGCATCGACCACATTGGGTTCTTGGAAGGTGGGGAACAAAGCTAATATCGAGGTGGACATACTGGCCAAATACGTCGAGAAACTACTGGTGATCAGAACGTGAGATTCGCAACCATCCCCGAGCTCATCGAAGAAATCCGCGAGGGCCGGATGGTGATCGTGGTGGACGATCCCGACCGGGAAAACGAGGGCGACCTGATCGTGGCCGCCGAGAAGATCACCGCCAAGCAGATGGGGTTCCTGATCCGGCACACCAGCGGCATCGTCTGCCTGCCCATCATCGGAGAGCGCCTCGACGAACTGGAGATACCCCTCATGATCCCCCAGTCATATCCCTCCGAGGAGAGCACCGCCTTCACCGTGGCGGTGGACGCTCGCCATGGGGTCACCACGGGGATCTCGGCCACCGACCGCACCCGGACGGTGCATGCGATTCTCGATCCTGAGACCCGCCCCCAGGACATCGACCGGCCCGGTCATGTCTACCCCCTCCGCTACCGGCCGGGAGGCGTGCTCAGGCGCGCCGGCCATACGGAGGCGTCGGTCGACCTTGCCCGCCTGGCGGGCCTCTACCCGGCGGGGGTGATCGCCGAGGTGATGAACGACCATGGTGAGGTCGCCAAGCTGGAGGACCTGGAGCGCTTCGCCAAGGAGCACGGCCTGCTCATCGGATCGGTCGCCGACCTGATTTCCTACCGGCGCCGGACCGAAGGAAAGCTGGTGAAGCGGGTGGTGGGCGCCCGAGTTCCCACCAGCCTGGGAGTCTTCCAATCGGTGGGGTATCACTCTCTGGTGGACGGCCGGCAGCATATGGCGATGGTGATGGGCGACATCGGGAATGGAGAGGACGTGTTGGTGAGGGTCCACTCCGAGTGTCTTACCGGCGATGTGTTCGCCAGCGTCCGCTGTGATTGCGGAGAACAGTTGAACCTGGCGCTGACCAGGGTGGCGGAGGAAGGGCGGGGAGTGGTTCTTTACATCAGGGGACACGAGGGCCGGGGAATCGGGCTCTTCCCGAAACTGGTCGCCTACAACCTTCAGGACGAGGGGCTGGACACAGTGGACGCCAACCAGCACATGGGGTTGCCGGTGGACTCCCGCGATTACGGCGTGGGGGCCCAGATCCTCTATGACCTGGGAGTCAGGACCATGAAGCTACTCACCAACAACCCCGTCAAGCGAGGAGGGATCGAGGGTTACGGGTTGACTATCAAAGAAAGGGTTCCGCTGGTGGTGACCCCCAACGAGCACAACCGCCAGTACCTGGAGACGAAGGCCGCCCGGCTGGGCCATCGTTACCACCCGGATCCCAACTAGTCACCGCCCGGGACACCGGCGTACGGGGTCGGTCAGCCCGGTCGCCGCAGCACCCGGCCGGCGGTTGTATCGACCAGGCGGCCTGCGTCTATGGCAGCCCGACCGTTGACGAACACGTAATCCATTCCGACCGCGTTGGAGCGGGGGTTCCGGAACGTCGCCCGGTCCTCGAAACGGGCCGGGTCGAACACCGCCAAGTCGGCGGCGGCGCCGGGCCGTATCACCCCCCGGTCCGAGAGACCGTAACGGGCCGCCGGCATGCCGGTCATCCTCCGTATCGCGTCTGTGAAGTCCAGCCATCCCTTCTCCCTCACCAGCCGGGCCAACACCAGCGCATGGGTGCCGAACCCTCTCGGGTGCGGGTAGCTCCCCAGGAAGACGCCGTCGGATGCAACCATTCCCAGAGGATGGGTCATGGCCCGGTGCAACTTGGCCTCATCGTTCCACCGGTACACCATCAGCACGTCCATGCGGCACTCCACCAGAAGCCTGCAGACCGTCTCGGTCAGCGTCCCGCCGATGTCTTCCATCGCGTCGAGCAGGGAACGGCCCTCGAGGTAGCGGTAAGGGCCGTCGGGGAGGTATGAGAACAATGCGTCACCGGGTCGGGACACATAACTTGAGAAGAAACCCTCGACGTCAGGAGCCACCCTCGACTGAACCTCGGGATCCGCCAGTACTTGGGCCACCCGCTCGGGCGGCCCCTGGTCGACCCACCGGGGAAGGGCGTAGGCCAGGTGGCTGCTGGCCGCCATGTAGGGATAGGCGTCGAAGGTGACGTCTATGCCTTCTTCCCGTGCTTCCACCAGTTCCTGATATAGCCGTTCGGATCCGAACAGATGGGAGATGTGCACCGGGACTTCCGCTTCCCTGCCGATCAGGAGGGCCTCGCGCACGCCGGGGTCAACCTCCCCGCGGTTGCCCCGCACGTGTGACCCGTAGGTGCCGCCGTACTCGTTGACCACCTGCGCCACCGCCACCAACTCCTCCGTGGCGGCGTGTCCGGAGGGGAAGTAGTCGAGGCCGGTCTGGATGCCGCAAGCACCTTCTTCCATGACCTGGCGGGTGAGCCCCTGCATCCGGTCGATCTCCCCGGGGGTGGCCGGGCGGGGATCCCATCCCACGGCCTCCGCCCGGACCGCGTTGAACCCCACCTGGGGAATGAGATTGATCCCTACCCGCCCGTCGAACAGGTCCCAGTACTCAACGGCGTCGGACCACTCCCATTCGGTGTCCGGCGGCCCGATGAACCTCGTCAGGTATGCCTTCATCTCGGCCAGCCGGGTAGGCGAGAGCGGGGCGTAGGCGAAACCGTCGGGTCCCATTAGATCGGTGGTTATGCCCTGGCGGAGGCGGGGTTCGTGACCATCTCCTCTCAGGAGCGCGAACTCCGAATGGGAGTGGACATCAATGAAGCCGGGACATATGACCAGGCCGCTCGCATCGACCGTTCGCTGTGCCTCCCGGCCCTCGAGGCGTCCGACCGCGGCAATACGGTCTCCCGCCAGACCCACATCCGCGCGGAACCCGGCGCGCCCGGTTCCGTCAATCACCGTGCCTCCGGTCAGTACCCAGTCGAACATGCCGTCTCCCTGCTTTGCTGCCGTCTCCGATGGTACTTCAGGCATGGCTTCCGGACGGGTGGCCGGGAAGGGACTTCAGATGGTGATGATCAGTTTGCCGACGTGGCTCTTGGTCAGAAAGGCCTCCTGCGCGGCGTGGATTTCCGACAGTGGATAAGAGCCCCCCACGATCGCCCGGACCGATCCTTCCTCGATATGGCGCACCAGGTCCCCGAAGACCTGGGGGTCATAGACCGTGGCCCCATGAAGGGAGAGGTCTTTCAGATACAAGGTGCGCAGATCGAGTTCCACCATCGGTCCGGCTATGGCGCCTGAGGTCACGTACCTTCCTCCGTGACGCAGCGCCTCCAGCCAACCTCCGAAGTCGTCACCCCCGACGACGTCCGCCACCACGTGGAAGGGGCCTCGGTTGGCGTCAACCGCAGCTTCGGGAACCCGACCTGGCTGTCTAACCACCACATGGTCGGCACCGAGTTCTTTGACTTCACCCAGTTTGGAGACCCCGGCTATTGCCACCACCTGCGCGCCGCGGAGCTTGGCGAGTTGGACCAGGGCGCTGCCCACGCCGCCGGACGCTCCCGGCACCGCCACTGTCTCTCCTCTGCGAAGATCTGCCAGCGCCAGCATGTGCTCGGCGGTCGACCATGAACAGGGAAAGGCAGACAGTTCCACATCCGACAGGTTGCTAGAAACCGGATAGGCGTTCTCGCCGGGCACAGCACAGTATTCGGCGAAGCCGCCGTCCAGTTCGCTTCCCAGATAGCCCGCCAGTGCCGGATCGTCTGGCCGGCGCCGGTCTCGCAGGCATGGATCCACCAGCACCCGGCGGCCCATGAGTCTGGGGTTGGCCCCCTCTCCGACCTCCACCACCCGTCCTACGACATCGGAACCTTGTATACGGGGGAACGACAGCCCCCTGCGGCTCCAGCCCACGTCCTTGACGTCGGCCTTGTCGTATCCGGACTCCTTTGTGGCGGTGGTTATGGAACGGCTGTACCAACCAACCCGGGTGTTGATGTCAGAGTTGTTGAGACCGCAGGCGGCAACCCGCACGACCACATCTCCCCTGCCGGCCCGGGGCACCGGTATGTCGTCCCGGACCTCCAGCATCTCCGGCCCACCGATTCCCGTGAGGAGCGCAGCTCTCATGGTGTCGGTCCCGGCAAGGTAGTCGGCCGGATGCCGACCGGGCGTGTCTCCGGTCATTTCCCTGTTCCGTGCTGTGTCCAGTGGCGAATGGCAAGGGGCCCTTCGTCGACGCTTGCCCCCCTTGGTGGTTTCGGAGGCCCCGGCAAGGCTACTCCGTTCCCAAACCCGGGTGCTGTTGTCACGGCCACTCCGGCTCCGCCCTGGATTCGGAGCGCTGGATTAGATTAAGCAACCGAGCGAAGCAGGAAGGAGCAGGACTATGGCCAAGGCACTCGTGGGGGGAAGGGTGATAGACGGCACCGGAAGGGCCCCGATCGAGGATGCGGTGGTGCTGATCGACGGCGAACGCATCGACGCGGTCTTTCGCCGGGGGGACGTTGAGCTCTCCGCCGACACCGAGGTCGTGGACATCGCAGGGTCCACCGTCATTCCGGGCCTCATCGACTGCCATGTACATGTCGGGGTGCTGGCCGACAACTCGTTCTTGCAGGTGGAGGATCCTCCCGGGTTGGCGGACCTGTTCATGACCACGCTTTTGCGCCACGGGGTTACCACCGTTCGGGACACCGGCAACTTCGACCCCGATGAGGTGTTCCGGGCTTTCAAGGAAGGGAGGGACAACTGGCCCCGGTTCTTCGGAGCGGGAACCATCCTCGACGGACCGGCCGATCCGCCCGCCCCCTGGAGGTGGCTGGCGATCATCGATGATGAGGAATCGGCCCGTCGCGAGGCCTCGAAGCTGATCGACGCCGGTATGGATTTTCTCAAGGTGTACGTGTGGGCCCGGCTTCCGGTGCTCCGGGCGGTGGTCTCCGAAGCTCACCGACGGGGAGTGCGGGTCTCAGCGCATGTCGGCCACATGGTCACTGTGGAGGAAGCGGTGAAGGTTGGCGTGGATGCCTTGGAGCACGTGCGGATCGGACGGGAGCTGGTCCCCGAGGAGCGGATGGATGAACTCGACGGGTTGACCGGCCGGATTCTCGATCCCCTGGTCGGTTGGCAACCGTGGCGCTTCGTCGACCCCGAGTCGGATCTGGCCGACGGTCTAATCGACCTCATGGCGGAGCGGGGTACCTACATCACCCCCACGCTCACCCTCTCCCAGGCCATCCTGTTGGGCAACACGCCGGAGGCGGTCAACCCCCCCGGCCTCGACGAGATGCCCGCCGCGGTGGCGGAACAGTGGGGCCAGTACGCCTACCCGTTCGACTACTCGGAGACGGACTGGGAGCAGGCGCCGGTGGAGTTGCGCAACCAGATGGCCTTCATCGGGCGAGCCCGACAGGGCGGGGTGAACGTGACCGCGGGCACCGACCTCACCAACCCCTTCGTGGTGCCGGGGCACAGCATGCATGAGGAACTCCGGCTCCTGGTGGAAGGCTGCGGGTTCTCTCCCATGGATGCGATCGTGGCGGCCACCAGCCGGGCGGCCGACCTCCTGGGTCAGGGCGACGAACTGGGATCGGTGGAGAAGCGCAAGCTGGCCGACCTGGTGGTGCTGGAGGGGGATCCCCTCTCCGACATCTCCAACACCAAGCGGATCGCCGCGGTGTACAAGGGTGGTCGGGTCGTAGCGACCTGACCTAGGCGGGAACGATCCGGAGCCTGGCGCCTGCGGCGGCGGGCGGGTCGACGTCGAGCCCTTGAGGCACCTTCGAGAACGGGACGTCCAGGGTGGAGAGAGTCGCGGCAGAGTAGGAAAGATCGGGGCTTGACAGGAGCAGGCGGAAGGGTCCCGGCTCCCGCCGGTCCAGTTCGCGGGCGGCCGCCCCGTCTCCGGCGGGTTCGTGCAGTCCCAAACTAAAGGAGCCGATCCGCAGGTGGAGGCTTGTGGTTCCCGCCTCGCCCCGTGACGGGGGCGTCAGTCGGCCGCGGAGTCCCAACGCGTTCTGGTAGATCTCCCGGCTTTCTTCCAGGTCTCCGGTAACCAGGTCCATCCCCGCCACACCGGTTACCCCACACTCGTGATCTCCGGGCGGGTCCCAGGCCAGGAGGTCCGACTCCGGGGTGATCCAGTCGATCAGATATGGCCAGGGCCTGCGCCACGGCGATCCGCCCGGGACCACCAGCCGCCACTCCAACCGCCTTCCGTCAGGGCGGATCCGGTCCATCTCGAAGGGGCCCTCCGCACCTATGCCCAGTGACCTGAAGCCTTCCGCCGGCTCCTCCAGACCAGTGCCCGCCAACACAAAACCGACCAGGCCCGACGACTGGCCGAGGAAGGACAGCAACTCGGCGCCGAACGGTCCCCTTGAGCGAGCCTGGCAGGCATCTTCAACTGAAAGCAACTCCAGATAGTCGAGGCCGAAGCGCACGATGGCATTGCGGGTGCCGAGGGACGGATGGCGTCCACCTTCGGACACCTCGAACCCCAGCCGACGGAAGGCGGTCATGCCGTCTTCCAGGTCGGGAACACCGATCACCGCGTGGTCGAATCGTTGGATCACCCGGATAGATCAATCCAGCAGCGCCGGGAGAACCTCTTCGGTGACTCTCCGGAAGTGGCGAGCCTCATCGTACGCAGCGATCCGCAAGGTGATGGTGGTGGCGCCCGCGTCGGCGAACTCCTTGATGCGCCTGACGCACTCGGAGGGGTCTCCGATCGCAACCCAGCGTTCCAGGAACCCCCGGTCGTAGTCCGCTCCGTAGTAGTCCCGCATGTAGGAGACCACTTCCTCCATGCCGGAGTCCGGGTCCTCGGTGACGTGAATGTTGTAGTACAGGCTGGCTTCGAAGTCGGGGCCCACCGGGCGGCCCTCCTCTTCGCCGTAGCGTTTGATGGCGGCCAGGTTGGCGGCGAAATTCTCCGGCGTGTTGGCGGTGCTCATCCAACCGTCGCCCAGCCGGGCTACCCGCCGCAGGGTCCGCTCGGTGAGCTTCGGAAAGGCGGGATTGGGATTGGCGGTAACCCAAATGGGAAGAGGCTGCTGCACCGGCCTGGGCAGCACAGTCACGTCTTGGAAGCTGTTGTAGGTCCCCCGATAGGAGGCGTTCTCGGTCTCCGACACCAGTCGCAGGATCTCGATAGCCTCTTCCATGCGCCTACTGCGCGTGGCCGGGTCGATACCGAAAGCGGCGAACTCCTCTTCGAATAGTCCGCCGCCGGCTTCCCGCTGTCCCTGGCAGGCAACGAAGATGGATCGCCCTCCGGAGACGAAATCGAAGCTGAGCCATTGGTAAGCCATCAACAGGGCGTCCCGGAGCGGCGTGCTGGCCATGCAGCCCACGCCCAGTTTCACCCGCTCGGTATGGGCGGCCAGGGCTCCCAGGGCCACGAAGGCATCCAGCCTGGGCTTGGCGAAGATCGAGTCGCCCAGCCACACCGAGTCCCAAACCTCGGCCCGGTCGGCCGCCCGGGCCAGACCGTTCATCTCCTCCATGGAGGACATCCCCAGCAAGACGCTGCGATTCGACAGAGTCAGCCCGTACTTCGTCCGGTCCATGGATCTCCTCTCTCCGAAGCCCGGCCCAATCTAATCACCTTGACATCGGTTGCAGCCAACTCTCCGCGCGGCGATCAATGGAAGACCGGCACTCGAGACTGATCCAGAGAAAGGGGTGCTTCTACAGGTAGCTGTAGAAACCCCGCCCGCTCTTGCGGCCGGTCCATCCTGACTCGACCAGTCGGGCCAGGAGGGGTGGGGGAGCGTTGGCGGGGTCGCGGAACTCTTCGTACAGGACCTTGCCGATCTCATAGATGGTGTCAAGCCCTATGAAGTCAGCCAACTCGAAGGGTCCCATGGGATGGTTCAATCCCGTCTTGACGGCCGTGTCGATGTCCTCGCGGGTGGCGACGCCCGCCTCGAGCATGCGCACCGCCGACATCAGGAACGGGACCACCAGCCCGTTGACGACGAACCCGGCTTGATCCCGGCACAGCACCACGCTCTTTTCCAGGTGGACCGAGACGAAGTCGTTCACGATCTTCAGCGTGTCCTCCGAAGTGGTGATCGCCGGGATCACCTCCACCAGTTTCATCACCGGAGCCGGGTTGAAGAAATGAATTCCCACCACGTTCTCGGGACGGGTGGTGGCCGCGCCCAGGCGGGCGATGGGAATCGATGAAGTGTTGGAAGCCAGGATGGTTTCGGGGTCCTCAACCAATAGGTCGAGGCGTTCGAATAAGGTCAGCTTCAGGGCGATTACCTCCGAGACCGCCTCTATCACCAGTTGGCTCCGGGACAGACTCTCCAAGTCGTCGCTCACCGCCACCTGGGCAAGTGTGCTCTCCTGCTGGTCAGCCGTCATCTTTCCTCGCGCCACCGCTTTCGTGGTGGAACCGAGGATCCGCTGGTAGGCCGCCTCGGCTCGTGCCGAGTCGGCTTCCACCACGGTCACCTCGCACCCGGCCCGAGCGCACACCTCGGCGATGCCCGAACCCATCAATCCGCCTCCGACGACTCCCACTCTCGTTATGTTCATTTATCTCTCCAGATGGGGCTTTTGATTGCCTACCGATTATGGCCTGTGCGAGAACCGTCCCGGCCGTTCCCACCCATCAGGGCATCCTGGGACCTTCGCAGACCGACGATGGTGTTGGACTCGTCCAACTCCAGGTCGCCGTAGGTGAGAACTGCCCCCGCTGTGACGTCGTTGGTGAGCCGGGAGCCGGATGCCAGGCCGAGGGGCGCCAGATTCTCCCGGCGGGCCACCTCGGCCTTCTCGATCACCCCGTAGACGGAGAACCCCCCCAACCCGTCAATCCGTTCCCCGCTTCTAAGGTCCTTTTTGGCGACCGCCACCGTCTCGGCCGACGGGGGACGGTCGGTGGCCAGGGTGGTCTCGCCGCGGAGCACGGCCTTGGCGATGGAGATCGGGGTCTCGAGGCTGGTGAGATGGTAGGGGCGGTACAGCGCCCAGTAGGGGCCCTCTCCCACTTTCAGGTATCGGAGGTCCCGCACCAACTTGGGATGGTCGGTTGTGAACACCACGAAAACCCCGGGGGCGATCCCCCGCCCGTAGTCGACGCGTCCGGCTTCGGAGAGGATTCCCCCGGCCGCCTCTGGAATGTAGGTGGAAGCAAGGGTTTCGGGAGTCACCTCCGGACCGTGCATCCCTCGTCGGTCCGGTAGGTATCCGAGGGCATTGGAGATGGTGGTCATCTCCATCATGGTCTTGCTGCCGTCCACAAACGAGGCCAGCATCTTGGGGTTCATCCTCTGGCGATAGGCGGTCTCCTCCATGGTGTCGGGGTTGGCGGTGGGGACCAGCGGGTTGTTCTTTCCCTTCCCCACGCTGACGACCTCGTATCCCAAGAGGGTGGCGAATTCGTACAGCTCGGCTATAGCACCCGGCTCGTCGCCACCCGACAGGGAGTAGATCACCCCCGCCTCGCTCGCCCGCCGCCGGAGGATCGCTCCCACGGTGGCGTCGGCTTCCACGTTCATCTGCATCACGTGCTTTCCCGCTTCTATCGCCTCGAGGGCCACCCTGGCTCCCATCTCCGGTATCCCGGTTGCCTCCACGGTTATGTCGAGGGGAGGTGCGCTGGCCAGGGCGGCGTTGGTGGTGTGGACCCGCTTCCCGTCTGCGATTGCCTGGGAGGCCCGGTCGGGGTCGTCGGTCTGGATGATTTCTGTGTCTTCGATCCCGGCCGAGCGGTAGATCTCCGCCGAACGTCCGCTTCCCCGGTCCACTATCACGTAGGCGCCCATCCCCTCCATCCGCTCCATGGTGATGGCCAGTCCCTCGCCCATCTGACCGGCGCCCACTATGCCGACCTTGATGGGGTCTCCGGCGGCCTCCCGGGAACGAAGCAGGGAACTGAGGGTCACGTGACAGCCAGTTTATTGGCCTGGCTGATCCGTTTGTTGATTCCAGCCTCGAACCCGGCACGGGGGGCTAATCCGGCGTTACCTCGGCGGGCCTCGCCAGCAACACTCCCGGATTGAGGATTCCCTTCGGGTCGAGACGTCCCTTGGCCCGGGCTAGGACGTCCCCGAACAGGGGTGGCCGCTGCCTCTCGTACCAGGGCTGGTGGTCTCGGCCGATCGCGTGATGGTGGGTGATGGTGCCGCCGTTGTCCAGCACGGCGTCCGAAACGGCGCGTTTGATCTCCCGCCACTGTTCGAGCATGGATCCGGGATCGGCGCCGCAGTGGAAAGCGAAGTAGGGAGCGGGACCGTCCGGGTATGCATGGCTGAATCGAACCGAGACGGCGCCATCTCTACCGGTAGCTTCCCGGATAGCCTGTTCCGTGGCCTCTCTCACCGCGTGATAGAAGGACTCGAATCGGTCCCATGTGATGGAGGACTCGAATGTGTCGGATATGATGCCTCGCGGCGTGAGGTTCTCCCGGCCGTACGGCATCTTGATGAAGGCGTCCCTCCAAGCGCCGACCGCGCCCTTCAGGTGGGCGTCGGGATTGGCCCGCCAGTCGCTGTCGGGAACGCCGCCGTGATCCCGAGCGCACTCCTCGGCCCGATCCATCCAGGCACCAACGGGGTGGTCGGATGACTCGAAGGACACAACCAGCAGCGTGAAGGAACCGTCCCCGGCGCCGTTCACCGCCAGTTCCACCCCGTCGACAATCCTTGCGTTGGCCGGGAACAGTCCCGCCTGCGCGATGGACCGCACCGCCCCGGCGGCTTGCAGGAAACTCGGGAAACGATATCCGGCGGTGGCCTTGAAGGAGACACGTCCCTGCAATCGCACCCAGGCTTCGGTGACTATTCCCAAGGTTCCCTCCGAGCCAATCATCAGGCGATCCGGGCTAGGGCCCGCGCCCGACCCGGGCAGGCGGCGCGACTCCATCGTCCCGGCCGGAGTAACCATGCAGATGCTCTCCACCAAGTCGTCTATATGGGTGTACAGAGTTGCGAAGTGTCCGCCGGATCGGGTTGCTATCCAGCCTCCCAGAGTGGAGTGTTGGAAAGACTGGGGGAAGTGCCTCAGCGTCATCCCTTGCGGCTTCAATCCGGCCTCCAGTTCGGGACCCCGGGCTCCGCCCTGGATGCGAGCTGCCCTCGAGACCTGGTCCACCTCGAGCACCCGGTTCATCCGGCTCATGTCCAGGGTGATGGTCCCCGAGAAGTCGTGGCCGACGTCGGGCGTGACTCCGCCCACGACCGACGAGCCGCCACCGTAGGGGACCAGGGCCGCTCCGGCCTCTCCGGCCCATTCCATCAGGGAGGTGATGTCGGCTTCGTCTCTCGGATAGGCGACCACATCGGGGGCATGGTCGAAGTCCCGGGCGAATATCCGGATCGAATCCGGCTGGGACTGCCCGAAGGCGTGCAGGATCCTTTCGTATGGTTCCTGGGTGCAGATCGCGTCCAGGCTGTCGGGCGGGTTCAACCGGGGCGCCCGGAGGGAGATTCCGTCGAGAGGGGGCACAGGTGCGTTCCCCGAGCCCCGGATGCCGAACCGGGCAAGAGTCCGCAGCAGCGTCTCCCGGTCTCCGGGTGACAAGCCATGCCCCTCATATCCCCACCCCCAGTACTTGAGTCGCGGCGCCATCCGGTCTGACCTCCCGTCTGTCGGGTGCCTAGGGCGATCATCCTAACTTCCAACCATCCGGCGGTTCGGCCATCCGGGTGAGCGGAGGCCGGCTCTGAGGACTCCAATATCGATTGGAAGGCCTACAGGTCGGTAAAGTTCTCCCCTATGGAATACGATGTCGCCTCGATCGAGGCGAAGTGGCAGGACTACTGGGAGCAGAACAGGACTTTCTATACCAAAGAGGACTCCGAGCGGCCCAAGTACTACAACCTGCAGATGTATCCCTATCCCTCCGGGGATCTCCACATGGGGCACCTCCGGAACTACACCTATGTGGACCTTCTCACCCGCTATCGCAAGATGCAGGGCTACAACGTCCTCTCCCCGATGGGCTGGGACTCCTTCGGTCTGCCGGCCGAGAACGCCGCCATCGCCACCGGCGTGCACCCCCGGGAGTTCACCGAGCGCCAGATAACCCGCATGAAGTCCCAACTCCGCCGGCTGGGGGCCGTGTATGACTGGAGCCGGGAACTCGCCTGTCACACACCCGAGTACTACCGGTGGGATCAGTGGCTATTCCTCAAGCTGTACGAGCAGGGCCTGGCCTACAAGTCCCGGTCCGCCGTCAACTGGTGTGAGCAGGATCAAACGGTGCTGGCCAATGAGCAGGTGGTGAACGGGGCCTGCGAGCGATGCGAGTCTCCGGTGGTCCGCCGTGACCTGGAGCAGTGGCATTTCCGGATCACCGCCTACGCCGACCGCCTGCTGGATGATCTGGAGGGGCTTGACTGGCCTGAGCGGGTGAAGGTGATGCAGCAGAACTGGATCGGCCGGTCGGAGGGGTGTGACTTCACCATCGAGGTGGAGGACGGCGACGGGGCATTCGAGGTCTACACGACCCGGCCCGACACCATATACGGGATGACCTTCGCGGTGCTCGCTCCCGAGCATCCCTTGGTGGACCGATTGGTGGCGGGCGGGCCCTACGAGGAGGAGATCGGGGCCTACGTCAAGAGGGTTTCCGCAGCCAGCGAGTTGGAGAGGATGGCCACCGGGGAGAAGTCCGGCATCTTCATCGGGCGGTACTGCATCAACCCTGCCAACGGGAAGCGGGTTCCTCTTTACATAGCCGACTACGTGCTGATGGGCTATGGGACGGGAGCCATCATGGGAGTCCCCGGAGAAGACCAGCGGGACTGGGACTTCGCCGCGGAGCGGGGACTGGAGATAATCCGTACCGTCCGACCACCCGACGGATGGGAAGGGAAGGCCTACACAGGGGACGGGACCTCGATCAACTCGGACTTTCTGAACGGTTTGGAGACCGAGGCCGCCAAGGAGAGGATCATCGCCTGGTTGGAGGAAAAGGGGATCGGACGCCGGGCGGTCAAGTACCGGCTCCATGACTGGCTGGTGTCCCGGCAGCGTTACTGGGGGTGCCCCATTCCCATGGTTAACTGCGAGTCATGCGGCCTGGTGCCCGTACCCGAGGAGGACCTCCCGGTCATCCATCCGGACGTGGAGGAGTACCGGCCCCGGGGGCAGTCGCCGCTGGCCCTCGCCACCGACTGGGTAGAGGTCGATTGTCCCCGGTGCGGAGGACCGGGCAGGCGAGAGACCGACACGATGGACACCTTTGTGGACTCTTCCTGGTACTTCCTCCGTTACTGCGATGCTCACAACGCCGAGCGGATCTTCGACGGGGAGAAAGTCAGGTACTGGATGGCGGTGGACCAGTACATCGGCGGGGTGGAGCACGCCGTTCTGCATCTTCTCTACGCCCGGTTCATCACCAAGGTCCTCTACGACCTGGGCCTGTGTCCCTCCGAAGAGCCCTTCACCCGGCTGTTCACCCAGGGGATGCTGGTGAAGGACGGCGCCAAGATGTCGAAGTCCCGGGGGAACGCTGTTTCTCCCGAGCCCTATTACGAGCGATACGGCGCGGACGCGGTCCGTCTCTACGAACTTTTCATCGGACCCCCGACGGATGATGCGGTGTGGATCGACGGGGGAGTGGAGGGCACTTCCCGGTTCCTTGACCGTGTGTGGCGGCTGGGGATGGGCGAAGTCGGCTCGGTCAGCGACCGGGAGGAGGAACGTCGGGACCGGGCGATCCTTGGGGTGGCGCACCGCGCCCTTCGCAAGGTGACTTCCGACATAGACCGCTTCCACTTCAACACCGTGGTGTCGACGCTGATGGCGATGATCAACGAGGTGATCGCCTACCTGCGGGGAGGAGGACGAACCGAGACTTTCCGGGAGGTGTACCGCTTGCTGCTGTTGATGCTCGCGCCTCTGGCGCCCCACGTCTCCCACGAGTTGTGGGATCGCCTGGGATACCAGGGGATGCTCGCCACCCAGGGTTGGCCGGCCTGGGACGAGGAGGTGGCCCGGGAAGACAAGGTGGTGATGGTGCTACAGGTCAACGGCAAGGTCCGGGACCGGGTGAAGGTCCCGACCGACATCGACGAGGCAACCGCGGAGCAGTACGCGTTCCGGTCGCAGCGGATCCAACGCTGGCTGGAGGGAGGGCGCGTGGTGCGGGTGGTAGCCCGACCTCCCCGGGTGGTCAACGTGGTGGTGCAGTAGCCCGCGACCGTGAGGCTCGAACTGCTTCCCGGCTGATCTCTCCTAATCGGAGACGGTGCGCCACAGCCTTATGGCCGTTACGCCGAAGACCACCGGGGTTACGGTGTCGATCACATACCAGACCATCCAGAACGTGGCATCGTTGGGAGGTTCTCCCCAGCGTGCTGCGAACCAGTTCGGAAGGAACGCGAGGGTGAGCACCAGCGCGGCGTAGAACAGGCGGTTGGCGGTGAGCCATTGCCGGGCGCCGGCTGAAGAATCGGGGTGGTCTCCCTGCTTCTCTCGGTAGGTGACGACCACAACCAGCACCAGCCCGGCCAGCATGCACCAACCGATCACATCCCAGACGGCCCCGGCCACGTCGCTGGCCCGTTCGGAGGCTTGGGCGTAGATCGTCCAGAACGTGAACTGCACAACCAGGCAGATCGCCACCAGCGCCAGGTAGACGCTGATCGCCCGCTTGATCAACATCGTCTTCTCAGACTCTCTGATCGGAGAGGCACAGACCCAAGATCACGAGGCCCGCAACAGCCGTCGTCCCTCAGCCAGGAACAGGACCGGCAGGACCGAGTCGATCAGATGCCAGACGGTCCAGGCCGCCGTGTCGTTGGCATGCTCGGTGAACGCTTCTCCGAACCAGTTGGGAAAGAAGGCAAGGGCCAGGATGGCGGTGCCATAGAACATCACCGCCGCACTGGTTGGGCAGCAGGCGTCAGAGTCACCCTTATCCGTCTGTGTCCGCCGGCTGGTGGTGTACAGCGCAAGCACCAGTCCCACGGCCATGAACCAGTCCAGCGTCAGCCAGATCGTGATCCCCGCGTCGGTGCTGTTCCCATAGAGCGGATACAGAATGAACTGAAGGGCCACAGCCGCACCCACCGCGACGAGGTAAAGGCCGATTAGTCGATTCTTTCCCATTGGTGACTCCTTCGTTTCTGTTGGCCTGGAGGTTCCGCCACACGATCGGTTGGCTGCGTCCGTCGTGCTGATCTCAAACTCTAGGAAAAATGCAGTATGGGTGCTGCTTATGTCGCCTTTCCCGTTCTCCTGCTGGTCCGAAACCGCGGAACCCTGGGACACGATCTAGCGTGTTGGTGTTTGTTTGGCCGACTTAGTGATATGCGGGAGCGCAAGAGAGGTTTAAGATTCCCCAGTGCTCAAAAACCGGCGCTTATCAGTGGACTTGCCGGTGGGGGCCAATCCATAGTGAGGTATGGGGAAGTCACATTGGGTACTGGCCGCCGCTATGTTGGTGACGGCGGTTGGCGCCGGGGTGTTCTTCGGGCTGTGGCGGCCCCAGTCCCCTGGAATGGCGCCGATTCCCGGGACGGGAGTGGTTTCCCTGGTGCCCGGGGAGGGGCAGAGAGGTGAAGATGCACGGGAGGCCGAGATCGTGGTGCACGTGTCGGGAAGGGTGTTGCATCCCGGGTTGGTGAGGGTGAGCGCCTCGGCCAGGGTGGGGGACGTGATCATGGCGGCGGGGGGAGCTTTGGCCGATGCCCGGCTGGACGAGATCAACCTGGCGGCGCCCGTCTCCGACGGGGTGCAGGTGGTGGTTCCGGGTCCCGGAACCCGTTTGGACGCCCGGAATGCTGGGAGCGGGAGTTTGGGTGGATCGTCGGCCCCGGTGAGTCTGAACCGGGCAAGCGTCGACCAGTTGGAGGAGATTCCCGGAGTAGGGCCGGTGCTGGCGCACAGGATCGTTCACCACCGCCAGGCCAATGGGCCCTTCTTGGAGGTGGAGGACTTGCTGGATGTGACCGGTATCGGTGAGCGGAAGTTGGCCGAACTCCGCCGACATGTGGCCCTTCCCTGAACATGCGGGGAGTGGAGGGGTCGGGGAACCGGCCGGCGTGGACAGCGGTTGTGCCGGACTGGGGAGAGGCTCGTTTTCTATTGGTGGCCGGCTTGGTCTGGGCCGGCGCCTTGGCGGGACGGCAGTCCTGGGGAATCTGGGCAGCCACCGCCGCTGGGGCGGCTACGGTTGTCACGAAGAGGTCCGGTGTGGCTCTGGTCATGGCCGCAGGATTGGTGGCGGGGGCGTTGGCGGGATGGGGAGCGGCCCATCGGGAGACCGAGATGCTTGCGGCCCCTGTGGTCGAGGGAGAAGTAACCATCCGGGCGGTGGCCCGCACCGATCCCCGAGGTTCCCAGGATCGCCCGTGGCTCGTGGCGCGGCCGCTCGCGTACCGGACCGCGGAGGATCACCCGTGGAGAGAATGGCTTGGTCCGGTCATGATGATCCATGCCACCGATGCCGGTGAGTTGGCTGCCGGCGAAGTCTTCGAGGCGTCCGGGCATCTGGTGAGGGAAGCCGGACGCCGGGGTACCTCGGTGTTTGCATCTCGCATGTGGACCGGATCCCTGGGGCGGGTGTCCCCTGCCCAGGGATGGCTGGTGAATGTGGGCAATGCAGCGAGGCGAAGGGTGATGGATAACCTTCGCACCGGACCCCGGGACGGGCTGGGGCTGGTGGCCGGATTCCTGGTAGGGGACACCACCCAACTCTCCGGTTCCGATCTGGCTGACCTGCGGCGCTCCGGCCTCAGCCACTACGTAGCGGTCTCGGGAGGCAACGTCGCCCTATTCCTGGGTGCGCTATGGATCCTGATGTGGCCGGTGGCAAGCCGTCCCCGGCTTCGCTCTCTGGTGGGGCTTGTCGCCCTGGGGGTGTTCATGGTCGTGACCCGGTGGGAACCGTCGGTCTTGCGGGCTGGGCTACTGGCGTCACTGACCCTGGGCGCCCGGGCAGTTGGGTTCCCCCTGGGAAGTTGGGCGGCGCTGGGGACCACCGTGGTCCTCGCGCTTCTGGTGTCGGCCGAACTCGCCCGGAGTTTGGGTTTCGCCCTGTCCGTGGCCGCGACGCTGGGAGTGATGGCGGGGATGAGGATTGCGTCGGGACGACGACCTCGCTGGGTGTGGGAGACCCTGGGAGCGGCACTGGCCGCCCAGGTGGCGGTGGCGCCGCTCCTGCTGGGATCGTTCGGGTCGGTTCCCCTTCTCTCACCGGTGGCCAACTTAGCCGCCGCTCCACTGGTGGTGGTCTCCACCATCTTGGGGGGAATCGGGTCGGTGAGCGGCTGGCAGCCGCTGGTGGGGCTGGCTGCGTTCGCTGCCGAAGGAGTACTGACGGTATCCCGGTTTCTCTCACCCTTTCCCCAACTGGGGTGGCTGGGGACGGCTGTTGCGTTTGCGGCGGGACTTGCTGCCTGGCGATGGTCGGATGTCCGCCTGCCGATGTTGACGACGGCGGTGCTGATCCTGGCGGTGGTCCGGGTGCCTGCTGTTGTGTCTCCCCTGGTCGGCTACGATGGGGTCGGGCCTCCGGCCGTGGTATTCCTCGATGTGGGCCAGGGGGACTCCATCCTGGTGCTGGGAACCGGGCTGACCATCCTGATCGACGGAGGGCCGGATCCCGTGATACTTGAGGAGAAACTTCGAAAGTACCGGGTGGGTGAAGTGGACCTGGTGGTGATCACTCACCCTCATGCCGACCATGTCCGCGGGCTGGAAGCGGTGGTGGGGCACATGCCGGTGGGAGGCGTGTGGGACGCCTCACATCCTCACCAGACCCCTGCCCATCGAATGCTCAGGGAACGTATCGCGGAGCAGGGCATACCCGTTCATCGGCCATCTCCCGGTCAGGTCGTCCGTGCTGGGGAATTGGAGGTCGAGGTAATGGGGCCTCAGCGACGGTACAAACATGTCAACGACCAGTCGATCGTGTTGATGGTGGAATTGGCAGGCACCGGCTTTCTGTTGTCGGCCGACGTGCAGGAGGTGGCACAGGCGGAACTGGGGGACATCCAGCCCGACGTCCTCAAAGTCCCTCATCAGGGAGCCGCCACATCCGACCGCCATTGGCTCAGGGCAAATGCGGGCCGACTGGCGGTTATCAGTGTGGGTCCCAACGACTACGGCCATCCCGCCCCCTGGGTGGAGGCGGTGTTGACCGAAGCCGGCGCCCGGGTGATCCGCACCGACCGGCACGGCGATGTAGTTGTCCGACCCACCCCGCCGGGCAGTCCATGAGCCCGCCCTTCAGGAACTCTCATCCACCCCGCCATAGGCTGAGAGCTGGTGAGCAACCCGATCGCCACCCTCCGGCAGGGGGTTTGCTACCGTGAAGCGTGTGAGCGACGTGCTGGCAGTCGTCATTCCCCGCGGAAGCCCGGGCGAACGCGAGGAGGGGCTGGAGACCGCTCGTAGACATCTGCGCGGCGCCAGGGTGGAGGAGGCCCAGATCATAAGGATGGATGTGCCTTCATCCCGGGGCCAGGGCGCCCCCCCGTCAGGAATGCCGGATCAACACGGTGTGTTCCGGCACGATCTGGTGGAGATAGTCCCTCTCCTTCAGTCTTCCAGTCTGTTCGGCCAGAAGCAGGGGCTGCTGTTGGTGGACGCTCACAACCTGCTCTCGGCGGAGTCCCAGGCCCTGGCGGAAATGCTCGGCGCCCTGGATCCCTCGGCGGTGGCCGTGGCCATCGTAGCCGAGCGTCTTCCCAAGGATCTGTCGAAGAAGGTGAAGGAGATCGGCAAGGTGAAGTCGGTGCGCCAGATGTGGGAGAGCCAGGTGCACGGCTGGCTGGATCGCCAATCCAGGGAGAAGGGCCTGCGAATGAGCTACCAGAGCAGGGCGGCTCTGGTGCAGAGATTCGGCACTGACCGCTCGGCCCTCCGGCGCGCCCTGGAACAACTGCAGGGCGAGAACCGGCCGATAACCGCCGCAATGATCATTGAGCGGTTCCGGAACCGGCCTGACCAACCGGTGTTCCGGATACTCGACGAGATTCTGGCCGGAAACACCGAAGCGGCGCTCCGCAGGCTGGGTGACTACCTGGCCAACGCCCGCTCTTCCGACGGCCGTCCCTACATCCTGTTAGGCACCCTGGAGTCCGATCTGCGACTCCGCCTCATAGCTTCGCAGGCTCACGACCGGGAACACTTTCGCCGGATGGAGGAGGAGGGGGTGTTCTCCAGGATGTTGGAATCGGCGCCGGGACCTCTCGATGAGAAGGCAGAGACGAGGCTCCGCTCGACGGCCAAGAGCCGGGTTCGCTCCAGCCAGCGTCGCCACGATCGGATCTGGAATCAGAGAAGACCTCTGACCTCTGTTAGTGGACGTCAGCAGGTCTGGGCGGCGGAGCGGGCGCTTTCACTGGTGGTGGAGGCCGATCGCACTCTCAAGCTATTCCCGGTCCCCCTTCACCAGCCGGTCCTGGAAAGAACGGTCGTCGAACTGTGCGGCGTCTACCAGGGGTTCGCCCGAGGGCGAAGAAGGTGAAACCGGGCCTTGGCCCTATCCGGAGGCGGCGGCGCGAAACAACCGGGACTTCAACCGTGCCGCTTTGTTGGCGTGAATGACGCCTTTGGAGCGGGCCGAATCGATGCGCTTTTGTGCCTGGCGGAGCTTTCGGTCCGCTTCGGGATCCCCCGCCTCCACCGCAGCCATTGCGGTCTTGATGCGGGTCTTCATCTCCGATCGGACGCCCTTGTTGGCAATCCGACGCCGCTCGTTCTGTCGGTTCCTCTTCTTTTGTGACTTGATGTTGGCCATAGGGCTATGCGATGCTCGGGGACACGTGCTCTGTGGGTGCCGGAGAAAACCGTTCCCGCCCGGGGGCGGATTTTAGCGTCACCGCACTGGCCAGCACAATCCGTTAGGCCGCCCGCGCATCCCAACCGGTTGCCCGAGCCCTCTCCGGATCCAGACCCTCTACTCTTCGACTTCTGGCTCCCCGCCCTTGTACGCAGGTAAAATGGGGCTTGGTCCCTTTCGTCTCACCGAGGTTGCTCACAGCTTGGCTTCTCGTTCCCTGATCAGGAACTTCTGCATAATCGCCCACATCGACCACGGAAAGTCCACCCTGGCCGATCGGTTGCTGGAGTCGGCCGGAGCGGTCTCCCAGCGGGATATGCGAGAACAGGTGCTCGACACCATGGACCTGGAGCGGGAGCGGGGCATCACCATCAAGGCGCAGGCGGTTCGCCTCAACTACGAGGCGTCCGACGGACGGTCATATGTGCTCAACCTGATCGATACTCCCGGGCACGTGGACTTCTCCTATGAGGTTTCCCGTTCTCTGGCAGCCTGCGAGGGTGCGGTCCTGTTGGTGGACGCCAACCAGGGAGTACAAGCCCAGACCGTGGCCAACGCCTACCTGGCCGTTGAGGCCGGGCTTGAGATCATCCCGGTGGTCAACAAGATAGACCTCCCATCGGCCGAGCCGGAGCGGGCGGCCGAGGAACTAGCCCGGGTGGTGGGTGGTGATCCCGCTGACACGGTCTTCATCTCCGCCAAGACCGGGGAGGGTGTAGACGAGCTCACAGAGCGGATCGTGGAGGTGATCCATCCGCCTTCCGGTGAGGAAGATCTTCCCCTCTCTGCTCTGATATTCGACTCCTACTACGACCTGTACCGGGGAGTGGTCTGTTACGTGCGGGTGGTGGAGGGGAGTATTACAGCGGGGGAGCGGGTTGTGTTCATGGCCACCGGGGAGAAGAGAGATGCCGCCGAGATAGGGGTGCTCACCCCGGGCTCGGTTCCCGTGGACACGCTGGTCGCCGGGGAGGTGGGCTATTTGATCACCGGCGCAAAGGAGATCGATCGGGTCAGGGTGGGCGACACCGTGACGTCGGCTTACCGGCCGGCCGTCGTACCCCTCAGGGGTTATACCGATCCTCGGCCGATGGTGTTTGCAGGGATATTTCCCACCGACGGCGATGATTACCCCCGTCTCCGAGAGGCGCTTGAGAAGCTGCAACTCAACGACGCCTCCCTCCAGATCGCCCCGGAGTTCTCCCAGGCGCTGGGCTTCGGGTTCAGGTGCGGGTTCCTGGGCCTCCTGCACATGGAGATAGTGCGCGAGCGCTTGGAGCGGGAGTACGACTTGGACCTGGTGACTACCTCTCCCTCGGTGGCCTACCGTGTGACCCTTCCCGGCGATGAGCCGGTTGAGGTGCGGTCGCCGGCCGATTTCCCGGCGGCGGGAAGGGAGATGGTGGTGGAGGAGCCTTGGATCAAGGCGCTGGTCCTGGTTCCTCCGGAGCATCTGGGGGCGGTGATGGAGATATTCACATCCAGGCGAGGGGAACTGGGACCACTCAATTACCTGGGCACGGAACGGGTGGAACTAACGTGCCGGCTTCCCCTGGCCGAGGTGGTCTTCGACTTCTACGACCGGCTCAAGTCCAAAACAAGAGGCTTCGCCTCCCTCGACTACGAGCCGGATGGCTACCAACCGTCGGACCTTGTGAAGGTGGACCTCCTCCTCAACGGATCGGCTGTGGACGCCTTTTCGGCTGTTGTCCATCGCCCCCAAGCCTATGCCTACGGCAAGGAGATGGTCACCAGGCTCAAGGACCTGATCCCGCGTCAGCTGTTCGATGTTCCCATCCAGGCTGCAATCGGCAGTCGGGTCATCTCTCGTGAGACTATCCGGGCCAAGCGAAAGGACGTGTTGGCCAAATGCTACGGCGGTGACGTGACCCGGAAGAAGAAACTCTTGGCCCGCCAGAAGGAGGGTAAGCGCCGGATGAAGATGGTGGGGTCGGTGGAGGTGCCGTCGGAGGCTTTCGTGGCGGCGCTCCGGGTCAGGGATTGAACCCGAGCGGGGGGCTCCTCCCTCCCGACGATCCCCGTTTGGCGGATCAAGCCCGTAAGTGGAGGTCGGCCTATCTGCACATTCCCTTCTGCGAAGAGGTCTGTCCGTACTGCGACTTCGCGGTAGTGGCCGGGCGAGACCAACTTGCCTCACGGTACGGGGAGGCGCTTGTCGCCGAGATCCGTTCCGCGCCGGTGTGGGGGCCGCTGGACGCGGTCAACTTCGGGGGAGGGACTCCCTCGCGGATGGCGCCGGAGTTGCTGGAGAAGATCCTGCAGGTGTTGTCCTCCCGCCTAGGCCTCCGGAAGGGAGCAGAGGTGAGCCTCGAAGCCAACCCGGAGGACTGGACGCTGCAGAAGGCCGAGTCGTTGGTGGCTGCCGGGTTCAACCGGGTCTCCTTGGGCGCCCAGTCGTTCGACGCCGAGGTGCTTTCCTATTTGGGGCGTCGCCACACCCCGGCCCAGATTGTCCGAGCGGTGACCGCGGCTCGAAAGGCCGGGTTTGTCTCTGTAAACATGGACCTCATCATGGGTTCGCCTCCCGAGAGCGCTTCCTCTTGGACCGAGACCCTGCAAAGGGCCCTGGAGAACAACCCGGATCACCTCTCCACCTACTCTCTGACGGTGGAACCCGGAACCGTTCTGTGGAAAACGGTGAGGGCAGGCGCCAGTCCACCGGACTCCGACCGCCAGGCTGAGTGCTGGGAGGAGGCTGACCGTGAGTGCGCCAGGGCTGGTCTGGTGCGCTATGAGGTCTCCAACGCGGCCCGGCCCGGCCATCCGTGCCGGTACAACCTCTCGGTGTGGGGACAGGGCGAGTATCTGGGCTTCGGGAACGGGGCCCATTCATTCCGGGACGGGCGTCGCTGGGAGAACCTGCGTGGCGTCGAGAGGTACTTGGATACCGTGGAATCCGGCCGATCCCCGAACCGCCGCTTCGAGTCGATCGACGGCTGGGCGGCGGAGACAGAGCGGGTGCTGCTGGGCATCCGGAGAAGGGCCGGCGTGAGGACTGGTCGAGCGGGAGGGGCGCTGTGGGAATCTCCCAAGGGGCGGGAGCTTCGCCGAGCCGGCATCCTTGGGTTGCATGGAGATCGCCTGGTGGTGGAGCGGCCCCTCCTTACCGACGAGGTCAGCCGGGCGATCCTGACATTGCCTCCGCCGGATTCTGCCTGTTTGGGATAAGTTTCCGGACCCACGGGTTGACTCTTGTCACATCCGGTTCGCATATTGATGGAACAAACATCCGACTCGGTCCGGACCGGGCGGATCAACATCAAGTCTCATCTCCGGAGGGCGGCCTCCCGGCAACGCCTGACGGCAATGAGCATCAAGCCGATGACCAGCATCCTCGGATCGGACAGGCTCGTCCCTGCCCGAAATTATCGACCGGAACGGCAGCGGCGGGTCGGGAGGGTAAACCCAAAGGCGAGAATTCCGGCTGGTGGTTCAGAGTGAAGGGTGTCCGCAGTCCCCGGCTGTGTCTTGCAGGCAGTGGGGGCCTCCTCCCCCTCTCTGCCCCCAGTATTTAGTGTTTGTTTTGCCAATGTGGTGTTGTGGGGTGGTGTTTTGTCACACCTCTTTGGCATAGTGGTTGGCATGGAGAAGACAGTTGATGGTCGTCGGGTGGCCGATGAGGTGCGGGTGGTTTTGCCGACTCGGCCGGTGGGCGAGGCGACGTTGGAACAGCTTCAGGGTTGGTTGGTGTCCACTTTCCGGGTGGAGAACCAGGTGGCCGGGTACCGCGCGGGGGTGTTGGCGGAGTTGACCCGCCGAGAAGGTGCTCACATTACCGAGAACGATCTGCGGGAGAAGGGTTTGCGACCCCGCCGGAAGGCCCGGTCGGAAGTGGAGACCGCGGTGGAGTTGGAGGAGTTGCCGGAGACGTCGGAGGGGTTGCGGGATGGTGAGATTCCTTATGAGAACGCGCGGATTATGGCCAGGGCTTCCCAGGAGGGGGAGATAGACGAAACAGTGTTGATCGGTCCGGCCAAGACCCAGTCTCCTGATAAGTTCGCCGGGACGGTCCGAAAGCACCAACAGCAACGCTCAGAAGATGACGGGATGAGCCGCTTGGAGCATCAACGGTCACAACGGTTCGCCAAGATCAAAACAGACAACACAGACGGCATGACCGTGTTGTACGGTCGGTTCGATCCGATCACCGGTGCTCTCATTGAAACGGCGTTGTCGCAGAAGATGAATGAACTGTGGCGGGAGGAAGACCCGCGGGCGAGGTGCTCTCCGGGTCAGAGGATGGCAGACGCCCTGGCGGGGTTGGTCACCAGAGAAGACACCAACAAGGACGGTAAACCTCCCCGCGGTCCGAGGCTGTTGTTGATCGCCGACTACGACGCGGTCTCCCGGGAACTCCGGAACGGGCGTCTCGGGGACGGCACACCCATCCCTGTGGAGAAGATCCGGGACCTGGCCTGCCAATCCGACATCCTCCCCGGCATATTCCGGGGCGTGTCACAGCCGCTCGACCTGGGACGGTCACGACGAGCAGCCAGTCCCGCCCAGAAGATCGCCCTCGTAGCCAGGGACAGGGCTTGCGTGGGATGCGGCGCCAACGCCAACTGGACCCAAGCCCACCACATCACCCCCTGGGCCGTCCAAGGCAACACCAACCTCAACGACATGGTGCTCCTGTGCTCCCGCTGCCACCACAAAGTCCACGACGACCACTGGCAAATACACAAAACACCAACCGGGAAACACCACCTCAAACCACCACCAAAACACCTACGCCACGCACTCCGTCAGCGCATAACCCGTCAGCGACGGCGTCGCACCGCCAAACAGCAAAAATGAACCACCGTCGAAAAACCGGGAGGGAAAATGGCAGGTTGGACGGAGGCTCTCGGGTTCTTGTTGGTCCCTTTCCAGTGACTGCCGGTGGGGTCTGCTGAGAGTTTGGTAATCTGGAGACAATGTTGGAGGATCGGCGCTCGGAGATACTTCGCTCGTTGGTGGAGTGCTACATCCGGACAGGGACGGCAGTGAGTTCCGGGATGGTGCTTGATCACAGTGAACTCGCGGTCTCTCCTGCCACTGTACGGAAGGAATTGGCTCGCCTTGAGGAGGAGGGATTCGCCGTGCAGCCCCACACCTCGGCGGGAAGGATCCCGACCGCCCTTGCCTACCGGTTCTACGTTGACCATCATGCGGCATTCCGGTTGCGAAGGGCGGTTCAGTCCCGTATTTCGGAGTTCTTCTCCGAGGTGCAGTTGGAATTGGGCCGGCTTCTGCATGCAACTTCCCGGCTCGTGTCCGACATCACCCGGTTACCAACCGTGGTGGTGGGTCCCCGCCTGGCAGCCGAGCGGATCCAGAGCATCCATCTGGTCTCGCTCCAGTTGCGCCTGGCGATGATGGTGGTGGTCACCGAGTCAGCACGGGTGCTCCAAGAACTCTGCCACCTCCCTGCGCCGATGACCAGGAGGGAGATCTCCAATATGGAACAGGTCGTCCGAAGCCATGCCGTGGGTTCGCCCCTGGGTGTCCCCGCCCCGCCCGCTCTGGCGGCGCCGGGCGGATCGCAAAGCCCGTTCGGCGGCTGTCTTCGAGAAGTGTGGGATGCACTGGAGCGGGTGGCCCTCCGCGCCTCGGACGTTTACGTGATGGGGACCGGAAGGCTGGCGGATTTGTGGGATGATCTCGACGCGGTGGCCCAGGTGCTGACGGTGCTGGAGCGGGAGACCACTATGTTGGAACTCCTAGCCACCGATCCGGGCATCACGATCCGCATTGGCGAGGAGATCCCAGATCTGGCCGAAGCGGATCTGGCAGTGATCTCCACCTCGTTTCTGGCGGGTAGCTCCCGCGGGCGGATAGGCGTCCTCGGGCCGATGCGCATGAACTATGGCCGAGCCATCTCGGTGGTCGAGAGGGTGAGCGAGGAATTGGCCGGCCGCATAGGCATCTGAGCCCTTCTCGCCGATGGCCAAGGACTACTACCGGATATTGGGGGTAGAACGCGACGCGGACGCCGGCGATATAAAGAGGGCTTTTCGGCGGCTCGCCAGGGAGACCCATCCCGATGCCAACCCCGGGGACCTGCAGGCTGAAGAGCGGTTCCGGGAAGTGGCCGAGGCCTATGAGGTCCTCTCCGATCCGGACCGCCGTCGATCCTACGACCGGGGAGAGCAGATCGATGTTTCGGGGCTGTTCTCGGACTTCGACGATCTGCTGAGGTCCGTGTTCGGCGGGTCGGGGATGTTCGGCGGCGCCGGGGTGGCCCGGTCCTCGCGGGGACAGGATGTCCTGGTAAGGATCGGTCTTAGCCTGGAGGAAGCGGCCTTCGGCGCAGAGACCCAGGTCGAGTTCGAAGCCGAGGGCGTGTGTTCGACATGTGGCGGTGACGGAGCGGCGGCGGGTGCTGAAATTCTGTCTTGCCGGGGATGTGGCGGGGCGGGAGTGGTCCGCGCAACCCGCCAGAGCTTCTTCGGATCCATGATGACCACCACCACCTGCCCCCGATGCCGGGGACGTGGCCAAGAGGTGACCAGGGCTTGCCGGCGGTGCAGCGGGAGCGGGGTTTACTCACAGGTTCATTCCCTGAAAGTCGAGATCCCGGCAGGGGTCTCGGATGGGAACCGGCTGCGGCTGCGGGGCAGGGGTGCGGCCGCCCCGCTGGACGGGATGGCCGGGGACCTTTATGTGGAGGTTGAGGTCCGCTCGGACAGCCGCTTCGAGAGGCAGGGGGACCATCTCATTCACCGTGTGGCGATCGGCTTCACGGAGGCGGCGCTGGGGGCCGAGATCAAGATACCCCTGCTGGAGGGGGGCTTTCAGACTCTGCGCATCCCACCCGGCATCCAGCCGGGCTGGGTGAAGAGGCTCACCGGTCATGGAACGCCGCAGATGGGCGGAAGGAGACGCGGGGACCTCCTGGTGGCGGTTGACGTGGAGGTTCCCAAGGCCCTTACGCCCGACGAGGAGGATCTCCTGCGCCAACTGGCCGAACTCCGGGGGGAGGCCCCCCTGCCTCGAGGGGCGGGGACCAGAAGGCGCCGGGGGTCGCGCAAAAGCAGGCAGGATCGCGCCAAGGGCTGGTAGGATGCGAGAGCGGCGGGCGTGGAAATCTACACAGATCACCTCGGCTGGGAGGTTTGAGGTTCAGTGAGTAGCGAATGTCTGTTCTGCAAGATTGCGGAGGGGTCGATCCCCGCCGAGATAGTGGCCGAGACGGAGAGTGCGCTGGCCTTCCGGGACATCAACCCTCAAGCGCCGACACATGTGCTGATAATCCCCCGTGGGCATGTCGAGTCTCTCAACGAGGTCGATGACCCCGAGATGATGGGGGAGTTGGTGAGGCTTTCCCGGATGATCGCCTCCCGGGAGGGGTTGGAGAACGGCTGGCGTTGGGTGACGAATGTGGGAGGTGATGGAGGCCAGTCCGTGTTCCATCTGCACTTTCATCTATTGGGGGGCCGCCGGATGAACTGGCCGCCGGGATGACTCCCGCAGTCTCCTGACCTCCGGGGTCCGCCATGACCATTGAAGCCTCCAACCGGGAAGTGTTGGTGCCCAGCCAGCATCTGCTGCGGGATCTGCTCGGAACCAGCGACTCCCACTTCCGGGAGTTCCAGGAGTCGTTTCCCGAGGTGCGCATGGTGGCGCGGGGCGCAAGCATCTCCCTCAAGGGCCCTTTGGAAGAAGTGAAGCTGGCGGAGTCGGCCATCAAGGAGCTTCTGCTGCTGGTCCAGGAGGGAACTTCCCTGGCCGGACATGTCGGTCCGATCGTGCAGATGGTGCGGGAAGAGCTTCCCGACCCGGCCGGGGTGCTGAGCCAGACACTGTCGGTGGGGCGCGGCAGGCTGGTGAGGGTCAAGACCCATCGCCAACTGCTCTATGTCCAAGCCATCCGGGAGAACACCGCCACGTTCGCGGTGGGTCCGGCCGGCACCGGAAAAACCTATTTGGCGATGGCGGCGGCAGTGGAGGCGCTGGTGCAGGGGAGTTGTCGGAGAATCGTCCTCACCCGTCCAGCGGTGGAGGCGGGGGAGCGGCTGGGCTTTCTGCCCGGGGACCTGTCCGCCAAGGTCGATCCCTACCTGCGCCCCCTCTATGACGCTCTGTGGACAATGCTCGGTCCCGAGGAGACGTCCCGCCTGATCGAGCGGGGCACCATCGAGATCGCCCCTCTTGCCTACATGAGGGGTCGCACTCTCAACGACGCATGCGTGATCCTCGACGAAGCGCAGAACACATCCCCCGAGCAGATGAAGATGTTCCTCACCCGGCTCGGTTTCAACTCCAAGATGATCATCACCGGCGATCTCACCCAGACAGACCTCCCCTCCAACCGCTCTTCGGGGCTCAGCGTGGTCCGCCACATCCTCCGCGACATCCCCGGGGTGGCTTTCGTGGAGCTGACCAGCCGGGACGTGGTGCGCCACCGGGTGGTGGCCGACATAATCGATGCTTATCAGAGCTATGAGAAGAGCAACTTCCTCAGGAGCCGGGACGGATCGGGGGAACCAAACCATGACCGCTACCGGTAACCGTTCTCCGGCGCCGTGGGAGAGGACGGTGATCCGAGGGCTGGTCCTGGTTTCGACGGTGATGCTCTCCTGGGCCACTTTGACCGTGGGCGCCGCCAGCGGGGAAGTGGAACTGGTCGAGGGTGACCTGGCCACCCGGCCCTACGTGGCCCAGCGCAACAGCGAGGTCGTCGACCGGGAGGCGACCCGATCCCTCCGCGATGCAGCGGCGGAGCAGATCGGCGGTGTCACCAGTCGAAACGAGAGCATCGAACAGCAGGTGAGCGATGATCTCTCCGATCTGTTCGCGGCGGTGAGAAGGGGGGTGCTCGGGCCGCAGCCGGAGTGGTTGGAGACACTCTCCCTTCCTCCGACCAGCACCACCACCACGACCATCCCCCCTCCCTCCACCAGCACGACGGCCCCTTCCACCACCACTACCACGACCACCCCGGCAACCACCACCGAGGCTGCTTCCCAAACCGAGCCGGATGAGGTTCCGCCGGCCGTCGATGACGCCGGGGGACCGGCCGCGGGCGCCGATGACGCGGCCAGCGAGACCACATCCACTACTGCTGCTCCCACCACGACCACCTCGGCAGTGACTACCACTACCACTACGACCACGCTTCCTCCCCCGGCGACCGTCAACCTGGTGGGCCGGGTCTTCCTGGATTTCAATGCAGACTCCTTTATCACCGAGTCCGGGGACTATCCGGAGGTGGGGGTGGACCTCGTGACCATAAGGGCGCTGGCGCCATCCGGGGAGGGCCACGACACCCAGACCCAGGCCAACGGGGACTTCAGCCTGGAGGTTCCCGAAGGGGTGTGGGACGTGACGGTCGACAGCGCGGACCCCGATCTCCCCCCCGACTTCACGGTCTTCCTTCCCCGGCGGGTCCAACAGGTCGTGTGTCTGGGAATCGGCGCCGAGTGCAGGCTCGCTCCGATTCCTTTCACCCCGCTGACCCGCCCCGCCACCCTGCAGGTCCCCGAACTGCTCCGCACCTATCCCCAGCTGGACGAGAGTTCGGTCGCCACCCTGGTGGAGGTGGCCACAGAGGACGTAATCCGGCAGGCCCTGGGAGAGCCTCCCGGGCTGGTGGAGATCGAGCAGGCCGCCCTTACTCTGACAGCCGAGTCGTTCGCTGAGGAGATCAAGAGTGAGGAACTTCTCTCCGCCCAGAGCCGGATCCTCTCGGATCCGCCGGTCGTATTCATCGGCGACGCCCGCGACCCGGCAGCCGGTGAGGCCGCCTCGGACATCGCAGCCTCGTTCCTGCGGCCCAATTCACTGCTGGACAGCGGCGCCACCGAACAACTGCGAGAGGAAGCCCGCGACTCCCAGGGTGAGGTGACGGTCTCCTATCGTTCCGGACAGCCGATCATCAGTGAGGGAGAGCCGTTGACCCGGCTGATCATCGACGCCATCGATCAGACCGGCGCGGCCACCGGGAGGCCGGTGAGGGAGGCAGGCGTGCTGGTCGTGCTGGGGGCGGTGATGGCGGTGCTGGCCCTGTACATCTCCCGATACCGGGCCGACCTCTGGGACCGGGTTCACCTTCTGACCCTGCTGGGGCTCCTGACGGTGATGGCAGCCGGAGCGGTTCGATTCGTCACCTTCGTGGGGGATGTGTTCGGCTATGAGGTGGGTGTTTACGTGATGCCGGCGGTGGCGTTCGGTTACTTTACGGCCGTCCTTCTGGACAGCCGGGCGGGAATCCTCATGGCCGTGATCCTGGTGGTGGTGACTGCAGTCGGCACCCGGGATCCCGGCGCCACAATCTATGCTCTTCTGGCCACTCTGGCGCCGGTGGGCTTCGTCTCGGCCGCTTCCAGCCGTCGGGCGTTCCGCAACTCGGTGGCGGTGTCGGCGGCCGCCTTGGCGGTGATCGCCGCCGCCACTGCCTGGATCTTTCACACCAGCCTCACCGAGCCTCCGGCCGGGACTATGCTGCAGGCCGCGGTGCTGGCCTTCGCTTCCTCCCTGGTGGCTGCCCTGGTGGCGCTGGCCGCCATGTCCTTCTTCGAGAGCATCTTCGACGTGACCACCACGTTGCGGTTGCTTGATCTCACCGACCGCAATCATGCTGCCCTGCAGCTTCTTCAGGAGAAAGCGTTCGGTACCTTCAACCACTCCCTGATGGTGGGTACCCTGGCTGGAGCCGCAGCCACCGCGATAGGCGCCAACAATCTGTTGGCCAGGGCGGCTGCCTACTACCACGACCTCGGCAAGACCGAGAATCCATCGTTGTTCATCGAGAACCAATTCGGAATGGTCAACCCGCACGATCAGATGAGCCCCGAGGAGTCGGCGGAGGTGATCCGGAACCATGTGACGGACGGGATGAAGTTGGCGGCCCGCCACCGTATCCCCTCATCGGTGGCGGCGGGGATCATCACCCACCACGGCACCGGGGTGATGCGCTACTTCTACGACAAGGCCATAGGGCTCTACGGGGAGGAGAATGTCGATGTGGATGACTACCGACACGTTGGACAGAAGCCGCGGTCCAAGGAGATGGCCATCCTTATGTTGGCCGACGCGGTGGAAGGGGCATGCCGAGCAGCCTTCCAGTCCACCCCCGGTCAGGGCGCGCCGACCGAGCCGACCCAGCAGGCGATAGCCGCGGTGACCGACGGAATAATCCGGGAGAAAATGTCAGATTTGCAGTTGAACGAGGCATCTGTCACGTTCGCCGACATCCAAACCATAAGGAATGCCTTCATAGAAGCCATGGCGGGCCACTACCATCAGCGCATCCAATACCCCAACTTCCCCTGAATGGAAGACCCTTCATCTAACAATTCCGACGAACCTCCTGACCCGAGCAGCAAGGCTCGCAGATGAACGTGCAGATCATCGACGAGCAGGACTCATTGGTGGATCATGGTCTGTTGGGACGCCTGGCGGGAGGGGTCTTGGCCGGGGAGGGATACGGCCGAAACTGTCTCGTGGATGTCACCCTGGTTCCCGAAGAGCAGATGGCTGAGATGAATTGTCGACACCGCGGCAATAGGGGTCCCACCGATGTCCTGGCGCTCCCTCTCCAGGTGATCGAACCCGGCGAGGGGGTTCCGGGAGGCGTTGACGGTGGCCCTCCGTTGCATCTCGGAGACGTGGTCATTGCCCCCGACTATGTGAGCCGCCAGGCGGCGCGTGTGGGAAACCGATTCTCAGACGAGATGGGCTTGATGGTCGTCCATGGCGTGCTGCACCTGCTTGGTTACAGCCATGACTCGGACAGCGACGCCGAGGTGATGGAGCAACGGGAACGCAGGCATCTTGCCAGAGAGGGACTGAAACGAGGATGACGCTGGTGTGGGCTGGAGTCGCCCTGCTCGTGATCGCGGGCCTGCTGCGTCTGGGGCTGGCTTCCCTGGAGCGGTTGGACCGGCCTTCCGTGGCCCGGGCTGCGGCCGAAGGGGTGGCTCGGGCCGAGCGGCACCTTCGCCTTTTGGGGCGAGATGGGCTTATGGTCCTGGCCGGATGGCGGGTGGAGGGGGTGATCTCCATACTGGCAGTGGTTCTTCTGACCGCGGGACTGGCCGCCGCCGGCGAAGGAGGCTGGGCGGCGCTATGGGCGCTGATCATCACCACCGCCTCCAGGATCGTGGCCGGGTTGTTGGGCCGGCTGTGGAGCGGAGCGGAGGTTTTGAGCGTGCTGGTCGAAGCCGCCGCCCTCTTGCACTCCCGTCTGTGGAGACCGCGGTGGGCCCTCGACTCAGACGAAGCCGAGCCCGAGAACGAGGAACTGTCGGAGGAAAAGGAGATGATCTCGTCAGTGTTGGAGTTTTCCGAGACCATCGTCCGTGAGGTGATGGTTCCCCGGCCCGACATGGTGACGGTACAGGTGAACGGCACGTTGGACGAGTTGGCCGAGACTGTCAAGGAATACGGCTTCTCCCGTTTCCCGGTGCTGGACGGGGGTATCGATCGGGTGGTGGGCCTGGCTCTTGCCAAGGACCTACTCCCCGCCCTTGCGGAGGGCGAGAGCGGCGCAACGGTGGCTGAGATCCAGAGAACCCCTTTGTACGTGCCCGAGACCAAGCCGGTCTCCGATCTCCTGCGGGAGATGCGGCGCCACGGTGCCCACATGGCGGTGGTAATCGATGAGCACGGCGGCACAGCGGGCCTGGTGACGATCGAGGATTTGCTGGAGGAGTTGGTGGGCGAGATCGTGGATGAACACGACGAAGAGGACGAGTGGCTCCGGGTGGAAGAGGGGGGAGTGCTGTTCGTGGACGGCCGGTTCCCGGTGGACGACTTGGGGGACCTGTTGGGGGTTGCTCTTCCCCAGGAGGAGTGGGACACGGTGGGGGGCCTGGTGCTGGCCCTGGCCGGCCGGGTACCGGCGGTGGGGGAGGTACTGTCCACCAACGGCGTGGAGTTCCTGGTAAAAGAAGTCCTCGGTCATCGGGTGTCGGAAGTCCGCGTGCGGCGGAGCGGGGGAGGATTGAGAGCGGCGGCGGTCGGCTAGGCCCAAGCTTCGGTTGATTATGAAATCAGGGTTCGTCTCGGTGGTGGGCCGTCCCAATGTCGGCAAGTCCACGCTGGTGAACGCCATGGTGGGACGGAAGGTCGCCATCACGTCGAGCCGGCCTCAAACGACCCGGAACGCAATCCGGGGAGTGGTTACCGATCCGGCATGCGATCCCCCTTCATGGCAGATGGTCCTGGTGGACACTCCCGGCCTGCACAGGCCGCGCAACGAGTTGGGTGACCGCCTCAACCGCCTGGTGTACGGTGCTCTGGCCGACGCCGATGTGATCGCTTTCCTGCTGGACGCCCGCCAGCCCATCGGTCCGGGGGACCGGAGGATCGCCGAGCGGCTGACCAGCGACCCGTCGAAGGTAGTGGTTCTGGTGAACAAGGTTGACGGCTTCTCCAAGGAGAAGATCGCCGTGGCCCTCACCGAGGCGGCCCGATGGGGTTTCGGCGCCTACGTGCCCATCAGCGCCCTCCGCGGAGAGAACCTGGAAGCGGTGGTTGCCGAGATCTCCGCCCGCCTCCCCGAGGGTCCGATGTATTTCCCGGCCGATGCGGTCAGCGACCAACCGGATTGGTTTTTCGCCGCCGAGGTGATCCGCGAGAAGTTCCTGGCCCGCCTCCGGCAGGAGCTTCCCCATTCCCTCCTGGTGACGGTGGAAGACTTCGAGGTCAGGCCCGACGGACTGGTGGTCGTGGCAGCCAGGCTGGTGGTGGAGAGCGGTTCGCAGAGGGGCATCGTGATCGGCAGGGGAGGCGCCCTCCTGAAGGAGGCGGGAAGTGCCGCCCGCCGGGAGTTGGAGGACTTCTTCGGGGCGAAGGTCTATTTGGATCTTCGAGTGGTTGTCGAGAAGAGATGGCAGCGACGGTCGGTGCTCTTGGACCGGTTCGGGTTCTGATCGGCGCCCGGTTCGCCCACAGGCGGACGAGCCGACATTCCTCCCGCGGGTTGATCCCCGGACGCTAGGACGCGCCCAGTACAGCCGACGGTCAGGCGGCCGGTGGCCGCAAGTTCGGGTGCCCGGACGCCGGTCTCGTTTGATAATCTGTGAGCATCGTGAGGAAGATCATGGCTGCCAACCGGGGCGAGATAGCCATCCGGATCATGCGAGCCGCCACTGAACTCGGCCTGCGGACCGCCACCATTTACTCCAACGAGGACCGTTTCAGTCTTCACCGCTTCAAGGCCGACGAGGCCTACGAAGTAGGCGGCGACAAGGGTCCTGTGGCGGCTTACCTCGACATCGACGGCATCATCGCCCTGGCCAAGGACCGGGAGGTGGACGCCATCCATCCCGGCTACGGGTTCCTCTCGGAGAACAGCCGGTTCTCGCGAGCATGCGCGGAGGCCGGGATAACCTTTGTCGGCCCTCCACCGGAACTGCTGGAGGCCCTGGGCGACAAGACCGCCGCCCGGAGACTGGCCCGCCGGGCCGGGGTCCCAACAGTTCCCGGTACCGGGGTTATCTCCGAAGACGACCGCCAGATTCTCGACAGCGCCGAGTCCGTGGGTTATCCATTGATCGTCAAGGCGTCATTCGGAGGAGGAGGCCGGGGGATGCGGGTGGTCGACAGTCCCAATGATTTGTTGGGCAGGCTGGAGGAGGCGCGAGGGGAAGCGCAGCGCACTTTCGGAGACGGCTCCGTGTTCATGGAGCGTTACGTCGCCAGGGCGCGCCACATCGAGGTTCAGATCCTGGCCGACTCGCACGGTTCGGTGGTGCATCTCTGGGAACGGGACTGCTCGGTCCAGAGGCGTCACCAGAAGGTCGTCGAACTGGCGCCTGCGCCCAACCTTCCGGACGACCTGCGCGACCAGATTTGCCAGGCGGCTATCCGGGTCGCCCAAACCACGGGTTATGTCAACGCCGGCACCGTGGAATTCCTTGTGGACTCCGACACGGGAGAGTGGTTCTTCATCGAGGTGAATCCCCGTATCCAGGTGGAGCACACCGTGACGGAGATGGTGACCGGGATCGACCTGGTGCGCTCCCAGATTCTCGTGGCGCAGGGATGGCGGCTCCACGAGGCCCCCCTCTCGATTCCTCCCCAGAGCGAGATTCAAAGAAGGGGGACCGCCTTGCAGTGCCGGATAACCACCGAGGATCCCGCCAACGAGTTCTCCCCGGACTACGGCCGTCTGCAGACCTACCGAAGCCCCGGAGGGATGGGAATCCGCCTCGACGGGACCGCTTATGCCGGAGCCGTTCTCAGTCCGTTCTACGACTCTCTCCTGGTGAAACTGACCGCCTGGGACCAGAACCTCCGCGATGCCTGCATGCGGGCCGATCGGGCACTGCAGGAGTTCCGGGTCCGGGGCGTCGAGACCAATATCCAGTTCCTGCGCAATGTCGTCAACCACCCGGACTTCCAGAGAGGGGGCGTGACCACGCACTTCTTGGACGAGAAGCCGGAACTGTTCGACATCCAGTCCCCCCGCGACCGCGCCAACCGGCTGCTCGGATACATCGGGGACACCATCCTCAACGGCAACCCCACCGTGGCGGGGGCCGAGCAACCCAGGAACCTGAAGACCCCACCACCGGTGCCGGTTGACATGAGCGTGGAGCCGCCCCCCGGCACCCGGGACCTGCTGCTTGAAGTGGGACCGGAGAGGTTCGCCGAGTGGGTGTGGGACCAGAACCGGCTGCTGGTGACCGACACCACCTACCGCGACGCCCACCAGTCATTGCTGGCGACCCGGGTCCGCACCTTTGACCTGCTGGGGACGGCGGGGGCCGTGGCGAGGCGCCTGCCGAACCTGTTCAGCCTCGAGATGTGGGGAGGCGCCACCTTCGACGCCGCCCTCCGCTTCCTCTACGAGGACCCATGGGAGCGCCTGCGCCTATTGCGGGAGGCGATTCCCAACATCTGCTTCCAGATGCTGCTTCGGGCTTCCAATGCGGTGGGGTACACCAGTTACCCCGACAACGTCGTCCGTGAGTTCGTAATCGAATCCGCCCGCCAGGGCATCGACGTGTTCCGGGTCTTCGACTCGCTCAACGACCTGCGCAACATGGAGGTGGCTGTCGAGGCGGTACGTGAAACGCACGCCATTTGCGAGGCGGCCATCTGTTACACCGGCGACATCCTCGACCCCGGGCGCCCCAAGTACGACCTCCGCTATTACGTGGATCTGGCCCGGCGCCTGAAGGACATGGGGGCCCACATCCTCTGTATCAAGGACATGGCGGGGCTGTGCCGTCCCTATGCCGCCGACCAGTTGGTGAGGGTGCTGCGGGAGGAGGTGGGGATGCCGGTTCACTTCCACACTCACGACGCCAGCGGTCTGCAGGCGGCCACGCTCATAAAGGGGTGCGAGGCCGGCGTCGACGTTGTCGACGCGGCGGTGGCCGCGGTGTCGGGTTCCACCAGTCAACCCAACCTCAACACGATTGTGGGCTCGCTCCGGGGCACCGAGCGCGACACGGAACTCGACTCGGAGGCGCTGGGCGACTGCTCTCTGTATTGGGAGACGGTCCGCACCTACTACCGGCCTTTTGACAACGCTCCCAGGTCGGGAAGCGCTCGACTGTATGAGCACGAGATTCCCGGCGGGCAGTTCACCAACCTGCAACAGCAAGCCACCGCCCTGGGCCTTGGCCAGCGGTGGCGGGAGGTGGAGGAGATGTACGCCGACGTCAACCGGCTGCTGGGTGACATCGTGAAGGTGACCCCGTCCAGCAAGGTAGTGGGCGATCTGGCGTTGTTCCTGCTTTCCAAGGGGATGACTTGCGATGAGGTTCGGCGGCTGCCCCCGGACCACAACGTCGGGTTTCCCGAATCGGTGGTGGACATGATGCGGGGATCGCTGGGCGAGCCGCCCGGGGGATGGCCGGAGGACATCCGGCGGATACTGTTGTGCCGCAGCCAGCTCATCGAGGGCCGGGCGGGCGCCAAGCTTCCGAGCGCTGACATCGAGGGCGCGATGGAGAGCGCCTCGGAGTTGCTCGGCCGCGAGGCGGAGCGGGCCGACGGGCTCAGCTACCTGCTCTATCCCACGGAGTTCGCCGGGTTTGCGGAGACTCGCCACAAATATGCCGATGTCGGACTGCTCCCGACCCCGGTGTTCTTCTATGGGCTGGAGGAGGGCGAGGAGTGCGTGTTCGACATCGAGCCCGGGAAGCGGCTGTTCGTGAAGTTCCACACCGTGGGCGAAGCGCAGCCCGACGGGTCCCGGGCCATCTTCTTCGCCCTGAACGGGGCGCCCCGCCAGGTGCGGGTTCGCGACCAGTCCCTCCAGTCAGACAGACCGGCGGCTCGCAAGGCCGACGGGGCCAACCCCCATCATGTCGGCGCGCCGACGCCCGGGGTGGTCACGGGACTGTTCGTAACCGTCGGCGACAAAGTGACCTCCAACAGCAAATTGCTGACTCTGGAGGCGATGAAGATGCAGAGCACCATCTATGCCCCGGACTCCGGCCGGATCAGGGAGTTGCTGGTGCAGGCGGGAAGCCAGGTAGAGGCCAAGGACCTGCTGGTCGTCCTCGAGGCGTGAGCGGGCCTCGGCCCTCCGTTCAACCTGCGCCGACCGGGTCCGGAAACCCGAGCAACGGTGTCCTCCCAATCCGCCGGGGACCTCGGCGGAGGTCCTGTCCTCGGCGGCGTCGCCGGGGGGATCGGCTGGAATGCCTCCCCGGGCGTGTAATCTGCTGGATGGCCCGAGTCGTTGCAGGATCGAGGTTGTAGACAACTATGCCGGAGAGAATCCAGACCACCGCCCAGGGGCTGTCCACGCCCGACAACCCGATTATCCCGTTCATAGAGGGTGACGGGATAGGACCTGATGTGTGGGGGGCTACCCGGAGTGTGGCCGACGCGGCGGTCGAGAAGGCTTACCACGGGGACCGCAGGATCGCGTGGACGGAGGTGCTGGCCGGTGAGAAGGCCTTCCGGCAGACCGGTTCATGGCTACCCGAAGAGACTCTTGAGACCATTAGGGAGTGCCTGGTGGCCATCAAGGGCCCCCTGACCACTCCGGTGGGGGGAGGGATCCGCAGCCTCAACGTGACACTTCGTCAGACTCTAGATCTCTACGCCTGCATCCGGCCGGTCCGATGGTTGAAAGGGGTGCCTTCTCCGTCACTCCGCCCGGAGTTGGTGGACATGGTGATCTTCCGGGAGAACACCGAGGACGTGTACTCGGGCATGGAGTTGGAGCATGGGGGACCGGAGGCCGCCAGGCTCATCGACTACCTGAAAGCCGAGTTCGGGTGGGCGATTCGGCCAGATTCGGGAATCGGGATCAAGCCGGTCTCGATCACGGCCACCAAGCGCCTGGTCAGAGCCGCCATCCGCTACGCCCTGGACAGGGACTACCGTTCGGTCACCCTGGTCCACAAGGGCAACATCATGAAGTACACCGAGGGCGCCTTCCGCGACTGGGGTTACGAGGTGGTCCGGGAGGAGTTCTCCGACCGGGCTGTGAGCTGGGCGGACTCGGGAGGAGACCCCGGGGACTTGCTGCTGGTCAAGGACGTGATAGCCGACTCCTTCCTGCAGCAGATCATCCTCCGACCTGCCGAATACGACGTCATCGCCACCCTCAACCTGAACGGTGACTATGTCTCCGATGCACTTGCCGCCCAGGTGGGGGGGATAGGGATCGCTCCCGGAGGCAACATCAACTTCAATACCGGGCATGCGGTCTTCGAGGCCACCCACGGAACGGCGCCCAAGTATGCGGGGATGGACAAAGTCAACCCCGGTTCGTTGATCCTGTCGGGAGAGATGATGTTCCGCTACCTGGGATGGGAGGAAGCGGCTGACCTGGTTATCTCCGGCATGGAGCGCGCCATCTCCGAGGGAATTGTCACCTACGACCTGGCCCGGTTGCGCAACGGCGCGACCGAGGTGAGCACCTCCGCCTTCGCATCGGCGGTGATAGAGAGGATGTAGCCTGGCGAATCCGGCTCCATATGGTGGGCGGCGGGCGCCGGGACAGGGGTATTCTTGGGCCATTGCCCACACGTGACAGACAATGAGCGTTGCCACTCTCGAAATCTCCCGCAAGCCTTCGGTGTTCCCGCCCGAGGAACGGGCCGCGCTCGAGCCGCTGATCCAAGAGATCGAACAGCTCAAGGCTGAGCGCAACGCGGTGATAACCGCCCACAACTACATGACCCCCGACATTTATTACGGGGTGGCCGACATGGTGGGGGACTCCCTGGCCCTGGCCCAGATGGCGGCCCGGAGCGACGCGGAGGTGATCCTCATGGCAGGGGTTCACTTCATGGCTGAGACATCCAAGATCATCAACCCCGACGCCACCGTGCTGATCCCCGATCTGCGGGCCGGTTGTTCGCTGGCCGAGGGAATCACCGGCGCCGATGTGCGTCGCCTCAAAGAACTCCATCCGGGGACGCCGGTGGTCAGCTACGTGAACACTTCCGCCGAGGTCAAGGCCGAGTCCGACATCTGCTGCACCTCCGGGAACGCCGCCGCGGTGGTCGAGTCGCTGGGGTCGGAGCGGGTGATCTTCCTGCCCGACGGTTTCCTGGGCCGCTATGTCGCTTCCCAAACCGATGTGGAGGTCATCCTGTGGGAGGGACGCTGCATCGTTCATGAGCGGTTCAGCGGGAAAGAGCTCACCGCACTCCGCCGACAACTCCCTCTCATTCCGGTGATCGCCCACCCCGAGTGCGCTCCCGACGTTCTCGACCAGGCCGACTTCGTGGGCTCTACCCACGGGATTGTCAACTGGGTCCGGGAGAACCGACCATCCCAGGTGATGATGCTCACCGAATGCTCGATGGCCGACAATGTCGCCTACGAACTGGACGACGTGGAGATCGTGCGGCCCTGCAACCTGTGCCCCCACATGAAGAGAATCACGCTCGACAACATCAAGACCTCGCTCTTGACAATGACCCACGAGGTGGTCCTGGACCCCGGTGTGGCAGTCCGGGCGCGGCGGGCGGTTGAGCGGATGCTAGAGGTGGGCCGCAGCTGACCTGCCCGGGAGACCCCCGTCACCTATTGGAGCAGGCCTTTTCCGAGGATCTGGGGACGGCCGGGGATCTGACCACCAACGCCCTGGTTGACGAGCGGCGCATAACCGCGGGAGTGGTGGTGTTCAAATCGGCGGGAAGGGTGGCGGGTCTGGCCCTGGCTGAGGCTGCCTTTCGCTTCCTTGACCCGCGGGTCAGGTTCGAACCGAAGGCTTCCGACGGCGCCGACCTGGAGGAGGGAGCGGAGGCGGCGATAGTGATCGGTCCTGCCCGGAGCATCCTCGGCGCAGAGCGGGTGGCGCTCAACCTTCTGGGCCGCATGTCGGGGATCGCCACCGCCACCCGCGAACTGGTGCGAGTGGTGGCGGGCACCGGCGCCCGCATCAGCGACACCCGGAAGACCACTCCGGGAATGCGGGCGTGGGAGAAAGAGGCGGTTCGCGTGGGAGGGGGAGTCAACCACCGGATGGGTCTCTGGGACGCGGTGCTGATCAAGGACAACCATCTCGCCCTGGTCGGAAGCCCTGCCGGGGCTGTGCGATTGGCCCGGGATGAGACCGGGGGGGAGGTTCCGGTGATAGTCGAGGTCTCCGCGCTTGCGGAACTCGAGGAAGTGGCGGCGGCCGGTCCGGATGTGATTCTTCTGGACAACATGACCCTCGGCCAGATGAGCGAGGCCGTCCGGCGGGTGGGTGGCAGGGTTACCCTGGAGGCCAGCGGGGGAGTCTCCCCCGCCAATGTCCGGCGGGTGGCGGAGACCGGGGTGGACATCATCTCGACCGGATGGGTGACCCATTCGGCGCCGGCGGTGGATGTCAGTCTGAGGTTGTCGGGTGCCTGAGGCAGCGCTTCCCTCGACCGACTCCGCCCCTCAACGGCCGCTCCGGGTGGTGATCCCGGCCCACGACGAGGAGCGGGTGGTGGGGGCGTTGGTCGGGGACCTGCTGGACCAGGATTACCCGTCTCAGGCCTACACGGTCTGGGTGCTGGCCGACCGATGCGAGGACGACACCGCCGGGGTGGCCGGCCGAGCGGGGGCGCGGGTGGTGGAACGCTCCCGCGGTCCGGACGGGAAGGGAGAGCTTCTCCGATGGCACCTCGCCGAATACCCGCTCGCCCGTAACGAGGCGTTGGTGGTGCTGGACGCCGACAACCGGGTGGAGGGCGACCTCCTTTCCCGTCTGGCCAGGGCCCTGGCCGAGGGGGCGGAGGTTGTCCAGGCTTCGGTGCTTCCCTCCAACCTCGATGCCTCCCCGATCGCGGCCGCAGCCGGGTTGGGCGACTGGATGACCAGGGAGATGGTGTATGGCCGCAATCGGAGGAGGGGCCGGCCCGTCGAGTTGGGCGGGACCGGGTTCTGCGTGACCGCCGCTGCATTGGGTGAGGTAGGAGGATGGAGCGGATCGTTCACCGAGGACCTGGACCTCACAGTCAGACTGCTCCAGGAGGGCCATGGGATCAGGTACCTGCCCGAGGCCCGTGTTTGGGACGAGAAGCCGGCCGACCTTCGGGCCGCGGTGCGCCAGCGCAGAAGGTGGGCGCAGGGGAGGACGGGAGTGCGCAGGCGCAGGGGAGGGACGCTCTTGAGCCGGGCGGTGGCGGAACGCTCGGCGCCGATGATGCGCATGGCGTTCCGCCTGGTGGTCCCGGGACGCTCGTTTCGCATGCTCCTAACGCTCGCGCTCGGGGTCTGGGCAGCGGTTGGCGGATGGGGATTTCCCTTCTCCTGGCCGCTGTGGGCGGCGCTTGCCCTGTGGCTGGCCGTCCGGCCGCTGTGGGCGCTCTGGCGGGTGAGGGAGGTGCGGCCCTATCTCCGCTGGTATCCGATCACGTTGATCTGGGGGTTTGTGTGGTTGCTGGTCCGTGTGCTTCCCCACCGTCGGGAGTGGTATCACACCCCGCATCAAGGAACGGCGTCCGGGGAGGGCGCGGCGCCGAATTGAGTTTGTCTGGCGGGCTTGTGGTGTATATACTTGCCCTTCGTGGTCTTAGTGCCTCAACCCGCCTCCTAAGGCTCTCCGCCTGACCCAGTCCCGGAGTGTCCTCCGGGTGCGGTCAAAAACCAGGAAAAAGGTGATCCGGTCTCCCGCGCGCGGAGGTCGGGTTTCGCCGGTGAAGGAAAGTTATGCCGACTATCCAACAGTTGGTGCGCCGCGGGCGCAAACCTAAGAAGAAGAAGGTGAAGACGGCCGGTCTGGCCGGCGCTCCCCAGCGCAGGGGAGTGTGCACTCGCGTGTACACGGTGACGCCCAAGAAGCCCAATTCGGCTTTGCGGAAAGTGTGCCGGGTAAGGCTTTCCTCGGGGATCGAGGTGACCGCTTACATCCCCGGGGAGGGACACAACCTTCAGGAACACTCCATCGTGCTGGTGAGGGGTGGCCGGGTTCGCGACCTTCCGGGCGTGCGGTACAAGGTAATAAGGGGAACTCTGGACGCGGCGGGAGTCTCCGAACGTCGGCAGGCCCGTTCCCGTTACGGAGCCAGGCGGTCGGCGCTATGAGACGGGCGGCCGCCACCAAGCGCAAGATCGATCCCGATCCGGTGTTCCGCAACGTCCTGGTCAGCCGGGTCATCAACAAGGTGTTGTGGAAGGGGAAGAAGGACTTGGCGCGCAGGATCGTCTACGCCGCCCTCGAGCGGGTGGAGCAGCGGACCCGCCAGGATCCGGTGAGCGTGCTGAGAAGGGCGATCGAGAACCTCAAGCCCCAGATGGAGGTGCGCTCTCGTCGTGTGGGAGGCTCGTCGTACCAGGTGCCCATGGACGTCCGCCCTGACCGGGCGCGCTGTCTGGCGATCCGCTGGCTGGTGGGGTACGCGCGTCAGCGACGGGAGCCGACCATGGCCCTGCGGTTGGCCGGAGAGATACTTGACGCGGCCAACAACACCGGCTCTGCGTTCAAGAGACGCGAAGACATGCACAAGATGGCGGAGTCGAACAAGGCCTTCGCCCACTACCGCTGGTAAGAGGTGTTGCTGTGGCTGCTGACCGGGGAAATCGCCTACTGCGCATGCGCCAGGTGCCTCTGAGCAGGACACGCAACATCGGGATAATGGCGCACATCGACGCAGGGAAGACCACGCTCACCGAGCGGATTCTCTACTACACCGGTCGGAACTACAAGATCGGGGAGGTTCACGAGGGCGCCGCCACGATGGATTGGATGGCCCAGGAGCAGGAGCGGGGAATCACCATCACCTCGGCGGCGACCACCTGCATCTGGCACGACCACAGCATCAATATCATCGACACCCCCGGACATGTGGACTTCACCGTGGAGGTGGAGCGGAGCCTCCGGGTTCTGGATGGGGCGGTGGCGGTGTTCGACGGGGTGGCCGGGGTGGAACCGCAGTCGGAGACGGTGTGGCGCCAGGCCGACCGTTACCAGGTGCCGCGAATCTGCTTCATCAACAAGCTCGACCGGGTGGGCGCGGATTTCTTCGCGGACGTCGAGTCGATTCGGAGTCGCTTGGACGCAACCCCGCTGGTCCTTCAGTTGCCGGTGGGCGCCGAAAGCGAATTCCGGGGCGTGGTGGACCTGGTGGAGATGCAGGTCCACGAGTGGAGAGGAGACGACGGGAAGCGCTGGGACACCGGAGAGATTCCCGAGCCGATGCTGGACATCGCCTACCGCTACCGCGCCCAACTCCTGGAGCAGGTGGCCGAGGTAGACGAGAAGCTCTTGGTCAAATTCCTGGAGGACCTGTACATCACCCCCGACGAGATACGCTCGGCGATCCGGGTCGGGGTGCTCAACCACCTGTTCGTGCCGGTCCTGTGCGGGGCGGCCTTCAAGAACAAGGGAGTCCAGCCCCTTCTGGACGCGGTCATCCATTACCTGCCGAGTCCCCTGGACCTGCCTCCGGTGGAGGGGTTCCTTCCCAAGAACCCCCAGAAGACCCTGGAGCGCAGAGCCACCGACGACGAGCCGTTCTCTGCTCTCGCCTTCAAGATCATGAGCGACCCCCATGTGGGGAAGCTCACCTACTTCCGGGTCTACTCGGGCACCGCTTCCAAGGGCGGGACCGTCCTCAATACCTCCAACGGCCGTAAAGAGCGGCTGGGACGTTTGCTGCGAATGCACGCCAACCATCGCGAGGAAGTGGATCATGTCTACACGGGCGACATCGTGGCTGCAGTGGGGTTGCGTGGAACAACCACCGGTGACACCCTCTCGGCGGTGCACGCTCCGATCAGCCTGGAGAGCATGGCGTTCCCCGCCCCCGTGATCTGGGTGGCGATCGAGCCCCGTACGCGGGTTGATCAGGACAAGCTGAGCCATTCCCTACAGAAGCTCTCGGAGGAGGATCCCACCTTCCTGGTACGGAGCGACGCGGAAACGGGCCAGACCATAATCGCCGGAATGGGCGAGCTCCATCTGGAGGTGCTTGTGGATCGCCTCGTGCGGGAGTTCAGGGTTGCCGCCAACATCGGAAGGCCCCAGGTCGCGTACCGTGAGACCATCATTTCGGGGACCGACGGAATCGAGGGCCGTTACGTACGCCAGAGCGGCGGCCGCGGCCAGTACGGCCATGTGGTGATCGACATCGAGCCCATGGGCCCGGGCGGTGGATACGAATTCGTGAACAGGATCACCGGGGGACGGGTGCCCCGCGAGTACATAC
>JAPPLW010000119.1 GCA_028819345.1 bacterium | reverse complement strand
TGGCGGCCATGTCGCTCATCAGCACCACGCGGCGCGCCCCGGCGGTGGGCAGCAGTGCGGCGCCGGCCCGGAGAGCCGAGCCCAGTTCGGACGCCGAGCCGTCCACGACCGAGCGGACCGGCAGCAGTTCCCGACCGGTGGTGAGAGCGGTGTCCATCCTGGCCTCCGAACCGAACACCATTAGCCCCACCAGGTCATCGGCCCCGGCGTGCGGCAGCGCTCGGGCCACCAGTTGCTCCTGGTGGGTCCGCGACTCCGATCCCATCGAGAGGGACCGGTCCAGGGTCAGCAGGACGGCCCTCTGTCGCTGGGGGAGGCTCAGCACCGGCTGGGCCAGCGCCAGGAGCGCCAACCCGACCCCCACCATCCGCAGAGAGAGCACCCAGCGTCTACGGCGGCGACCCACCATCCACCTTCCTCGCCTGGCCATGTACCAGATGCACGCCACCCCCAGGGGCGCGGCCCAGATCAACTCCGGAACCCCGAATCTCATGGGCGTCCTCTCGGTGGAGGCGCGGCCAGGGGCGCCACCAGTCCCGGAGTCGGACGCCCGCCGCCGCGGGGGCCTCGGAGCGCCACCCACCACTCAAGGACCATCAGGGAAACCGCCAGCCCGGCCACCCACAGACCCCACTCCCGGATGGTGGAGGTCTTCTCATCCGTGAAGAACGTTCCCGCCTCGACGGCCATCTGGCGGGAATGACCCGCCGACTCATCGGGGTAGAAGTTCCTTACCGCCAACTCGGACCGTTCGACCTGTTCGTCCACACCCAGGTACTCCACCCGGTAGACACCCGGGCTGCCCGTGCGGGTGAAGGAGGCCGCGTTGTTGCCCACGGTCACCGGCTGCCCCCCGGGTCCCGTCACCCGGACCGTGCCCGACCCCGAGGCGAGCAGGGGGATGGGCGCCCCGGCCGGAGAGGGGTCGACGCCGCCGGACGCCTCCCCGCCCAGCCACTCCAGCAGCTTGACCCCCAGCAGGGGAAACGCCATCTGAACCACCAGGTTGGAGTGGGTCAGGTCGAAAGTGAAGTACACCGCCCGGTGGCCGTTCACCCGACCCAGCAGCACCAAGGGAACCTCCCCGGACTTGACCACCGGCAACCACTCGTCGGTCTGGATGACCTGGGTCTCGGCCACCGCAGTGCCGGCCAGGCTGACGTCGTCCAGGACCGGTTCCCCGGGCCGCTGCCAGGTGACGCCCAGGTTGGTGGCGATCCCCACCAGGGCCAGTCCGGGCGGCGGAGGATCGGTGCGGATCAACCAGGAGGGCCGGTCGACCTCCCCCGCCTCGCCCCGGTTGATCACCGACAGCTCGGCGGAGTCCACCGACGCCTCCGCCTCGGTCAGATCGGGGATCGACCGGACCAGCGCAGACACGAATGGAGACTCGTTCCCCTCCACCCGCACGGAGTTGACCGAGGGGATCGGCAGGGCCGCCCATGCGCGGTCGTCGAGCGGCAGGGAGTCGCCGGAGTGCACCAACCGGGCCGCCACCACCGCACCGGAACCTACCGGAGCCTCTATGAACGCCTGCTCCGTCCCGCCCGGGTCCGGGGAGACCTCCAGCCGGGCGAAGACGGTCCCCTCCTTCTCCAACTCAACCCCGACCGCCCGGGCCGGGCCACCGTGGTTGGCGACCGACACCAGTGCCCTTACCAGACCCGCCGAGTCCCTCTCCAGGTAGAGGGACTCAATGGCCCAGTTCGGTCCGGTCTCGTCGAACCGAACCTGCCGGGAGGCCGCCACCGGCTCGGCCGCCACCGGGGTGAGGCCGCCGTCGGTGAACAGTACGAGGTCGGTGGGACGTTCGGGGGTGGCCAATCCCCTTCCCAGCCGGATCGCCTCGGAGAGGTCCGCTTCCCCCCCGGTCAACTCGAGGCCTGCCAAGGCGTCCGCCACCTCTCCGGTCTGCCGTGAGAAGGCGGTCACCACCCGGGGCATGGAACCGGCTTCGACCACGGAGACCAACTGCTCCCCCGACATCTCCCCGGCCCAGCCCAGCGCCTCCTCCCGCGCCCGTTCGAAGCGGCCCTCCATCCCCATGGATCCCGAAACGTCCATCACCAGCACCGTGTGGGCGCCGAGCCGTGCCTCCTCGGAGCCGAAGGGCCGGGCCAGGGAGAAGACGAACGCCGCCAGGACCGCAAGCTGCAGCAGGAGGAGCGGGGTGATCTTCAGCCGCCTCCACGGGCGGGAGGACGAGAGCGGATCGCCCGCGGTCTCCCAGAGGAGCAGGCTTGAAACCTCAACCCTCTCCCGGCGGCTGCGCAACATGTACAGGGCGATCAGGGGAAGAGCCAGGGACGAGAGCCCCAGAGCGGCGGGGACCAGAAAACTCAAAGCTTTCCTCCCGCCGGATCATGGGCCTCTCCCCCACCCGATGCGACGCCGGCCCAAACCATCCCGTCTGTGACCTCCAACCCGCGAAAACCATCACTAACCCGCGAAAACCACCAGCCGACACCCCACCTGAAGGGCCCACCCCCTCCACCACCTTTCCGTTGGTCGGGACGCGCCGGGGCCGTCGCCGGGAAGGGGCGTCGCCGAGGATTCTGATCCCTGGGATGGATCGGACTGCGCGCCGGTTCGATCCCTGCAGGTGCTTTGCGGATGTCCACAATGTGCAGCAGGGGTGTGACAGCATCAAGGGTCCACCGCCGGTTTTTTTCACAGACCGGGGAGGGCCCGCACAGGACCCCCGGGGGGAGATGCGCCAGTCGACGTCCCGACTTCATGGGCTAGGTCAACACTCCGGCGCCGGCCAGTTGCCACAGCGTCTCTTCCGAAGCATCCGGACCGGGTTCCACCAGCAGGTAATGGAGACCCGACCGCGCCGCGCGGGCTGCCATCCGCGAGCACAGGTCGTCTAGCCGGACCCGGTAGCGTTCATACGCGTCGGCGGTGCCCGAGAAGTCGGACTCCTCACCGGTCTCCGAGTCGCGGAGCCGGACGTCTCCCAACACCTCGGGATTGAGCTCGGGAGTCCCCAGGACGTGCAGCACAACCCCTCCGACCGAACCGCCCAACAGATCGAGGCCCGACTGCCAGTCGGCCACCAGGAGGTCGCTCACCAGGGCGACGTAGTGGCCGCGGCCCCCGGCCGCCACCGCCGCCATCGACGGCGCCAGTCTTCCCTCCCCGGGCTGGACGCCCAACCCCTCCAGCCAGGCCTCCAGCCGGGGCCAGGCCGAAAGGTGCCTTCCCGCCGGCCCCCGGGTCACCGGCCCGCCACCATCCTCCCCCGGCGCCGCCCACAGCTCGACCCGGTCGCCTCCCGCCAGAGCCAGGTAGGTAATCAAGCCCGCCAGGCGGAGCGCCGCTGGGTGTTTCCCGTAGAAGCCCATGGAGGCGGAACGATCCACCACCACTCGCACCGAGAGTTCTCTCTCCGCCTCGAACTCCCGGATGAGCGGCGTCCCCAGACGCGCCCACAGAAGGTGGTCGATCCTCCGGTAGTCGTCGCCGGGTGTGTACTCCCGGAAGTCCACGAAGTCGATGCTCTCTCCCTTGTGGTGGGAAGAATGCCTCCCGCCGTGGGGGGATCGCACCCGTGCCCGGGCAGTCAGGGAGAAGCGGCCGATCCTCTCCCGCAGGCCGGCGGAGACCAGCATCAGCCCTCGGCCACCGGTTCGGGATGCGCCTCCAACACCTTCTCGATCAAGCCGTCCGCGCTGACCCCGTCCACCACCGCCTCGTAGCCCAACACCAGTCGATGCCGGAGAGCCGGGCGGGCCAGCCTGCGAATGTCGGACGCCGACAGGTTGGGACGCCCGTCCATCAGGGCCAGGGCCTTACCTCCGAGGATCAGCGCCTGGGCGCCCCTCGGACTTGCTCCGGCCCGGACGTAGCGGCGAATGCCGTCGGTCGCCCCCGGGGAGTCCGGATGGGTTGCCCCCACCAGGGTGGAGGCATACCGCAACAGGTGCTGGGCGGCCGGCAGCTCCCGGACCGTCAACGCCATCCGGGTCAATTGCATCCCCTCCAGGACACCCGCCGGCTGGTGCTCGGAGCCGGCGGTGGTGCGACGCAGGATCTCCACCAGGTCGTCGGAGGGCGGGAACGGCACCAACTCCTTGAGCATGAATCGGTCCAGTTGCGCCTCCGGCAGCGGATAGGTGCCCTCCATCTCCAGGGGGTTCTGGGTGGCCATAACCATGAACGGCCTGGGAAGCGGGCGGGTGGCTCCCGCCACGGTCACACTTCGCTCGGCCATGGCCTCCAGGAGAGCCGACTGGGTCTTGGGCGTTGCCCGGTTGATCTCGTCGGCCAGCACCAGGTTGGTGAAGACCGGACCGGGGTGGAAGCTGAACTGACCGGCCTGGAGGACATTGGTGCCCAGGATGTCGGCGGGCATCAGGTCGGGTGTGAACGAGATACGCCCGAACCCGATCTGGAGCACCTGCCCCAGGGTGGTCAGCAGCCGGGTCTTTCCGAGGCCGGGCACCCCCTCCAAGAGGAGATGGCCCTCACAGAGCACCGCCACCAGCACCTTCTCCACCAACTCGGTCTGGCCGACGATCACTTCCGCTATCTCCTCGCGGGCGCGGGCAAGGCTGGTGGCGAATCCGTCGGGATCCATTGGGGGGGTCTGTGGGCTCATGGTTCCAACTCCGTGAAATAGGTTTGCACAACTTCGGTCAGGTGAGAGGGAAGGGGACGTCTCTGAAGGGACTCCAACGCAGCCGAGCGGTACTCGGCCAACCGTTCCGTATAGGGAACCAGCGCCGGATTGGCCACCGAGGGCGCCACTCCGGATCCCGCCACGTCTCCCGACTCGGTCCCGTTGATCGGGACGTGTACCTCCTCCCCCAGTCCCCCGGTAGGGGGGTCGAAAATGGTTGAGGAGGAGTAAGCCGGATCACGGGCGGGATCATCGTCGCCCTCCCCCGCAACCTGTCCGCCACCCGTACCGGATGGGCCGGGCTGGCCTCCACCGCCGCCTCCCATGATCTCTCCCTGGCCGGCCCCGGATCCCGGTCCCTGGTCCGAAGGGCCCCCTTGGCCTCCCTCCGATCCCTGCCCCTCGCCCTGTCCGGTACTCTCCCCCGCGCCGGATCCCGGCTGACCCGCGCCTTCCTGGGCGTTCCGCAGCCTATCCTCGGCGTCGGCCAACTGCGCTGCTGCCGCCGCCTGGGAGGAGGCCTCCGCCGCCCTGGCCTGGGCCGCCGACACCTGTTGGGCAGCCCGCTGCAGGGCTCCTGACGCCAATGCAGGGTCGAGACCCTCGGCCGCCAGGGCCGAAGCAGCATTCTCCAACGCCTCGGCCAACTGGTCGTTGACGCCGGCGAAGTCGGAGGCCCGGTCGGCCAACTCCCGGGCCAGGGCCGCCATCTGGTCCTCTGTGAGCGAACCGAGCGAGGAAGCCAGGTCCTCCAACCGGGCGGCTGGGTCCTCCCCTTCTCCGACCGGGAGCCGGGACAGCCGGGAGGCCAGACCCGCCAGCGCGGTGTTCTCCGCCAGACGATTGGGACCCAGCCGCTCCTCCAGTTCCAGGCGGGCCACGGATAGCTCCGAGAGCGCCTCCTCCAGGGTCTCGGACTGCAAGAGCCGGTCCGCCAGCTCGCTCAACTTCTCGGAGAGGTCTTCGGGAGCCTGCTCGGCAAGGACCTCGATGGACTCGGCCTCGCGGTCCACCACCTCCCGGACCCGGCGCGACTCGGCCAGCGCCTGGTCGGTGACAGAAGGCGACGCGGCCATCATCCCGGCCGAGACCACCGCCAGCCCCACCAGTGCCAGCACCCACACCGAGGGGTACTCCCCGCGCAGGCCTTTCCGGTCGGCGCCGGCCGCCCAACTCCCCGCCGCTTTCACCTGCCTGATCTCCGCTTCTGCCAACCGGTGGCGTCCTGCCAGCTCCCAGGCGGTGGAGAGCCGGTCCTCCCCTCCCAGGCGGCGGTCGGCCCACAGGGCCGCCTGGGCGGCGCTGGGGCGACTCACAGCCCACCATCCCAACACGCCGGCCACCGAGACCGCCACCAGGGTCAGCGCCACGCCATCGGCGGAGGGGACCACGAAGACCCGGGAAATGCCCCACACCGCCGCGGCGCCGGCCGCTCCGACCCCCAGTCCTAGTACCACCTCTCCGACCAGGCGAGACACCCACAGGCGCCTTCGCGCCAGGGCCACCAGCCTGAGGAGCGGCTCAGGGAGAGGCATCGGGAACCCGGGCACGCCTTCGCCGCACCGGCAACGCCCGCGGGGCGGACACCCGGCGGGCAGCCCTCCAAAGGCACAGGGCGATGATCGCACCATAAACCAAGGTGGTGGCTATCCATCCCGGTATCCGTTTCACCCCGAACACGGCCTCCTCGATCTCATCACCCTGGAACGCGTTTTCACCCTGGCGCAGCGACACCAGCAACCTGATGGGGTCCATGGGCGTGGGAATATCCGGCCCCTCGAAAAAGCCGACCAGATCGTCATATGGAAACGCGGCGGCGTCCGCCACGGCTACATACGGATTCAACCACGTGCTGACCAACTCCCGACCGTCGTCCTCGATGTCGACCCTGACGACCAGCGCCTCCACCCCCATCAACACGAAGGACCCGAAGAAGATCGCCACCGCCAGCACATAGGACAGGGCCACCGCCCCCCGGTTGGATCTGGTCCGCGAAGAGACCCAGATCGAGACGGAGGCCTGCATCGCCACCACCAGGATCAGCATGCCCAGGACCACTATGACCTCCACCAGCCCGATCGCCCCGAAGGCCAGCGGCAGGCCCAGCAGGGGAATCACCGCCAGGATCAAGACCAGGAAGTAGCCGATCGAGGAGAAGAGCTTCCCCACCACTATCCCGAAGGGGGTGACCTGGGTGATCTGGAGAAGGTGCAGGGTCTGGCGCTGTCTTTCCCCCACCACCGACAGCGCGGTCAGACCGGGGACCATGAACGCCACTGCGGTGAGCAAGACCAGGGTCATTCCCTCGAACACCCACTTGCCCGCCTGATTGAGTCCCGAGAGAGGCCCGCGCACCCCGAAGAAGTCGAGGTTGATGCTCCGGCCCGCCACGAAGAACAGATAGGTCAAAAGCCCGACAACGATCACCCAGCCGGTGATCACCAGCCAGCTCCAGCGCCCGCGAAAGCGCTGCCGGGACTCCCGGGCCAGCACCGGGTTCATTGGTCCGTGTCCTGGGTAATGCGGAGGAACAATTCCTCCAGACCGATCTCCTCGATGCGCCACTCCCCTACCCTCACCCTGGCTCCGACCAGCCTGGAAAGAAGCTCGCTCGATGCCTCGTCTCCCGCCTGGTCGAGGGAGAACCCGATCCGCCCGCTCTCCACCGTCAACCCCGAGACCCGGGGGTCGTCCTCCAGCAGTCCCAACGCCAGATCCACGTCCTCATCGACCAGGCGCATCCTGATGAAGCGGTCGGAAGCCAGCGAGGCCCGGATGGAG
>JAPPLW010000067.1 GCA_028819345.1 bacterium | reverse complement strand
CAACTGGGTACTTTCAGTGATCAGGTGTGAGCACTTTCAGTGATCGCCATCACCTCGGCCGCCCAACCCGCAAACCGATCATCCTCCGCCGCTAACCTGCCGGCAATCTCTACCACCCTTGCGGCCACCGCATCGTTTGTGAGGTCACAATCCGGAATCGGAAAGCTGTTCAGAACATTGAACTTGACGTGAAGTTCCACTACCCGGCGGGCATACCAGTCAAGGATCATGGAACACAGCACACCAAGCAAAAACGCTTCGTCGCGTGCCGTCCCCCTTGGCCAGAGCAGTGACGGCGCCATATCCACAGAAACCACCCCTCCTGGTACCAGCGCCGCGATGACAGTTCTCCTGTTTGTTCGATTCGTCACGTCTCGGTACATGATCCGCGGACGCAGGCATGCCAAGGTGGCAGGGTCGTCTATGACTTCAGGTTCGAACTCCGAGAAGACCGACCGCTTGAGGTTGCTTGATCGCCGACGTTTGTCCTGCAAGTGGGATGTGATGGACTCCGCATCGACGGAGGCATAGTACTCACCGGTGTTGGATTTCCATAGATCAAAGGAGCGTCCCGAATAGACAGGCCAGATGTTCCTGTTCATGGTGCTTCGTCCAGCATCGAGGACGAATCGGTGTTTGTCGTGAGCGGAGTCGAGCTCTCGATACGGGCGGACTCGCCACCGTCGAGCACGAACCGATGACGATCCGCCGTCGAGTGGAGTTCTGTGTAGGGCCGAACTCGCCAGGTTGGTTGGTTGGTTGGTTGGTTGGTTGGTTGGTTGGATGGATGGATGGATGGATGGATGGATGGATGGATCATCCCGGAACATATGATGATCCGTTCTATCAAGCCGCGGGTGATTCCTTAGTTTGCGGAAGGTAGCCAGCGCCGCGTCCGAGGGCAACAAAGGGAATGCCGCTACTTCCGACCAGGAACGGAACTCTTGCGTGTTGATCTCGGCCGGACCGGTCCGGTTGTCGTATGCCAAGCGGCTCGCATACGGGCCTCTCATCGCTACCTTCCCCGTATGCTCGACTCCTTTGCCCACGGAGCACAGAGCGATCGTGTATCGGTGTTCCATATCGTCGAACGCCCATCCCGCCGTGTTGAGTAAAACCGTCACATCTTTGAAAGTGCCGTCGGAGAGTATGGCTTTTCGCCACTTCTGGTATCCCGGCGCCGTAAGTGCTTGCCTGGGTAGAACCACCCCGACAGTGCCACCATCAGCCAACAGGTGCCAGAACCGCCAGCCGAAGGCTTGGTAGAGGTCGGTGTCCCCAGCGCCGAGGGCAAAGGTGCGCCGAAGCAGTGCAGCAACCTTTTTGGTTTGCTCAATATCACTTTGATATGCGCGGTCAAGATCGGGGCGCGATTCCTGCAGTCGGTTGATGGCGGCATTCATCTTGCCAACCGACAGGGCTCGCATTCCTGGTTGGTGACGCCCCCACCATTGCTGGCGCTCCACCTTGGCCTTTTCCCAAGGAGGGTTGCCCAAGACGCAATCGAAACCGGGCCGGTCCCGGAGGAACACCTCAGGGAAAGCCGCGGGGAAATGAACCGGGTTCAGCCTTAGGATCTGTTCTGCAACATCTGGGCGTTTGCTTTCTTTGATGATGTTGTCCTCATCGTGGTTCACTGGCAGTTGACAAGCTCCCGTCCGGTGGGCAGCAACTACATCGAACATGGCCCGGGCACCCACCACCTCTGACTGGGCTTCCTGGTGCGCGGCGCGGGCTTCGTCGATCTCTCGTTTAGTGGCGTCCGACGTACGGGCAAGCCGCAACAGCGCAGACTCCGAGCGCGCCAGGAGGTCCTCGAGTTGGGAGCGGAAGAGGCTCGGCATGTCAGGGTCGGCATCCGGGTCGAACTCTGCCGTCACCTCGTCAAGGTTCCCGACACCCGTCAGGCTGTTGCCGCAGACGAGGTTGTGATCCAGGAACGACAGCGGCAATCCCGGCACGAAAGTGTGAACCCAGATGGCAAGACGGGCTAACTCCACCGCTACACGATTCAGGTCCACACCATAAATGCAATGACGAGCAACCTGACGCCTGATCAGCGAGGTAGTTTCAATGTCTGCACCGACACCAAGGTCACCCAAGGACCGTAGGGCTGTGTTCCGAAGGCGCAAGAGTTCATCGTTCACTGCGGGAACTGGATGCAAGGCAAGCCAGGCAGAAAGCCGTGCTTCGATCCTGTCCAGCGCAGCCACCAAGAAGTGCCCCGATCCCATAGCTATGTCAGCACAACGGAAATCGAAGAAGGAATCAGACAATCCGGCGACATCGTCGGCCTCCCATAGGCGGTCCAACCGAGCAATGTGTCCATCCAAGGCCGTTTCCAACGCAGTGGACCGCCGCTCCGTAGTGGGCGCCGGCATTCTCCAAGAACTCGGGCAGCGGCAAGAACTCGTCGTCGGGGAAGAGACGGTTGGCCACCTCCAGGGTGGTCGGTTCCACTGAGGCGGTGGCCAGCATCAGATCGACCGCGTTGGCTGCACCATGTGAATCAAGCTCGGGGAACCCGAAGATCTCATCGAGCACCGCTCCGGTGTCCTCGGATGCGCCGGCCCGGCTGAGGCTGAAGGCCAGACCGAGGCTGACCGGGCTGGACACCGCGTTGCCCACCAGGTGGCGGTGAAAGTCCCACCCGGCCGCGTTGGTTCCGGCCACCCAATCCGCCGTCGGCGCCAGGGGATCTGCGGGTAGCCGGTCGGCCACCGGCGCCAACACCGTCGTGGAGGTGGACGAAGGACCGCATGCCGCCGCGAAGAAGCACAGGAAAACCAGGAATCTGAGCGACTTTGTCATGGGATGTTGAATCATCAAGCCCCAATTGCTGCTGTGTGTCTCAGCCCCTTGATATGGTAAACGGGGAGCTGGAGGAAGGAGAGTGTGGTGCCGGACGCCAAAGGCACAATGGTGCGATCCAGAAAGCAGGAGGTTCTTGAAGTTTTTCAGGAGCGTCACGAGCAGGGTAAAGACCCGTTTGGGAATGCGCGAGAATTCTTGTACTTCATGCAAGGTCGAGGGTCTGATCTTGACAATCTTGATGTAGGGGTGGCTATTGGGAGGCTGGTTTGCGAAGGGCGACTTCGATATGGGCTCGACGGAATTCAGTTCGTGCATTAGTGCCCGGCCGTTCAGATCGGATCCGGACTTCTAGTAGTCCCGATCCTCGCGACCCTTACCAGCGGGACCGCGATCGGGTTCTCTACTCCCCCGAGTTCCGTCGGCTGACCGGGGTAACCCAAGTGGCTTCGGCTAGCGAGGGGGACATTTTTCACAACCGGCTGACGCACTCCTTGAAAGTGGCCCAGGTGGGCCGACGACTAGCTGAGCGTCTGTTGACAGAGTTCCATAATGAAGTGGAGACCTGGGGTGGCCTGGATGCCGATGTGGTCGAGGCTGCTGCTCTTGCTCACGACCTGGGCCATCCTCCCTTCGGTCACGACGGCGAGGAAGTCCTATGCGAGTTGGTGGATGAGGGCGGCTTGGACGGATTCGAGGGAAACGCGCAGTCGTTCCGGATTGTCACTCGGCTTGCCGCCCACGCGGACAACGATCGTGACAACCAGGGAGGGCTGTGGGGCAATGTTGGTCTGAATCTGACGCGGGCGACGCTCAACGCCCTCCTTAAGTATCCGTGGCGTCGGGCTCCCTTCGGGAAGGGACATGGCAAGTGGGGTGCCTATAGGGTCGACAAGCATCGCTTCGACTGGACGAGGGTTGGTTGGGGTGACGGAGTTGTGAGCCTGGAAGCTCAACTGATGGACTGGGCTGACGATGTCACCTATGCCGTCCATGACCTTGAAGACTTTTACCGAGCGGGACTGATACCGATTCACAGGCTGGTCAACCCGGCAGAGCAGGACAGGCTCTTAGAGGGTGCTGTCAAACGTAGACCCGCACTAGCAAAGAAGGCCGTTGGATTGGACAGAGCGCTTGAGGCGGTGCTGGGACCCATGACATTACTTGATAGACCCTACGATGGGGGTCGCCCACAGCAAATGATCATGAATGCAGCCGTCTCTTCCCTTATAACACAGTTCGTCACAGGGAACGCAGTTCGGGTCTCCTCCTCCTCCGAGAAGAGCGTCTTGATCGATGAAGACATCCGTTTACAGGTCACTCTCCTCAAGGAAGTCACCCATCACTACGTGATAGGCCACCCCCGGCTGGTGAGCGTCCGAGAAGGGCAGCGGGAAATACTCAAAACCCTATTTGGGATCTTTCTGGAGGTCTTGGACGGTAATCGGAACCATGCTTTGCTACCCCAAGCCACAGTCGACCGAGAGAAGAGCGGTGATAGGCCCCACCGGTTGGTGGCGGACCTATTGGCTGGCATGACCGAACGGCAAGCTATCCAGACCTTCCGGAGGTTCACTGGGATCATCCCCAGTGCAGTGGCGTATTTCGATGTTTGAAAACCGAGACCATCGATCTTGCCTTGCAACTCGGAAGCACGTTCCCCGGCGCTCACCGCGATCTAAGTCCTATCGCGATCCCGAGCTGCCTACCGGCAATGTAGTCGTCCCTTCCCGGGCAATTGCTCGGGAAGGCGTTGCTCACCTGTATGGGAGAGTGATCGATGAGGCTGGCATCGCCCATTCCGACCCAGACCTGAACGCAATAGGAAGGGCTGCCCTTGGAAAGCAGGGGAATCCCAACAGCCGACTCGCTGCACCTGACCTGGAGTTCCATCTTCGCTCATAGCGGAGCCATGGTCGAAGAATGGCGAGAAGCAGGCTACAGATCGGTAGACATGGAAGCCGCCACCCTCTTCGCCGTAGCAAAACACTTCGGCTTCGCCGCCACCGCCCTACTGGCGGTGTGGGATCAACTCACCGCCGACCGTAGCTTCCTCGACCCCCTAACCCCCGAGGAGGAAGCCCGCTTGGACGCGGCCAATAAGGCCGTATTCGAGGCAGCATTGGACATAGCGGCCACACCTTGAGTGTCTTCAGGGCGTGGCCTCCCAGGACTGGCCAGGTACAGCACCCGTCGAATTGAGCAGAACCGCCAATCAGCCAGCCTTTCCCCGTGACCAGACCAGGTTGGAGACAAATCCGTCGCCGTCACTGACTTTTGTAACGGCGGTTCCGTCCGCATTCATCACGTAGATTTGGAATTCCCCATCTCTATCGCTGGAAAACGCAATGCGACTTCCGTCAGGCGACCAGGCCGCATACCAATCTTGGGAGTAATTGTCGGTGAGCTGACAGGTAGCGCCAGCGGCATTCATCAGGAAGAGGTCGGAGTCGCCATCCCGATCTGCGGAGAAAAGAATGTGCTCACCGTCAGGTGACCAACTCGCGGCCCCGAACCTTACCTCCGTCGGGTCGAAAGTGTCCAGAGTGCAGTGCCCAGAGGGACAGACCCGCTCTGCGAAGCCCGGAAGGTCCTGGGTGAGCCGTCGAATGCTCCCAGTCTCCAGTTCCACCACGCCAAAGGGCCCGATGGCAATCGAACTGAACAGAATCCGGCCGCCATCCGGTGACCACTCCGGGTTGCGGCCGCCGGTGAGTTCTCGCAAATTCGTCCCATCCGCCTCCATGACAAAGACGTCCAAGGGAATAAAGGATGTGACAGCAACCAGATTCACGTTGACGAGGCTCCCGCCGCCACTGGAAACCCCTTTTGTATCCTCTAAGTTGCGCATCCAACCGCCGAAGGCGATGTGACGTCCATCGGGCGACCACGCCAGATCATCAACCGCGTCGAAGCCTCCAACCAACTCCCGGACATCGGTTCCGTTCCTGTCGGTTACCAACACTCCTATGCCCGCAGTTTCGCTCCCAACGAAGCCTCCCGAGAAGGCAAGTTCAGATCCATCAGGTGACCATGCCATAGCCCCACCCACCAACACATCGTCGCCGGTCAGTTTTTTTTGGTTGGCGCCATCCCGGTCCATGACCATCAATTGCTTGTCCCATGGAGAAGGTTTGAAGGTAAAGGCGATGTGGGCGCCATCAGGAGACCATGCCAGCTCCGAACCGAAGTCGCCTCTGATCAGCTCTTGTACATCACCACTACTTGTGTTCACCACCAGTATGCCTGCGTCCCGATCACCGTAGTAGCGGCGATATGCTATCAGCGCCGGTCCCGAATCATCATCCTCTCCCAAACTCACCCCTGATGCCCAGCCTGCATCAACACATGATCCCACCGGGTCTCTCAACCAGAACCAACCAAGCAGTGCGACAACCCCTAAGGCAAAGAGCCAAGACCACCCAATCCGCCCGGGGCGTAACATGATTCCTTCCCCGACAACCATGTCGAAATCATAGACAGGGTGTCACGATTCAACATCGCACACCAACCTAACGTATCGCACAAGCGGGAATCCTGTGACGAAAGGTATCACCGGCAGGCGTGGTCGAAAACGACCAGGCAGGAGCAGGCAGACCGATAGATGTAGAAGCCACCGACTTGACCTCCCGATCTCTTGCGGTCAGCCACACCTTTGTTATCGATCACCACCTCTGCCAGGTGGAATACCCCCATCAGGACGATGGGTGCGGCGGTGCAGAATACCTTCAGCCAGGTAACGGTGAGGTTTGTCTTTCCCGATCCAGGCCGTCCCGCATCTCCACCATGTGTGTTGGATGGAGAACTGAAGGGCAACGTCTCTTCCCACCCGGATTTCGGCGGGTGCCGGGGTGACTCAAGTCTTACTCCCTAGTGGGCCCTCCGGGGCATTTGTCATAATATAATGATCTTCCATGGGCGGCGGCTTGGACAGACACCTTCAACGTGGGCCTCTCCCGCTGTGGTTCCAGATCAAGGAACAGCTCCGACGGGCCATCGATGCGGGAGAGTGGGCACCCGGCGAACAGTTGCCGACCGAAAGCGAACTCACCGAGTTCTTCGGCGTCAGCCGGATCACGGTCCGCACTGCTTTCGAGCGGCTGGGCGACCAGGGTCTGGTCGAACGGATTCCGGGGCGGGGCACCTTCGTCGCCCAACGCAGTTTCGAACAGCCCGTGACCCGTCTGGCCGGGTTCCACGAGGACATGGCCAGCCGCGGCTTCCTCCCCTCCGCTCACACCCTCTCAGTCCAGGTCGTTCCCGGACCCTCCGATGCGGCGTCGGCGCTGGGCGCCGAGGGCGAGGACCTGGTGGAGGTCCGGCGTCTCCTCTCAGCCGACAACACCCCGATGGCGTTCCAGCACGGATACCTGCCAACCTGGGTGGTAGGAGGCGAGTTCACCATCGCCGATCTTCACAACAAATCGCTCTACAGGATCATGGAGGAACGGACCGCGTCGCATCCGGCCACCGCCGAGGGGACCATCGAAGCGGTTCGGGCCGACCGCGTCCGCGCCGACCTGCTGGACGTGCCGCAGGGATCGCCTCTCCTGCTCGCCACCCGCCTCTCTCTCGATCGGTCCCGGCGCCCGGTCGAGTGGGTGCGGCTCTGGTACCGGGCGGACCGTTACCGATTCCGGGTGGAGTTGCAACTCCCATGATCGACGTGGTGGGTGACGCCTGTGTCGA
>JAPPLW010000070.1 GCA_028819345.1 bacterium | reverse complement strand
CCTCGTACTGCAGGACAGCCACCCGGTCGTCGCCCACCGCCGAGGTGGCCGCCACAATGTTGCCTCCCATCTCGGAGATCACCGCGGTGACGTCCCGCAGCAGCCGGTAGCGGTCCAGGGCCTCCACCTGCACCCAGACGGTGAAGGAACTGATCAGGTCCGGAGACCAGGCCACCTCCACCATCCGTTCCATACCCGGGGTGCGGACCATCAGGTTGGTGCATTCGGTCCGGTGCACCGAGACCCCCCTGCCGGTCGTGACGTACCCGATGATGTTGTCGGAGGGAACCGGAGCGCAGCACCGGGCAAGCTTCACCATGGTGTCCCCCATCCCCTCCACCAGCACCCCCGGACCGTGGGCATCGGTCCGGCGACGGCGGACGGGAGGGGTCAGCAGGCTCACCTTCTCCTTTTCCTCCGGAAGGGTCGGCCTCACCGCCCTCTCCAGCCGCTGGATCACGGTGGATGGGGACATCTCACCCTGCCCCACGGCCAGGAAGAGATGATCGACCTCGGACTTCCCGAGGTCCACGGCGATGGAGGCCAGCAACCGGTCCCGGCCGGCCGCGGTCAGGCCCAGCTTGGCCTTGCGAAGCTCGACCAGGAGCGCCTCCCGGCCCTCGGCGATGGAGAGCGATCGGCGCTCCTTGGAAAACCACTGCTTTATCTTGGACCGGGCCCGGGAGGTCTGGACCGTCTTCAACCAGTCCCGGCTGGGACCGCCGCCCTGGGAACGGGAGGTGATGATCTCCACGATGTCGCCTGAGGCAAGCGGCGTGGAGAGGGGCAGCAGCCGGCCGTTGATCCGCGCCCCCACGCACCGGTCCCCCACCTCGGTGTGGATGGCATACGCAAAGTCCACCGGCGTGGCGCCCGCCGGGAAGGACTTCACCTCGCCCCGGGGAGTGATCACGAACACCTCGTCCCGGTAGAGATCCAGCTTGAGATGATCCAGGAACTCGCGGGGGTCCTCGAACTCTTCCCGAAGTCCCCCCAGATCACCCACCCATTCCAGGCCCACCGCGCCGGACCCCTCCTTGTAGCGCCAGTGGGCGGCGATGCCCCGCTCCGCCAGCTGATGCATCTCCGTCGTTCGGATCTGGATCTCAATCGCCTTGCCGTCGGTCCCCACCACGGTGGTGTGGAGGCTCTGATAGAGATTGATCTTGGGCATGGCGATGAAGTCCTTGAAACGCCCGCTCAACGGCTGCCAGTGGGAGTGAATCTCGCCCAGGGTCGCGTAGCAGTCCCTTATCCGGGGGACCACCACCCTGATCCCGATCAGGTCGTAGATCTCATCGAACTGCTTGCCGGTCTCCATCATCTTCCGGTAGATGGAATAGTGGTGCTTCGGCCTCCCGCTCACCTCGGTGGGGATGCCCGCGTCCGAAAGGACTCCCGAGACCTCCTCGATCATCTTGTCTATCACCACTCCCCGCTCGGGGGCCAGGTTGAGCAACTTGGCGTCGATCTCGGCGTACGGGCCCGGGTGGAGGATGGCCAGGCAGCGGTCCTCCAGTTCGTGCTTTATCTCCTGGATGCCCAGCCGGTGGGCCAGAGGCGCGTACACATCCAGGGTCTCGGTGGCCACCGCCTTCTGCTTGGAGGAGCGGAGAGCGCTCACCGTCCGCATGTTGTGAAGGCGGTCGCAAAGCTTGATGACCAGCACCCGCACATCGCGGGCCATGGCGACCACCATCTTGCGAATGGTCGCCGCCTGCGCCTCCTCCCGGTTCGGATAGGTGATCCGGTCCAGCTTGGTGACCCCGTCTATCAGGTCGGCTATCTCGGCGCCGAACGCCTTCTTCACGTCCCGGTAGCTGAGATCGGTGTCCTCGAGGGTGTCGTGCAGCAGGCCGGCCGCCAGGGTGGCCGTGTCCATCCCCAGGTCGGCCAGTATCCGGGTGACCGTGAGGGGGTGAACGATGAACGGGTCGCCCGACTTGCGGAACTGGCCCCGATGGGCCTTCTCGGCAACACCGTATGCCCGGCGCAACAACTCCACGTCTCCGTGGGGATGATGGTGCAGAAAGCGCGATATCACTCCTGCCAGCGGGGCGTCAGACCCGGGTATTTGACTGGAGGCGGGGCGCTGCGCCGAGGTCTCGGCCACCCGCGATAGTCTAACCGACCGCCGTCCCGGGAGGACCTATCTGCGGCGCCGGCGGCGGGGCGGGCGCGGTGAGGCTCCTCCCTCCATGGAGAACAGTTCGGAGGTGGTCGGCGGCTCGGCCGGCTCGGTGGGCTCCTCCGGCAAGTCCCGGTCGGACCCGCCTCGTTTCCTTGCCATCCTGCGCCGCTGATCGGTCCAGGCGACCTCCCTCTCCCTCCACAGGGCAAGCAGGGGGGAGGCCACGAATATGGATGAGTAGGTGCCCGCGGCGATCCCCACGAACAGCGCCAGGGAGAAGTCCCGCAAGGGGGCGGCGCCCAGTATCAACGAACCCACGAACAGGATGCTGCCCACCGGGATCAGGGAGGTAAGAGAGGTATTGATGGAGCGGGCCAGCACCATGTTCATCGACCGGTTGACGATCTCCGAATAGGTGAGAACATCGGAGTAGTCACCCTCGAGTTCTCTCACCCGATCAAAGACCACCACCGTGTCGTACAGGGAGTAGCCCAACACGGTGAGCGCCGCCACCACCGTGGCGGGTGTCACCTCGAAGCGGGTGATCGCATATATCCCGATGGTCAGCACCAGGTCGTGGAGGAGGGCGACGATTCCCGAGAGCGCCATCTTCCACTGGAGGCGGATCGAGATGAATATCACCACCGCCCCCAGGAAGACTCCCAGGGCCCAAAGGGCACGGCGGGCCACCAATGCCCCGAAGGTGGGGCCCACCGCCTGGCGGTTGACGTCTTCGGGCGGGGCGCCCACCAGCACCGCCAGGGAAGCAACCATCTCGTCCTCGAGCGCGGAGGAGATCGGCCCGGTCTGGATTCGAATCGATTGGCCCTCGTCTATCTCCTGGATACGAAAGTCGACGACCCCCAATCCGGTAATAGCGCTCTCCAACTCCCCCACCGCGACCCCGCTCCGGTTCTCGGTCTGGACCTGCACGCCCCCTGTGAACTCCAGGCCCAGATTGAGACCGAGCGCGGTCACCGTCGCCACCGACACCAGCAGCAGGACGGCCGAGATGTAGAACCATCGGCGTCGCAAGCCCACGAAGTCGATGCGGGTCTCGCCCCGGGAGATGTCTCGCCAGAGGCTCATCGGCTCTCTCCCGCGGCGGCGGGCATGGAGAACCAACCCTTCCTACCCAATGGACTGTGCGCCAGCACCCAGGCGGCCCGGCGGGTGAAGGTCCGGGCCACGAAGATGTCCAGGACGGTGGCGATCCCCAGCGACAACGCGAACCCCCTGACCGCTCCGACCGTCAGCAGCCACAGGAGCGTGGCGCCCAGGATGGAGACGGTGTCGGCGGTCAGGATAGTGCGAAAGGCGGTGCGAAAGCCCTGGGCGGCGGCGGAGGGAACGGTCCTCCCGGCCCGGAGTTCGTCCTTGATCCGCTCGAAGTAGACGATGTATGAGTCGGCGGTGATGCCCACCGCCACGATTATTCCGGTGACTCCGGCCAACGTGAGGGTGACCCCCTGGTAGTGGCCCAACAGGGCGTAGATGGCGATCAGGAGGGACCCGAACACCGCGATCCCCAGCACCGCCACCAGTCCCAGCGCGCGGTAGTAGAGCAACAGCACCACCGCCACCAGGACCAACCCCGCGATTCCCGAGATGAGGCCGATCTGCAGCGAATCCGATCCCAGGGTGGCCGAGACCTTCTCCACCTGGCTCCTCTCGAAGGCAACCGGCAGTGAACCGTAGCGGAGGATCACCGCCAGGTTCTGAGCCTGGTCCTCCGCGGCGGGATCGGCCCCCAGGGTGATTATCGCGTCGCCTCCGGTGATGCCCACCCCGGCGGCCACGTCCTCGGCGACCTGGGGAGAGGCGATGATCTGTCCGTCCAGCACGATTGCGATCTGGCGGCGGGGGTCGCCGATCGGGTAGCCGGCGGCCTGACCAGTGAGTTCTGCGAACAGGTCGCCCCCCTCCGAGGTGAGCGAGAGATTCACCACCCACTGGGCCGAGACGCTGTTGAAACCGGGAAGCGCCTGCGAGACATCCGAGCCGGTCATGGCGGCGGGGCCAACGGTCAGGACCTCCATCCCGAACAGGGAGAAGTTGGGCAGGTAGGCGATAGTGTCGGGATCATCGGAGACCGTTAGCCCGGTGATCGGGTCAACTCCCTCCGGAACGTCGGGAAGGGTGGTGGCGGTGACGGGGGCCGTGGAAGTCGTAGTCGCCTCCTCCGCGGCGGGTTCATCGCCCTCCGACTGTGCAATCGTGGTGGTGGTCACCAGGGGCCCCTCAAGGCCGGGCGTGGACTCCAGCACCGGGCGAAACGACAGGCGGCCGGTACGGCCGATGGCGTCAAGCGCCTGCTGCTCGTTCTGCACCCCGGGTAGCTGTACCAGCACCGTGGTGCCGCCCGAGATGGAGATTTCCGGCTCCTGGACGCCGCCCACGTCCTCGATGCGGCTGCGCATGATCTCCACCGCATACTCCATCACATCGGGATCCGTGTCGTCGGGTGCGGTCAGCACCACCGAGGTACCGCCCTGCAGGTCCAGGCCCAGCTTGGGCTCGATGCCCAGCAGGTAGACGGCAGCCAGGCCTCCCCAGGCGATCCCTGCGACAATCAGCAGGCCGATGACCCGCCGAAGCACGGATCAGCCTTCCACGGCCTGTTTGGAAGCTATGGCCCTCTTGGCGATGCGTATCGACCCGTACTCAAGTTCGATCACCACTGAGTCCTCCTCCACGCTGCGAACCTGTCCCATGATTCCCCCAATGGTCTGCACCTGGTCGCCCAAATTCAGGTTCGCCACCAGTTCCTGCTGCTGGCGTGCCCGCTTGCGTTGGGGCCTGATGAGCAGAAAATAAAAGAACAAAAGAAACCCGCCGAGGACCAGCCAGGTGAAAATCGGGCTTCCTGCCGACTCTTGAGCGAAAATCATTACCGACAACTCCTGTTTCAGTGCGCCTGAAAGCTATCAGATTAGCGGGCCGGGTGCTTCGCGGGAAACTCTCAGTTCGGCGAACCGGCGGCAGAACCCGGAGAAATCCCCCGCCACTATCGCCCGGCGGGCGGCGTTCATCAGCCCGGTCACATACGCGAGGTTGTGAATGGAGATCAGACGCCCCGAAGAGGTCTCCCGCACCCGCAGCAAATGCCGAAGGTAGGACCGGGTGTAGCGACCGCACACCGAGCATTCGCAGTCGGGGTCGAGAGGCCGCTCGTCGGTGGCGAAGGCGGCGGCGCGCAGGTTGTAGTCGCCCCTCCGCCCCAGGACCTTCCCGTGCCGGGCCAGGCGGGTGGGCCAGACACAGTCGAACATGTCCACTCCCCTGGCGATGGCGTCGACGATTCCCTGCGGGTCCCCGACGCCCATCAGGTAACGAGGACGCCCGGTGGGGAGTTCTGTCATGGTGGCCTCCAGGGCCAGGTTGCGCTCCGAAGCCGGCTCGCCCACCGAAAGCCCCCCGATGCCGAATCCCGGGAAGCCCAGTGCCGCCGTGGCCGCGGCGCTGGCCCGGCGGAGTCCGGGCGACACGCCGCCCTGCACGATCCCGAACAGAGCCTGGTCGGGACGGCGGTGGGCGGCCAGGGACCGCTCCGACCAACGGAGGGTGCGCTCCATCGCCTCCTCTAGTTCGGAAAGCGCGGAGGGAAGGCCCAGGCAGATGTCGAGGACCATGGCCACGTCCGCCCCCAACCGCTCCTGGTGACGCACTGCCTGCTCGGGGGTGAGGCTCACCTCGGACCCGTCGTAGACGGAGCGAAAGACGGCCCCCTCCTCGGTGATCCGGGGATCGAGGGAGAAGACCTGATACCCACCCGAGTCGGTGAGGACCGGACGGCGCCAGGACATGAAACCGTGCAGACCCCCCATCCGGTGGATCAGATCCGAGCCCGGTCTCAGCATCAGGTGATAGGTGTTGGCCAGCACCATGGTGGTCCCTATCCCCTCCAGGTCGGCGGCGTCCAGGCCCTTCACGGAGGCGCGGGTGCCGACCGGCATGAACACCGGAGTGGGGACGTCCCCGTGCGGGGTGTGAAGCGTCCCCGCCCGGGCGGGCCCGTCGGTCGCCTCCGGCGTCCAGGAGACCGGGGTCATTCCCGGCCCATCCCGGGGTGGCGCTCGGCCAGCATGGCGTCCCCGAAGGAGAGAAAGCGGTACCCGTGCTCCAAGGCGGTCCGGTAGGCCTCCCTCCACTCCTCGCCCATGAACGCCCACACCAGGGCCAGCAAACTCGATCTGGGGGCGTGGAAGTTCGTGACCATGAGATCCACCACCCGGAATCGATAGCCCGGCGTCACGTACAGCCGGGTTTGCCCTTCGCCGGGTGTGACCAGCCCGTCCGAGGACGCGCAGGTCTCCAGGGTCCTGACCACGGTGGTGCCCACGGCCACCACCCGGCCGCCCTTGGCCCGGCACCGGTCCACAGCTGCAGCCGCCTCGTCCGGCAGCCGGAACCGCTCCACGCCCATGGGATGGTCCTCAATCCGCGCGGCGCCGATCGGGCGGAAGGTGGCCCACCCGACCTCCAGGTCGATCTCGGTCCGCTCCACCCCCTTTCGGGCCAGGGCCTCCAGGACCCGGTTGGTGAAGTGCAGCCCGGCGGTGGGCGCCGCGGATGATCCGAGCCGGGAGGCGAATACTGTCTGGTAACGCTCGGGGTCCTGGAGGGACCGGCTGATGTAAGGAGGAAGCGGCACCTCCCCTTCCTGTTCCACGAGTTCCTCCACCTCGCCGGGGCCGGACAGATCCAGGACCGCCACTCCGTCAACCGGGCCGGAGACCACCTCGGCCCGAAGCGGGCCGAACTGCACCAGGACGCCCGGGCGGAGCCTCCGGGACGGACGCAGGAGCGCCTCCCACCGCTCCTCGGAGAGTCGGCGCAGCACCAACGCCTCCACCCTGCCCCCGGTCCCCACCTTCACGCCGCGCAGGCGGGCAGCCCGCACCCTGGTCCGGTTGACCACCAACAGGTCTCCCGCCTCCAGGAGGTCGGCCAGTTCCAGGAAGGTCCGGTGCGTGAGGGTCCGGGTGTCCAGCAGCCGCGAGGCGTGGCGCGGCTCGACCGGGGTCTGCGCCACCGCTTCCGGTGGAAGGGGATAATCCAGCTCGACGGTGAGCATCTCCGGCCGGAGTCAGACCAGACGGAGTTGGGGATCGGCCGGAGGGGTCAGTCCCAGGTGGAGGTAGGTCCCCTCGGTGGCGACCCTCCCCCTCGGGGTCCTCTGCAGAAGTCCTGCCTGCAGCAGGAATGGCTCGTAGGCCTCCTCCACCGTCTCCGGCTCCTCGCCGACCGCGATGGCCAGGGTCCCCAGGCCGACCGGCCCGCCACCGAACTTGTGGACCACCGACTCCAGGATGGAGCGATCCACCTTGTCCAGTCCCAGATCGTCCACCTCCAGCATCTCCAGGGCCCGGAGGGCCACCTTGCCGGTCACGGACCCGTCCGACCGGGCGATCGCGTAGTCGCGCACCCGGGCAAGGAGCCGGTTGGCCACCCGGGCGGTGCCCCTGCTCCGCGCCGCCACTATCTCCGCGCCGGCACCGGTGATCTTCACTCCCAGAATCCCTGCGGAGCGTACGACTATCTGCCGGAGTTCCTCGGGCGTGTAGTAATCGAAGCGCTCGATGATCTGGAAACGGTCCCGCAGGGGGGAGGAGATCATCCCCAGCCGGGTCGTGGCGCCCACCAGGGTGAACGGCTGGAGGTTGAGCCGGTAGGTCGTGGCGCCCGCCCCCCTGCCGACCACGATGTCCAGGGCGAAGTCCTCCATCGCCGGATACAGGACCTCCTCCACTATCCGGGACAGGCGGTGAAGCTCGTCCACGAAGAAGATGTCGCCTCTCTCCAAGCCCGACAGGATCGAGGCCAGGTCTCCCGGCCGGTCCAGGGCGGGGCCCGAGCTTCTTCGCATGTTCGCCCCTAACTCCTGGGCGATCACCCCCGCCATGGAGGTCTTGCCCAGTCCGGGCGGTCCGGAGAAGAGCACGTGCCCCATGGGAATGCCCATCTTCGCCGCCGCCTCGATGGAAATCCGGAGCCTCTCCTGCAGGAGGGGTTGACCGATGAATTCTCCCAGGGACCGGGGACGCAGGGTCGCCTCCAGCTCGGCCTCCGCCTTCACCGGCTGCTGGGCGACCACTCGTTCCTCTCTCATCTTCCCAGCTCCGCCAGCGCGGCCTTCAATTGGTCCTCGAACCCGACGCCGGCATCAATGGCCTCGGTCGCCCGCCGGATTTCGTGACTGCGATAGCCCAGACCCGAGAGGGCCGCCCACAGGTCGGCGGAGCGGGAGGCGCCCTCCAACACATTGGCCTCGGATGCCTCCAGCTTGCCCTTGAGGTCCAAGATCAGTCTCTGGGCGGTCTTCTTCCCCACTCCGTTCACCCGGGTGAAAACCGCCACGTCCTCCCGGCGCACCGCCTCGCGAACCTCCTGTGCGGCCAGGGTGGAGAGGACCGCCAGGGCCATCTTGGGCCCCACCCCCTGTGCGGAGAGCAACACCCGGAACAGGTCCCGCTCCTCGGAGTGGCCGAATCCGTACAATCTCATCCCGTCGGCCCACACATGCATGTGGGTGCTAATCACAATCTCCCTCCTTTCCCCGGGGAGGTCCTCCACTGCAGACGGCGCCATGGTCACCTCGTATCCCACACCCCCCACATCGATGACGATCCCCTCCGGTTTTCTCTCGGTCAGGGTTCCCCGTAAGGATCCTATCACGACACGATTTCCAAGTGCAGGTGCTGGAGGTGACAGATCGCCACCGCCACCGCGTCGAAGGCGTCATGGGGCAGGCCGTTCTCCGACAGCTTCAGGGTTCTCCACAGGGACCGTTGTACCGCCTCCTTGGTGGCGCGCCCATCACCGGTCACGACCTTCTTGATAGTGCTGGGAATGTACTCCCGAACGGGTATCCCCGCCTCTGCAGAGGTGAGCATCACGACCCCGGTGGCTCTCTCGACCGCCGATGCCGCGGAACGGTTCCCTTTTATGTAGACCTTCTCCAGGGCAAGAGCGCCCGGTTGGTAACGTCGGATGACGTCAGAGAGGTCGCCGGCCAACTCCTGCAACCGGTTCTCCAGCGGCCACTTCACCGGAGTGCTGATCACCCCCATGGCCACCACCCGATGGGGGCTGCCCCGGCTCACCACCGCGTACCCGGTGCGGGCCAGACCAGGATCTACTCCCAATACCAACACCTAGTTAAAGTGTAAGGAACGCCGGACTATGATCCCGGCCTTTACTCTCCCGCCGCCCTACCCGGCGCCTGTCACGGGCCGGCCAACGCCTCCAGGATCTGATCGCTGATCTCGAAATTCGAGAACACGCTCTGCACGTCGTCGAGGTCCTCCAAGGCGTCCACCAGCCTCAGGACCCGGGGAGCGGTGCGTTGGTCCACGGCCACCTCCGAGATAGGGAGTTGGGTCAGTTCCGCCGACTCCACGGCCAAGCCCGATTCCTCCATAGCCGCTCGAACTCCGGCCATGGCCCTCGGCGGGGTGATCACCTCCCAGGAGTCACCCGTCTCCCTCACGTCCTCCGCCCCTGCCTCCAGCGCCGCCAGCAGCACATCGTCCTCGTCCCCGGCCGTGGCGATCAGCCCTTTGGGCTGGAAGAGGTAACCCACCGATCCCGGCTCTCCCAGGCTCCCCCCATTGCGGGTGAACACCGCCCGCACGTCGGCGGCGGCCCGGCGACGATTGTCGGTGAGGACCTGCACGTAGACCGCCACTCCCCCGGGAGCGTACCCCTCATACCACAACTCGTCGTAGGCGACCCCCGCACTCTCCCCGGTCCCCCGTTTGATCGCTCGCAGGATGTTGTCATTGGGCATGGAGACCGCCTTGGCCTTCGAAACCGCCGCCGCCAATGCATAGTTGGCGTCCGGATCCCCACCGCCCTTGCGCGCTTCGGTCTCGATGGCCTTGGCCAGCTTGGCGAAGAGTTTTCCGCGGGCCGCGTCCTGTCGCCCCTTGCGGTGCTTGATGTTCGCCCACTTGGAATGGCCGGCCACGGTCCTCTAGCCCCCTGTTTCTTCCATCCACAGGCGGTGGATGCGGGAGTCGTCCGTCAACTCCGGATGAAATGACGTAGCGATCATCCGGCCGGAGCTGACCATCACCGGGCGGTCCCCTACCCGGGCCAGCACCTCGACATCGCTCCCCACCTTCTCCACCCACGGCGCCCGGATGAACACACCGTGAAAAGGCCGGTCCAAACCCTTTACGTCCAGGTCGATCTCGAAGGACTCGTTCTGTCGTCCGAAGGCGTTGCGGCGCACCACCACGTCCAAGGCTCCCAGCAGTGGTTGATCTCCCTCAACGATGGCCCCTGCCACCAGGATCATTCCCGCGCAGGTGGCCAGGGTGGGAAGCCCGTCCGCCATGGCGGCGCGCAGAGGGTGCAATAACCCGAACCGTTCGGCGAGGCGGCCGATGGTCGTGGACTCGCCGCCCGGAATGACCAACCCGTCCAGTCCCCTCAGGTCCTCGGGCAGGCGCACCGATCGGGTCGGTTCGCCCAGACGCTCAAGAGCGAGAAGGTGCTCCCGCACGTCTCCCTGGAGCGCCAACACCCCGATGGTGGGCGGCACGGTCACCAACCCCGGGCGGCCAAACGCTCAGCTGGTTCCAGGGTTCCTATCTCTTTGCCCCGCATGGGCTCTCCCAGACCCCGCGACACCTTGGCGATCACCCCGGGGTTGTCCCAGTAAGTAGTCGCCTTCACGATTGCTGCGGCGTAGGCGGTGGGTTGGGAACTCTTGAAGATGCCGCTGCCCACGAACACCCCGTCACAGCCGAGGGCCATCATCAGGGCCGCATCGGAGGGCGTTGCGATCCCTCCCGCCGCGAAATTGACCACCGGCAGGCGACCCAGGGAAGCCACCTCCTTGACCAGTTCGGGAGAGACCCTCATCATCGCGGCCTGGTCTGCCTGCTCTTCGTCGGTCATGTCGGCCAGCGCCTCCATCTGGCTGGTGATGGCCCGGATGTGCCGCACCGCCTCCACCACGTTGCCGGTGCCGGCTTCTCCCTTGGTGCGGATCATGGCGGCGCCCTCCGACAGGCGTCGCAACCCCTCCCCCAGGTCACGGGCGCCGCAGACGAAGGGAGTGGTGAATGGCCACTTGTCCACGTGGTACTCCTCGTCGGCAGGAGTGAGCACCTCCGACTCGTCTATGTAATCCACCCCCAAATCCTCCAGGACACGGGCCTCGAGGAAGTGCCCGATCCGACACTTGGCCATCACCGGTATGGTCACGGCCCCCATGATCTCGGTCACCTTGGCGGGATTGGCCATCCGCGCCACCCCTCCGTCCTTGCGGATGTCGGCCGGGACCCGCTCCAATGCCATCACCGCCACCGCCCCCGCATCCTCGGCGATCCGCGCCTGGTCGGCGTCGACCACGTCCATGATCACGCCTCCCTTCAGCATGTCGGCAAGTCCCCGCTTGACCAACTCCGTGCCGGTCTTCATACCGTTGCTCTGGTCCATCCCCTTAATCTTAACCACCCTTACGGTCGGGCGGGCCACAATAGCGACGGTTTACCCGGAGGGCTCCGACATCATGCGCTCCGACGAATCACCCTTTCGTAGCAATCCCGGTAGGCCGGGCCCACCCTATCCCAGGAAAACCTGTTCGCCCGCAACGTGCCCGCCTCCGAGAGTCGAGCCGAGACCGGGGGACTACCCAGGACCTGGTGGACCTGTTCCACCATCCCATCAACACTTCCGGTCCTGAAATACCTCGCCGCCGAGCCGGCGACTTCCCGGAAGGAGGTCATGTCGGAGGCGATCACCGCGCAACCTGCCGCCATGGCCTCCACCAGCACTATCCCAAAGCTCTCCCCTCCCAGGTTGGGGGCGACATAGACCTCGGCCGACCGCAGTGTCCGTTCTTTGACCTCAGCATCCACCCTCCCAAGAAAGAGGGCGCCCTCAGGCGGATCCGGACGCTCGGCGCCCATCACCACCAACTCCGCATGTGGATGGCGACTCCTGATCCGCGGCCAGGCTTCCAGCAAGACGCTCAGACCCTTGCGCGGCTCGTCCCGGCCCAGAAACACCACCCTCCCCCTCTTCCGGTCCACCCCCTCCCCACCGATGGCCGTCTCCACTCCGTTGGGAACGATCTCCTCGGGTTTCCAACCGGATGGCAGGGCCACCGCCGCCTGCCGGCTGACCGCGGTAACCAGGGTCCGGGGCGCTTTGAGGGAACGCACCCATGGATGCAGACCGCGGTAGAGCCGGCTCACCCATCCCGGGGGGTCGGCGTGGAAGGTGGCCACCCTGGGACCCCGGATCCGCAACGCGGCCAGCCCGACCATGGGCATGAGCGGCTCGTGAATGTGCGCCACCTCACCCCACCCGAGGGTCTCCTTCATCCGGACCGAGACCCTCGGCGAAAGACAGATCGGCGCCACCGACCGGTTGGCTCGGATACGCACCACCCTTCCCACCTCCACCCCGTCTGTGTCCTCGGGCAGACGGGGAGCGACGACCCGCACCTCGTCGCCCTGGCCTGTCAGCCATGCTGCCAGGCCCAGCACCTGCGCCTGGACGCCGCCGTCCTGGGTCAGGTCATACGGTGAGACCAGGCAGACCCTCATGAGCCAGGGTCAAACCCGGTCGGAGGGCCAGTTGGGCTGGAGGAGATGCCACTGCTCGGGAGCGGCCTTGATCAGGTCCTCGAATGCAGATGCCATGAGTTGCGCGCCCTTGGTGAGCCTCTCGGAGAGGCTTCCCTCCCCGGGAATGGCCAGGGGCGGCCTCAGAGCTGCCCGGTAACGGCTCTTCTTCTCGAAGTAGACGGCCACCGGGATTACCGGGCGCCCGGAACGAATGCCCAACAGCAACGGCCCGGCCGGCAGGGTCGTCTCCTCCCCGAAAAACTGCACCGGGATGCCCCTGCCGCTCAGGTCCCGATCGGAAGGAAGGCAAACCGCGGTCCGGCTGTCAAGCTTTTTCTCGAGTTCGCCGAGAAGACCCCGGTGGGCGAACACGACGTTTATGCCCGTCAATCCCCGCACCCGGGAAAACCAATCGCGAATATAGGAGTTTGCCAGGTTCTCGGCCACCGCCACCACTTCTACATTCATGTCCCAGACGGCTGCGCCAGCCATCTCCCAGTTGCCCAGGTGCGGCAACACAACCACCACGCCCTTCCCGTCTTCCAGGGCGTTCTCCAGCACCTCGGCCCCATCCAGGTCGAAGCGCCCCGCCATTCGCCTCACATTGCGGGGAGCGGCCCACAGGGACTCCCCCCAGTACTGGCCATAACTGGCGAACATCTTTCTGACCGCCCGGGAGCGGCTGCCGAGCTTCGCGTCCAGTCCCGTCCTGCCGGCGTGTCTTCCGGCCATGCGGCGACGCCGCGGCAGAAGCAGGGAAGCCACCACTCCGGCGGCCCCGCCCAGGGGTTGCACCACCCACAGCGGCCAGATGCGCATGAATCCCGAGGCCGCCCTGACGCCCCAGTAGGCGAAACGGGACTTCACCGCTTCAGTTCTCGGTAGGCCACCACGAAGCGGTGCAGGGCAGAGACCCAGCAGAGAACGGTCATGGCCCACAACATAGGCTCGACCCATCCGGTCAGAAGCCCCAGAGCAAAGAGAATCACCCTCTCGGCGCGGCCCATGAAGCCCCCGGTCCCCCTCAGTCCTTCCGCTTCGGCCCGGGCCCGCAGGTATGGGATCATCAAGGCGCCGGACACCGAGAGGACGATCAGCATCAGGGTCCGCGGCTCGCCGGCGCGGGCCACCGCCAATCCCGAGAAGCAGGCGACCTCGCCGAGCCGGTCCACCGAGGCATCCAGGAACGCTCCTCTTTTGGTGACCTTGTCGGCCGCACGCGCAAGCGAGCCGTCCAGACCGTCGATCGCCGAACCTGCCAGGGCGATCACCGAACCGGTCACCAGGAACTCAAGAGAAATGATCACGGCCCCGACGATGGTCACCCCCAAGCCGAAGAAGGTGAGGGCGGCAGGGCTGATCCCGCACCGGTTCAGGAAACGGCCGATGGGATCAAGCACCCTTCTCAGGTGAGGGCGCACCCAAATGTCTATCACGGTTCCCTCACGCTAACCGCTCTCCGAGCTAGCGGCAATTGTCCGTCACTGCCTAACAGAGCCATGCACCCCGAAATTACCGCGTGCCGCGGCCAAATAGGGGGCGGGCTGTTTGCGCTATCCTGAATTCACCTGCCAAATTGTCACGAGGAGCCCGCTTGTCACCTGATTCGATTCGCACCGTAGCCCTGATAGGCCATGGGGGGAGTGGTAAGACTTCCCTGGCCGAAGCTCTGCTGTTCACCGCGGGCGTCACGACCCGGTTGGGGTCGGTGGACCGGGGAACCACCATGTTGGACCACGAGCCGGAAGAAGAGGAGAGAAAACTCTCTCTCAACCTGTCGGTCGCCTCCCTCGAGTGGGACGGATGCAAGATAAACTTGATCGACACCCCTGGATACGCCGACTTCTCGGGTGACGCCCGATCCGCCATCCGGGTGGCGGACCTCGCCCTCTTCGTCGTCTCTGGAGTGGACGGCGTGGAGGTACAGACCGAGTTGATGTGGAAGGTGGCTGCCGAAGAGGGCACGCCCCGGGCGGTGTTCGTCACCAAGCTCGACCGGGATCGCTCCTCCCTGAACCGCACCTTGGAGGAGTTGCGGGAAGCGTTCGGCAAGGGGATAGCGCCGCTGGTGATCAATGTGGGAGAGGAGGCAGACTTGAGGGGCGTGGCCCGGGTCAGTTCGGGCCAGGTGGACCTCTACGAGGAAGGCAATCCCCGGGGCGCCGTGGCGACCAGCGCGCCTGCTGAGGTGGCAGCCGTCCTGGAAGAGGCCCACTTGGAGTTGGTCGAGTCGGTGGTGGAAACCGATGATGACCTGATGACCGCCTACTTCGAGGGAGAGGAGCCCGAACAGGCGGTGATCGTGTCGGTCATTCGGGAAGCCATGCGGGCCGGGGAGATCTTCCCGGTACTGGCGGGCTCCTCCAGTCAGATGATCGGGATCGACGTCCTTGCCGACTTTCTGAAGAGTTTCGCTCCCTCCCCGCTCGAGCGCCCCGCGCCTCCTCTCTCGGAGGGCTCTGTCGAGATAGCCGAGGAGGGCGCTGCGGTGGCATATGTGTTCAAGACGATCGGGGACCCGTACGTGGGGCGGATCTCCATCCTGCGGGTGTTCAGCGGGTCTATCCAGTCCGACGACACCCTGGAGTTGGCAGGCGGGCAGGCGGTACGGGTCAGCAACTTGTTCTTCCTCCAGGGTCGCAACCCGATCACCACCGACCGGATCCTGTGCGGGGACGTGGCCGCGGTGGCGAAGGTGGACAAGGCCACCACCGGGTCCACCCTGCGTTCTCCCGGATCGGACGCCGTGATACTTCCGGCCGTCTACCCGAAGCCGGTGATGGAGTTGGCGGTGTTTCCCCGCTCCACCCAGGACGAGGAGAAGCTCTCCACTGCCCTGCAGAGGGCTGTGGAGGAAGACCCCACGCTGGCCGTGGAGCGACGCTCCGAGACCGGCGAGACGATCCTGGCAGGGCTTGGAGACGTCCATCTTGACGTGACCCTGGCCCGTATCAACCGCAAGTTCGGGGTGGAAGTGGACACTGCCCTGCCCAAGATCCCCTATCGCGAGACGATCACTGGGAGGGCCGAGGCGGAAGGGAAACACAAGAAGCAGACCGGAGGGCGCGGGCAGTTCGGCGTCGCCTTCGTGAGGTTCGCCCCTCAGGCCCAAGGCGAGGGATATGAGTTCATCGACTCCATCAAGGGAGGATCCATACCCCGCCAGTACATACCGGCGGTGGACAAGGGGATCCAGGAAGCCTTCGCCCGCGGCGTGCTGGCCGGGTACCCGGTGATCGACGTCTCCGCCGAGGTGTTCGACGGGAAGTATCACTCGGTGGACTCGGACGAACTCTCCTTCCGGATGGCCGGGATCGCCGCGGTTCGGGCGGCCACCCAGGAGCTTCGGCCCGTCCTCCTGGAGCCGATCACCCAGCTTTCGGTGAAGGTGCCCGAGGAATACACCGGGGACGTGATCGGGGACATCAATGCCAAGCGGGGCCGCGTGTTCGGCATGGACACGGACGGTTCCCTGCGGATCATCTCCGCCGAGGTCCCCATGGCGGAAATACAGCGTTACGCCGTGGACCTCCGGTCCATGACCAGCGGGCGGGGGACTTTCGAGGTGGCTTTCGACCACTACTCCGAAATCCCTCCCCAGGAAGCTCAAAAGGTCATTAACGCCTCCCGGAAGGACGATAATTAGGCGTATGGGCGATGATGCAAGAATCTTGCTCGGAGACCGCGAGTTGGAGCTGCCCCTGATAGAACCCACGCGCGGCGATCGGGGGCTCGACATCTCCCGCCTTCGCTCCGAGTTGGGAGTCATCACCGTTGACCGGGGCTTTGCCAACAGCTCGGAGAATCCCAGCGCCGTCAGCTATGTAGACGGCGAGAACGGAACCTTGAGCTACCGCGGCTATCCGATAGAGGAGTTGGCCGGCCGGGTCAGCTTCCTGGAGGCTGCCTGGCTGTTGCTGTATGAGAACCTTCCCTCCCGCCCCGAGATCGACCGGTTCGAGGAGGAGATCGGTCGGTACGCCATCGACCGACCTTACATGGATGACTTTCTCGACACCTTTCCCGCCACCAGCGATCCGATGGCGACCCTGGCGGCCGGGGTCCTGGCCTTGGCCGGACTCCATCCGGAGTTCTCCCAGTCGAGCAGGCCTGAGGCCGTCGAAGAGGCGGTCCGGATCCTCCTGGCTGACATTCCCACGCTGGCGGCGCTCATCAACCGCCGGCTGCTGGGACTGGGACCCATCAGAGCGAGAGAAGACCTCCCCTACACGTCCCGCTTCTTCCACACCGCCCTGGCGGGATCCGACTCGTCCCCCCTTCCCGACCCCGAAGAGGTGGCTGTGCTGGATTTGCTGCAGATTCTCCACATCGACCATGGCCAGAACTGCTCCTCATCGGCGGTGCGGCTGGTGGGCTCGGGCGGGGCCAGCATATTCTCTTCGATCGCCGCGGGGATCAGCGCCCTCTCCGGACCCCTCCACGGGGGAGCCAACCGGGCGGTGCTGGGGATGCTGGAGGAGATCCAATCGGAGGGGGGAGACATCGAGAAAGCCTTGCACCGCGCCAAGGACCGCTCCGACCCGTTCCGGTTGATGGGTTTCGGGCACCGGGTGTATCGAAACTTCGACCCCAGGGCGAGAATCATCAAGGCGACGGCCGGAGAGGTGTTGTCTCGGCTGGGCAAGGACGACCCCCTACTGCAGCTTGCCAAGGACCTGGAGTCTGCGGCCTTGGCAGATGAGTACTTCGCAAAACGACGCCTCTACCCCAATGTCGACTTCTACTCGGGGTTCCTGTACAGGGCGCTGGGTTTCCCGACCGAGATGTTCACGGTGCTGTTCGCGATAGGCCGGTTGCCCGGATGGTTGTCCCACTGGAGGGAGATGGCCTCCGATCCCAAGGGACGCATCTTTCGACCCCGGCAGGTCTATGTGGGTCGGACCGAGAGGAAACTCTCCGAAGATCTCTGAGAGTCCGCCTAACTCAGGTTTGCGGAGGTTCCAGGTCCTCTATGTACACGTCCTCGGAGGACTCTCCGGTCACCCCGTCGATCTCCACTAGCGCCCTGCGCCTCGGCGGGCTCTCCGAGGAGTAGACGATCACCTGCCAGCGGGGACGGGATCGTATTCCGGCAAACGTCACCGCCACCGAGGCGTGCCCCACCCCGAAAGGCACTCTTGCCGCGGCGGCCTTCAAGGCGCCGGCCTGGTCGAGAACCAGGGGCCACGACGCCCACCACTGATACGCGCCGATCCCGGCCACGAGGAGAGCCGTGATCCACAGCCCGGGCTCGGAGAAGGCCAGTCCCGCCAGGAGCCCGGCCATTGCCAAGTAAATCCACGCGGCCCACCGACGTCGACCGGGGTCCGGGAAGCGATAGGGGCTCGGCGCCCCTGCATCGAGGTCGTCGGGGACGGCCTCGGCGCGCGCCGCCTCCTCGGGGATGACGATCCCGTCGGGTCCCCGGTAGCTCATGGACGCCGTTCAGCCAGGCCGCCGGGAGGGAGAGCTTCGTCGGCGAGGCTCTGCACGACCTCGGCCAGCGGGACCGCCCTCCTCTCACGCTTCTCACCGTGACGGCGGACGCCCACGGTCCCGTTCTCCACATCCTGGTCGCCGACCACCAGAACCAGGGGGTGTTTGGAGGTCATTGCCCGCCGGATCTTCTCTCCCAGCCGATCGGACGAAGCATCGACCTCGGTCCGCAGACCTGCCGCCTCCAGCCGCTCTCCCACCTCCCGGGCATAGTCCAGGTGTCGGTCGGCCACCGGCGTCACCGACACCTGGACCGGCGCCAGCCACAGCGGGAAGGCGCCCGCATAGTGCTCAACCAGCACTCCGAAGAATCGTTCGATGGATCCGGCTTTAGCACAGTGGATCATTACAGGCCGGCGAAACACGTTGTCGGAGTCGGCATACTCCAGTCCGAAGTTCTCGGGAAGCGCAAAGTCAACCTGGATGGTGGACATCTGCCACCTCCTGCCGATGGCGTCCCGCACGTGAATGTCGATCTTGGGTCCGTAGAAGGCGCCCTCGCCCTCCGCCACCCGGTGGGAGACGCCGCCGGTCCTTATCGACTGCAGGAGGGCGTCCTCCGCCACGTCCCACATCCGGGGGTCGCCCACGAACCTCTCGGGGCGGGTGGAGAGATCGGCCTCGAATTCCTCGAAGCCGAAGTCTCTCAGCCAGTTGAGCACGAAGAGAAGATGCATGTCCAGTTCGTCGGGGAGTTGTTGGCGGGTGCAGAAAGTGTGGGAGTCGTCCTGGGTGAATCCGCGAGCCCGGAGCGCGCCGTGGATCACTCCCGACCTCTCGTACCTGTAAACCGCGCCCAACTCCGCCAACCTCATGGGAAGATCCCGGTATGAGCGGCCCCGGCTTCCGTAAATAAGGACGTGAAAGGGGCAATTCATGGGTTTTACCAGGTACTCGTCCCCCCTGTCCATGGCCATTGCCGGATACATGTAATCGGCATAGAAGTCAAGGTGACCGGAGGTCTCCCAAAGGTGGCTGCGAGCCAGGTGTGGCGAGAAGACGAACTCGAACCCGTATTTCTCATGGAGCCTGCGGCTGTGGTCCTCCATCAGTTTTCTGACCATGCCGCCTTTCGGGTGCCATACCATCAGCCCCGATCCCAATTGCCGGGGGAACGAGAACAAGTCCAGACCCGGGCCGACCTTCCGATGATCGCGCCGTTCGGCTTCTTCCAGCCGATGCAGATAATCCGCCAAAGCCTTCGGCGACTCCCAGGCCGTTCCGTAGATTCTCTGCAACTGCGGGTTGTTTTCATCTCCTCTCCAATAAGCTCCCGAGGAGCGCAGCAGTTTCACCGCCTTCAGCCGCCCGGTGGAGGGAACATGTGGACCTAGGCACAGGTCGACAAACCCGTTGTTGCTGTAGATGGTCACTTCTTCCCCCTCTCCCACCTCGGAAGATTCCACCGATTCGATTATCTCCACTTTGAAGGGATGAGAGCGAAACACTTCAAGGGCCTCGTCCCGACTCATCGACTGGCGCACGAAAGGTTGGTCGGCAGCGATCAACTCGGCCATTCTCTCTTCCAACTGCGACAAATCCTCAGGGCTGAAGGGTCGTTCCATTCCGAAGTCGTAGTAGAAGCCGTCCTGGATAGCAGGTCCGATGGCGAAGGTGGATCCCGGGTAGAGATCCAGTACCGCCTGAGCCAGCACATGGGCGGCCGAGTGTCGCAGCACCTCCCGGCCCTCCTCCATGTGGTCGGTGATTATCCGAATTCTTCCCGACTCCTGCAGGGGACGGGTCAGATCCAGTAACTCGTCATCCAGTTGCACCGCCACCGCAGCCCGGGCCAGGCCGGCCCCGATCCCCCGGGCGACCTCCCAGCCGGTGACGCCCGGCTCGCCCTCGATCACTGCGCCGTCGGGCAGTTCCAACCGCAATTTCAATCGTGTCTCCTCACTCGACAGAAAGGGTACCTTGCGAGCCTTCGGGGTCATCCGCTCTGAGTTGACCCAGGTAGGAACGGTCGGTGTGGTGATGGCGGAATCCCATGGAACGGTACATGTTCACCGCCGGGAGGTTGGTGGCGTCCACATATAGAACGCAGGCCCGAGCGCCGCCGCGGTCATGCATGTGGCGAATCCCCTCCAGCAGCAGCGCCTTTCCGAGTCCTCTCCCCTGATAGCCGGGGAGGACGGCTATTACGTAGATCTCTCCCGCTCGGGACGATGGGACCTTGGTCCAACAGAACCCGGCCAGATCGTGGCCGTCCCAGGCCATGCGCAAACCATCTGAAGAGAACCAGGGACGGCGGCGACGGCGGTCCAGGTCGGCGATACCCCAGTCGCCGTTCTCCGGATGACCTGCAAAGGCCCGGTTGTTCCCGTCCAGCCAGACCTCCTCGTCAACCCCTTCCCGGAATCCCCGGATCTCGATCTCGGGAGGAAAGTGCGGCCGTTCGCCGAGCGGGAGGGGCACCCTCATGTGGTGAAGCTCCCGTTCCAAGGAGAAACCGGCGGTCTCGGCGACCCGGGTTAGCTCGGGAACATACGCCCACAGCCGAATGCTTCTTCCTCCCCGGGTCCTCACGGCCTTCCCAGCCTCCGCCAAGAGATCCGACAGGTGGACTTCACTGCGGTAGTCAGGTCTGACGGCCGCCTCCACCGTCCAGAGCCGGCTGTCCTCCTCCAGAATGGCCAGGTACCCGACGATCCTCTCTCCGTCATCTTCAGCTACCAGGCCCGGTGGGTATGCGTCGGCATTAGAAGGGGGATCTACCAGGTGAAAGTACTTTCGCTCCCCCATTGCAGGGTGGCCGTCATGCTCCTCGATTCGAGCGACCAGACTCTCCAGTTCAGCCAGATCACCTGGCAGATCCACCCACCGGAAGTTCAACATTGATCAACTACTTTAAGTCCCGGTGCGGGTGATCGGGCGCCTATCCGCCCACTTCGGAAAGAGAAACCCTTGACTTACGCTTCGAAGTGGGCGCTACTGGGATCGAACCAGTGACCTCTGCCGTGTGAAGGCAGCGCTCTCCCGCTGAGCTAAGCGCCCTTCCCACACCGGCAATGGTAGCCGGAAGGAGTGGCTAGCCGCGAGTGCGGGCTATTCCGCTCCTACCCAGTACCGCTGCGGCGACCCCCATCTCCCGCCACGCTTTGTAGGAGATACCCTTACGATCCGAATAGGACCTGGCTACCTTGACAAACTCAGACTCCAGCGCCTCAATGTCGATGGGGTCTGAAGATTCTGCCAGACGCCGTTCAGCATCAATTCGCCGTTGGATCAAAGCGAGCCTCTGAATCTGGTCCGACTCGACATCCAACTGGTGTTGCACTGCCTCAAGTTCCTGCTGAGGAGACTTGCGACGCCCTCGACGAGCTGACGTTGCTTGCAAACCTTCCAAATACTTCCTCACGGCTCTGGTTTCCGAGCGAGCGGCGGCCCTAGCTTGTTTTACTTCAGGAGATAAGTTACTCCGCTTGTCCATTTCTTTTCAACCTTTTCTGGCGCGTAGTTCCCACTATAAACGAACTCAGAAACCTATACAAAACTACAGACGACGGACAATAACGATCCTGATACAACTATTACATGCCACCCCTAAAGCGTGGTCAACAGACCTTCACGCCGTTGTTACCAGGTCTTGCAAGTTTTCTCGAAGCCCGGACGACCTGGGTTCTCCTGATCCTCAAAAAGGCACCGCAACCTGTGCCGACCTGGTCATGTACCACGCCGTCCATTGCTGCCTGTAACTCGCGAAAACACATGGCGGTTCGCGGAAGGTTCCAGACAAGAATCATCTCAGAGTATCTTGGGAGCATCCCTCCTGTTTTGCCACCTTCAGCCAGGCGAGATGCGGTGATCCGGAGGAAGTCAGGGTGGGCCCTAGTGGAATTGAACCACTGACCTCTTCCGTGTCAAGGAAGCGCTCTCCCTCTGAGCTAAGGGCCCCATCGGAAGCCCCCGATCCCGGAGGCGACGTCCGGAATCGAACCGGAGTAACGGGTTTTGCAGACCCGTGCCTAATCCACTCGGCCACGTCGCCGTGCCTCTTCTCCTGCCTCAGCAGAAGAAGCAGTGACGAGCGGAAGACGGGGCTCGAACCCGCGACCTCAACCTTGGCAAGGTTGCGCTCTACCAGCTGAGCTACTTCCGCGTCTCGGGGCCATTATAGTCTTCCCCTCACCAACCGGTCGACCCGAATCCGGCTTCGCCGCGCTCGGTCGAGTCCAGGCGGTCCGCCTCGGCCAACTGCACGGAAGGGACGGTGACCACCATCAACTGGGCGATGCGATCACCCTTTGAGAAGCGGGCAGTATCTCGTGAGAGGTTGACCAGAATCACCGAGATCTCGCCACGGTAGCCGGAGTCGATCAAACCCGGACTGTTCACCACACCGATACCCAACCGCTCGGCCAGCCCGCTGCGCGGCAACACCAAGCCGGCACACCCCTCAGGAATGGCCACAGCCAGACCGGTCGGCAACTTGACTCTCTCCCCGGGCAGGATCTCCGCATCGACCGCGGTGGGTAAATCGAAGGCGGCATCTCCTGGATAAGCAACCCGCGGGAAAGGTACTTCGTTGTCCAGTCTCCGAACGCTAACGTTAATGCTCTGCATAGTGGAAGTCGGGCGGACAAACCACAAAGTAGGTGCGCTTGTCCAACCGAAACTTTACACCGCGGAGGCAGAGACCGCGCGGGAGGCACTTACTGCCAAGCACCCAGCGGAGCCTTGGACACATCCGCAGATCGACTTCCCGTCGCAGCTCCACCCCGCAGAAGACCGTTGACGCGGATCCCGCTCACCCGCCTCCCGACTCGGGAATTGACCACAACCGCGCACAAGGCCCTCGACCGGACGAGTCCGATCCGAACCGGAATGGAGTAAGCCGAGCGGGAAACGAGACTCACCCCGTAGCGAATGGCGTCCATCGGGACCCGATCACTTCACAACACCCCGCCCTGAGTAACGGATACGTCGAAGAACCCAACGGAACAGCCACCCACGCCTACGCCACGGCCACCGCCACCGGTGTGCTTTCCCGCCCCCAGGCCCAGGCCTACGACCTGACCGAGGCGGACATCCGAGAAATGTGGAATGCGCAGGCGCCCCCCATCTCACTCCCCCGCCTGCAGCCTCGTTCATCCCGCTCCCTTCAGCAGATGACGGGACGCCGGTACCGGTCCGGCATGTGGATAACGATCTCGCTGGCGGCCGCAGCCGCAATCATCACGGCAGCCGTCATCACACTCATACGGGGAGCGGAACAGGACCAGAACGATCTGCGCGCCACTGTGATGAACGCAGCCTCGCTGGCCGCCGGATCCGTGAACGAAAACCTCGCCACCCTCGAATCCCTACGGGAAGGCAGCGCTTTCACCCCCGAACTTGTCTCCTTGATCTCGGCGCTGGGAACCTCCTCACGTAGCCTGGTGGAATCCGCCGGAGCGCTTCCCACCAATGGATCCTCGCTGGCCGAGATGCGGCTGGCGGCCACGGCGCTGGCCGGACGGATCTCCCGGTTGGGTGAGACTTTCGGGGCCACGTTCTCCTACCGTGGACAGATCGCCCCAAATCTGATGCCTCCCTCCCTGACAGAGCCCCTGGAGATAGCCAATCTGGCGGACAACACGGCACTGCTCGCCGGCTGGCAATCCCGCCTTGAGCAAGCTGCCTCCAATCCACCCACCCAACCTCGCCTCCTCCAAAACCATCAAGCCCTGGTAGCGACGCTGCCATATCTGGCCGTTCACCTCGAGTCTTACGCCGACGCGGTTCAAAACGGCCGGCCGGAACAGGCGTCGGCCGCGCTGACGCAAGTCGCCTCCTTGCTCTTGGCGATTGGACAGGACCTTGACCAGGCTGTCTCCGAGATCACCGAGATTGCTGAAATCGAGATCCAATCCCTAACGAGCGATCTTCAGAATCTGGCGGTGGGCACCTGAAGGACCTGACCGGGCCTCAACACCTTGGATTCCAACCCGTTCAGTTCCACCAGTTCCCGCACCACGACCCGAAGGTCCACGCTCTCGGGTGAGAACCGATCGGCTATCTCCCAAAGGGTTTCTCCGGGCGAGACCACCACCGCCTCCATCTCCTGTTGCCCCGACGCGCCCACCGCCTCCCCTTCGAACAGCAAGAGCAGGGCGCCGGCAAAGATCACTACCAGGAGCCCCAGGAAGAGAGCTCGTAAACCTGCCTGCGGGTCTGCGGTTGTCGAACGCATGTTCGATCAGTATATAGAACATTTGTTCGATTGCCAAATCGAACAAATGTTTGGTTTCGCCAGGACCCCCGATTAGTGTCTACCGGCATGAGCCGCTTAACCGAACGCCAACGACAGATTCTCGAACTGATCAGGGTCCGGGTTGCTGATCGAGGGTACCCCCCCACGGTGAGGGAGATAGGTGAGGCGGTGGGCCTCGCTTCGCCCTCCTCTGTCCACGCCCAGATCTCAACCCTGGTTAAGGCGGGGAGACTTCGGCGGGACCCCTCCAAGACCCGCGCCCTGGTGGTGATCGACGAAGTCCGTCCCGCACCAAAGCCGGTCCGCTCCGACCCCACCAGTCTCCGTTCGGTTCCCCTCCTCGGGGCCATAGCCGCCGGGGCGCCCCTGTTGGCCGAACAACACGTCGACTCCGTGCTGACTCTCCCCACCCAACTGGTCGGCCAGGGAGAGACGTTCATGTTGGAGGTGCAGGGAGAATCCATGACCGGAGCGGGAATCCTCTCCGGTGATCGGGTAGTGGTCAGGGCACAGCCCACGGTGGAAAACGGTGAAATAGCCGCCGTGCTGGTGGACGAGACGGAAGCCACCATCAAGCGTGTCCGGTTCGGGACGGACGGACGGATCGAACTCCTCTCGGAAAACCCCGAATACCCGCCCCTCGTCCCGGATGACCCTCGCATCCTGGGCAAGGTGGTGACGGTGATCCGCTCCCTCAGGTAGACGGGCAGGCCTCCCCGGACCCACCCCGTCCCCTGACCTTGGCCCGCTTTCTAAAGATGTAGCCAGCGGTTGTGAAAAAAAGGGCGCTGGGAGGATTGACTTTGTCCCACCAGCCGCTCACATTGATAGGAGCCAAACACCAAACCGGTCCGTTCAGGGCGCCGTCCGGACCGTGCCAGAGGTCAGACTTCTATTCAGCAAGCCCGCTCCGGGCTGGACCGGGCGCGTTCAACCCTGGAAAGGTGGTGGAGGGGGAGGGTCCCGAAGGGGGGATTTTCGCGACTTGCGGAGCACCCCCAGAGGGTTGGCCCGGGCACGACCACCACTCGGGTTGCTCGTCCGGAGTGACTCCGTTCCCCCCGGCCACAGTTCAGGAAGCACCGACTCAGCGGAGCGTAACTCTCAAGCCGGCCACTCCCCCCGGTAGACCGACCGGGCGGGACCGGTGATCCACGATGTTCCCCCTTCCAGAGTCACCTGGGCGGTGCCTCCCACCAACCTCACCTCCACTTTCTCCCGGGTGAGACCCTGGGCAAGCCCTGCCGCCGCGGCCGCCACCGCGCCCGTGCCGCAGGCGTTGGTCTCGCCCACCCCACGTTCCCAGACTCGCATCGATATCCGTCCTGGGGAATCCACCCTGACCATCTCCACATTGATTCCGTCACTGAACAAACCCTGCAGCGTCCGACCGGTTGCCGCCAGCCCAATGCCATCCAGTTCATCCACCCAGGAGACGGCATGGGGGTTGCCCACCGACACCAGATGAAAATCCCGCCCACCGATGCGCCGCTGTTCCCCGACCGTCACCGGACCCAGTTCGGCGGTCACCTCCGATGAGGAGACCTTGACTCTCCTGGGACCCCCGGGGGTGTGGACCGAGAACTCCTGACGGTCTGTCATACCCAGGTCCACAGCCAGTCGGGCTACACATCGAAGCCCGTTTCCGCACATCTCGGCCTCGGAGCCATCCGCATTGAAATACGACATGCCCACCCCATACCGGTCCCCGGACACCACCAGCAACCCGTCCGCCCCCACTCCTCTTCGCCTATCGCAGAGGGCGACAATCTCGGTAGTGGAAAAGGAATGGGACCCCACAACCACCACAAAGTCGTTCCCCAGCCCTTCCATCTTCCAGAACCTCATGTGACCACTCCCGAGAACGCTTCCCACGCCAGGGCCAGCCTCTCATCGGGGTCCTGAGACCACGGCAACCATCGGATGCGGGGATCCCGCCGGAAAAAAGTGCGCTGTCGCTTCACCAGATCCAATGTAGCCCGCTCGGTCTGACGGAACCCCTCCTCCTCGGTGATCTCGCCCCGAACCACAGCCAGCAGTTGCCGATATCCCACCGCCTGGGAAGCGGTCGTTCCCATCCGGCCGGCCAGCCCGGCCACTTCCTCCAGGAGTCCCTCCCTTCGCATAACCGCCAGCCGGTCCGCCACCCGGGTCCCGACATGTTCATCCGGATCAAGCCCCACTGCCCGAAAAGGGATGAACGGTTCATAGCCCTGCACCTGGAGTCGACCGCCCTCCGCCGCTTGTTCCGAAGGAGTGTGTCCGCTCAGGCTCAATACCTCCAAGGCCCGCGCCACCCGGCGGGGATTGTGCAGGTCGAGGTGGCTACCGGCATCAGGATCGGCCTCCAGCAACCGGGCGCGGGCCACCGCAGGAGAAAGCCGATCGAGAGCGGATCGGACCCGGGGGTGGTGCGGTGGGAAGGAATAGGGGTCCACCACCGCTCGAAAGTGAAGGCCCGATCCACCGCAGACAATCAAGGGAACCGTCGAGTCGGCGATGAGGCGACGAGCCCTCCTCTGGAACTCCGCCACCGTGAAGCTCTCATGCGGCTCGACCAGATCGATCAGGTGATGGCGGACCCGGGCCTGCATTTGTTTCGAAGGCTTAGCCACACCGATGTCCATTCCCCGGTAAACCTGCATGGAGTCAACCGAGATGATCTCGGCGCCCATTCTCTCGGCCAAGCCCATAGCCACCTCGCTCTTGGCCGAGGCAGTGGGCCCCACCACAGCCATCAGGAGGCTCAGTACAGCTCTCCCATCATGTGATGCCTCCTGGCCAGGGTGATCTCGGCCTCCAGAAACGTTCCGGCCGGGAATTCTCCCTGGAGATGAACGATCTTTCCTCCCCGGGTGCGGGACTTCACTATTCGGGGATCTTTCCGCGACGGGCCCTCCACCAGGACTTCCACCCGCCTCCCCACCATCTCGGCGTTCTTTTCCTCCGATATCCGGTTCTGGATCTCCACCAACCGCCGGAAGCGCTGTTTGACCACGCCGGGATCTACGAACAGGTCGTCCATACCCGCTGCGGCGGTGCCGGGTCGGGGAGAGAAAATGAACATGAACGCCTGGTCGAAACGGGCCTCGGAGACGACATCCAGGGTGTCTTCGAAGTCTTCCTCGGTCTCCCCGGGGAACCCCACGATGATGTCGGTGGAGACCGTCAGATCATCGATCGTGTCCCTGGCCATGGCCAGGCGGGCCAGAAAACGCTCGGCGTTGTAGCCGCGATGCATCCTGGCCAGGATCCGATCGCTGCCGCTTTGGAGGGGCAGGTGCAATTGCTCGCACACCGCCTCGGTCTCGGCCATGGCCCTGGCCACGTTCTCCCTGAAGTCTGCCGGGTGAGGGCTGGTGAACCGGATGCGGCGAATCCCCCGGACCGTCCCCACCCTCCGCAGCAACTCGGCGAAGATAGGGCGGCGGCGTCCGTTCAGGGCCAGATCTCGCCCGTAGGTGTCTATGTTCTGCCCCAGGAGGGTTACCTCCACTACTCCCTCCGAGACGAGTTGTTCTACTTCCCTTACTATCTCACCGGGTCGACGGCTGACCTCGGGGCCTCGAACGGCTGGAACGATGCAGAAGGTGCAAGTGTTGTTGCAACCCAGCTGGACGGTCACCCAGGCGGCGTGCCGGGATTCGCGGCGGGTGGGCAACTGGGAGGGAAGGTCGTGCAGGGATTCGTATATTTCGGTGACCCCTCCCCACTCCTGGGCATGATCCATGAGATCCAGAATCCGGCCCAGATTGTGGGTGCCCATCACGACATCCACCCACGGCGCCCTCTCCCTCACCAACTCCCGGTCCTTCTGGGCTGCGCAACCCCCCACCACCAGCATCATGTCGGGCCGTTGGTCTTTGAGGACCTTCAACTGTCCCAGGTTTCCGTACAGGCGGTTGTCGGCGTTCTCCCGAATGGTGCAGGTGTTGACAAACACCAGATCGGCGCCGGTCGGGGAAGCAGCCGGCGCCATCCCGTCCGACTCGAGCAAGCCCGCGATCCGCTCCGAGTCGTGCTCGTTCATCTGACACCCGAAGGTGCGTATGTAATAGGTCTGGCCCTGCCTCCTGGGCTTCCGCACAGAGGGGGGGCCTTTGCGAACCGGACTGGCGAGCAGCGTCACGCTCATCGGGCGTAATCGGTGTAGCGGCTTTCCCTTATAACCGTGACTTCGACCCTCCCCGGATACTGCATCTCATCCTCCACCTGGCGCGCGATCTGGCGGGCCAGCGCTCCGGCGGTCAAGTCGTCAACCTGCCGAGGATCTACCAGCACCCTTACCTCTCTCCCAGCCTGGAATGCGTAGGCCTTTTGCACCCCGGAATAGGAGGTGGCGATTGCCTCCAGACCCTCGAGTCTCTGGGTGTACTGCTCATAGGACTCCCGCCGAGCGCCGGGCCGGGCTGCCGACAGCGTGTCCGCGGCCTGCACCAGCACGGCCAAGACCGTGCGGGGCGCCACCTCGTTGTGATGGGCTTCGATGCCGTGCACCACTTCCGGGTCCTCTCCGAGACGGCGGGCTATCTCGGCGCCGACGTGAGCATGGGACCCTTCCAACTTGTGGCTCACCGCTTTGCCGATGTCATGCAGGAGGGCGGCTCGTTTCACCGGGACGGGATCCACTCCAAGTTCGCCGGCCAGCAGCCCGGCGGCATGGGCCGACTCCACCAGGTGGTCGAGGACGTTCTGCCCGTAGGAAGTGCGGTAGCGGAGTTGGCCGAGCAACTCGACCAACTCTGGTCTCATCTTGCTCAGATTGACCTCCAGCAGCGCCCACTCCCCAGCATCCCGGATGGCATGGGAAACCTCCGACTCGGCCTTGGCAACGGACTCCTCGACAGATGTTGGATTGAGACGTCCGTCGACAATCAGGGCTTCCAGGGCGAGGCGAGCCACCTCCCGTCGCACCGGGTCGAAACTGTTGAGGACCACGGCCTCCGGGAGCTTGTCATCGATTATCAGGCTCACCCCGGTGGCGGCTTCGAAGGCGCGGATGTTCCTGCCCTCCCTACCGATTATCCGGCCCTTCATGTGCTCGCTGGGCAGTTCAATCATCGTGGAAGTGGCGTCCTTCACCACCTCATGGGACATGCGCTGCACCACTCCCGCCAGGATCCCCCGCGACCGCCACTCGGCTTCCTCCCGGGAGCGGATCTCTATGTCGCGGATCAACATCATGGCGTCTCGGCGAGCCTCGTGCTCCACTCGGTCCATGATCTGGCGGCGCGCCTCTGTTCGGTCAAGGCCTGCAAGGCGAGTCAAATCGCTCCAAGCCTGGTCCTCCACCTCCTGGGCCTCTTCCCTGAGCCTCTTTGCCTCGACCTCCCGGTCCAGGAGCAGCCTCTCCCGTTCGTCGAGGTTGGCGGCCTGCTGCTCGAGCCTCTCCTCCCGCTGGGCGATCCGCGCCCTCTGGGTGTCCACCACTTCCTTTTGGCGGCCGAGTTCCTCTTCCTCGGTCGCCCTCTGCTTCTCCGCCCTTGCCCGCGCCTCCTCCTCGGCCCGGGCAAGGATCCGCTGGGCCTCAAGCCGGGCTTCGGCTACCTTGTCCTCCACGTGAGCCGATCCGCCACCGACCCGCACCCTGATCAATGCAATGATCAGTCCGACTATGACAACGACGACCGTGACCACCAAGGCCACGACCCAGGCAATTTGAGTTACTGGCATTCGGGGAGTTTTCCAGACCGAGTCTTGACCGAACTGTCCCCCGCGGGAGAGCGCCCGGATCTCGGTTCACATTGTTAGCAAGATTCGAACTCTTATTTTAGCTGCCCTCGCCGGCCTTGGCAGCCGATTTACCAGCCGAACCCGCTCCGGTCCGGGTCATCGGGCCGAGGCCGCGCCTTCCATGGCGTCCAACACCGCTCGCACCTCGCGGTCGGAGTCCAGACCGGGCACGCCGAATCCGACCCGTTCATAGATCTTGGCCTGCAATTGCATGGCGACCTCGGGGTTCTCGCAAAGGAACTGCTTCACGTTTTCCCGGCCCTGCCCGAGTTGGTCGTCATCGAGGGAGAACCACGAACCGCTCTTTTGCACCAAGCCCATGTCCAAGGCCACGTCCAGAAGACTCCCCTCCCGGGAAATTCCCTTACCGAACATGATGTCGAACTCGGCCTTGCGGAAGGGAGGCGCCATCTTGTTCTTCACAACCTTCGCCCTGATCCGGTTGCCCACTTCTTCGCCACGGTGCTTGATCGAAGCGATACGGCGCACATCCACCCGCACCGAGGCAAAGAACTTGAGCGCCCGACCCCCGGGCGTCGTCTCCGGAGAGCCGTACATCACCCCGATCTTCTCCCGCAACTGATTGATGAAGACCGCCGTCGTCCGAGAGCGGTTGAGCGAGCCCGCAAGCTTTCGGAGAGCCTGTGACATCAACCGGGCCTGCAACCCCACATGTGAGTCCCCCATCTCACCCTCGATCTCCGCCCGGGGCACCAGAGCCGCCACCGAGTCGACCACCAGCACGTCGAGAGCGCCGGAGCGGATCAGCATGTCGGCAATTTCCAGAGCCTGCTCGCCGGTGTCCGGCTGGGAGATCAGCAACTCATCCACATCCACTCCCAGAGCCGCGGCGTAGGTGGGATCAAGGCAGTGCTCGGCGTCCACGAAAGCGGCTATCCCCCCATTGCGCTGGGCTTCGGCCACCACATGGAGGGCAAGAGTCGTTTTCCCCGAACTCTCGGGACCGAATATCTCGACCACCCTGCCCCGGGGCATTCCGCCTATCCCAAGAGCCACATCCAGGGACAAGGCGCCGGTGGAGATCACCTCCGGCCTCCCGTGGGCAGCCTGGCTCATTTTCATAACAGCCCCTTTCCCATACTGTTTGGTGATCTGGCCCACCGCCATCTCCAAGGCTTTTTCCCTGTCCATCGTTGGTTCCTTTCTTTTGAACGGTCCTAGACAAGCTATAAGACCGCTGTGACAAAACTACGTGATTGTGGTCCGGTTTCGAAGCATTTTCAAGCGATCAGGGCCGGATACTTTCCCAACATTGTAATCGAACATTCGTTCGATACCAAGCATCTTCCGGAGGAGACGCCTTACCCGTCCCGCCTCAACCCAGGGGAAATCTCTCCAGCGCCTCGTAGCGGGGAGGGCCGCCGCCCAGGTGACTGCGGAAGACGGTCACCTCCCTCACCGTCATCTCCACATCCGCCGAAGGGGCGGAGTCCATGAGCGCCCGGACGTCCTGGGGAGGACGGATCCGGGACAGGGTGAGGTGGGGAGAAAAGGGCCGCTCCGACAACGGTATCCCCGCACTGGCCACCGCCTCTCTCGTCCCGGCGGCCAGAGAGGACAGGGATCGGGACCCCCGCGACACCCCCACCCACAGGACCGAGGCCCGCCGAGCGCGGGGAAAGCTCCCCAACTCCCCGAACCGGCATCCGAAGACATCCCCGAGCGGAGCCTCCGACAGGTAATGGGACATCGTCTCGAAACGGTCTCTGGCGACGTCGCCCAGAAACCAGAGGGTCATGTGCCAGTTCCGGGGAGGAGTCGCCCGACCGGGGAGCCTCTTGTGGCCGGCTATCTCCATCACCCGCCGACTCAGCGCCTGCCGGGCCTCGGACGTGAGGTCCACCGCCAGGAAGATCCGGCCTACCGATTCCACCATACTCCGCTGACGCCGAGCCGCGCCAGGTGGAGGGCGGCGGTGGTGGCGTAGACGCGCACCCGTTCGCGGTCTCCGGGCATCTGCAGCCGCCGGGTCTCGGTCCTCTCAGGCGTCGCCACCCCGACATAGACAACTCCCACGGGCCGGTCGGCAGGAGCGGGCCCCGCCGATCCGGTGACCGCCAGCCCCACGTCCACCCCCAGGGTCCGGCGGGCTCCCTCCGCCATCTCCCGGGCGGTACGGGCCGACACCACCCCGTCCCCGAGCGCTTCGGCGCTCACGCCCAGCAACCGCTCCTTGAGATCGGAGGCGTAGCTCACCACCGATCCCCGGAACACACGGGAAGACCCGGGGGTCAGGGTGATCCGGGCCGCCACCATCCCGGCCGTCATGGACTCGGCCGTCCCGATGGTCCACCCTCTCTCCTCCAGCAACTCCAACAGCCGCATTTCGACGGTCTGATCATCAATGCCGAACACTGCCGGTCCCAGGCGTCGACAGATCTCGGTGGACAGAGGAGCGATCATACGCTCCGCCTCCCCGACGTCGGCCGCCTTGGCCGTCACGCGTACCTTGATCTCTCCGGCCGAAGCGAGATAGGCCAAGCTCGGATTCTTCGAGCGGAGATAGAGGTCTTCCAGCAATTCGGCGGTTCGCGACTCCGACCGGCCCCAGGTCCTGATGACCCTGCTGACCAGTGTCTCGGAGATCCCCGCCGCCTCGGCCAACCGGGGCATGACCTCCTCGGCAAGCATCCCCGCCATCTCCCGGGGCACCCCGGGCACCGCGAATATCCACTTGCCCCGGTGAGACAGGGCCAGGCCGGGAGCGGTGCCTCTGGGGTTCTCGATCAACTCGGCGCCCTCGGGATACTCGGCCTGGCGGAGATTGTTGGAGGGCATCTCCCTTCCCATCCCCGCGAATCGCTCCCGAAGGACCGCCGCCCACTCGCTGCTGAACAGCAGGGAACGGCCGGTCACCGCGCAGATCGCTTCTCGGGTCAGGTCATCGGGGGTGGGCCCGATCCCCCCGGTGATGATCACCGCGTCGGCCCTCTCCAGCGCCGTGGCGATCGCCGCCTCCATCCGTGCGGGGTTGTCTCCGACCGTCACCTGGAAGTGGGCGTCGAAACCCTTGGTGGCCAAGGCGTCGGCTATGTGGGCGGCGTTGCCGTTGACGATCTGTCCCAGCAGCAACTCCGTGCCCACGGTTATGACCTCCACGATCATCGGTCGCCTCCCCCTCGAACCTGGTCGGGAAGCGGGACCTGGCGGGCCTCTCCTCCCAGGCGCAGGTAAGCCTCGTATCCGGCCTCCCGGGCGGCCGCCACCACCCGGTCCCGTCCCCAGGCCACCTCGGAGACGGCGTGCCCGTCACTGGCCAGGGTGATCGGGACCCCCGCTTGACGGAACATCCGTAAAAACGCAGGCGAGGGATAGACCTGGCGGGCCGGGTTGCGCAGGCCCTGGCTGGAGACCTCCACCGCCACCCCCTTTCGAGCCGCGGCCTCCACCACCTTTTGGTAGAGATGCAGCGGCTCACGGGAAGGCCGGTGTCCGTACTTCTTGCACAAGTCGACATGGGCCACGACGTCGGCGATCTCCGAGGCGATCATCTCCAGTACCAGCCCGAAGTACTGCTCCCAGGACTTCTCGACGCCCCGGCGCTCGAACTCGCCGGCGCACTCCGAGGTGTCTATCGCCCAGCCCCCCACCCAGTGAACCGCCCCCAAGAGATAATCCCAAGGGTAAGGAGCCAGCAATTCCAGCACCGCCTCCTCGGTTCCCGGTATGAAGTCGACCTCCAGTCCCAGCAGCACCGGAAGTCCTCGATCCTTGGCCTCCAGCACGGCCCCCACGTACTGTTCGATCCGGAAGACCCGGTCCAAATCCACCATCCGGGCGGTGAAGTCGGCCAGGGCCCGGTATGCGGGCCCGTTGGCGCGGTCGGCTTCCCAGAACCGGCCCAGGGCCTCATCCGACTCCTCGAACCGATAGAGGTGCTCGGTGAATCCCAACTCCGCCACTCCCAGCGCCGCGGCGGCTTCGCAGTACCTCTCGATCAGATCGACGGGGAATCCGTCGGGAACGGGATCGGAGGGATGAAGTCGATGGGGGTGCAGATGGAGGTGATAGTCAGACATGGCGTGGGTCGAGCGGGGACCGCTCCCTAATGTCGGACCGCCTCCACCAACGCCTGCAGTGGCCCGGGCCCCACCGCGTCCGCCAGGTGGCCCCAGGCCTCCTCGCTGACCGGTTCCTCCCGCTCCAGCATCCCTGCCGCCAAGTCGACCGCGTCGGCCATCCCCACATAGATCCCGGTCTGGTCCCTGTCCAGGGCGGTGGCGATCGCCATCCTGGCCGACACGGGGTCGCCCCTCCCCAATGCCTCGATGGATCGCTCCACCGCGGTGAGCGCCTGACGCTGCAACCGTCCGGGGTTCGCCATCAGACCTCCCGGAAGAGGTACCTTCGCAACACGCTGATGCGCTGTTCGATCTCACCCGGATACAGGTACCAGAGCATGGCGGCCACCGTGGACAGCAGGGGATTCCCGTCCTGGGGGGTGAAGGCAAACCCCACAACCTGGTTGCCGTTGCGCACGGACAGAGAGGACAGCGCCACCACCGCGTGCGAAAGGAGCCTGCCGTAGTAACCGTGATCCCTCCCAAAGGAAAACACCTGGTTGGCAGACCGTTTGTGCGTGACGGCCACCCATGGGTTCGCGTAGAAACGATCCACCACCTCCTCGACGCCTATCTCCTGATCAAGGGTCACGGAGAAGTGCGTGGTGTGCATGTACTGGGTGTTGAGCTTGATCGCCGAGGAGTACACCGGCAGGTCGTGGCCGAGGGTGGCGAAGAGATGATGCGCATCGCGGGCGTGATGCGTCCCGAACCTTCCGTCCTTGTGGGAGTCGACGGTCGGGCTGGCCACAAAACCTCGATCCTGGCTGATGTCATTGGCTCGCCGTATGCACAGGAACTCCCCGTTCTCCAGGTGGGAGGCGCCGTCGGAGTCGAAGGCCAGGGACTTGATCATGGCAGAGATGTTGTGGGTGTTGCACGACACGATGTGGAGGTAACGGTCCTGTTCGGCGTCCAGGGCGGCGTCATTGATCCCCCGCGCGTACATCTTCCCGAAACCGAACTCCGAGCCCTGGGCCAGAAAGCCCCGGGGACCGGCCACCGATTCATACAGTTCGGCCTTGTTCTGGTTGCCTGCGGGGGTACAGTCGATCACCACCGAGGCGCGCTCCAGGGCCTCCCACTTCTCATACTTCGGATTGTGTCCCAGTGACTGGAACTCGACCCGGCGTTCGTCGTCCACCGCCAGGATGGCTCCCCTGCGAACCAGGTCCTCGACCTTGCCCCGCTCGGCCAGCAGCGGAGTCCGCTTGTGAAAGGTGACCTCGTCTAGTCCGAACGCCTCCCGATTGTCGGCCAGCAGGCCGATCAACGGTTCACCGACGGTCCCGGTGCCCACTACATGGACAATCTTGCTCTCTGCCAAGACTCCTCTCCTGGTGCGGTTCGGTACCAAGGTTAACCCGTCCCCGCGGCCTTGGCGGACACCTCACCCGGGAGAGCCGTGGCTCCGGGGGCCGATGTCCCCGCTATTGTTGTCCGCGCGTCTCACCGGAGTACACAGCCACGCCACAGACCCTCTTCGAAAAGGTATGGAACCGCCACCTGGTGCGGGAGGTCGAGGGCGAACCGGCCCTGCTCTACATCGACCTGCACCTGGTCCATGAGGTCACCTCGCCGCAGGCGTTCGACGGGCTCCGACTGGCCGGACGGACGGTGCGCAGACCCGAACTGACTCTGGCCACCATCGACCACGGCGTGCCCACTACCGGACGGGGGCTTCCCATCCGCGACCCCCTGTCCAAGAAGCAAATCGACGCCCTGGTCCACAACTGCGGGGAGTTCGGGATCACCCTCTACGGCCTCGACGACCCCCGCCAGGGCATAGTCCATGTGATCGGCCCTGAACAGGGAGCGACCCAGCCGGGTATGACCATCGTGTGCGGCGATTCCCACACCTCGACCCACGGGGCGTTCGGCGCCCTGGCGTTCGGGATCGGCACTTCCGAGGTGGAACATGTCCTCGCCACCCAGACCCTCCCCCAACCCAAGCCCCGCTCGATGGCCATCACCATCGACGGGGAACTAGCCACCGGTGTGACCGCCAAGGACATCATCCTGGGGATCATCGCCCGGATAGGCACCGCCGGCGGGCAGGGACACGTTGTCGAATACCGGGGATCGGCCATTGAGGGACTGTCAATGGAAGGCCGGATGACGGTGTGCAACATGTCCATCGAGGCCGGAGCGCGGGCGGGAATGATCGCCCCCGACGAGACCACGTTCTCCTATCTGGAGGGACGCCCCCACGCCCCGCGGGGCGCCCGATGGAAAGAGGCTCTGTCGGAGTGGCGTTCACTCCCCACCGATCCGGGCGCGGCCTTCGACACCGAAGTCCGCATCGACGTCGGCGATCTGAAGCCCTATGTGTCGTGGGGCACCAATCCCGGACAGACCGCAGCCGTAACCGATCAAGTACCCCATCCCGAGGAGTTCGACGACCCCCTGGAGCGGGACTCCACCGTCCGCGCCCTTGCGTACATGGACCTGGAGCCCGGCACCCCAATCACCGAGATCACCATCGACCGGGTGTTCCTGGGCTCGTGCACCAACGCCCGGATCGAGGACCTGCGCGACGCCGCCGCCGTCGTCCGGGGAAAGAGGGTTCACCCGTCGGTCTCGGCCATGGTGGTGCCCGGATCCGGACTGGTCAAGCTGCAGGCCGAGCGAGAGGGCCTGGACGCCGTGTTCGTCGAGGCCGGTTTCGAGTGGCGGGACGCGGGTTGCTCGATGTGCCTGGGGATGAACCCCGACATACTCCTGCCGGGAGAGCGGTGCGCATCCACCTCGAACCGCAACTTCGAGGGACGCCAGGGCCAGGGCGGGCGCACCCACCTGGTCTCCCCGGCCATGGCCGCCGCCGCGGCGGTCTCCGGCAGGTTCGTGGACATCCGGGAGTGGGAGGAGGGCCGATGAGACCGGTCTCGGTGATAAGCGGCACCATGCTCCCCCTTCCCCGGGCGAACGTCGACACCGACCAGATCATGCCGAAACAATTCCTCAAGCGAGTTGAGCGGACCGGCTACGGAGAGTTCCTGTTCTGGGACTGGAGACGCACGCCCGGAGGAGAACTCGATCCCGGCTTCGCCCTCAACCAGCCCCGTTACCAGGCCGCCAAGGTCCTCGTGGCCGGCCCCAACTTCGGGAGCGGCTCGTCGCGTGAACATGCCCCCTGGGGCCTGCAGGACTGGGGATTCGAAGCCGTGATCGCCCCATCCCTGGCCGACATCTTCCGCACCAACTGCACAAAGATCGGCCTGCTCCCCATCCAGCTTCCGGCGTCCGAGGTGTCAATCCTCACCCGGTTGGCCACCGAGCGCCCCGAAAGCCGGATCACCGTCGACCTGGAGTCCCAGACCGTGGAAGCCCCCGGCCTCTCCACCACCTTCGAAATAGACCCCTTCACCAAGTGGCGGATGCTCAACGGCTATGACGACATAGGCCTCACCCTCCGCCACCTCGGGGAGATAGACGCCTTCGAGTTGACCCGGTCGCGGGTCCTGCCCTCCCTAAAGTAGAAACCGGCGTGGAAGAACTGCGGAGACGAATCCTGGAAGCGGGGCGGGTGGAATCCGACCTGGTGATCGTGGACAGCTTTCTCAACCACAGGACCGACCCGGCGCTCATGAGCAACGTGGGAGAGTGGCTGGCGGAACGACTCGGGGACTTCGACCTGGTGCTGACCGCCGAAGCGTCCGGCATACCGGCTGCCTTCAGCACCGCCAGGGCGGCGGGGGTGGACTTCATCTACGCCAAGAAGCAGAACCGCCAACTCGATCCCGACCTCCACTTCATCCGGCAGGTGAGTTCGCCCACCAAGGGAGGGAAGACCTGGATAACAATTCGCAAGGAACTGCTGGGAGTCGGGCGGGACATCGTGGTGGTGGACGACTTCTTGTCGCGGGGCCGCACGGCGGAGGCGTTGGGAGAGATGATCGAGGAGTCCGGCAACCGGCTGGCCGGCTTCGGATTCGTCATAGAGAAGACCTTCACCGGGGGGCGGTCTCTCCTGGAGAAGCACGGATGGAAGATCGAATCTGCGGCCATCATCGAGTCCATAGAGAGCGGTCGGATCGCCATCGCCTGATTGCCGATAGCCCGGCCCTGGCGACTAGCCTGAGGCTCAAGAACCGATTCCAAGGGAGCCCGTTCATGGCAGTGAAGTTTCTGAGCCCCGAATGGCTGTCGGAAGTGACAACGGCCCTGGAAAACCACCAGGGTTTTCAGGAGGCCGCCCGCGACATGGAGCTGGCCATCCAGTTCAACGTCCTGGAGTCACCCTTGGGCGACACCGGCTACCACCTGATGATCACTCCCCAGGCGATCACCATTGCCCTGGGCGTCCGTGAGGACCTCGACATAACTATCAGCCAGAACTACGAGACCGCCGCAGCGATCATGAAGGGGGACCTCAATGTGCAGTCTGCCTTCATCACCGGGAAGATCAAGGTGGCGGGCAATCTGGCCAAGCTGATGGTGCATCGCAACGGGATCGAGCAGTGGCTGGCGGCGGTCTCGGACATAGACGTCGAGTACTAACCCAGCCCTAGCGCCTCCCTGAGCCTCGCCAGCCGGTGCGGCTCAGACAAACCCCATCTCGATCACGGTGTCCCGCTCTCTCACCAGTTCGTCCACGGAGGCCTGGATTCGCTGCCGGGAGAACTCCGAGTGCTCCAGGCCCGACACGATCTCCCAGCGGCCGCCTCGGGACACGCATGGGAAGGAAGAGCAAAGGCCCTCGGGCACCCCGTACGATCCGTCGGAGAAAACCGCCATGCTCACCCAGTCGTCGGGAGGAGTGCCCATCACCCAATCCCGTATGTGGCTGACCGCGGCGTTGGCGGCCGAGGCGGCCGACGATGTGCCCCTCGCCTCGATGATGGCCGTGCCTCGCTCGGCCACCGTGGGGATGAACTCCTTCTCCACCCAGTCGCGGTCGCCCACCAATCCGAATGCGTCCCTACCCCCGACCTCGGCATGGAACAGGTCCGGATACTGGCTGGCGGAATGGTTCCCCCAGACACTCATCTTGGTCACCATGCTGGTGGGCTTTCCCACCTTGGCCGCCAGTTGACCGATGGCGCGATTGTGGTCGAGGCGGGTCATGGCCGTGATCTGGGAGGGATCGATGTTCGGAGCGTTGGCGGCGGTGATGTAGGCGTTGGTGTTGGCCGGATTGCCCACCACCAGCACCTTCACGCCGGGATCGGCCGACTCCGAGAGGGCCCGGCCCTGCTCGGAGAAGATCCTCCCGTTCGCCTCCAGCAGATCGGCTCTTTGCATGTCGGCCCGGCGCGGCATGGCGCCCACCAGCAGCGCCACATCGGCATCCGCGAAGGCCTGCTCGGCGTCGGTGGTCAGCACCACGCCCTTCAGAAGGGGGAAGGCGCAGTCCTCAAGCTCCATCGCCACTCCCTCGAGAGCGGGAAAGGCCGGGGGTATCTCCAGGAGCTGGAGAATCACCGGCCGGTCCGATCCGAGCATCTCCCCGGCGGCGATCCTGAACAGCAAGCTGTACCCGATCTGCCCCGCAGCGCCGGTAACCGTCACCCGTTGAGGTGCACTCATGAAACTAAACCCTTCCGGTTGCCATGGGTCGAATGCTATATGCGGTTGGGGACCCGGCAGGCGCGCCGGTTCTCCCCTCCATCATCGGGAGAGCCGGGCGCGGGCCCCTTCCAGTCTCTGCAACGTCCTCTCCCGTCCCAGCGCGGCAAGCGACTCGAAGAGGGGCGGGCTGATCGAAGAGCCGGTTACCGCCACCCGGATCGGCTGCAACCCGCGCCGGGCGCTCACCTCCAGCCGGGCCAGCAACCCGCGCAGAGTCTCCTCGATGGTCTCTGTCCGCCACTCCCCCAGTTGCCCCAGGGCCGAGAGCGCCTCGGAAAGCACCGGCTCCACGGTCTGGGCTCTCATCACCTTGCGCCAGGACCGCTCGTGGTACTCGATCCCGGCCTCCAGGAGAAAGGACAGTTGGGGTCCCACCTCCGACAGGAGCTTCACCCTCTCTTGAACGAGGGGGAGCACCGGGACGGCCTGCTGCCATTCGGCATCGGACAGGGGTACGCCCAGGTGCCTCTCGGCGTATGGACGGGCCCGGACCGAGAATTCGGCGGCCGAGATGTGGTTCCGTATGTACTCGCCGTTCATCCACTCGAGCTTCACCGGATCGAACACCGCCGGGCTGGACGAGACGTCCGCAAGGTCGAATGACTCCACTGCTTCCTGCGGGCTGAATATCGTGGCCTCCGGACCGATCGACCATCCCAGGAGCGAGAGGTAGTTGAATAAGGCTTCCGCCAGGATCCCCCGGAGGCGGTATTCGCCCACGTCGGTGGCTCCATGACGCTTGGAGAGCTTGCGTCCGTCCTGGCCGTGGAGCAGAGGGAGGTGGGCGTAGACCGGTTCGGGGGCGGACATCGCCCTGGTGATCTGTATGTGCCGGGGCGTGGAGGGGAGGATGTCCTCTCCCCGGGCCACGTGGGTGATGCGATAGTCCACGTCGTCCACCGTGGAGGCAAGGTGGTAGGTGGGTGATCCGTCGCTGCGGAGGATCACGAAGTCATCGATCACCTCATGGTCGAAGCGGACCTCGCCCCTCACCATGTCCTCAAAGATTGTCACGCCCGGGCGGGGCATGGCGAACCTCACCACATGGTTCTCCCCCGCTTGCTGCCGACGTTTCGCTTCCCGGGCCTTCAGCGACCTGCAGCGCCCGTCGTACCCGGGCGGCCGTCCCGCCCGCTGGGCCTCTTTCCTGCGTTGAGCCAGTTCCTCCGGGCTGCAGAAGCATCGATAGGCGGTCTCGCCTTCCAGCAGTTGGGCTGCGACCTCGCGATAACGGTCGTACCGTCCGCTCTGGCGGTAAGCACCGTGCGGGCCCCCCACCTCTACCCCCTCGTCCCAGTCGACTCCCAGCCATCGGAGCGCTTCCAGGATCCGGGTCTCGAAGTCGGCCGTGGACCGTTGCCGGTCGGTGTCGTCCACCCGGACGATGAAGACGCCACCGTGGCGGCGGGCGTACAACCAGTTGAAGAGGGCGGCCCGGGCCGTGCCGACATGGAGGAGTCCGGTTGGCGAGGGCGCCACCCTCAGCCGGGGAGTCATCCTCGCACCACCGGGTTGACCAGCGACCCGATCCCGTCGATTCGCACCTCCATGACGTTGCCCGGATAGACGGGGCCCACCCCGTCGGGAGTGCCGGTGAGAATCACGTCACCGGGCAGCAGGGTCATCATCGAGGACACGTAGGAGACCAACTCTCCGGGGCCGAACATCATCTCCGAGCTGAACCCGGACTGGCGCAGCTCGCCGTCTACCAGACACTCCACCGCCTGCTGCTCCAACGGATCGAACTCGGTCTCGATCATCGGTCCCAGCGGGCAGAAGGTGTCGAAGCTCTTGGCTCGGGTGAGATTCAAGGGGTCATCCAGATAATCGCTGGCCGTTATGTCGTTGGCGGCGGTGTAGCCGAGAATGTAGGCTCCGGCGTCCTCCACCCGGATGTGCCTGGCAACCCTCCCCAGGATCACCGCCAACTCCGCCTCATGGCTTACCACCGACAAGGCCGGGGGAATCACCACCTCGGCTCCCGGACCCACCACCGAAGTGGTGGGCTTCATGAAGACGAACGGTTCTCCAGGGTACGGAGCGTCAGGATCGACGTAGTTGCGGCCGACTCCCACCACCTTGGTGGGGAGCACCGGCGACAGCACCCTCACCTCCTCCCAGCCCAGCATCGTCTCGGTCGGCTCCCACACCACGAACGGAGAGCCCCGGTAGAGGGTGACCCCCTCCATCTCCGCCAACCCGTAGGCAATTTCGTCGCCGTGGCGGAACCGGACGATCTTCACCAATGAACTCAGCCCCCGGCTGCGAGAGCTGACCGGAGATCGGCAGGCGACATGACCAGAAGATCGGATCCGGTCTGTTCGGCGGCGGCCGCTCCGGGGACCGCCTCGTGGCGGGAGTGGCGGAGCCACCGCCGCCCGCGCTCGACCATCTGCCCCGATGCGCCTTCCTCGTATCCCATCAGAATCCGGGCCACGTCCAGGTCTTCGGGGACCGGCGCCCGACCGAAGAGGGAGGCCCGGGCTGCCATCAGGGTCACCAGGACCGCCTCTCCCTGCATCTCGTGGGCCGGAAGGCCGGCCTGGCGGACGATCCGAAACGCCCAGCCCGTGTCGGGACCTGGGCGACCAAACAGACCCCCCGGTGTGACCTGTTCGGGCGCGGTGATCATCCCCGGTCGGCGGGGGCTCCACCGGGCAGGCGCCGCAGGGGCGAGGGCCGTGCGCGGGAGATCCTGGTCGGGAGGATCGATGTTTGGTTGGCGAGGCATCTAGGCAGAAGGCGCCGAGGACCGCTCAGACATACTCGAGCCAGTCTCGCAGGTCCGGGTCGTTGCCCGAGGTGAGCGCCTCGAAGAGTTCCTGGGCGCGCCGGGTGACCGGTCCGGGACGGCCGGCGCCGATCGGTCGGGCGTCGATCTCCCGCACCGGGGTCACCTCCGCGGCGGTGCCGGTGAAGAAGACCTCGTCGGCGTTGAAGAGATCTCCCCTGGTGAGAGTGGCCTCCCGGATCTCGATCCCGTCCCGGGAGAGCAGGGTCATCACCGTATGGCGGGTGATGCCGTCCAGGATCCCCGAGGAGATCGGAGGGGTGAGCACCACGCCGTCTCGCACCAGGAAGACGTTCTCTCCGCTGCCTTCGGAGATGTTCCCGTCGCCGTTGAGCAACAGGGCTTCGTCGTAGCCGTTGCTGAGCGCCTCCATCTTGGCCATCACGCTGTTGAGATACTGCCCGCATCCCTTGGCCACCGGCACGAAGGCCGCCGGGCTGATCCGCCGCCAGGAGGACACCCCCACCGAAATGCCGTTCAAGACCCCTTCCTCTCCCAAGTAGGCACCCCACCTCCAGGCCGCAATGGCGGTGTGGGAGGTGGCGCCGGTGGGGTTGAGGCCTATCGCCCCCAGCCCGTAGTAGACCAGGGGGCGTATGTATCCTGCCTCCAACTCGTTTTCCCTCATTACCGCCCGGCAGGCCTCGGCGAGATCTTCTACCGACCATTCGAGGGGCACGCGGTAGACCCGGGCAGAACGATGGAGCCGCTCGAGGTGTTCGGTGAGGCGGAAGATCGCCGTCCCGTCGTCGGTCTCATAGGCCCGGATTCCCTCGAACACCCCGGTTCCGTAGTGAAGGGCGTTGCTAAGCACATGGACGTTCGCCTCGTCCCAGGGGACCAACTCACCGTCCATCCAGATATACATTGAGGGTTCCATGCGCCCCTAGTTTGGCACACTCGGAAGGCCGTTTAACCGAACGTTTCGGATTATCCGTTCTGGTCCGGCCTCGAAAGCCCCGGTAACCTGAGAACCGATGCGCAGGACGATCGCCTCTGTGTTCGGGGTGGGTCTGCTCCTTGGCAAGGTGACGGGATCGGACGCTGGATCCGGGACCTTGGGCGCCGCAGTGGGACTGGCGGCGGGGATGGCGGCCGGAGAGCTGGGGTGGCCGGCGCAACTCCTCCTGGCCGCCATCGCGGCGGGGGTTTCGGTGTGGGCCTCCCATCCCTTCTCGGACGATCCCGGCTGGGTGGTGATCGACGAGGCCGCAGGAGCGACCCTGGCTGTGGTGGGACTGGGTCTGGCCGGGGCGGTGGCCGGATGGGTGATGTTTCGAATAGTGGACATCACCAAGACCGGCTTTCCGGGCGTGAGATGGGCGGAAAGGCTTCCGGGGGGCTGGGGCATAACCGGCGACGACGTGGTGGCCGGCGCGTACGGACTGGCGGTTGGGTGGATCGTCCAGCTCTGGTTAGGCTGATCGCGGCCCCGTCAGAGACCACCGACGAAACACCAGAACGCGGCGGGAAGCGACCATGAACGATTACCTCTTCGACGCTGACACCCGGGAGGCGCTGAACCAGGTGGGGGCGGGTGAATGGACCGCCCGGGTGAGTCCCCGGTGGAACATCGATGGCATCCCCAACGGCGGATACCTGATGGCGTTGTGCCTCGTGGCCGCAGGGCAGGAGGTCCCCCACCCCGACCCCCTTTCGATGACCAGCCACTTCGTGGGGCCGACCATGCCGGGTGAGGCAACCGTCGCAAGCCGGGTTATGAAGCGGGGTCGCAGCCTCTCGGTGACGGCCGTCGATCTCGTCCAGAACGGCAGGGTGACCGTCACCTCCCTGATCACCTGGGGCGACCTGCCCACCTTCACCGGTCCCAGCGGTCCCCTGCGTCCACCTTCCAGTCTGCCAGAGAACTCGGAGATGCAGACCGGCCCTCAAAAGAGAGGGAATTCCACCTTCATCGAGCGATTCGAGTTCCTGATGCCCTCCGACATGGCTCAGGGCGCCGCAGGCCGACCCACCGGGACGCCCGAGGTCCGGGGCCGGATGCGTTTTGCGGACGGCCGCCCACCCGACCTCATGGCTGTGCCGGTGTTCGCGGACGGCTTCCCTCCCGCCGTATTCCAACTGGGCTTCTACGGATGGGCGCCGACTCTGGAGCTGACCATTCACTTCCGGGCTCGCCCGCATCCGGGATGGCTGACCATCGACCTGGCCAGCAGCCACCTCCTGGAAGGCACCTTCGAAGAAGACTGCTACATCTGGGATTCCCTGGGCAACCTGGTCGCCATGTCCCGCCAGCTGGCACGCACCCTGGTCGGTTAGGCCAGCCTGCCGGAGACAGGTCCGGTGTTTCATTTTCTCTGTTTGATAGCGTTCCGACGGCCATGGAGGAGAGTCTTGCGAAGGGTGGACTCTGGCCGGTCGTGTTTCAATGGCGGTTTGAGGTAGTACTTCCCGGATGGTTTCCTGCGCACTTGCCAGTGGTCGTCGTGAACTTTGTGGTGGCATCGGCTGCATAGGAGGACCATGTCGTCGAGGTCTGTGTTGCCCTGCACGGCCCAAGGGATTATGTGATGCGCCTGGCACCAATTAGAGGTGGCTCCACACCCCACACACGCCTTGTCCCGTGCTACGAGGGCGATCCGTTGGGCGGGACTGGCAGCCCGCCGTGACCGTCCCAGGTCCATCGGCTGTGACACGCCCCGGAAGATGGCGGGAAGGATGTCCGACTGGCAGGCCAGGTCCCGGACCTTCTCTGTTGGGATCGGGGTCCCGTCACCAAGTCGCCCGTTGCGGAGTTCCCGGGAGACCACGTCGTAGTCGGCGATCAACAACAACCTGGGACCGCGGGGAGGCTTTCCGTCCTCGTCGGTTTCCTCTCTGGTAACCAGATGTGCGAGAGCGTCGGCCATCCGCTGACCCGGCGTGCGCCTTGCCCGGGGATCTTCCTCCCGCCATAACTCGTTCATCTTCTGAGACAGTGCCGTCTCGATGAGAGCACCGGTGATCGGATCGAACCGGCCGTACAACACGGTCATGCCGTCTGTGTTATCGGTTTTGATCTTGGCGAACCTCTGTGCGCGTTGATGCTCCAGGCGGGACATCCCGTCGTCTTCTGATCGTTGCTGTTGGTGCTTTCGGACCGTCCCGGCGAACTTGTCAGGCGACTGGGTCTTGGCTGGACCAATCAACTCGGACTCGTCTACATCCCCCTCCTGGGAGGCCTTGGCCAGAATCCGCGCGTTCTCATAGGGAATCTCACCATCCCGCAACCCCTCCGACGTCTTCGGCAACTCCTCCAGTTCCACGGCGGTTTCCACTTCCGAACGGGCCTTGCGGCGGGGTCGCAACCCCTTCTCCCGCAGGTCGTTCTCGGTGATGTGGACACCCTTTCGGCGGGTTAGTTCCGCCAGCGTCTCAGCACGCACCGCCGCAGCCTGGTTCTCCACCCGGAAGGTGGACTGCAACCGTGCCCGGAGTTGTTCCAGGGTTGCGTTTCCCACCGCCAAACTGGGTAGGACCACCTCGATCTGGTTGATGACCGGACGGCCGTTAGCTGTCTTTTCCATGTCTACCATTATACCACAGGGGGTGTGACAATACAATGCATAATAATACAAAGTGGGTAAAACAAACACTAAATAAGGATGTTAGGCCCGTACCATCCTCTCCTGACCCCATTACGGGGACCTTCCTATACCGACGATTCAACTTGTTCTTCGCGAACCCTTCATAGTGACGCTTACAATGGCCCTATGTTTAGGGAAGAGATCAAGGAGCATGCCACACGGGCTTCCGGACTTGTCCAGGAATATCCAGAGATCAAGAACAGCGAGGCACAAACTAAAAACAGCTTGATCGAGCCGTTGCTCCAGTGTCTTGGATACGACCCTAGCCATCCCGAACAGGTGACGCTGGAGGTCTCTACTCAGCTTGGTGGGAAGATTGACTATGTCCTGACTGGACAGGCAAACGTTAAAGTGGCGGTGGAAGCCAAAAGAGCTGGGGTCAAACTCTCCGAGAAAGAGACCAACCAGTTACGTTCATACTTCACATTTTCGGAGGTCATAGCCGGCATCCTTACAAATGGGGTCATTTACTGGCTGTTCACTGATCTGGACAAGACCAATGTCATGGACGCCACGCCTTATCACAGTACGGACTTAAGACATCTGACAGAAAACGATGTCCACCACCTTGAGACGCTGACCAGAAGCCTTGTCCAGCAGGGCACTATCCACGAACAGGCCCGCAGGGAGCGATACAGAACGCGAGTCAACGAGATCGTCACGCAAGAACTGCATTCTCCCTCTCAGGAGTTGCTCAGGCTGATCGGTAGAAGACTTGGGATCAAACCCCTGACCAAATCCCATTTAAAGTTGCTGGCACCACTCGTTGACGAAGCTATTAGCCACAGCCGTGGGACAGCACCCCTTGACAACCTTTCCCCCGCATCCCCACCACTGATACCCGGCTCCAAGCTGCCAACTTCAGCACCGCAACCCCCTCCTGCAGAGCCTCCGGTTGTCGTCCCCGCCGATCCCGCTGGCCTCACCCCGGGAAAGAAGGCTGCTTTAACGAAGGCAAGGTTTAAAGGGGCAACCCTGTTTGGAAAGTCCCTAACCGTTGGAAGCTACAGGGAAATGCTCACCTCGGTGGTCGCCGAGCTACAAAGCCGACATCCGAACAACTTCGCAGACAAAGTAAGCAATAAGCCGTTTGTTAAGGACAGCAGGAAACACCAGTACATCAGTAGGAATGAGAAGGACTTTCACCCCTCTGCCGCCAAATACCAGTTAGGCGACTACTGGATTGATACGCATCTCGATCGAAAAGATACCGTAAAGCGAGCTCGCTTGTTTCTCCGCGAATTCGGGCACGATCCCGACGAACTGGTCATTCACACCTCCAACGACTGAGCCTTGGTAGTGCCGGGTTGTTCACCCGCGTACCTTGAGGCTTCGGTGGCTGGGTCGCCCACAGGCCTCCAGGCGTAGCGGTCCAGGTAGGGGTTGGGAGTTCCTTCGACTGCGTCGGCGATGAGCCGGCCTAGTACGGGGCCGAACTTGAAGCCGTGGCCGCTGCCGCCGCTGGCTACGGTCAGGCCCTCGACTTCCGGATGGCGGCTGATCAGGAAGTCTCCGTCGAAGGTGTCGGTGTAGACGCACATCTTCAGGGCATTGAGAGGGGCGTCCGCCAGGGCCGGCAGGGAATGCGAAAGGAAGTCCCGGCAACGTGCTTTGTCCTCGTCCCCGGGCGGCACGCGGGGTGCATCGGGCGTGACGGTGTATCCGGGACCGTGGACGCCGATCTTGACTATCCCCTCCCGGTTGGCCGGGAACCCGTACCAGCCGGTGGTGGCGATGTCTGCCCCCCAAGGCGGGAATAGGGGAGGTCGGAAAGGTTCCGGGTCGGCCGGCTTGAAGTAGAGAATCGGCTGGCCTGACAGTCGGAGGAACCCGTCCAGCTCGGGAAGAAGCGAGGGAGTCCACACTCCGGCCGCCACCACCACCCGATCAGCCCGGATTTCCGTCCCATCCTCGATGATCACCCCCGAGACGTGCCCGTTCCCCCGGCTGATCGACGACACCTTCGCCGTCTTCATACAGATGCCCCTTGCCTCGGCCTCCCCCGCCAGCAGGCCAACAACCGATCCTGCCTCTGCCCAACCGCCCCTCTGGTTGAAATATCCGTCTACGTAGTAGTCGGAATTCCATCCGGGATACCGGGTAGCGATCTCCGCTGAACCCAGTCTCTCCGGACTCCAACCCTCCTCGGAGAGGGTGCGGTAGGAATCGCCCTCGAAACCCTCCTCTTCCAACGGTCTGCTGCTGAGGAACAGCAGACCGTCCTGGTGGTACAGGTCCCGTCCCCACCGTGCATTCCACCGGTGCCAACCGTCTATAGCCTCACTGCCCAGACGACAATGCAGCCGATCGGTCCCGTAGTCCATCCTCACCATCCGGCTCACGTCGTTGGAGGCCGCAGAGGGATGTGGTATGGGGCCGGCATTGACCACGGTGACCCCGTATCCCCTCTCCTCCAACTCCAACGCTCCCGACAGACCGAATATGCCCGCGCCCACAACGACAACTGATGGTTTGCGGCCAGCAAGCAACGGCGAGTGTCCCATGGCTAAGACCAGGTAACCATGGCCAAAGCGGCGGTGCCGGCATTGAGAACGCGTCTCCCGCCTGGCGCGCCCAGGAACATTCCGCTAGCAACCCGCGACCCGTTGGCAACCTGGTCGATCATCTCACCCGTGGCATCTTCTCTTCTCAAAACCGCCGCATGTCTAGGCGCCGCTCTGGCACGTCCTACTTGGTCCGGCGCTTCCCTCGAAGCCGGTCCGGGTTCAGACCGCCGTTGCCGAGACCGCCTGCTCCTTCTGTTTCTTCGGCTTCCTGGTCTTTGACCCTGGTTGGGGGACATAGAGATCGGGAACGAAGGCTTGTTCGGTGATGGGCGGGCGAACGTATTGCTCCCCGCTTTGCCGATCCGGAAGACTGAGTTCAGGAACGTCCACCTCGTGGTAGGGGATGCTGCGCAGCAGATGGCTGATGCAGTTGAGCCGAGCACGGCGTTTGTCATCGGCGTTCACAACATTCCATCGACAGTCGATGATGTCGGTATGGACGAACATATTGTCCTTCGCCCTCGAGTAGTCGACCCAACGCTTCCTGGACTCCAGATCCATTGGACTCAGCTTCCACCTGCGCCGGGGATCGGTGAGCCGCGCCTGGAACCGCCGTTCCTGCTCCTCGTCGCTCACCGAGAACCAGTACTTGATTATCTGGATGCCGGAACGGATCAGCATTCGCTCGAATTGGGGACAAGTCACCAGAAACTCCTGATACTCCTGTTCGGTGCAAAACCCCATCACCCGCTCCACGCCCGCCCGGTTATACCAACTGCGGTCGAAAAGCACCATCTCTCCCGCCGCCGGTAGATGAGCCACGTATCGCTGGAAATACCATTGGGTCTGCTCGCGCTCGGTGGGAACCCCCAGTGCCACCACCCGACACACGCGGGGATTCAGTCGTTCGACTATACGCTTGATCACGCCTCCCTTGCCGGCCGCGTCGCGTCCCTCGCAGATGACCAGGACTCTGAGACCCCGATTGACTATCCATCTCTGGAGCATCGCCAACTCTTCCTGCAGTCTGCGCAACTCCCGCTCGTAGTATTTTCGTTCCAGCCTGCCCTTTGCTGTATAGCGGGGCGGACTCACGGACGAATACATCACATCCATTCTTCTCTCCTCTCGCCGGCTATCGCGTCTCCTGTCGGCTAGGAAGGGAACCTTACGTCTAGTTCTAGGAACATTAACACGGGACCCACGCTCTGGCCTGCGAGGACAGGGGGTTTTTATGGGCTCGGCCGGGCATCTGGGGAGGGAACCTGCGATGGATCCATGACTTCCAATCCCCAACTGCTCCACCCCTCGGTCTTGGTGCGGGCGAACAACTCGATCTTGCTCTGGGTGGGGAACATGGCTTCGATCCGCCTTCTGACCTCCGCGGGCTTCTCGGAGTGGGAGCCCCGCCTGCTGCGCACGAACTGCCGGACGTTCCTCGCTCCCCGCGGCGCGGGTATCCGCCCCCTTTTGAATACCAGGCACAGCTCGCATTGGCTCAGGGTGTAGAACCCGGGATTCACTCGCTCTTTGTCCCACACGAAAGCCACCGTGGCCCACTGGAAGTCCCAGGCCCTGCCCAGTTCGATCGCCTGGTCGAGGTGAGGGTTCGTCGCCCACATGAACAGCAGGCAGTCGTCTTCGGCGATCCCGGCTACATCAAGCTTCTTCAAGTCGGAGAGCCCGACGGTGGGATAGTGCCGGACCGCCCCTCCGGTGTCTCCCGAGCCCACCCCGGCGTGCTGCAGTTGGCCCCGGTAGTCCCAGGGCGGGTCTGCATAGATGATCCCGAACCGGGAGTCCGGGAGTTCGGGAAACGCCTTCATCTTCGCTACTCGACTTTAACTGCCGCGGCCTCGCCCGAGCCGCATCCCCGTCGGGGCCGCCCGTCGGCCCCCTCGTTCTCAACCGGCGCGCATGGGCATCACCAGGTTCCAAGCCTCTGAGTGGCGTCCGTCGCCGATCCGCACAGGCTTGGGGCGAGCCAGCGGGTCCTCGGCCAGACATATCTCTGTCTTGTCGGAGATCAGGTTCGAAAGGGCGTCGGACAGGAACAGCGAGTTGAAGCGGAGCGTCACTTCCCCGGGCAGCGCAGCGTTCTCCGCTTCGAGGAACCCACTCACCATCCCGGCCGGGGACTTGGCGGTGAACTCGATCCCCCCGGGAGAGAACGTCAGCTTGACCGGGGCGGGTGACTTCCTGTCCAGGGCCACCACCCGGGAAGCCAGATCCCGTAGCGGGGCTCGTTCGCACAGGATTCGCGCCTCCCAGGGGGGCGCCCACCCTCGATAGCGGGGATACTCAGACCAGTCGCAGACCACTCCCATCTCCCCGATCCCATCCACGGAGAACCACACGTGACCGTCCGCCACGCGGATCCGGTATTCAGAGGCCTTCCCGAAGGACCGCAGCATCCGCTTCAGCACCCGGGCATTCACCGAGAAGACCCCCGGGGAGACAACACCTGGGAGATCTCGAACCGCCAACCGGAACGTGTCGGAGGCAACCAACCGCAGGTTCCCCTCGGACTTGTCGAATCGCACCGATCCGAAGATGGGATGATTGTCGGTCGCCGCGGCGGGAACAACCCCATCGAGGGAGGACCGAAGAAGTTCTCCGTCAATCGCCTCCAGGTAACCCGCCGGCTCGGGAGGAACAACCCCACAGAGTTCGTCGCCTTCGTTTATGACGACCCGGGTGCCGCCACCCGAGATGACCAACCCCGGGTTGTCGCTTTCCAGGACCACCTTCCCGTTCGGGAGAGACTTCACGACCGAGACCATCTGGCGGAGCATCACCTCTGCGGCGCCAGGATCCTCCACCGAGGCATCCAACCGGCAGTACATGATCGCCTCCCTTCCGAAGGCCTCCAGATCGATTCCTCCCTCGGAGACCGTCACAATCGTGGGCGCGGCCGTGCCCACCGCGGCCGAGATTCTCCGCAGGATGCTGTTGAACCTGTGGCGTTCGAGCGTTGCTTTCATATTCCCTCTCCTTTTGGAGTCCGAGATGGCCATGCCTGACTCCGAGGCAGCACTCATCGACAGGCGATGGCCATCGGCCACTATCGCGTCCTTATCCAAGGTGTGGGCCGCGCACGTGTGAACCCCCCTTTCGCACAGCCCGGTTTGTGCCAGGTCAGCGTTTGTTTCCCCACTCCGTTCTCTCCTCTGATCCCCCCTACCTCCATCCTGGGAGTCTTGGGGAATCAAGCCCCCAATGGAGCTTCAGCTCTTCTCAGCGGCCCTGGGCTCTCGATCGCGTCGCGACAACGCCACCCACCCCGAGGACCACCCCTACCAGGTACCACCATCCCCGGTCCGACCACCCCCCGACCGACCAGATGGGGACAATCGATCGGACCGCCGCAGCCCATCCCAGCGCCATGGCAGCGGTCGCACCCTTCCACGGAAGAGGCCGGACCAACAGCCAGACCGCCGCCCCGGCGAACAGCACGGCCGCGTACAGGCCCACCGGGTGGCGGGTCAGTTCGCTGCCGGGCAGGGCCATGGCCCACCACAGCCCCGAGGGCGACCCCAAACAGGCGCCCTGCCACCAGCATCCCGCCTCCCACACGGCGATGCCGCTCAGGGCCGCCGGCGCCAGGTAGTCCATCCGGTTCGCGAGGTCGGAGCGAGAAGTCCAAGCCAGAAAGGCGACGGCACCCGCCGCGGCCGGAACCGGGGAGATGCCCCCTCGCACCAGGATCAACTCGATCGGGTCGGCAAACACGTTGACTCCCTCCGCCCACAGATAGGAGAGTCGTCCCACTCCTATCCCCACCAGAACGGCGCCCAGGAGGTCATTGAACGGGTCCCCGACAACCTCCGAGCGGATCCTCCTCAACACCCACAGCGCCAAAGCGGCGGCGGCCATCGCCCCAACCGACCTTCCCAGAACAGTCAGGTCCATCTCAGGGCCCCGTTTCTCCGAACCCAATCCCCGCGAAAAACATCACTAACCCGCGAAAACCATGGCGATTTTCCTCCCCTCCGGGCCCACCCCCACCGCCACCGTTCCGTTGGTTGAGACGCGCTCCGCCGGTCCCGGCGGAGGTGCGGGTCTCGAGGAATATGATCCCTGCCAGCGGCCCGAACGACGCCGGATCGGACCGAGAGGTGATGCGACTGTCTAACACCTTGCACCGGGGGTGAGACAACAGCAACCCTCGAGCATCGGTACTTTCCCCGACATTCGAATTGTTTTCGCAAGGGCTGATCCGCCAATGCTCGAACCAGGGGACATTTTGCTATCGGCTCGGTCTCAGCCGAGACGGGAGAGTTCATCGCTCCAAAGGCTGAGAGTTCCCTCGTCGATGATGCCCCGGTGTACGTAGAGGACCTCCCCCGCCGTATCGGTGAACACGGTGAATGGGATTCCGAAGGCCTCGTACTGGGCCATCATTTGATTCCCCTCCGACAGATAGTTCTCGAAGGCAATGCCATGTGACTCCATGAAGGCGAAGGCGTCGGAGGGCGTGTCGTCCACCGCCACGCCGATAAACCGCACCTGCCGGCCGTATTCCTCATGAGCCCGGCGCAACACCGGTGCCTCCGCCCGGCACGGTCCACACCAGGAGGCCCAGAAGTTCACCACCGCCGCGCCACCCGTCGACAGTTTCCCGGTCAGTTCCTCGGGGGTGATCCACTCCAGGGTTTCGGGAACGGTGGCCGAAACCGGTTCGGACTCCCCGCCGGAACCGCAGGCGGCGGCCAGCAAGGCCAGCGCCGCACCCGTAACCGCCAGTCGCCTTCTCATTGACAGTCCTGATGTTACGCGCAGAAACACCCTATGTGGACTTCCTTCCCCAGGGGACCGCCCACCGGGACAAAGGGAGACTTCCTCATGCCCCGTCCGTCTACACTTGATCCGGCAGGCCGGCGGCGTCCGGTCGCTGTGACCACTCTTTCCGGGGTAGCTCAATTCGGCAGAGCGGCGGGCTGTTAACCCGAAGGTTGTGGGTTCGAGTCCCACCCCCGGAGCGCCTATAACCACTATTTCCGCAGGTCACAGCGTTATTGGCTTCTTCCATTATCAGTTTTTCTATCGTCTTTGATAAAGGCAAGGTGCTGAGTTTCCTGGTCGTCCGCCTCCGCTAGGAAGAGGGGTGTTTTACCAGCTCACGGTATAGTTAGTAAAGTGAAGTGTCACTTCTGCTGTCGGCGTGAGGTACGGAGAGAGGCCGAGCGTTGAGAGCCGGTTGTTTCCGGGTTCCGTGAGCTGATAGAAAGGTCGCAGTGGGGCTAGAGGATTGTTCGCGCCCGCTATACGCGAACAAGGTCGTACCCTTGGCCGATCTGCGACTCGGCTGATCGAGCAGCGGTTGGCTGCCCGCTTGTTACACCTGTAGCCTAAGCTGATCGATTGATTCAGAAGAGTTGACGGTCTTTCGGTAGGCGCGGTACATCTGCTTGGGCGCGTCGTCGTGGTCTGTGGCATGGATCATGTGGTACATAACTCGTCCCTTCCCAGACTCTTCGCTGTAGATGGGCCACCACTTGACATGTCGGTAACCTAATTCCTCCTGGAATTTCCCTTTGAATACCTCCGCCCGCTCGATTGAACTCATGCTGATCAGTTCTTTCCAGTCTTCGTTGCCGAACCACGCCGCTATTGTCTCTTCACCCCCCCGCGTCGATGTAGCGGTCAAGGCCCGAGAGAGCCAGCCGGTTGCTAGGAAGTAGAACTGCTCCACCTTCCGAGATCCGGGTCGTATTTGGGACACGTGTTTGCAGAGTTGCCATTCGCATTGGAAGGTTCTCTGATCCAGTAGGCAAAATGTGGCCTCCCCTTCCCTGATCGACTCTACAGGAAGAACCGAGCGAAGCATCTGGTTGGAGTCGCCTTTGTGAACCTGTATTTGCCGGTCGCTGTGCTCATCGGCCAGGGTATTGAGCTTCTTCACTTGTTCTGGCGATTTGTCAAAGAGATAGAAGTGGCGGAACCACTTCGGTTCGGTTTCCAAGACCTTCTTGACTGTCCATGCCTGATCAGAGGCTTCTGTTTGCGGACCAGCGAAGGCATCAATGTATGTTCCGTTCCGGGTGATGTAGACAAAGTACTGGAGGTACTGTGCTATCAAAGCGGCCTTGTTTTCGCTCCAAACAGGTCGCTCTAGTGGCTTGTAGAGGATTTCGCCCGTTTTTTCGGGTTCGGGCTTGAACAGTTGAAGGTTATCCAATTGAATGGTCGAGCGTCACCACCGGCATTTCGTCGAAGGTGCGGTCATCAAGGAGGCGACCGCCAGATTTGGATGTCCGCCCACCCCACTGTTTAAAGAAGAAGGGGACTTCGGCATCCGCGCACTGATCGCGGATGTCTCGAACCCACTCGGATTTGATGGGCCGCGCCCTATGGCCGCTCTCTCCCCCTACTATAACCCAGTCGATTCTTGTCAGATCAAGATCGGGTAGTGGCCCGATGAGAGGCTCTAACGACAGGAACCGGACACGGCAGTCAACCTGTCTTAGATGGTCAATGCGGAAACAATATCGTTGGTTTTCTACGCTGACGCCCATCCAAATGTTGTCTGTCCATTCCAGATCCGCGGCAGTGTCGGCCAGTCTGCGAGAACGTTTGGTAAGGATTTGGAAGCGATGCTGGGGCGTGTCGTTCATAACGGAGAACACTTCGGCTATGAATTCAAACGGTACGTCGGGGTGAAAGAGGTCGCTCATGGAGTTCACGAAGATGGTGCGCGGCCGTTTCCACCTGCGGGGGACATCCAGCAGATCATCGTGGAGTTGGATGCCGAACCCTGGACCGCTTCGCTGCGGGTCGCCGTCCACCTGGTAGCGGGGGTTTCCCATTGCCTTGAGGCGCTTAGCGAGTGTGAGGGCGTAGCAGTTGTCGCATCCAGGGGAGGTCCGTGAGCAACCGGTGACGGGGTTCCATGTGGCATCTGTCCATTCGATCGCGCTGTTGTCGGCCATAGAGGTCTAAGTTTACGGCTAAGGGGGTTGATGGCGATCAGGGCTGCCGAATCGGTCATTTGACATCGGCAAGGTTTCCGCCTGATTCCAGTCCACCCAGTCCACGTTTTGGATGGGAAGTGCTTCTGTACGGGGATGGACCGTTGCACCATCCCCTATGCTTCGCCTATCCGTTATCCGGAGGTCATCCAGGCGGGCACTTCCAAGTCGCCAGCTTGTGAACGGAGCCCATTTCGGGATGCTCACACCCGTTGCACTCTTTAGAAGTCAATGATGTCAATCGCCCTTGGATGGCGTCCAGAGACGTGAATGTCCAGTGGGACCGTTTCCATTCGGTAGTGTAAGTGGGGATGGCGGGGGCGAGAGTTGACTCGGGTCAAAGCGTACTTTGACAGGCGTGCTGTCTCCAGGGTACTGAAGCACAGTTGCCTGGTTGTTCCATACCGCCATCACCACAATCATGTCGAAACACTCTAGGTCGACATCCAGCAAGACAGGGGTCTCGCGGTCATGTAGTTCTAGAAAAGCCTCGCCCATGAAAGAGTCTATCCAAATCGCCAGCCAACGTCTATATCCCTCCGGTGTGTTTGCTAATTGTCTCCTTTTGCTTTTCCTGTCAATGCATGACTGCACCTCTTCTCGCAGATGCTCGGTCCCCTCAACCAATATTGCCTCGTCCAAGCTCTTGCTAGGATATATGGATATTCTTCCTCCCCTTCCGGTAATAGTGTGACTGAGTATCGTCAACTTCACCTGGTCCAATCTTCTATTTGCTTCCGCCAATGGCAACAGGCGCTGTTCAACTTGGAGTAGCATCTCAACAAGGTCATCTTGGTATCGTCGTATGTGTTTGTAACGAACCCCGGGATGAGCAAATAGGATGAAATGCTCCAATAGAGGGCCTGGGGGAATATCCACTCGGCCCTCGGCGAATAGTTGGCGTGACAGAGAGTCAGTCAATTGGGTGACTTCCAGCCAGGCGTAAACGTCCTCCCGCAAACAGACTTCATAATCCGCAGTAGGGGTGTTGCTAGGACATAGGCGACTTGCTGAGAGAACGGTCCCGGACGTTTTGAGAACCTGGATCACTGCTTCTTCAATCCACTCCGTCTCGTTTCTCGGATACGGTGGCTTCTCTCTCATTTAGATGCTCCTTGTCATAAGAATGAAGTCACGAACGGCATCAAGTCGACATGCCGACTAGGTTCAGCTATCGAGGCCGTGTCCTGCTGGGACCACTGCTAGCCAGCAGATGAGGTTGACGTCGTCTGCGGTGATGGCAGGTAGGGGTTTGGGCGGTGCGTAAGGTTCGAGGCCGAGGTTGCTGATTACGTCGAGGACCTCACTGGCCTGTGCGGCGGGGTCGTTGGTGGTCTTCATGGCGGCCCGGATGGTGCGGATGGTTCGTTGGGGATAGGGGGCGTTGAGGGTGTCTATAGCTTTGTCGATTTGGTCTTGGGTGAGGCCGCGGGGTGCGTGAAATCGGACGACGTCGGCGGCTTTGGTTAGAGCGGGAGGTATACGGGGCTCGAGGTTGGCTTTGTCGGCCAAGTGGTTCCACTTCTCAACGATATCGTGTCGGGCCGTCTCCCAGGCGTCGAATGCCCCTTGGTAGGTTTCGTCGTTGAGGGTGCGGGGTGTGTCGGGTCCTTGATTTGGCCGGGCTCTGTCTAAGCAGGCGAGGGTGTCTGCTATTGGGGTCCCTTCGTCTCGCGGGCCGACGTAACGAAAGACGGGTTGTTTTCGGTCAGCTATTCGCGCGCAGAACACGTACCCTGGAGCGATGACGTCGGGGGTTGGAATAGTCATGCCGGATCCTGAGCCCCAGGGCAGTCGTTCGACCTGTTGGCGTAGTCCTTGCTCGATTGCTTGGCGAAGTTCTTGGCGATACTCCTCTCCGGAGAGAGCACCACCTCTGGTTCCTCCTCTTTCAAACAGGGTGGGATCTTCTCTGCGAAGTCGTTCGATCTCTTCCCGCGTTTCGGTAAAGTCGATGTCTTCGCGGGCTTGTTCGGGCAGTATTTCCGAAACGCCGATCGAGGCGGCAGCTTGTTTGATCTTGCGGTGGAGTCGCTCTTCGAGGTTGAGGAGTTGATCTAACCGAGCGTCGGGGAACACGCAACGGATTACCACCTCTTGGTGGTATGACCCGATGCGATCAATCCGCCCGTGCCGCTGGACCAGGCGCATGGGGTTCCAGGGCAGGTCGTAATTGATGATGTTGCCAGCTTGTTGGAGGTTGACGCCTTCCGCAAGCACATCGGTGGTGACCACTATGTCGTAAAGGTCTTGGTCCTCTCCTTCAGGAGCGTCGGTGGTTTTGGGAGCGAATCCCCAAACCACCGATCGCTTGCCCCGGGTTCGGGTGTCCCCAGAAAGGGAGGCGATGCGCCCCCTGTATGCGGACAGCCGGGAGTCGGTTTCGGTCTTGTGGTGAAGGTGGTCCACGATCCAGTCGACCGTATCGGCGTAGTAGCTGAACACCAGCACCTTGCGCCGATTGCGGGTGTCCTGGGGACCGATCCCAGTCTGCTGGGCTTGTTCGGCTATGTCGGCAAGTTGGTTGACCAACTCAGCCAGGTTGGGATCGGCCGACCGGGACACCGTACGGGCGGTTTGGGCGAAGGAACGAAGAAGGTCCCGGTCACGTGCGACGTGGCGGCGTAGCGGTCCAATTCGGTATTCGTCGGCACTGTCGATCAGGTCGGTCTGCTCGGCCAGGTAGGAGTCTATGTCGTCGGAGTCGGTCGCCATCCAATCCGTAAGGGCGGCGCCCGTGGCTACCTTTCCGTGGTCCAACAACTCCAAAAAGGCGTCATGGCTCTCGGCCATGCGTTCACATGTCCGCGCGAACGCATAAGGAGAGGACTCGAACCGCTTCAACAGTCCCGACCGCAGCAACCCGGCAAGTTGGATTTCGTGGGTTTCCAAGGACTGGTCATGGCGATACCGCGACGGTGCGTAACGTGCCAGGGTCAGAACCTCGGGATCCTCAGAATCAGTTCCAGGGCCGAGATCGGTGTCGAGAGCGTGAGCAAACCGGTCGAAAAAACCGGGCAGCACCGCGTCCAGGTCGTAACTGACTTTCCGCACCCGAGGAGTGGGGAACGTGATGGTCTGTTCCCGCCCGCCGATGGTTACCGTGTCGTTCGGGTAGTAGCGCTTGACAAAAGACCGGGTGCGACGCACCGCCACCGCGTCCAACACGTCAAACAGATGCTCAGGAGTCAGGTCATCAGGGTTCAACGCCATCGCTTTGGCAAAGTGATCGCGGACAGAAGGAATACCCACATCGGCAAAAGCGGCATCGTTCCGGATAAAAAAGCCCAGCTGGTGATACAGGTCCCACAAACTGTTGTTCACCGGCGTAGCCGTTAACAACACCAGCTTCTTCGGAGGTGACCCACCCAGCAAACGTCGCAACGCCTCGGCTCGCTGCGTCGCTGGGTTGCGAAGGTTATGGGCCTCATCGACAACCACCATCGCGTAATCGTTGATCCCAGCCTCCAACTTATGGCCCGTAGCGTGAACGGGATTCAGACGACTATCCCCCATCAGCTCTTCGTAGGAAATGAGTTCCATGGGCAGCAAAAACTGGGCTCGGAACGCCCGCCAAGGACCATCCCGCAACGTAGCCGGCGTAACCACCAACACCCGCTGGCGACGATCCAACGCCGCCTCTCGGATCAACTCACCCGCCAGAAAAGTCTTCCCCAAACCCACCTCATCCGCGACAAGCACCCCATGACGCTCCATCAGAATTCGACGCGCTTGCCACAAACCATCAGCCTGGAAGGACGTCAAATGGATCTGCGGCGCACCCTCATCCGAAGCCTCCTCCACCAACTCTGCTCCGTACCGCTCCCACAACATCCGCAAATAGATCAAATAAGGAGAATGCGGCTCAAACCGGGCATCGAACAACCCCGCCAGGTCATAATCCACCGCCTCGCCCCACAACTCGTCGAACCACTCCCGCACCCCACCCACCACATGCGGCGAATAGTTACCCAGGTTCAACTCCACATTCGACACCAACCCCGCCCGAGTGAAATTCGACGAACCTGCAACCACACCATGAGAATGGTCCCCCACCAAGAAAGCCTTCCCATGCAAAAACCTGCCCTCCAACCGCCGCACCTCCACCCGGTCGGAACGGAGCCACTCCACAAGACGACGCGTCTGGGCATCAATCTCATAAGAAAACCCCAACAGATCCCGCTCAGTAGTGAGATCCCCTTCATGATCCTCCAACGCGCGCTGAAGCCTGGCGCGGGCTGCCCGAGCCGGATGTACTGGCTCGGCCCCCAACACCCGGGGACGCTTCTCCACCGGCTTTGGTTCGGCTCCCAACAACAACCGCACACCACGAACAAGGTCCAACGAATCCGCCAACAAGGCGTACCCGGCAACATTGAAATACGCAGTCGCAACATCCAGACGTGCACCACCCACCAACCCGGTAGCCGCATGACTAACAAACCCGTTAATTGCATCCGCCACCGACTGGCCATCCCGATTGACTGCAAACTCCGGTTTCAACACCTGACCCCCAGAGTCACTGTTCGAGCCGGAGGGCATCAGCGACATTCCCAACGGCGAAAGTGCTGGACAACAGAAGCATGGCGCTCCGAGTAATCGGTCTTCTCATGGAAGGTCTCATATATGACAACCAGATCGCCCTCATCAAGCCCATAGAGATGAGCTACACAAGCATCCAACTCATGAATCAGGTCCTGCTTCGTGGCATCGTCGCGGACAGAACCAACAGGAACACCCACCTCAGAAGCCCAACCAGCAAACCGATCATCCGCTGCCGCCAACCTGCCGGTAATCTCAACCACCCTTGCGGCCACCGCATCCATTGTGGGATCTACGTCTGGAACGGGACAACCAGCCATGATGGCGAACGTGACATGAAATTCGACTACCCGGCGGGCGTACCAGTCAAAGATCATCGAACACAGCACTCCCAGCAGAAATGCTTCGTCACGCGCTGTACCTTTCGGCCAGAGCAAAGATGGCGCCAGGTGCACAGCAACCACATTGCTAGGCACCAGCGCCGCTATCACAGTGCGCTTGTCCGTTGCTCGTGCGACATCCCGGAACAAGATGCGAGGCTGTAAACAAGCTAAGGTCGATCTATCTCCGATCCATGCCGCACCGAATTCGGAAAATGCCGACTGGCGGTTTCGGTGCCCACGCTCGCGCTTCGACTGAAGGTGCGGGACTATCCTGTCTGGATGGACTGAGGCATAATACGTGCCCGTCTCCGGTTGCCAAAGGTCAAAAGACCTCCCTGTGTACACAGGCCAAAAACCCGACTGGGGAGTCTGGGCCTTCTCACCCGCGTCGAGCAAAAAACGGTGCTTGTCGTTTGTAGCGTTTAGCTCCTGATTAGGACGGACTCGCCACTTGGGAACAACAGCGCCAACCGGAACCTGCTTCAGGTTGGTTCTGTCAAGCCTCGGGTGGCTACGTAGCCTACGGAACGTAGCAAGCGCTGCGTCAGAGGGAACCAGCGGGAATGCCGCTGTTTCCGACCAAGAAATGAACTCTTCCGTGTTGATCTGGGCCGGGTCCATGCGGCACTCATATGCGATTCGACTTGCATACGGGCCTCGCATTCGCACACCGTAAGGAACCTCAGGTCCCTTCTCTAACGAGCACAATGCAATGGTGTATTGAGGAGTGACATCGTCAAAGACCCAGCCGCCACGGTTCACAAGCACCGTGACATCTCTAAACCCGCCGCTTTGAAGTACTGCAAGGCGCCATGCTGCGTACCCAGGGGCAACTAAGGCTTGGCGGGGGAGAATGACGCCGACAGTACCGCCGGGAGCGAGGAGGTGCCAGAACCGCCACCCAAATGCTTGGTAGAGATCGGTGTGACCTACCCCAAGCCGAAATGTTCTGCGGATCAAGGCCGCCATGGCCTGAGCGTTGTGAATGTCCCGCTGATAGGCTTCGTCGAGGTCTAGCCTAGACCGGCGTATCTTGTCGATCGCCGCGTTCATCTTTCCCACTGGGAGGGACCTAACGCCGGGTTGGTAGCGCCCCCACCATTGGTGGGCTTCCACCATTGCCTTTTCCCATGGGGGGTTGCCTAGCACGCAGTCGAAGCCGGGCCGGTCCCGGAGGAACACTTCAGGGAACACGGCTGGGAAGTGAACCGGATCCAACCTGGCGATCTCATCGATCACCCTTTGGTTTTTCCTCTCCTCAATAATGGTGGCTTCGTCGTGGTCTTCCGGCAGTTGGCACGCTCCTGCCCGGTGGGCGGCTACGAGATCGAACATGGCGCGGGCACCTGCGACCGCTGATTGGGCTTCCAAGTGGGCAGCTCGAGCCTCGTCAATCTCTCGCTTGGTGGCGTCAGAAGTGCGGGCCAGGCGTCGCAGCGCCGACCGGGAGCGGGCCAACAGGTCTTCCAGTTGGGACCGGAACAGGCCGGGCATAGTCGGGTCGGCGCCTGGATCGAATTCATTGATTACCTCATCGAGGTTCCCGACTCCTGTCAGGCTGTTGCCACAAATGAGGTTGTGATCGAGAAACGACAGGGGCAACCCCGGTACAAAGGTGTGAACCCAGATCGCCAGACGGGCCAACTCCACAGCTACGCGGTTAAGGTCCACACCATAGATGCAATGGCGAGCAACCTGACGCCTAATCAACGAGGTAGTTTCAATGTCGGCCCCGACGCCAAGGTCGCCCAAGGACCGCAGGGCTGCTGTTCGAAGGCGCAAGAGTTCATCATTCACTGCAGGAACTGGATGCAAAGCAAGCCAGGCGGAAAGCCGAGCTTCGATCCTGTCCAGCGCAGCCACCAAGAAATGCCCCGATCCCATGGCTATATCAGCACAACGGAAATCGAAGAAAGAACCAGACAATCCAGCGAAATCGTCGTCTTCCCACAGGCGGCTCAACCGAGCAATGTGATCGTCCAAAGCCGTTTCCAACGCACTGTCCAACAGATGTTCAACCGCGAAAGGTTTGGTGAAGTAGCTACCTGTCGCTTTGCGAACCCCCAACCGGTTGTGTAGATAAACGGCACCAGCTTCCACCAAAACCGGATCGTCACCTGTGGCAGGTACATACACATACTCATCCTTCCCTCTCAACTTCCTCACCGCCAAGTCCTCCTGGGCGACCGCCAGGCTGGATTCCAACAGCCCTTCATAGATGGTGCCGAACTCGCGGACCGACAACGCCCGGAAATCAACCGGCCCCTCCCCCTCAGGCGACTCATCAATCAGCAACCGGGCGAGCACCGGAGCGAACTCGGCATCAGTAAGACCAAGTTCAGACAACGCGGCGCCAGCCGGGCTGACTCCCGGGTCGTTAGAGAACAACCCACCGTCATATGCCGGCACCCCCCAACTCACATTCCCCTGGTCCACCGCGTCCCAAAGGGTGACGATATCATCCCAAAACGCAGTTGCCCGCACGTCGTAACGATCCTGACCCTGTTGGCGATCGCCCAACAACCTACGAGCGATCCCTTTCAAAGAGTGACTGTTGTAGTGACTATTCGTGCTATACGGCAACAGATCCTTGTCCTCGGCATAGGCGACAAACAGCAACCACTCATACTTGTAGGTGCCCCTAGGCCGGGGCGGGTCTGACTCGACAGCGAC
>JAPPLW010000110.1 GCA_028819345.1 bacterium | reverse complement strand
AGCAACTGGGTACTTTCAGTGATCAGGTGTGAGCACTTTCAGTGATCGCCATCATAAAAGATGGGTCGAGATCCCCAAAGAAGAAACCACCCCCGTATGGGACCCCCAATGGCCCGAGTTCCACACCCCCTACGGAGAAACAACATGGGGACCAGACGAAGGCCTCCCCATCGACATGCTCTCCCGAGAAATCATCGAACACATAGGCCCAGTGAAAATGCACTGGACCCGACACAAACGCCAAAGACAACGCGAACTGCAATCGATCCTCCACAAAGAAATGAGCCCACGAGGCAGACACCTAGTCACCGACCTAGCAGCCAGACAGATCCGAACCATGACAAACCCCCCACCCGAAATGACCCCACTAATCAACTACCCCAGCCCGCCCTACTAACCCCAGTGGACCAGGGGACCTTGAACGAGGCCGTTAGGAGAAAAGCGGAGCCTTTCATGTCTCTATGTATCGGCCCCATCTCTCCATCAATTCGCGGCGTCTCTCTAAGAGGTCGCTTCGGGCATATGCGCCTTCGACGCCTTTGACTGTGTGAGCTAGCGCTGCTTCGGCGAGTTCGCGGGAGACACCGGTCTCTCCGCACCAATCCCGAAACGATGATCTCATTCCATGAGGGACGCATCCGATGTTGTTCTCTTTGCAGAGTTTGCTCATGGTTGCGTTGGACATAGGTTTTCCTCTCGGTGTGGGGAAGATCAGCCCAACGCCGCCGGAATGTTCCCTTACTTCGTCGAGGACAGCTAGGGCTGGTCTGCTCAGGGGCACCCGGTGGGGTTTGCTGGTCTTGGTGCGAGTTCCGGGAATGGTCCAGGTTGCTGTGGCAAGGTCTATCTCGTCCCAGGTTGCGAGTCTGGCCTCGCCGCTCCGGACGGCACATAGTGTCAGAAACTCGAAACAAAGAATCGTACATTTCCATGCGTTGGTGGCCCGGATGGTGGCTATTGCTTGGGCAACTTCGCTGTGGTGAAGGGCTTTGAAGTGTTGCGCCTTGGCGCTGTTGCTACCCAGAGCCGCTTTGATCCTCCGGTCTGCCGGGTTGTCCACTCTGAAACCCTGAGCCACAGCCCAACGCATGACAGCCGACACCCGCTGCAGAACTCGCCGAGCTGTTTCCTCTTTCCGATTCCAGATCGGAGCAAGACAAGCCATCACATCCGCGCCCGTGATCTGGTTGACAGCCATGTCACCTAGATGGGGAAAGGCATACATCTCGAGAGTGGAGCGCCAATGCTTCTCAGAGAGGCCTCCCGGCTTCCACTTAGGAGCGTGCAACTCGATAACCCTCTCGGTGGCCTCTCGGAATGTCGGCACAGTGGACCGACCCGCGGTGGGATCCCCGCCTTGCCGGGCGATCCTTCGATACTCGAACGCTTTGGTTCGGGCTTCCCTTAGGGTGACGTATGGGAATCCGCCGAGGCCGAGGTCGCGGCGCCTACCCCGAATGGTCCCTCGCCAGATCCACTGCTTTGACCCGGTTGGTGTGACCCGCAACATTAGACCGTTTTGATCGCCGTATTTCCCGGGTTCCTTCAGCGAGCGGACTCGCTGGGCGGTTAGTTTCGCCATCATATGCCTTTCTTGAGCACGACGTTTTTAGGGAATTGCACTATTCTGTCCCACAGACTGTCCCACAATGCGATGAAACTACCAGAAACTTAGAGGAAAGTCAAGAACCTTGGACGGACAGCTTGACACCTCACCCTGAACACTGCGTTTAGGGCCATCTACCAGGGATACCAGGCCCATATGAAACCTCAAGAAACCGGTGGAACCGTTACGAACGGAGAAAAAGCGAAACCCGTAGCTGGTGGAGGTGACGGGATTTGAACCCGTGGCCTCTTCGTTGCGAACGAAGCGCTCTGCCGAGCTGAGCTACACCCCCGCGCCGCAAGGCAGTTTACCAGTCCCCCTCGCTGCTCCCGGGAGGGTTCAGCCCCCTACCACTCGCCTCAGGATCGGATCGGACCGCCCCGCGCTACCGACGCCCGGGGAACGGGACAGCGAGGCGACCCTGCTCTGCACCTGGAGGGACAGTCCGTAGTAGATAAGCAGCAGGGCGTCCATGCCTATGTGGGTGAGCAACCAATTGAGCGAGCGGGTGTACAGGGCAACCGCCGCAGAGATAACCGCCATTGCCACGAGGACTCCTCTAATCCTGCTACGCCGTGCCGATGCCGCCGAAGGCGGCCCGGGAGCGCCGGGGACATGCTCGCCGTAACCGGGGTTGCCGACGGCTCGCGCCACCGGGATGACCGTTACTTCCGGGGCCCGGCCACTCTTGGATTGCTGGCGGCCAAAGCTCAGCCGCGAGGACTTGTGAGCGCCGGTCTTCTTGGGTACGAGATACCATCCCCAAGCCACAAGAATGACGAACAGGGCGATCATCAAAGCGGCCATAACCGAGACGAGTATACCAACCTCGCAGGAACGGAGGGGTTGCCGCCCCGGTGGCGTGACGGACAGATCGGCGCCTCCGTGGCGCCAAGGCCCCCGCGGGCCCGTCCTTCCTACGCCTCTACACTCTCCAGTCGCCCGACTTGCCGCCGGTCTTCTCCAGCAAGCGGATCGGGCCGATCACCGCTCCCCTGTCCAGCCCCTTGACCATGTCATAGAGGGCCAGAGACGCCACGGAAGCGGCCACCATCGATTCCATCTCCACTCCCGTCCGGGCGGTGGTCCGCACCGCGGCGGTTATGGAAACCCCTTCGGAAGTCGGAGCCACCCTCATCTCGATCCCCGAGAGAGGGAGCGGGTGGCAAAGCGGGATGAGTTCGGAAGTGCGCTTGGCAGCCATGATCCCCGCCAGCCTCACCGCCGCCAAGGCATCTCCCTTGGGAAGCGACCCTTCCAGGAGCGAGCGCCGCACTTCGGGATCCAACCGAACGTGAGCCTCCGCAACCGCCCGCCGCATCGTCTCGGGTTTCTCCCCTACTTCCACCATCCGCACCTCTCCCCGCTCGTCCAGGTGCGAGAAGGCAAGTTCTTCACTCATCCGGCGCCTCCTCCTCGGTCCGGGACTCCGGAGACCGCAACATCTCGACCGCCACCGGCTCCCCTTCGCCCACGGAGGCCACGCCTCTGGGAACCACGGCCATGCCATTGGCCACCGCCGCGGCGGACAACACATTCGACCCCTGACCACCCGATGAGCGGGCCACCATCCGCCCGTCCTGCAGACCCACCACCACCCGGACGAACACGGTCTTCGCCGGGTTGGTGCGGAGAGGGTGTCCGGCCACGGCCGGCACCCGCGGCCGAAACAGCGCCCGCGCCCCCATCATCTTCAATAGGGACGGGCGGACGAATTGTTCGAACGCCACCAGCGCCGAGACCGGGTTGCCGGGCAAGCCGAACAACGGGGTGCCGTGGATGTGCCCGAATGCGAACGGCTTGGCGGGCTGCATCGCAACCTTCCACAACTCGACATCGCCCAGGCTCGACAGCACCTGTTTCACCAGATCGTACTCACCCATGGAGACCCCGCCGGAGGTGACGGTCACATCGGCGCCGGCCGACGCCTCCTTCAAAGCGGCGCGCAGTCGATCCTCCTGGTCGGGAATGATCCCCATGTCGACGATCTCGACGCCCACATCGGACAGAAGGCCTTTCAGGAGAGGCCGGTTGGAGTCGCGTATTCCACCCGGGGGAAGGCTCTGTGAGTCGGCGGGGAAAAGCTCGTCTCCGGTGGAAAGCACCGCCACCCTTGCCCTTCTTCTCACCTGGGGCGCCGAGACGCCGATAGTGGCGAGGACCCCGAGGTGGACGGGGCCCAGTCGCACTCCGGCCGGCATGACCAGTTGACCCTCCGCCAGGTCCCCTCCCGCAGGTCTCACCGCGGTGCTCATCGCCACCGAGGCCATGATCCTCACCCTGCCTCCCGGAACCGGCTCGGTGTCCTCCACCTTCACCACCGCCTCCGCCCCTTCGGGAATCGGGGCGCCGGTCATGATTTTGATGACGCTCCCCGGCCGGACCGAACCCGACGCGACATGACCGGCCGGCACGTCCTCGGAGATGTGCAACTCCACCGGGGGGTCCGCCACATCCGCCACCCTCACGGCATAGCCGTCCATGGCGGAGTTGGCAAACGAGGGGACCGCATGAGGAGCGATCACGTCGGAAGCCAGGGCCAACCCCTGGGCCTCGTCGAGAGGGACTTCGACGACGGGCAGTAGCCGCATCGCCGACAGAACCTCCCGCCGGGCGGCGGCCAACGGTTTCATCTCCTCGGTGGTCACGCCGTGTCCGACCCGGACCTTCTCTCCCTCCAGGTGACTAGATTCGACCTGTGGCGGTAAAGGATCAGCACCACCGCCAGCAGCAGCCACAACAGTGACGGAAGGTCCATACCCTGCCAGTATCCGATCGGCAGGTAAGCAATCGCCACCGAGCAGGACCCGGCGGCGGGGAATTTCGCCACCCTGGCCACCAGCCCCCACACCACCGCCGCCACCACCGTCACGAGGGGCAGGATGAAGAGCATCGCTCCGAACAGCGTCGCCATCCCCTTCCCTCCCCGAAACCTGTGAAACACCGGGTAACAGTGTCCGATCACCGCAGCGGTCCCGGCCAGCATCACAACCCAAGATCCGACCGGATCAACCGATCCCGCCGCCAACCAGCCGAGGTAGGCGGCAACCAACCCCTTCAGCAGGTCGCCAACCAGCACCAGGATCCCCGGAACTATCCCCACCACCCGGAATACGTTGGCCGTTCCGGGGTTGCCGCTCCCCTCCGAGCGGATGTCCACGCCGTGGAGGCGCGCCACGAAGATGGCGAAATCGATCGAACCTATCAGGTAGGCGAGGGCGACGGCCGCCCAGACGGGTAACTCCATATTGCAAACCAGTTTATGCCCCGGTGCCGTGGGGAGGTATCCTGGTTGTGGATTCCCACCGCGTAAACCGAACCGGATCGTCACGCCATGCCCACCTATGAGTACCTTTGTCGCCAGTGCGGTGACAGCCTGGAGGTATGGCAGTCCTTCAGCGACGCTCCTCTGACCCGGCACGAATCATGCGGGGGTCCGCTGCGGAAGGTGTTTCACGCCCGAGGAGTGGTCTTCAAGGGGTCCGGGTTCTACGTGACCGACTCCCGAAAGCCCAACCCCGCCTCGGCCGGGACCAACGGAAAGACCTCCGGGGAACAGAAGAGCCAGAAGAGGGGCGACGACTCCTCCGACTCCAAATCGGGGACCGGCAAGTCCTCGGTCAGCGCTTCGAAGAGCGAGAGTTCCTCCTCCGAATAACCTCCTCCCGGCCGTCCGCAGGAGAGTGGGAAACAAATCCCTGACTCGCGACAAGTCCTGTGACTCCGCCTCGGTCCGGTAGGGCATGGCTACGCCATCTTGTGGGATGATCTGGTTTGCGCCCCGCCCGTACCTCAAGTGGGCGGGCGCAGCAGCGATTGTGGCGGTGTCCTGGTTCATCCAGATCATGCCCTCCCCGGTGACCCTGCACCCCTTTGCCAGGATGGACATTCCGGCGGGCGCCGAGCTTTCCGACGACCTGTTCGAGTACCGGGAGATTCCCGAGGGGCTTCTCCCGGCGGCGGCCATCCACGGCATCCTGGCCGTGCCCCTGTCGAGGGGTGACCCCCTGACATCAGCGGTCCTGGCCGGCACGGACACCGCGGTTCCTGATGGCTGGTGGGCCGTGGAGAGAGTTCCTCCTCCGAATAACCTCCTCCCGGCCGTCCGCAGGAGAGTGGGAAACAAATCCCTGACTCGCGACAAGTCCTGTGACTCCGCCTCGGTCCGGTAGGGCATGGCTACGCCATCTTGTGGGATGATCTGGTTTGCGCCCCGCCCGTACCTCAAGTGGGCGGGCGCAGCAGCGATTGTGGCGGTGTCCTGGTTCATCCAGATCATGCCCTCCCCGGTGACCCTGCACCCCTTTGCCAGGATGGACATTCCGGCGGGCGCCGAGCTTTCCGACGACCTGTTCGAGTACCGGGAGATTCCCGAGGGGCTTCTCCCGGCGGCGGCCATCCACGGCATCCTGGCCGTGCCCCTGTCGAGGGGTGACCCCCTGACATCAGCGGTCCTGGCCGGCACGGACACCGCGGTTCCTGATGGCTGGTGGGCCGTGGAGGTGGAGACGCCGCCGGGACTCCTGCCCGGCAGCCAGGTGCTCCTGGTGGCGGGGGACGACGGGCTGGCGCCGGCCGCCGAGCCGATCCCGGGACTGGTGATCCACCCGATGGCCGAGGGTCGGGATCCCGGGCGAAGGGCTCTGATCGCCGTACCCGGGGAACAACTGGCCCGGGTCTCGGCCGCTTCGGCCTACGGAACCCTGACGGTTGCGGTGGCGCCGGGCCGCTAGCGTCTCCTCCATGATCAACGCGGTCACTTGGGGGATCATCCAGGGACTCACCGAGTTCCTTCCCGTCTCCTCCAGCGGTCACCTGGTGTTGGTACCGGCTCTGCTGTCGGAGATGGGGCTGTCGGTCTCCACGCCTTCGTTGGCGCAGAGCGCATTCCTGCATCTCGGAACCCTGGCGGCGGTGGTCTTCTTCTACCGGAGAGACGTAGGCGTGCTGTTGAGGTTCAGGGGCTCCGCCCGGGCCCGGCGCCTGTGGGGGCTGCTCATTGTGGGAACCGCGCCCGCCGCCCTGGGGCTTCTGGTTGAGGACGTGGTGGAGAGCGCCCAGGACAGCCCGACCGCCGTCTCGGTGGTGCTCGGGTTCACCACCGTCGTGCTGCTGGTGGGACAGAGGCTCGGAGGGCGGACCGGGCGGCTCGAGAATGCGGGGTTCCGGGACGGATTCTGGGTGGGGGCGGCCCAGGTTCTGGCGATCATGCCGGGCGTCTCCCGGTCGGCCGTGACGATCACCGCCGGTATGGCGCGGGGCCTCTCCCCCGAGGAGGCAACCCGGTACTCCTTCCTTCTGGCGGTCCCAGCCATAGCGGCCGCAGGGGTGCGGTCGGTGACCCGGATGGACTTGGCCCCCGAGTCCCTGGGACCCGACCTGGTGGGCCTGGGGGTGGCGGCGGTGGTGGGGTACCTCTCGATAGTCGGCCTGCTGTCGGTGATGCGCCGGATCGGCCTGGCGCCGTTCGCGGCCTACACCGCCGCCCTGGCCGTGGTGGGCCTCTACATCCTCTAGGAGTGGTCACTCTCACACCCAGTCCTCAGCCGCCCACGTGAGGCCGTGAGGTGGCGGAAGCGGTTATCTCGACACGACCCGACTTCACTGCCAGCGCCAGCAGGGTCAGCGGCACCGAGCCCGACACCTGCACCGTCACTGAGCGGAACTCGGGGTCCACCACGATCTCGGGAGGTCCTTCCAGGAGGCCGACCACGGGATGGCGGGCGGCCAGGTCTCTCCCCAACCGGCTCGCCCTGACGGGATCCAGCCGGATCTCTCCCGTGTCCCGCCAATGTGTTTCCGAGATCCCCGACGCCGCTCCGGTTGCGATCGCCTCCGCCGCCTCCACCAACCGGGCGCGGATCGCCACCACCGACCACATGTCAAGCCCCATCCCTCCCACAACCAGAAGGCACATCCCAAGGCCCAACACCCACAGGGTGATCGACCCCCTCTGTCCCGGATGCCCTGTCATCGGGTGGAGCGGTAGAGGCCGACCATCTCGGTATGGGAAGCACGGGCCGTCAGTTCTCCCACCTCACCGTAGGGTGTGACGAGGGCCGGGACCCCCACGTGGACAGTCACGGTGAGCTCCCCGCCCTTCGCCGGCGGTCCGCAGCCCGGCCCGGGGCGCTCGGTGACCGGGCGGACCACTCCCCCACAGAATCCGACCCCCACGTCGCTCACCTGCACTCCGTGGTTGCGGGCGATTTCGGCAACCAGCGCCACTACTCCCTCCTCGGAGCCGTCCGAGAGCACCAACTCCCTGGCGGCGGCCGCCGCCGCCACCCTCACCAGGACCATGCGCTCGAGGTACGGACCGAAGGAAAGCGAAAGCAGGGCCATGGGTATCAGGATCAACCCGATCGCCAACACCAACTCGATGGGCGCCGAGCCCTTTTGGAGCCGCCGGTCATTCACTTCCGCTCGGCGGCCGCGGTGGCCGCCATCTGGAAGCGGAACTCCGGAATGCCGGGGACCCACGCGGGAAACACCACCTGGGCGCTGGCGCTGATCCTATTCGAGCCCCCCTCGCACCGATAGAACACCCCCGAGCCCATCTCCCCTCCCAGGAGGCCGTCCAGCACCTCCCGGATCCGTAGCTCGCAGGCGGGGCCCGCCACGCCGTAGCGGGCGCCGTGCCGGGCCCCTTCATCCAGGGCCACCCGCACCACTCCCCGCCCGTACTGGACCGCCATCAGGTTGGCCAGCAGCACGAAGAACAGCATCGAGAAACCCACCGCCACCACGAAGCCCGCGGTCGTGAACCCGTCCCCGGGACCCGGATCCCGGCCCGGCCCCGAGCCGACCATCATCATGGGGGACCTCCCTTCCAAGGAGATCGTTCCGGTCACTTCTTCAAATTGGTGGAGAGTTGCCCGCGAATCCAGCCCACGATGTCGGTGCCCAGCGTCTGCAGCAGGGCCCAGATGGCCAACAGGGCCACTATCGCCAGGGCCGCGTTTCCCAGCAACTCGGCGGTGCTGAGGCCGCGTTCCTCGCGTCTCATCCTCCGGAGTGTCTCCCCGATCATCACAATTGCCGTCATCATCATTCTGTTGCTCCTTTCCTGTCGTGCGTTTCATGTCCAACCGAGAACCAGTTGCGGGAGGGGGGCGGCCACGAACAGCAGCATCACCGGCGCCAGGATGGCGATGGTGGGAACCAGCATGGCCGAGCGTCTCTTGACGGCGGATCGTCGCAGATCCTCCCGACGAGCCCGGCGGGCGTCGTCCGCCAGGACCCGAAGGCCCGCCGCCAAGTCCACGCCCATCTCATCGGATGAGGCCAGCAGTTTGTATGTTCGGGCGCAATATGACTCGGGGGTGATCTCCGCTATCCGTCTGAAAGCCTGGGCGGCGCTCATGCCCGAGCGGTGCATGCGAAGGGCGGTTCCCAACTCCCCGATCACCTCACCCCTGCCCCGGGCGGTCATTTCCCCCACGGCGTGCATGACCCCGCTTCCCGAACGGACCCGGATCGCGAGCAGTTGGTTGATGGTGGGGATCTCGATCTTCATCATCGAACGACGCTGCTCCACCGCCCGATCCAGCCGGCCCCGGACTCTGAAGGACCCCACGAACCCCCCGCTCACCGCGGCGGCCAGCACCATCAGGGTGGACTGGCGAAGCGCCAACATGACCCCTGCCCCCATGCCGGCCACCGTGGCCGCTGTCCCCAGCACCGCCAGCCGATAGGACGCCACGCGGTCCCGGTCTTCCAGGCCGGCGTAGAAACGGGCCTGCCGCAGGCGGAGGATCAACTGCCCCTCTCCCATCCGGTCGGCGATCCTCCCCACACCGTGGGCCGCAGCGAGAACCATCGGACCGAACAGGCGGACCGGGGCGGATCCCGCCGTCCGTCCGAACGGCGCACCGGGATCGGAAGCCACCCAGGGCAAGCCGCCCGTCCCGGCATAGGGACGCACCCGGGCGCTCAGACGTTTGGGGAGGGGGAAGAACCTGAGCATCGCTCCCATCAGGGTGAATGAGGTGAACAGAGCCGCCACCAGATGGGCGGGCTGGTCTACCATGGAACGCCCTCCTCAGCGGAGGGGGCCAGCACCCGCGGTTCCTCCTGAGGACGGGAAAGCCGGGAGATCAGGGCGATTCCGAACAGCGAAAGACCGGCGCCGATCGCCACCACCAGGATGCCCGCCGGGGAGGAGTAGAAGGTTCGAAAGGGTCCCGGGCGAAAGGTCAGGGCCACCAGAACCAGCCAGGGAAGCATGAACACCACCCGGGCGTTGATGCGCTGCTCGAGGGCCTCGGTCTGCTCCTCCTCGGTGGCCGCCAGGTCCATCGAGGTGGTGTCGGCCAGGTCGCGGAGGATGTCCGGAACGAGGACCCCGCCCCGCTCATGGGCGATCATCAGCACTTCTATCACCCGGTCACTGGTCGGGTCGGCCAGGTCTTCCTTGATCGATTCCAGAGCGGGGACCACCCCTATTGTCCGGGCCAGCATCGGAAAACGGCTGAAAGCCTCCCGCAGGGGCGCCGGACCGGACGCGGCCAGGCTCTCCACCGCCCGCTGGACCGACATGCCTGACGAGACTCCTCCCACCACATCCCTGATCCCGTCCGGCCAGGCTCTCCTGACTTCCGACAGCCGTCGCGTCCGGACCCGCGAGAAGTAGAAGCGGGGCAGGAGGGAGATGACTACAGAGGGAGGCAGGGCCACGACCCACACCCCCGACACGCCGAGCAGGACCACCAGCGCCAGGACGCCCACACCCGCCGAGGCCAGCGTGAACTGAAGCGGGGTGATGTTCAAACCGGCTTGAGCGAGCCACAACTCCCGGGCGGCGCTCCTCTGGCGCGACCTTGTCATCCGCAGGCGGGGCCGGATGCCCATCACCATCGCCAGCACCAGGGAGGTGAACACCCCGCTGGCCAGGGCGGCGGTCCACTTCACCTCGGCCACCCCTCTCCGTCCAGGACCGCCCCCAACGCCGAGCCCGTGGCGCGTTCGATGCGCGAAACCAGGGAATCGGGAGGAGACCCTCCCACCCACACCATGGACTCGCCCAGGCGCGGGCGGCGGAACAGGGCATGGATGGAGAAGGACTCCTGACGACCGGGCGTCACCGAGACGATCTCCCGCACCTGCCGCATGGGTCCTCCCCGGCCCTCGCCCAACGCCTCCCGGTCCAGATGCACGACCAGGTCGATGGCCGAGGCGAACACCCGCTGCACCACCCGTTCACTGACATTCTCCCCGGCCATCAGCGCGGCGCTCACCAGCGCGTCGAGGGCGTCGGCGGCGGAGTTGGCATGGACCGTGCAGGCAAACCCGCATCCGGCGTTGGCGGCCCGGGTCAACTCGAAGGCTTCTGCCCCCCTGACCTCCCCCACCACGATCAGGTCGGGGCGCATGGCCAGCACCGCCTTCACCAGCACCCGCAGGCTGATCTCTCCCTTTCCATCCAGGCCGGGCGGACGCGCCTCGTAGAACGACCCGTGGACCAGAGGAATGTGCAACTCCCGCACCTCCTCGCAGCAGCGGATGCAGCGGGTGGGCGGGCAGGCGTCCAGCAGGGCGCTGAGGAGAGAGGTCTTTCCCGCTCCCGGCGGGCCGGAGACGACCACCCCGCACTCTGTCAGCATCGCGGCGGCCAACAGCCGGGCAGCCGCCGGGGGCATCGACCCCAGTTCCACCAGCGAATCGAGGCTTTGCCTCCGGAGCGCGTACCGTCGGAGGGTGGCGGAGAGTTGGTCCGAGATGGGCGGGATTACGGCCGTCAGGCGAGCCGAGTCATCCATCACCCGGGCCTGAACGATCGGTTGGGAGACATCCAGCCGACGGTCGCTACCGGCCAGCAGCCTATCCACCACCTGCCGGTTCTCCTCCACTGTGGTGGGTTCCTTCAGGCCCTGCAGACGTCCCGTCCCATCGATGAAGGTAACCCTGGGTCCCTCGATGAAGACCTCCTCCACGTCGGAGCGGGACAGCAAATCGGTCAGGGGACCGTAGTCGGCGATGGAACGGAGCACCCGCTCTGCCATGTCCGAGGGATCGCGGAGGGCGCGGCCCAACCCCACCTGGGTACGGCGGGAGTATTCCTTGACGGCTTGTTCCACCAGCCGGTGGGCGCCATGCCGGTCCGTTTCCGGATCGAGGTTCCGTTCCTCGATGAGATCCAGTGAACTGCGGCGGATCTCCGCATAGGCGTACCCGGTGGCCCCTCCCTCAGGCAAGGTTGATCGCTCCCAGGACCTGGTCCGCCAGGCGGTCACATCCCCGACGGAACTTACCTCTCTCCACCAGCGCACCATTCCAGGCCGCCTCGGCCACCCGCGTGTCCTCGGGAAGAAACCCGATCCGGACTTGACCGACCGCCTTGGACAGTTCGTCGAACAGGGCTCTCCTCTGCGAAAGGGAAGCCGGTGTGCGATTGATAACCACGAAAGCCTCCATGCCGGGCTCCTTCGCCCGAAGCTGGCCGATCCACTCGATCATCCGGGTTATTCCCACCGGATTGGGAAGCGCCACCCCCACCAGAACCGTGGCGATTGCCATCACCGCGTCGGAGACCCCTCCGGCCGTCTCCCAGATCAGGGGGTCTCCCTGGCCGTTCTCCCAAGACCCGAAATTGGCCACCGTGACGTCGGACATCCGAGCGGTCTCCAGCAAGAGTTCGGTCACCTCGCCCCGGCGAAGCTCCGCCCGGTCAGCAAACGTCGGCACGCCGGGCAGCACGCGGAGGGTGCTACCCCTGAGGGTGTGCCAGCAGGCATCCAGGCTCTCGCTGTGATGGTGTACCGCGTCGATGGCGGTCAGCAGGTTCGGATAGAGGCCCAAACCGAGGCGCTGTGCCATCGACGGCGCCCGCTGGTCGATGTCCAGCAGGGCTACCGAGTCACGCCGCTCCGCCAGCCGTCGAGCCAGTGCGATGGCCACCTCGGTGGCGCCGCATCCTCCGGGCGGGGATCCCACCGCAATCAGCTGAGGTCTCCCTCCAGGACTGATAGAGACCGCTCCGCCGGTGGCGTCGTCAGGAGTGGGATCTTCTCTCACCTGCGGCGCGATCTCCATCCGATCGACCAGCGCCAGGAATTCCTCGGGGTCGGCGTCCGCCTCGATCACCTCGGTGACCTCGCATGCCAGCAGCCGGTCCTTTCCGTCGGGGAACTCCGCAGGGTCGTAGACGCCCACCACCCGGCGGCCCGACCGGTTCAGCTTGTCGACCAGATGAGGAGAGAGGAACGAGCAGATGTCGTCGATCAGGAGGACGTCAAACCGTTCCGAGAAGGCGTCTTGGGGTTGCATCACGTACAAGCGGACCCTCGCTCCTCCGTGGTCCACCAGGAAACGGTGCAGTCGGTCGGACCATCCCCGGGTAGACACCGCCAGGGCCAACTCGATGTCTCTCATTGCGACGGCCCCTCCCCCGTCGGGAGGGACCCCTCCGATCCCGGGGTTGGCTGCGGAGAATCACCCGAGGAACGGCCTGGACTGGTCTGGTAAGTCTCCAAAGCGGCCGAGGCATCCTTCAGGACGCGAACCTCGACCGGCACGGACCCGGTGGAGCGCAACACCTCCACCTCGGCATGGGCAAGCGCCAGGGCCAGGGCAAGAGCGGTCCTGTCATCCACACCCAGAATCAGGTGGAAACCGCCCCCGGACAGACCCAGGGCCCCTTCCGACTGGGTGGAGACCCCCAGCACCTCCAGGGCGGTTGCAACGAAGGACGCCTGCTCCTCGTCCACCCTGATCACATCCACCAGGTCTCCTGGGATCAGGTCTCCCCCGACGGCATGGTGGGCATCGACCGGAAGGCTCATCGCCCGAAACCCCGCGGCGCCGAGCGGCGACCGGAGGCTCTCCTTGGTCAGGAGGGATCCCATGGCGGTCCTTCTGGTGATCACCCATCCCTGGTATTCAGCCAGTTCGTCCTCCGAAACCAAGTGCGAAGCCACCGACTCCGCCACGTCGAGCGGGGTCAGTTGTATGTCCCCCGACTGCAGGGAACGTCCCGGCGCCAGTTCTACCGCGCTCACCGCCACCCGGGCCAGGGGCTCTTCTCCCCTGCGCAGGAGCACCAGGTTGGTCACCAGGGCCAACACTCCGGCTGCCACGATCAGCAAGTGGGCCCCCGAGACCGCCGCGAACCATCGGCGACGCCGGTGGGCGCCGCCAGGCGTGGCGTCGGCTTTGCCGGAAGATGTAAAAGATGTCATATCCCCCCCGAGCCGACCACCCCGATCGGCGCTGCGAAGAAGTAAATTCGACGACCGACTATAAAGGACGGAGAGGGGACCTACAGCTACTAAGGGAGGAGTGTTTTCCCAATATGAGGTTTTTTTCCACCGGTTCGTCCGGCCCTGACCCGGATTCGAGCCCGGACGCCCTTTCCGACCTCGCCCGTCACCTGCGCCAGGGCGTGGGGCAGGAGTGGAGGGCCGAGCTCGAAGCCACCGAGTTCGAGACCCACCAGGAGCGTCTCCGCCGCCGCACGTTGCGGGACGTGGCAGGGATGCTGCTCCACCGAGGAGATCGGCTGACGGTGCAGGCCGGCAGCCTCCGGCTCTCCGGACAGGTCACGGCTGGAGGGACGGATTACGTCACCATCAACACCAGACACCTGTGCGCCGACGCCCGTCTGGGTATGGTCGCCCTCCGGGTCACCAAGCGCCACTCCGGTGGCGCCCAGGCCGGGGGGATGCCCTCCACCTGGAGGGCCAGGCTGATCCAGATGGAACTAACCCAGGAGGAGGTGGAGGTTCACGCCCCATCTCTGGGAGTCTCCCTGTCGGGCAGGATCAGGGCGGTGGCCGCCGATCATGTGTGGCTGGTCGACGCGGCCGGGTTCGACTCCTACGTGCCCTTCGAGGAGGTATCGGTCGTGACGAGAGCGCTCTCTCCGGATTGACGCAGGCAGCGGCCGGCTACCGGGACGTCACTACTCTTGGGCTGCTCCGGGGTGGACCGGATGGGACCTGATGTACTCGATCACCTCGGAGTAGATGAAGCGGTAGACCCGCGACCCGGGCAACTGGTAGGCGGGAAGGCGACCCTCCCGGACGTACTTGCGGACCATCTGCACATTCATGCGCAGCAGTTCGGCCACCTGGGCTGTGTCGATCACGGGCGGGTAAGCCGCACCTTCGGAATTGGAATTCTCCACGATATGAACCTCTTTTCCAGTTACATGAGAAAAGTCTATATCCGTCAAGGATAATCGACTGTCTTTTGGATGCGGTTTCTTTCGCGAAGACGCCGCATGGCGGCGATTCGAGGGCGCCTCGCCGGCAACGCCTACGGGCGCGCCCCTCCCGTACCGCGGGCCATTGGTCAGGTGGCGGCAGCCCCGACCGGATTCGAACCGGCGTTACCGGCTTGAGAGGCCGGCGTCCTAGGCCACTAGACGACGGGGCCAACAGGCCGGAATGATAGCCAGCCCGGCTCGGGGGGAAGGACTCGAACCCTCAATAACAGGGCCAGAACCTGTCGTGTTACCTATTACACCACCCCCGAGGGCGCCCCTGAGCATAACAGCACACCATCCCAATCCTCAAGAGAATCAACTGGTGCACGCCTGACCGTCGTTGTTCCCATCCAGTCTGTCATGGTCCCGGCCTACCACGGTCAGTGGCTTGAAGCGACTGGGGATGTCGCCGCAGTTGACATCGTTGCTCCGATTGGCCAGTTCGGGCACCTCCGAGCACGGATCACCCGCCGCCGACGTGTACGGACAGGATGCATCGGCGGTGGGGACGGCGGTGGTCGAAGTGGCGACGGTGACGGTGGTTGTGGTCGTTTGGCGGGCCGGGAGGGTGGTGATCGTCACACTGGAGTCGCATGTGCCCAGCATCTCCCTTAACGCTCCGACCTCGGCCCGGTCCGCGGTTAGCCCCCAGGCCGCCTTGACCGTCACCCAGTCGGTGGCGTACCTGCACCAGGCGGATGCGTCGGAAGGCCTCCATTCGGATGGATCGCGGGACCCCTTGGAGCGATTGGAGGAAGCGCTGACCGCCGCCAGGGCCTGGGGATGGAGCAGATCGTTGGCATAGGCCGTCCTCCGGGAGGAGTTCCACTGCCAGGCCCCCGACGAGTGCGCCTCCGCCAAGGGAACCATGTGATCGATGTCCAGTCGGGAGGCGTCCGAGGTCACCACCCCGTCGTACCAGGAGAGCCAAGTTCCGTCGGCCCGCTTCTCCTTCTCCAGCACCGCACAGCGGGTGTTGCATCCCGACCTCACCCGGGTCCACGACCCGTACAGGTCGCGATCATACGCCACTCCCCCGTCGCCCTCCTCAGCCACTGCCAGGGTTGCCAACGCCCTTCCCGCGGGCGTGGCGGGCGGGACAGAAGCGGTGGTCGTGGTCACCGGCGCCGCGGTGGTCTGAGGCACGGGGGCTGTGGCGTCGGAGGCGGCGGTGGTGGCGGGCGCCGGTGCGGGAGGGGCGGTGGAGGTGGTGGTCTCAAGCTGTGCACCGGTGGTGGGGTCGCCTTCGGCCTCGGCGTTGATCGTGTCCGGGACCGAAGCCAGGGAGGTGGTGGTGAGAGCGGCGGCGGTCGCATCCTCTATCTCGACTTCAACTTGAGGTGCATTGGCCGTGCTGGCCGGTTCGGCTTCGATGCTGGTTGCGGAACCAGCCGGGGAGGACCCCGCATCGGCCGTGGTTCTGCCCAAAGGTTGGTCCCGCGCCTCCCCGAGCCCGGCCAGGGGATCGATTATCAACAAATTCGTCCACAGCAGCTGAAACAACCCGGCCAACGCTGCCAGCAACAGCATCGAGACCCGCCGTCCGCGCCCTGGAGGGGGCTGGTGGGAGAGCCGCCAGAACCAGACGGCCACAAAGCCGGGAAAGAAGGCCATGGTCATGGCTCCGAACAGGAACCACACCAGGACCTTGAACCACCAGTGCCGGTAGGTGGCCGCCCGCTCCCTGATCCTCTCGAAGGCCGTTACCAGAGGAAAGGCGGGGCGGGAGGGCATCATGGAGACCATCAGCTTATCCCTATCACCGGAACTTGCCGAAATCCCAGGTGGAAGCCGGATTCGACACCTCCGGCGCCGGAAACATTCAACCGCCGGCCAAGGGCGCGTCTTAGGATTGGCTGTCTGTTGGGATCGGTGGCAGTGACAGTGGAAATCAAAGCGCCTCCCGATTTCGTCTGGGCGCGCCTCTCAGACCTCTCCTCTCACTCGGAGTGGATGAGCGATGCGGCTTCCATCTCCTTTTTGACCGAGCAACGCCGCGGCGTAGGTGTGCGGATGCAGGTGCCCACCCGTGTGGGGATCTTTCGCATCACCGATCTGATGGAGATCGACGAGTGGATCGAAGGCAGACGCATGGGGGTGCGGCACGTGGGTCCGGTAAGCGGCTGGGGGAGTTTCGAGCTGTCGGACCACCCACCGCGGTGCCGGCTCACCTGGACCGAGCATCTCAGATTCCCCTGGTACCTGGGCGGGGTCTTGGCCGAACGGTCGCTCCGACCGGTACTTCGCCGGATCTTCAGAGCTAATCTGATCCGCTTCCAGAAGCGGGTTGAAGACGACTGGGAGGGCGGGTAGGGTCGTCAGCTTCCCTCGAAGGTCGCCTTGCGCTTCTCGATAAACGCCGCCACCCCCTCTCGGGCGTCGTCGCTCCAAAAACAGTCCAGGAAGGCCCGGCGCTCGACCTCCATCGCCTCCCGCAGAGGGAGCCCCAGCCCCCCGATGAGGGCCCGCTTGGATGTTCCCAGCGCCACGGTGGGGCCTCTCGCCCAGCGTTGGGCATCCTCCATCGACCGGTCCAACAGCTCACCGGCGGGGAACACCTTGTCCGCCAGCCCCAGCTCCAGCGCCTCGGCCGCCGAGACGAACCTGCCGGAATAGACCATCTCCTTGGCCTTCTGGAAACCGACGATCCTCACCAGCCGCTGCGTTCCTCCCGCCCCGGGCATGATCCCGAGCTTCACCTCGGGCTGACCCACCTGGGCGTCTTCGGCCATGTAGCGAAAGTCACACCCCATCGACAACTCCAGGCCACCTCCCAGGGCGTACCCGAATATGGCGGCAATGGTCGGCTTGGCCAGGGCCTCCAACCGCCATATGGCGTCCACCAGTTCGGAGGCCAGGTCGTCGGTGATCGCCCCGGACTCGTGGGCGGCCTGAAACCCTTTGATGTCCGCCCCGGCCGCGAAATGAGGCTGGCCCGTGAGGATCAACGCCCGGACAGCCGGATCCTCCGCCCTCCCGAAGGCCTCGTTCAGCGCGGCGCCCAACTCGGTGGAGAGCGCGTTGACAGGAGGACGGTTGAGACGCACCACCGCCACCGCACCCTCCACCGAATATTCGACTATTGACATCAGGGGCCTCCGCTTCTTCCGGTCGTCACTTGGACTCCACCGAGATTACATCCGGCGGCCGGAATCATCCGCCGCTACCCACCACGACGCCCGTTGTGTGAAGAAACCCCCAACCCTGGCAAATTAACCGCAGGCCGAAGGTGGATTATCGCCCCACCCCCGTCGCACAATGGCTGGTACCAAACACTTATCGGTTCGAACCGGGCGCCGCTCGGACCGAACAGGGATCAAAATCTACGCTAAGGCCCCTCAAAGGGTCCTGGCGGAGCGTGTCCCAACCAACGGAACGGTGGTGGAGGGGGATGGGCCCAACGGACCAGGAGACGCCAGCCGTTTTTCGCGAAACAGTCTCCGTTGTCGCGAAAACGGCTCTCCGCCGGGGCGGCGGTTTCCCCGGTCACCAGGGGTTCGACTTGGACACCTTGTCGTCCGACAGGAACCTAGCGCTCGGGGTACTCGAGGAAGACGCCCCGCTCCCAGGTGTCGGTGTCGTGAACGCCGATCCCGAATGGGCTGACGGAGTAGAGCCAGCCGTCAATGACGATCACCCGGTCGGGGACGGCTCTCCAAACCCGGTTCCACGATCTCTCGTCCTCTCGGACCGGCCCGTCCTCGAGGGGACGCAACAGCGCTTCCAGGCCCAGATCGCCGGACCTCACCTCGACCGCCGCCACCCCCGCGTCCAACACGTAATTGCTCTCGTCGTCTTCCCACCAATAAGCGTGGTAGGGGATGTAGGCCAGGTCCTCGAAGTAGAGGAAGGCTCGGTGGTCGTTCTGCACCGGGGACCAGCTGTACATGTCCGAATCGTGGTCCTCGGGGAGAAGGAGTTGAGCGACCCGGATGGGATCGGTTGGATCGGAGACGTCGAACAGGGAGACCTGCAGACCCTCCACCCATCCCTCCAGGGAGGCGTCCTGGCCCACGCCCAGCAGCAGGTCGTCGCCCACCGGATGAAGGTACGAGGAGAAGCCCGGGATCTTGAGCTCGCCCAGCACCTCGGGGTTGGCGGGGTCGGAGAGATCCAATGCGTAGAGCGGGTCGACCTGGCGGAAGGTCACCACGTAGGCGTCGGGTCCCATGAACCTCACCGAGAAGATGCGCTCTCCCTCCCCCAGTCCCCAGACCGATCCGATCTCCTCCAGCAGATCGCCCTCTGGTCGGAGCACCGTCACGTGACTCTCCGAGTCCTCGGTCCACCACCAGGACGGTCCGGATGTGGCGGCCACTCGCAGGTCTCCGTCGTATTCGTCCATCGAGAACTGGTTCAGGAGGAACCCCTCCACTTCCCCGCTGGCCTCATAGACGGGCCTGCCGGAGGTGGAGGTGTCGAATTTGTGGATCAGCGTCGTGTATCCGCGAGACTCCGATCGCACGTCGTCTTCGGAAAGGGCTCCCCAGTTGACCCACCGCGAGGTAGCCACGTAGACGCTTTCGGGGGTGGCATAGATCGTGTCACCCTCGGCCACCACGCTGGCGGTGGTCCAGTCGCCGATGCCCTCGGAGAGGTCGAACATGACTATGGAGAGGGTGTTCAACCCAGAGAACACGCCCGGCGCCAGGACGTTGGAGCAATCGACCAGTTGCCCCCACTCCGGATCTCCACCGTCGAGGTCCGCCTGCACGTAGGCCGGCAGCCAATTGCCGAGAGTGGAATTCCTCACCAACTCCCGGTTGGCCTCGATCGCCTCCTGCTCGGCCCGCAGCCCGCTCCCGCGGGGATGCTCCCACTCGATCCCCACCGGGGTGGAGGTGATCACCACCCTGGCGACACCGTCCGAGAGCCGCGACCCGTTGTAAACGCCGTCCATGCTCAGGTCCGCAATCACCTCGGGCGATCCCCTGTCCGAGATGTCGACCTGGGCGATCCGGGTGACGGCGCCCACCCGGTACTCGGAAGCCACCAGCAGGAGCATGTCCTCATAGAGCAGCATCTCGCGGGGCTCGAAGCCGACGTCGAGAGTGGACTGGAGGTTCATCGCTCCGTCCTTCACTTCGACGATCCGGAGACGGCGCCGGTCATCCATCAGCGAGTAGATGTAGAAGCCGTCGGTCTTGACCATGTCGGCCTCGTCCACCCCGGCCACCTGCACGTTGGTGCCGGTGAAGGAGGGCGCAGACGGTGAACTTGTGGTTGCGGCCGCCGCGTCGGCCTCGGCGGCTGCCATTGCTTCCTCGGCTACCATGTCGTCGGACCTATAAATAGAAGGCCCTCCGTTCAGCCCGTAGGGTCCCACCAACTCAAGGGCGTTCTCGATGTAGTAACCGAGGATTGCATCGCAACTCGCGAAGGTGCGCAGCCCGACAGTGACCAGGACGGGACCCCCGCTGCCTGCCGTGGTGGCGGTATCGCCCCGAGTGGTGGATGTCGGCTCTTCTGCGCGGGTTGTGTCGGTTGTAGCGGCAGTGGTAGCAGGGGCGGTTGTCGTGGTCTGACCCTCGTCGTCAATACCACAGGCCGAAGCCACCAGCAAGACCGCCAATGCTGCGGTCAGCAAACGTTTCATGGTCTCCCCTTTCAAATCTTTTTTCTCCCCCTTGCAATTCTCACACTAGGCATGGACAAATCCTTATTACCTGTCCTTCCTCCCTCCCCTACCAAGACGCCTCCCGGGGGGCGATGTTTCCCTCTGATCGGCCTATCGACGGGCGGCGGAAGCCATCTCCCCCACCAGGCCCGCCAGGGACCGGGCCGCATCCTCCTCGTCGGCGGACTCCAGTACCCGCCGGACCAGGGCGGTTCCCACTATGAAGCCGTCGGCCAGCCCGGCGGCTATCGCGGCCTGTTCGGGGGTGGAGATGCCAACTCCCAGCACCACGGGGACATCAGTCACTTCGCGGATTCCCTCCACGAGTCTCTCCACGCGGCTGCTCCACTCGCTCCGCTCCCCCGTGACGCCCAGGTTGGCGACCGCATATATGAAGGACGGCTCAGCCTCGGCCACCGCCCTGATCCGGTTGTAACCGGAGGTGAGCGCCAGGAAGAGCACCAATCCCAGGCCGTGACGGCGGGCGGCGTCGCCCAAGGGGCCCGCCTCGTCGAAGGGAAGGTCGGCTACGATCAACCCGGCCGCCCCGGCCTCCGCCAGGCGGTCGCAGAACCGGTCGGCGCCCCGCCGGAACACCGGATTGGCGTAGGTCATCGCCAGCGAGGGAAGGCCGGTGGTCTCCGCCACCTCCCCGAGAATGGAGAGGCTGCGGTCCAAGGTAGCCCCCTCCAAGATGGCCTGCTCGCTCCCCCGGCAGATGACCGGCCCGTCCATGAGCGGATCCGAGTACGGTATCCCCACCTCGAAGCCGTCGGCGCCGGCCTCCGCCATTGCTGCGAACAACTGTGTGGAGGAAGCCGGATTGGGAAGCCCGGCAGTGAGGAACGGCAGGAAGACCGCCCGGTCTTCCTCACGGGCGACGGAAAAGAGGTCCGCGATCCTCTCCGCACCCGAGCGCATCCGCGCCGCCGCTGCGCGCTCGTAGTTGCTCACAGCCGTTCCACCAACATCTCCATGTCCTTGTCGCCCCGGCCCGAGAGATTGATCAACACCGTCTTGTGACGGAGAGACGACGCCTCCCTTGCCACCCAGGCCACCGCATGGGCGCTCTCCAGGGCAGGGATGATCCCCTCGGTGAGGGCCAGGAGCCTCACGCCGTCCAGCGCTTCGCGGTCGGTGACCGAGACGTAGCGGGCGAGGCCCACCTCCTGGAAGTAGGAATGCTCAGGCCCCACCCCCGGATAGTCGAGACCCGCCGATATGGAGTGGGCCTCCAGCACCTGGCCATCATCGTCCTGGAGCATGTAGGTGCGGGCGCCGTGCAGGATCCCCGGGCTTCCCGCTCCGATGGACGCCCCGTGGCGCCCCGTTCCGATCCCCTCTCCTCCGGCCTCCACTCCCACCAACTCCACTCCGGTCCCCGCCAGCGGCCAGAACATGCCGATCGCATTGGAGCCGCCCCCCACGCAGGCCACCGCCACATCGGGCAGTTGCTCGGACTGGCGCAGCACCTCGTCGCCGATCACTTTCTGCAGTTCCCTGACCATCCACGGGAAGGGATGTGGTCCGACCACCGACCCGATCACGTACTGGGTCTCCTCCACGGTTCGAGCCCAGTCCCGCATGGCCTCGCTCACCGCGTCCTTGAGCGTCCCCGCACCCGACGCAACCCCGATCACATCGGCGCCGAGGATCTGCATCCGGGAGACGTTGGGCGCCTGGCGGCGGATGTCCACCTCCCCCATGTACACCTGGCATTCCAGACCCAGCACCGCCGCGGCGGTGGCGGTGGCCACCCCGTGCTGTCCCGCCCCGGTCTCGGCGATGATGCGCGGCTTCCCCATGCGATGAGCCAGGAGTCCCTGCCCGAGGGCGTTGTTGATCTTGTGAGCGCCGGTGTGCGCCAGGTCCTCCCGCTTGAGCCACACCTCGACTCCCAGCCGTTCGCTTAGCCGATGAGCCGGATACAGGGGGGTGGGACGTCCCACGTACAGTTCCAGCAGCCGGTGATACTCGCCGACGAACAGCGGATCGGCCCAAGCGGAGGCGAACTCCACCTCCAACTCCTCCAGCGCGGTCATCAGGGTCTCGGGCGCGAACCGCCCCCCGTACTCCCCGAAGCGACCCCTCGGGTCGGGACGGTGCAGTCTGGCTCTCATTGTCCTTTGGCCTCTCTCACGAACGCCTGTATACGAGCGGGATCCTTCACTCCCAACTCCGACTCTAGATGGGAGGAGGCGTCCACGCCCCATGGTTGCAGCTTTTGAATCGCCTCCGCAACGTTGTGGGGACCCATTCCCCCGGCCAGGACCCACCTCCGCTGGAGGGGCGGCAGGGCGTCGTGGTCGAAGGTCCGGCCCGTGCCGCCGTGCCGGCGGGCGTCGGCGGTGTCGAGGATGGGAATCTGGGAGCCGGGGACGTGGTCCACCGACACCCCTACTGTGCCCACCGTCACAGGCCTGAGCACCATCAGCCCGTTCCGAACCCCCGCCGCGGCCGCTTCGGCCTGATGGTCCCCGTGAGGCTGCACGCCCCCCGCACCGATTCGCTCGGCCAACGCCATCAGGTCGCCGGGGCTCTCATCCACCGTCACCACGATCCCGGGAATCGGAGAATGCCCGGCCAGGGTCCTAGCCCGTTCGACCGTGATGCAACGGGGCGTGCCGGAGGCAAGCACCAGCCCGACCGCGTCGGCGCCCGCCTCCACCGCCGCCTCGAGGTCCGCCATCTTCGAGATCCCGCACACCTTCACCCACACCATCAGACCGCACCCCTCATCCGCGACACCAACTCCCCGGGCCGTCGAGCGCGCACCAACGCCTCTCCCACCAGGATGGCGTCGTAACCCGCCTCGGCCATCATCGCAGCCTGGGCGGGGGTGTGAATGCCGCTCTCCGCCACCTTCACCGAAGCCCGTGCCAGATACGGCGCCACCCGCCGGGCGGTTCCCAGGTCGACGGTGAAGTCCCGCAGGTCACGGTTGTTGACTCCCACCACCCGGGCGCCGGCCCCGATCGCCCGCTCCGCCTCCGCCGGATTGTGCACCTCCACCAGCGCCGCCATCCCGGCCCGGGAGGTCTCCTCCAGGAGGTCCTTCAACTGCTCATCTGCCAGGATCCCAACGATCAGCAGCAGGGCGTCGGCGCCGATGCGACGCGACTCCCACACCTGGGCGGTATCGAGGATGAAGTCCTTTCGGATCACCGGGATCCCCACCGCCTCGGAAACGGCGCTCAGGTCTTGATTGGAGCCGGAGAAGTGCTCCGGCTCGGTCAACACCGAGACCGCCGCCGCTCCGGCCTGCTCGTAGATCTTGGCCTGGCGCACCGGGTCGAGCTCTTCGGCCAACACGCCACGGGAGGGAGACTTCCTCTTCACCTCTCCGATCACCGCCAGCCCGGCGCCGGCCAGGGCGTCTTCGAAGGCCCGGACCGGCCGGCGGGCGGAATCGGCCCGCGATCGCTCTCCCAGCCGGGAGATCCGGCGGCGGGTGGATGAAAGGATCCCGTCCAGCATGGGCGCCAATACTACGAATCCCCGCCCTGCCGGGCGGCCGGGGTTGGCAGCGCTAGAAACCGAATACCCGGCGACACGCCCGGACCGCCGCGTCGCTGTCCCCGCCCACCGGATCCACCTCGAATGAGACCACACCGTCGTATCCCTCGGACTCCAGCACTCTGCGCAGGTGCGTAAAGTTGATCTCGCCGGTACCCGGCTGTCCCCGCCCGGGGACATCGGCCACATCGAAGCGGGCCATCCATGCAAGCGCCTCCCTCAGGTGGTCGGTCAACCGCCCGCCGGCGAGCTGCTGGTGGAAGCAGTCGAACGCCAGCCGCAACTGGGGATGATCGACGGCCCGACAGATCGCCAGGGTGATCCCGACCTCATCCCAGAAATATCCGGGAACGTAGATGTTGTTGATCGCCTCCACCACCAGGGTGATCCCGGTTCCCTCCACCAGTTTTACCGCCTCCTCCAGTCCCTCCACACAGGACTGGTAGCGGGCCTCCCAACGAAGGGGCGGAGGCTTTTGGATCACCCCGCCCGGTCCGATGCCGTCGCTGAAGGTGTGCAACTGGGTGGCTCCGACCCGCCGGGCCGCCTTCACCGAGGCGGCGAGTTCCTCAAGCACCCGGTCCCGTTGGGAGGGGTCGGCCAATCCGGCCTGGCGGTGCCCGAAGAAGCTTCCCAGGGCCACACCCTCGGTCCGACAGGTCTCGGCGAGCCGGTCTATGTCCAAGTCTCTCCAGTCCCAGAGGTCGATCTGGTCGAAACCGTGTGACGCCGCCTTCCGCACCCGGTCCGCGAACGGGAGATCAGTCCACATGAACTGGAGACTGATCGAGTACCTCATCACACTCCTCCGGCGGTGGCGCCCCCGTTCACGAACAAGGTCTGTCCGGTGATCATCCTCCCGGCGGGCGACGCCAGAAAGGCCACGGCGTCGGCGATGTCGGCAGGAAATATCGGCTGGGTGAGCATCTGGCCCTCGGCCACCAGCCGCAGGTACGTTTCGGAAATCTCGGCGGTGGTGACCTCGGTGGTGACCAGGCCGGGTCCGACCGCGTTGACGGCGATGCCGAAGGGGCCCATCTCCCTGGCAAGACTGCGGGTCATCACCGACACCGCCCCCTTGGAAGCAACGTAGTGCATCAGGTCGGCCATGCCGAAGGTGATCACGTTTGACGAGAGGTTCACAACCCGTCCCCCGCCCGAGGCCTTCATCGGCTCCAGGACCTCCCGGCAGAGAAGGAAGATCGAGTCCACGTTGACTTCCATCACCCGGCGCCATTCGGCCAGGTCGATCTCCCAGAATGGTCGGCGCGCAATCCCGGCGAAGAGTCCCGCGTTGTTGATCAGTATGTCCACCCGGCCGTTTCGGTCGACCACCTGCCGGACCGCGCTCTTCACCCCCTCCTCATCGGTGACGTCCAGGAGTTGAAACTCGGCGCGGCCACCCTCGGCCCGGATGGCTTCCACCGTCTGTGCGGCCGCCGCCAGGTCGAAGATCTCCACGGTCGCCCCCCGGGAGGCCAGCTTCTCGGCGATCTCCCGCCCTATCGCCCGTGCGCCCCCGGTGACGATCGCCACCTGTCCGGACAGGTCCGTCATCCCGGTTCCTGCCATCATGGCTGCCTCCTTCCCGGGATCACTCCACTATCACCAGCGCCGCGCCGACCTCGACCGTCTCTCCCTCCGGCACGAGTATCTGCACGACCGTCCCCGCCTCCGGCGACTCCAGGTCCACCTCCACCTTCTCGGTCTCCACCACTGCGATGACATCCCCAACCTCGACCTCGTCTCCCACCTCTATCTCCCATACCACCACGGTCCCCTCTTCCATGGTCAGGCCCCACTTGGGCATCAGGATGTTCTTGGCCATTTGTGTTCTCCCTTCTCTGTGAGTCTGCGACCGCTTATGGTCAGGACCACGGCCGCCGGGCGGCCGGTTGCCTCAATGTGGCCCGGATGCCGTCGGCGATCCGCCCGGCGTCGGGGATGACAAACCCTTCCATCTCCGGCGCGTAGGGCATGGGTGTGTTCCTACCGCACACCCGGACCACCGGGGCCCGGAGGCAGTCCCACATCTCCCCTGCGGCCACCGCGGCGATCTCCGCTCCCATCCCTCCCCGGCCCGGCGCTTCATGCGCCACGACCAGCCGCCCGGTCTTCCGGAGGGAGGAAGCGAGCAGCCCTCGGTCGAACGGAACCAGCGAACGAGGATCCAGCACCTCTACGGAGATGCCCTCGGCTTCGAGACTCTCCGCTGCCTCCACCGCCGCATAGAGCGTGTGAAGATAGGAGACCACCGTGACGTCGTCTCCCTCCCGGACCACCCTTCCCACACCCAGCGGCAACGGATCGACCTGGTCGGGGACCGGGTCGCGGCGCCCATAGAGCAACTTGTGCTCGAAGACCATCACCGGATCGGGGTCCCTGATGGCAGCCTTCATGAGGGCTTTGGCGTCCCCGGCGTTCGAGGGCGCCACCACTTTGACGCCCGGGGTGTGGACAAACCAGGCCTCGAGGCTCTGGGAGTGCTGTCCGGCGGTGGCCCCCGCAGTGCCGGTCACCATCCTGACAGTCACCGGCGCCCCGATCCTCCCCCCGGTCATGTAGCACGTCTTGGCCGCCTGGTTGACCAGCATGTCCATGGCCAGTGTCACGAAGTCCCCGAACATCACCTCCACCACCGGACGCGCCCCCACCAGGGCGGCGCCCACCGCGGCGCCGACGATGGCCTCCTCGGAGATGGGGGTGTCGTAGACCCGCTCGGGCCCGAACTGTCTCTGGAGTCGCCTGGTGACCCCGAAGGCCCCGCCCGCCTCTCCTATGTCCTCTCCGATGAGGATCACGTCGGGGTCCCTCTCCATCTCCTCGATCAGCGCCTCGCGGATGGCGTCCCGGTAGGGGAGATTTCTCATCGGAGCGCCCTCCCGTCGTGGGTCTCCATGTACACGTCCTCCAGGGCCTCGGCGGGAAGCGGGTGGGGACTGGCCTCGGCGAAACGGGCGGCATCGTCCAGTGTCTCCTCGACTCCGGCTTGCACCTCCTCCACCAACCTGTCGTTCACGCCCCCTGCCCGCAGATGCTCCTCGAACAGCCGGAGCGGATCGCGGGCCAACCACTCCTCAAGCTCTCCGGGAGGACGGTAGCGGGCCATGTCCCCTTCGTAGTGACCCCGGTGGCGATAGGTCCTCGCCTCGATCAACGTGGGACCCTCCCCGGCCCGGGCCCGTTCGACCGCTGCCAGGGTGGCCTCCCGCATCTCGAGGACGTGGTTTCCCTCCACCACCACTCCCTCCATGGCGTAGGAGTCGGCCCGCCGGGCTATCTCGGTGATTGGCTGGTGCTTGTGCTGGGGAGTGAACTCCCCGTAGAAGTTGTTCTCGCATACGTACACCACCGGCAGCGACCACAGGGAAGCCAGGTTCAACGACTCGTGGAAGCTCCCCTCGTTGGTGGCGCCGTCCCCGAAGAACGAAACCGCCACCCGCCCCCTGCCCTCCCTCTTCTTCTGGAGCGCGGCGCCGGTGGCGAGGGGAATCCCCCCGCCGACGATGCCATTGGCGCCCAGGAACCCCAGTTCGACGTCGATCAGGTGCAAGGACCCCCCCTTGGCGCGGTTGTACCCGTCCTGGCGGGCATACAGCTCGGCGTACATCCTGGCAGGGTCGGCGCCCCTGGCCAGCATGTGGCCATGGCCGCGATGAGTACTGGTGATCACGTCCCCCTCCTCGAGAGCGGCGCACACTCCCACCGCCACCCCCTCCTGGCCCACGTAGGGATGCAGGAACCCGGGGATGAAACCCTGCTGGCGCAGGTGGGCGGCCCGCTCCTCGAACCTGCGGATCAGATACATCGACCTGTAGAGGTCGATCTTCTGTTCCAGGCCCAAGGCTTGATCGATCATCCCGTTCATAGTAGAAGTTCTGACCGAAGCCTGAAATCGAGGGCGACCAACCCCTAGGCGTCCACCAACGGGAGGACCCGTACCCTGGCGGGCGCTTCCCCGCCCTGCCAGCGGATCCGGACCTCGTCTCCCGGGTCGGTGCCCCGCCTTATCAGGGAGAGTCCCACCGGCGCCATCAACTCCAAAGACTCAGCCACGGAAGTGATCCTTCCCACCTTCCGTTCACCATCCCGCACCTCGGCTCCCTCGGGAGGGAGGAGATTGGTCCTCACCTCCAGGCCCCGCAGGGTGCGGTTCACCCGTCCTCGACTGTCGATCCGGGCGGCCAACTCCTGACCGAGGTAGCACCCCTTGTCGAAGGAGATCGCCGCGTCCGCCAACTCCCCAGTCTCCTGGGGGATGGTCCGGTCGTCCAGGTCCAGGCCCACCTCCGGTTCGCCGCTCTCCACCCGCACCGCCCGCCAGGCAAGCTCTCCCACCGGCCCGATCCCCCCGGGCGCCTCCCCGGTGAAGAACACCCTCGGCGTGCCGGCCAGGGGCGCCGACGCCCGGAAGTCCTTGTCGATTGACTCCCACCTGCCCTGCTCCAGGGTCGTCGTCCAGGGAGCGGTAGGCCCCACCAGGGCGGAGACCGGCCGGGGATCGAGGCGGACCGTCGCCTTGACACGGATCCGGTAGTACTCGAGGGTCTCGGAGAGGTCCGGACCCTCGTCCCGGCCGCAGACCAGACCCAGCTTGTCGCCTACCTTCAAGACCCACAATGAGAAGCGGACCATGCCCCGGGGAGTCAGGAGGAAGGAGCGGCACACCCCCCGCTCCGACAATCCCTCCACATCGGCGGAGACCAGGCCCTGCAGGAACGCGACCGCATCCGGTCCCTCCACCCACACAACCTCCCACCGCCCCGGCACCAGTCCGCACTCCCTGCGGAGGGCCAGGTACTCAGCCGTCACGTTCCCGAAGCTGTCGGGCACGCCGGACCCGGCGGACACCGGACTCCCGTGTCCCGGATCAGCCACGGGCGGCCAAGGCGATGGCAGCCAGCGGGGCCGCCGCCTTGTTCATGGTCTCTTCGTACTCGAACCCCGGCTGGCTGTCGGCCACCACTCCCCCGCCGGCCTGCACCCAGGCCGAACCGTCGGCCACGATCACGGTTCGCAGGCAGATGGCGGTATCCATCGTGCCGGAGAAGTCGATATACCCGACCGCCCCCGCGTACGGTCCTCGAGCCACCGGTTCCAGTTCGTCGATGATCTCCATGGCCCGCACCTTGGGCGCTCCCGATACCGTCCCGTGGGGAAAGGTAGCCCTCAGCGCATCCACGGGACCCACATCGTCCCGAAGGGTCCCCGAAACGGCCGACACGATGTGCATCACGTGGCTGTAGCGCTCTATCACCATCAACTCGTCCACCTGCACGGTGCCGAACTCGCACACCCGTCCCACGTCGTTCCGGGCCAGATCCACCAGCATGACATGCTCGGCCCGCTCCTTGGGATCGGCCAGGAGTTCCTCGGCGAGAGCCTCGTCCTCGGCGGGGGTGGCGCCCCGGGGACGGGTGCCGGCAATGGGACGCGAGTGGACTTTCCCGTCCCGAACCCTGGTCATCAACTCCGGCGACGACCCCACTATCTCCACCTCCGGGGACCGCACATAGAACAGGTAGGGCGAGGGGTTGATGAGCCGCAGCGCCCGGTAGATGTCGAAGCTGTCCCCCGAGAAAAGCACGGTGAGCCGCTGGCTGGGAAGCACCTGGAAGACGTCGCCGGCCCACACGTAGTCCCGGGCCTTCACCACGGCCGCCTCGTACTCGGGACGGGTGAACGTGGAGACGAACGGCGGGGTCGGCGGTAACTCGGCAACCGCCGGTTGAAGCTCGTACCGGTGCGGCGCCGCAAGACGGGCCGCATCCCGGGTCAGCAGGTCGACAGCTTCCCGATAGTCGTTGGCCGGATCCTCGCCTACATAGATGTTCCTCATCAGGGTGATGGTCTGTGAGAATCGGTCGATCGCCGCCAGCCCGCCCAGGAAGTGCCACAGCATCTCTGGGAGACCCCGGTCGTCGGGAGGCCGGTCGGGAAGGTGCTCCACGTAGCGGACGCAGTCATATCCGAGGTATCCCACCATCCCCGAATACAGCGGCGGGAACCCGGGCATCTCGGGCAGGGCGAACTGGCGGTGCAACTCCTCCAGCACCTCCAGGGGGTCTCCGTCCGGCAACTCTATATCGGCTCCGGTTATCTCACACTTCCCGTCCCGGGCGGTGAGGATGAAGGCCGGGTCCCATCCCACGAACGACCAGCGCGCCCAGCGCTCTCCACCCTCCACCGACTCCAGGAGGAACCCCGGTTGGTCTGCGGCCAGCTTCTGGAACACCGTGAGCGGGGTCTCCCGGTCGCCGACCAGGTCGACCGCCACGGGCACCACCCGGCAGCGGGCGGCCAGGTCCAGGTATTCATCGAGGGAAGGGGTGACCGTGAGGTTGTTCATACCGAGGGTGGCTGATCTGAAACTTGGGGGAGACTCTGGCTTTTTGTTAGATCTCTGTCAGATTACTGAGCAGGGGGAGCGCCGCGAAGAGGTTGGATATCACTCTCGACAGCCAGCTGAGCCCGTTGAACATCATCAGAACCCCGAAGGCGGTCATGAGAACCCCGGCAACCACGATGAGCGGGCGGCTGATCTTTCGAACCACCGCAAAGGCGCCGAAGGCTTTGGAGAGCCCGATACCCGACAGTACGAAGGGAACCCCGATGCCCAGGGAGAAGACGAACAGGAGGAGCATCCCAGCCAGGATCGTGTCCTGGGAGGCGGCGATCGCCAGCACCCCTCCCAGGATCGGGCCGATACAGGGAGACCAGCCGAACCCGAAGGCGGCGCCCAACACCACCGGAGACAGGACTCCGAACCGGTTGGACACCACGTGGAACCGCCTCTCCCGGGAGAACCAGCCGAAGATCCCCCAGCCGGAGAAGGACATCCCTACCATGGCAACTCCGAACAGGGCGATCACCGCTCCGGCGATCCGGGTGACCACCACCTGGTTCTGCAGGAGAAAACGGGAGACGGAAGTGGCGCCCGCCCCCTGGGCCACGAAGATAAGGGTGAAGCCCACCACGAACAAGAGGGAAGCCCGGAGCACCTTGGCGGTGGACGCCACCCCTTTCTGCAGGTCGGCTACCGAATATCCCGACACCATCGCCAGATAACCCGGGAGGAGCGGCAGCACGCAGGGAGAGATGAAGGCCAGGAGGCCCCCTCCGAACGCCACCGCCAGTTGCAGGGCCAGAGCCATGTCCAAGAAATTCATTGAGCGCCTTCCGAGCGTAGGGTGCCGCTGGCAAATTCATTGCCTTCAACACCGATTTTACCGTTGATGACTTCTTACGCCGTGGCCATAAGGCGCGTTGGAAGAGGCTTGGTCGGAGTGTCGGCCTGCCTGTGTGGGGGTTGTCCCTCCTTGCAAGGGCCGGCACCGACCGTTGCAGTAACCTAGGTGGCGGTCAGCAACCGGGTGGTCTATCTCTTGGAGCGGTCTGATCGACCGGCATCGACGTGAACCGCATCCACGATTGGTACTGCAAGTCGGCGCGGTGGAAACGATTGATGGTCGATCACGTGCTGCCCGATGTCCTCGACGGCGTCGACCTGCAGGGCCGGGTGTTGGAGATCGGACCGGGCCCCGGGCTGGTCACCGCCGCGCTACTCGAGTGTGGAGTGGCGGGTCTGACCACGGTGGAGATCGACCCGAGGGCCGCCGAACGACTCCGCGGCCGGTTCGGCTCCAGCGTCACCGTCCACACCGGTTCGGCCTCCGACCTGCCGCTCGCCGACCAGTCGTTCGACGTCGTGGTGTGCTGCACGATGCTCCATCACGTTCCGACGGCCGCCGAGCAGGACGACATCCTGGCCGAATGCCGGCGCGTTCTGGCGCCGGGCGGAGTGCTGGCCGGATCCGACTCGAAGACCAGCCCGCGCTTGCGGATGTTCCATCTGTGGGACACCTACAACCCGGTCGATCCGGCCGGTCTCGAAGCCCGGCTCGCCGGCGCCGGGTTCGATGGGGTGCTCGTCACGGAGTCCGAGAAGCGGTTCCTGTTCAAGGCGACGGCGCCGGTTTGAGCGATCGGGCCCGCACGACGGTGCGCCGGCTGCCGGCGGTGCTCTTCGGTCTGGTGTTGTTCGGATTCGGCATGGGCCTCATGGTGGAGGCCGACCTCGGCCTGTCTCCCTGGGAGGCCCTTCACCAGGGGATATCGATCCACACCCCGCTCACCATCGGGGTGGCCGGGATTCTCACCGGGTTCGTCGTCTTGCTGGCTTGGATCCCCCTTCGGCAGCGGCCCGGGCTCGGCACCGTCCTCAACATCATGGTCGTCGGATTGGTAATCGACGGCACGCTGCTCCTGATTGAACCCCCGGCGTCGTTCGTGGCGCGCCTGGCCCTCATGCTGGGTGGGCTCGTGATCGTGGCGCTCGGATCGGGCATCTACATCGGAAGGCGGCTCGGACCGGGCCCGCGGGACGGCCTCATGACCGGCCTGGCCAAGCGCGGCCTCTCGATCCGGCTCGCACGGTTTCTCATCGAGGGCACGGTGCTGCTGGTCGGTTGGCTGCTCGGCGGAACCATAGGGCTGGGTACGGTGGCCTTCGCGGTGCTGATCGGCCCGATGGTCCAGTTCTTCCTCGGGCGCCTCGACGTGGCCAGACCGTGACCGATCCGGCCGTCGGAGGCTGAACCCGACCCTGCGCCAGCCTCCCGCCTCGTCGTCACTGCTGCCGCTTGTCCGGGATGGGTGAACGAGTTACCGCTTCCCGCCCCTTATCCACCTCCCCAATCCCTGCCGCCCTCCCCAGGCGAACACACAGGAGCGAGCCACGATCATGGCGAGGATCGCCCACCACACACCCGGCAGTCCTCCTCCCGCCGCGTCGGAGACCCACAACACCGCGGCCGCCGCCGCCAGGCCCGCGCCCGTGGAGGCGGCCAGGAGGCGCACAGCCAGGACCGCCATGAATATCCCGTCGGCCACGAACACCAGGGCGCCCAGGGGCTGCATCAGGGCGGCCAGGGGCACCACTCCCCTCACCGCACCTGCCACCGCCCGGTCGTCGGTGAACACCCCGCCCAGCCAGGCTGCCGACGCCAGCAGCAGTGCGGCGATCACCACTCCCATCACCAATCCCCAGCCCAGCAGGCGCCAGGTGACCTGGTGCGCGCTGGAAACGTCCCCGCGTCCGGCCTGCTCCCCCACCAGTGCCTGGCCGGCGATCGCCATCGAGTCGAGCGTGAACGAGCAGAGGGCCCACACGCCGACCATGATCTGGTGGGCGGCCACCTCCACCGTCCCCACCCGGGCCGCGGCCGCCACGCTCAGCGTGAGGGTCATCACCAGGAACAGGGTCCGGAGCGCCAGGACCGCCCCCATCCCCCAGAAGCGGAGCAGGTCGGCCCATCTCGTCCCCCGGATCGTCCATCCTTCGACCGATGCACGCCGGGAGAGAAGCAGGAAGAAGCAGCCGGCTCCCAGCCATTGGGCGGTAACAGTCGCCCACCCCGCACCGGCAAGGCCCCACCCCAGACCGAAGATCAAAACCGGGTCCAGCGCCGCGTTGAAGGCGTTGACTCCCACCGAGACCCACATCGGGGTGCGGGTGTCCTGGTATCCGCGGTAGATCCCATGGGATGCCAGGTTCAACAAGGCCGCCGGGAAGGCCAAGGCCCGGATGCGGAGATACTCGACCGCCGGGGCGGTGACCTCCGCCGACGCTTGCATCATGCCCACCAGGACGCCTGACGCCGTCCAGAACACCACGACCCCGACCAAGCCCAGGCCGATGGCGGTCACGATCGCCTGGTTGACCACCCGGGTCGCTCCGGCCCTGTCCCCCCGCCCCAGGCTCTGGGACACCATGGGAGTGGTCACGAAGGCCAGGAAGTTGCACACCGCGAACGCCATGCCGAAGAGGGCCGTGTCCACCCCCAGCGCGGCCAACTCCACCCTCCCCAGGCGCCCCACGAACGCGGTGTCCACCAGCGAGAGCAGCGGATCGGCGACCAGGGCCGCCAGGGCGGGAACTGCCAGGGCCAGGATGCGCCGGTCCCATCCTCTCGGACCTCGGATCACGGGCGAAGCATTCCTCTCACGGGAGCGGGCAGGACCCGTTCAGGAACGGTCCGGCCAGTCACACAAGCCGTCGAACAGCATCTCGCACTCTCCGCACCGCGGCGCCCGCGCATCGCAGATGTCCCGTCCGAACTGTATGAACCTCATGGAGACGCCGTCCCATGCCTTGGTCGGATAGAGGGACTTGAGATCGACCTCGATCTTCTCCGGGTCGGTCTGGATGGTGAGGCCGATCCTCCCGGTCACCCGCCGGACATGGGTGTCGACCGCGATGGCGGGAACGCCGAACGCCTCGGCCAGCACCACGCTGGCGGTCTTCCTCCCCACGCCCCGCAAGGTGATCAACTCCTCCAGATCCGCAGGAACCACTCCCTCGTACCTCTCCGTCAGATCCCGGGAAAGCTCCACGATCGAGCGGGCTTTCTGGCGGTAGAACCCGGTGGAGAAGACCACGCTCTCCACCTCCTCGAGGGAGGCTCCGGCCAGGTCCTCGGCGGTGGGCCACCGCCGGAACAGCGCGGGCGTCACCCGGTTGACGTTCTCGTCGGTGGTCTGGGCCGAGAGCACGGTGGAGACCAGCAACTCCCAGGGGTTGGCATAGTCGAGCGCCGTCCGTGCGGCGGGATAGCGGCGGATCAGACGATTGAGCACCGCCCGCGCCTTTCCCCGCTGGGCGGGGGTGGGCGCGCTACCGTCCGATAGGAACTTGGATGCCACTCCACACCGATGCTAGTTGAGCCCGACGCCCCTTCCCGGGCATCGAACCCCGAAGCCGCGGTCGACAACCCCGGACCATGAAGGACCTCAGCAGCCAGGCCGTCCGGGACCTGATCACCGATGTGCGAGACTACTACGGGGAGGGGTGCTTCGCCTGCGGCGCCCACAACCCTCACGGGCTCCGGATGGAAGGCTTTCGCACCGGTGACGGCTACGCCATTGCCGACTTCCGTCCCCGCGAAGAGTTGAGGGGCACCTACGGGACCCTCCACGGCGGGGTGGTCACCACCACGCTCGACGAGGTCTCGGTGTGGGCGGCGATCCTGTCCCATCACACGATGGTGGTCACCGGCCGGATCGAGGTCCGGTTCCACCGTCCCGCCGGGGTGGACGATGCCGAACTGTGGGTGCGAGGCCGGGTGACCGAACGCCGTGGCAAGCGCCTGGTCATCGCGGCCGAGTTGTTGTCGGGAGAGGCGGTGTGCGCTTCGTCTGAAGGACTGTTCATCGCCACCGAGAGCCTGGAGGAGATGGGCATCCGGCTACGAGGCGGATGACTTTCGAGTTACGCCTGCAGACGGCCCGGGACCTCCGCTACCCGGGAGGAGGAACCTCCTGGCGTTCGGCCCACCGGAGCCCGCGGCGGGCGACCCGGATCCCCACCGCCACCGCCCCGATGCCCAGTCCCACCAGGCCGGTCAGGCGGACCACCGGCAGGTACGGATCGGAGCACAGCCACACCCCGTCCGGACAGATCCCGAACCCGCTCCCTCCCCGGGCCAGGTCCAGGGCGGCCAGCAGGGGGATCAGCGCCAGGACGATGGCGAACACCACCAGCGCTCCGATCACCACGCGAAACACAACCGACCCCATTTCGGTGTTACGGTACCGCGTGACGGGCCTCCCATATCATTATTAGCTCCATGGCGTATCACCGCGAGTCCTTCACCGAGTCCGAGCGCGGGATCCTGAGCCGTTTCTTCACCGACCTCGACGGGCCGGTGTTCGCCCTGATCAATCTCCCCGAGGTCGTGAAGGGCGCCCTGTTCGCCCGGTACAGCAGGACCCACAAGTCCCTCCGCCGGCTCTTTCTGGATGAGTTCGTAACCGATCCCGAGACCGGGATCGAGGCCATCGCCGCCGAGATGAGCCAAGAGGACCCCCTCATCAAGCTCAAGCGCGCCGAGGACCTCTACAAACGAGTGTTCTACGAGTACGGAGACGACTCGGTAGCACAGTTGGGAGGAGTCCATCTGGCCTGCGAGCAGGCCTCGAACCTCCTGACCAAGGTGCTGGAGTGGGGACGTCTGGCCGCCTACCTCGAACAGTCCACCCGCTACATCGCCTACGATCAGACCCTCGGCGGCCGGTACCGGTTCTTCGTTCCCCCCGAGATCGAGGGGTCGCCCCTCCGCGACGACTACCTGGCCATGATGAACCGCCTGTTCGAGACCTACCGGGAGATGCGCCCGGTGATGGTCGACTACTTCACCGAGCGCCACCCCCGCCGGGAAGGGGACCCGGCCTGGATACACCGGGCCGCCATCCGGGCCAAGGCCTTCGACTCGATCAGGGGCCTGCTCCCCGCCTCAACCCTCTCCAACGTGGGGATCTACGCAACCGGCCAGGCATACGAGATGGCCCTGATCCGCATGCAGGCCCACCCCCTCCGGGAGGTGCGGGACTACGGCGCCATGATGCTGACCGAACTTCGCAAGGTGATCCCCTCCTTCCTCACCCGGGTGGACCTTCCGAACCGGGGAGTGCTGTGGAGCAATTATCTCTCGGAGACTGGCTCCCGGCTGGAGGAGATGGCCGAACGCCTGGGTGTCAGCCCGGTCCCGGCAACCGAGGTGACCCTCACCGACTGGGATCCCGACGCCGAGCGGAAACTGGCCGCCGCGGCCCTGTACAGCGTCTCCGAACTCCCCGACGCCCAACTGCGGGACACCGTTGACCGGATGTCATCGGAGCAGATCACCGAGTTGCTCGCGTCGATGGTGGGAGACCGCCGCAACCGCCGCCACAAGCCGGGGAGGGCCCTGGAGCGAAGCTACTACCGCTTCGACGTGGTGTGCGACTTCGGGGCGTTCCGGGACATCCAGCGCCACCGCATGATGACCATCGAGTGGCAGCCCCTCACCACCCGGCTCGGCCACGAGCGACCCGAGGAGTTGGCCGACGCCGGCCTTACAGGCCTTTGGGACCGGACCCTGGAAGAGGCCGGAGAGTTCTACGAGCGGGTGCGGACCTCCCTGGGCCGCCAGGTCGCCCAGTACTCGGTGCCGTTCGCCTACCACATCAGGTTCATGATGGAGATGAACGCCCGCCAGGCGCTGCACCTGATCGAACTGCGCACCCAACCGGCCGGGCATCCCAATTACCGGCGGGTGTGCATAGAGATGCACCGCCAGATCGCCGAAGTGGCCGGACACACTCGCATCGCAGACGCCTTCACCTTCCTGAACACCCAGGGAGTGGACCTGGAAAGACTGGAGTCGGAACGCCGGGCCGCCCAACGCAGCGGGAAGCTGCAGAAACCCGCCTAGGGCTAGCCTCCCCCGCCGAGGGGGATGCGCAGAACCAGGTGGCCCTCCTCCACCGACCACTTGGCGGCTCCCACCAGCGAGTAGTCCATGTAGTCCTCCTCCGCCTGCTGGATGAAGCGCCGCCGCTCCTCGCCCGCCACCGGAGGGAGCGAGCGGTTCCGGACCGCCTCCGCCCTGCCGCGATAACGGGCGATCATCGCATCCACATCAAGTTGGCCGGCCACTGTCGCGTCAAGAATAACTCCGTCAACGACCTTGGCTGACCCAGCCTCCGGATGTACGGCCGTCGGTAGACTCCTGACCCACGTTTTTGTCGAGCCGAACGCAGGTAGCCATGCCATGTTCCTCATAGCTCAAGGGAGCACCACCGTGTCGGCGTGCGGTGATCAGACGAACATCGTTTGTGTAAAGGTCTTCGAATGGACCGGTAACCGGTTCCTGGCGGATGTGGCCACGTGGCTGATGGGCCCCGGGTTGGCCGTGCTACTTATCCTGCTGGCCGGGTGGGTGGCTTCTCATGCCGTCAAGCGGGCTATTGGACGTTTCACCTCACGGCTCGCACGGCCGGATCTCAGGGATGTCGGACGTGACCCCACCGTCTCGATAGAAGCGGAGAAGCTACGGGCCAAGGCCAGAGCCGAGACCCTGGCCGGGGTGCTTCGCAGCGTGGCCCTGTTCACAATATGGACGTTTACGACATTGCTGGCCCTGGGCCAACTCAACATCGACCTGGGTCCGCTCATAGCAGGCGCGGGCATCCTCGGCATCGCCATCGGCTTTGGCTCCCAAGCCGTGGTCAGGGACTTCCTGAGTGGCGTCTTCACGATGATCGAGGACATCTACAGCGTCGGGGACGACATAGATTTCGGAAGAGGGCGAGGGACCGTGGAGAGAATATCCCTCAGGTCGACATCGATCCGCACCCGCCAGGGTGTTGTCTGGACCGTTCCCAACGGGAACATCGAGTTCGTCGGAAACTACTCCCAGTTGTGGGCGCGGGCGCAAGTGGACATAGAGGTCTCCTACGACTGTGACCTGCGAGAGGCGATAAACGTGATCCGGCAGGCCGGCGACGACATGTGGAACGACCCCGAATGGGGCGGGGACGAGTTGTCCGAGCCCCCCGAGGTCAAAGGCGTTCAGGAGTTGGGCGAGTCCGGCATCTTCATCCGGGTGCGCGCCAAGACCAAGCCCTCCCTGCAGTGGCGGACCGAACGCGAGCTGCGCCTGCGGATCAAGGAAGCCCTAGACGCCGCCGGGATCGACATACCTTATCCGCACCGGAAGGTGATCGTCCAGCATGAACCGAGCGGGGAAGTGAACTAGCGGGCATTCGCCTCCCTTCGCCTCCTGTAGCTGCCACGCCGTGGCCGACCCCCCTTTCGCTGTCTAACCAGTCTTGTGAATATCGAAGCCGATCCGAGTGGTTACGCAGCCACCACCACTGTGTCGGCGCCCAGTAGCTCCTCGAGTTCGGCTACCAATCCCGCTTCCCCGCTTACCTTGGGACCGGAGGTGAAGATGTGGGTGCCGTCCTCCTTGATGTGGAACACCACCTGTCGCTTTCCGGGATGGCGGCGCAGCACCTCGCCCAGCCTCCGGGCGATCTCGCGTTCGCCGATGAGGCCTTTGCTGAGGCTGATGTTCAGCGAGGGAGGGGGCGGTTGGAGCGACTCGATCCGGCTGGCTATGAGTTGCACCACGTCCTCGCGCCGGTCCACCCTTCCCGACACCACCACCATCTGATCGGCGACCAACAGCTCCTGGTAACGCTCCGCCGCCTTTGGGAAGACCACCACTTCCACCTCGCCGTCCAGGTCCTCCACGGTCAGGACCATCATCCGGTCGCCCTTGCGCGTCCACCGGTTCGAAGCCGAGACGATCAACCCGGCGATCTTGACCTTGGACTTGTCGGGGAGGCTCTTCAACTCCGACGTGACGGCGTCGGCGGCCGCCTGGACGGCCGCGGCCTTCTCCGCCAGAGGATGATCGGAGAGATACAACCCCAGCATCTCCTTCTCGAAGGAGAGGCGCACCTGCTTGTCCCACTGGTGGTCGGGGATGTCCGGCAAGGTCAGGTCCGGCAGCCCTCCGCCCCCGAACAGGGAGAACTGGCCGGCCTCTTCCTGGCGGCGGCGGTCCACCACCGAGTCGACGATCAGAGGTAAGACCTCGATGAGTCCTCGCCGGGTGTGGCCCACGCCGTCGAACCCTCCCCCCTTGACCAGCGACTCCAGCGTGTTCCGCCGCAGCGCCTCCACCGACACCTTCTCGCAGAAGTCCACGAAACTCTCGAAGGCCCCCTTCTCCCGGCGGGCCTCGATGATCTTCTGGGCCACCGACTCCCCCAGGTTGCGGATCGCCGACAGCCCCACCCGGATGCCTCCCGAGCGAACCTCGTAGTCCATCCCCGACTCGTTGACGTCGGGCACCTTTACCTGGAGGCCCATCCGGCGGCACTCCTTCAGGTACATCGCGGTGCGGTCCCGGTTGTTCTTCGAGGAGGTGAGAAGCGCCGCCATGTACTCGGCCGGGTAGTGCGCCTTGAGATAGGCGGTCTGGTAGGCCACCAGTCCGTAGCAGGCCGAGTGGGACTTGTTGAATCCGTAACCCGCGAAGTGGCTGATCAGCTCGAAAAGGTCCCTCCCGGTGGCGCGGTCGTGCCCCTGGGCGACGCAGCCCTCCACGAACTTCTCCTCCTCGGCGTCCATCACCGCCTTGATCTTCTTGCCCATGGCTTTGCGGAGATTGTCGGCTTCCTCCATGGTGTAGCCGGCCATGGCTCGTGAGACCTCCATCACCTGCTCCTGGTAGACCAGGATCTGGTAGGTGGGATCCAGCAACTCCTTCAGGGCGGGGTGGAGCGGCGCCACCGGCGCCCTCCCGGTCTTGCGGTCCGCGTAGAGGTTGTGCATGTTGGCCCCCATGGGACCAGGCCGGTACAGCGCCACCAGCGCCACGACGTCATCGAAGCGATCCGGTCGGAGCCGCTGGATCAGGGCTCTCATCGGCTCGCCCTCCAGTTGGAACACCCCGATCGTGTCGGCGGCCCGCAGGAGCGCGAAGGTCTTCTGGTCATCCAGCGGAGCCCCGTCGATGTCGGGGCGGGATCCGGTGGCCTCCTCCACCATGTCCAGGGTCCGCTCGATGGTGGAGAGATTGCGGAGTCCGAGAAAGTCCATCTTCAGGAGTCCCAGTTGCTCCACCGCCCCCATCTCGTACTGGGTGACCACCTCCGCTCCCTCACCCTTCCGCTGAACGGGGACCAACTCCGTCATCGGGAGCGGGGAGATCACCACCCCGGCCGCGTGGATGGAGTCCTGGCGGCGCAGGCCCTCCAGCCCCCGTGCGGCGTCGATCACCTTGCGGGCGTCCGCATCGAAGTCGTAAGCCTCCCGCAGGCCGGCCGCGTTGGCGTACCAGTCCCTGACTATGCCGTCGCTCTCGGGCGGAGGCGGGTTGAGGCACTGGTTCAGGGAGGCTTCCTTACCGAGGATGGCCGCCGGCATGAGCTTCGACAACTGGTCACCTATCCGGTACTCGTAGCCGTACACCCGGGCGGCGTCCCGTATGGCCTGCTTGCCCTTGATGGTGGCGAAGGTGACGATCTGCGCCACATGGTCCGAGCCGTACCGGGAACGCACGTAGTCGATGATCTCGCCCCGGAAACGCTCGTCGAAGTCGATGTCGATGTCGGGCATGGCGGCCCGGCCGGGATTGAGGAACCGCTCGAAGATCAGCCCGTACTCCAGGGGATCGATGTGGGTGATCTCCAGGCAGTAGGAGACCATCGACCCCGCCGCCGATCCCCGGCCCGGTCCGGTCCGGATGTTGCGTTGGCGCGCCTCCCGGATCAGGTCCCAGATAATCAGGAAGTAGGTCTCAAAGCCCATCTCGCCGATCACTCCCAACTCGTACCGGATCCGATCGGAGACCTCCGAGGGGACCTCGCCCCGGTAGCGTCTCCGGGCGCCCTCCCACACCAGTTCCTCCAGGTAGGAGGTGTGGGTGTGGCCGGAGGGCGCGGGGAAGTCCGGCAGGAGGAGCCCACCGGTCTTCATGCTGATGTCGGCTCGTTCCGCCACCAACAGGGTGTTGTCACAGGCGCCCGGATACAGGTCTGACGGAAAGCGCTCCCGCATGTCGCGCGCCGACTTGATGTAGAACTCCTGGGAGTCGAAACGCAGCCGGTTGTCGTCGGAGAAGTTGGCGCCGGTGTTGACGCATAGCAGCACGTCGTGGGTCTCCGATTCATCCGGGCGGGTGTAGTGGGAGTCGTTGGTGGCCAGAAGGGGCGCTCCCACCCGCTCGGAGAGCTTGGCGAGTTCGGGCAGGAGCAGGCGCTGGTGAGCTAGGCCGTGGTCCATGATCTCGATGAAGAAGTTCTCCCGCCCGAAGATGTCCTGGTACTCGGCGGCCGCCCGGGCGGCGGCGTCCGGATCGAAGACGCCGCGGGCGGCCCCCTCCTCGGTGACGAGGCCCGGAACCAGGTGGGAGGCGATCTCTCCGCTGAGGCACCCCGAGGCGGCGATGATGCCCTCTGCGTGGTCGGCCAGCAGGTCTCGGTCGGCCCGCGGCTTGTACCAGTATCCGTCGAGGAAGGCCCGGCTGCTGATCTTGATCAGGTTCTGATATCCGGTGTCGTTGTAAGCCAGAAGCGTCAGGTGGTGACGGATGTTCTCCTGCCCGGTAGGTCGATCGAAGCGCGAGCCCGGGCTCACGTAGGCCTCCATGCCCAGGATCGGCTTGATACCCGACTCCCGTGCGGCCTGGTAGAACTCCACCGCCCCGTAGAGGACCCCGTGGTCGGTCATCGCCACCGCCGGTTGGCGATCCGACGCCACCGCCTCCATGATCTCGGCCACCCGCGAGGCGCCGTCCAGCATCGAGTACTCGGTGTGGAGGTGAAGATGGGCGAAGCCCGCGTTGGCGCTCATTCGCTCAGATAGCCCCACCCAGAGAAAGGGCCGCCCCCACCGCCAGCACCCCCACCAGCAGAGCCGAGGCCGCCAGTCCCAGGCCGGCCTGGGAACGCCGCCGCTGGGCCGACCACACCACCCCGATCACCGCCCCGCCCGCCATTCCCCCCAGATGCGCCTGCCAGGCGATGTTGGGAACCAGGAGAGGCAGCGCGAAATTGATGGCCAGCAGCAATCCCAACTGGGACAGGAGCCGTCTGCCGTAGGGGGTGTGTCGCAACCGGTAGGCGCCTGCCAGCCAAACCCCGAACACGCCGAAGATGGCGCCCGAAGCGCCGATCGAGACCGTGAAGGGGTCGGAGAACCAGTAGACGAGCAGGCTTCCGACCGCAGCCGAGGAGAGATACATGGCCAGGAACGGCAGGGCGCCCGATTCTCTTTCCAGCTGGGGACCGAACACGTACAGCGCCCACATGTTGAACAAGATGTGGAACACCGACCCGTGCAGGACCACGGCGGTCACCATCCTCCACCACTCTCCGGCAGAGACTCCCAGATTCCACATGGCCAACTCGATCACCAACTCCCTCTCGAGTCCCGGAAACAGCCATGTGAGGACAAAGACCGAGCAGGTGACGATCAGCAGCGCGGCGGTGACCGGCGGGAGGCCCACCTTGGCGGACGCCCTCCTGATGTTGCGCTGGCCCTGGCCGATGCAGCCCGGGCACTTCTGTCCCACCGAGGCGTCGTGCGAGCAGTCCACGCAGATGGGCCGTTCACAACTGCTGCATGCCAGGCGGGTGACGCGCCCGGGGTGCCTGTAACAGGAGACCTGAGCCGGATGGTCGGATGTCAAGAGAACACCGAGAGTAGCCCTAGCCGCCGGTTAAGCCTACGATCCTCCGACCGAGGTCGGGGGGAAGGGGAGAATGGTGCTGCATCTGCAGGGACGGGTCGGCCGGGTGCCGGAACTCCAACTGGAAGGCGTGAAGCCACATGCGACCCGCTCCCAGCGGATCGGGCCGGGCGCCGTAGAGGCGGTCGCCCACCACCGGGCGGCCGATCGAAGCCAGATGCACCCTGATCTGGTGGGTGCGCCCCGTCTCCAACTCGACCTCGAGGAGCGATAGAGGAGGGTCGTCCCGGCTTCCCGCCGTTCGGTACCGGGTGAGGGCGTATTTGCCTCCCGCCACCACCGCCCGCTTGCCCCGCCGGCGGGGATCTGGACCCAGCGGGGCCTCGACCGCCCCCGTGGCGGCTTCCATCTCCCCGTGCACCAGGGCCAGGTAGCGGCGTTTGACCTCCCGCCGGCGCAGGGCGTCGCCCAACTCCCGGTATGCCAACTCCGAGAGGGCGGTCACCATCAGTCCGGAGGTGGCCCGGTCGAGACGGTGGACGATGCCCCACCTGCCCGGGAGTCCCACCCCCTCGATCTGGGGATACCGGTGCAACAGCCCCGCGGCCAGGGTCCCGGTCTGGGAGGGCGCCGCGTTTCCGGGATGGGTGATGACTCCGTCCGGTTTCACCACCACCGCCAGGTGCTCATCCTCGTAGACCACCTCGAAGTCCACCGGCTCCGGGCGGATCCTTCGGTCGGGGGGATCGCCGATCCACAACAGACTCCCGGCATCCACTCGCTCGGCCGGCTTCACCCGTCGCCCGTGGGGACCAATGACCCGACCTGCTTCGATCAGCCGCCGGGACACCGAGCGGCTCACCTCCAGGAGCGAGGAGACCACCCGGTCCGCGCGTTCGCCATCAAGCCCTTCGGGGACGGTCCACTCCCGGAGTCCATGGGCTTGCGGTCTCTCGAACGCCGCCTCTACGCGGTCAGGAACCGGAGGCGGCAATGCTCTGGCGGAGAGCCGACAGCAGCACCAGGCCCACCCCGACGGTCAAGGCTGTGTCGGCCAGGTTGAACACCGGGAAATTCGGGATCTGGATCCAGTCCACCACCTTCCCGTCCAACAGTCCCTCTCCCCTTGTCGCCCGGTCCACAAGATTGCCCACCGCTCCTCCCATCACCAGACCCAACCCGATCACCTCCAGACCGGGTCGCGGGGTACGCAGCGCCCATCCAACCACCCCCACCGCGCCGGCCGCGGCCAGGCCCAACCACACCCCGGCGTCCTGGAACATCGAGAAGGCAGAGCCCGGATTCTCCACATAGGTGAACCAGAGGAGATCGGGCACCACCTCCAGTCGCTCCTCGGCAAAGCTGTCGGAAGCCCACCGTTTGGTGATCTGATCAGCCGCCACCACCACCGCGGCCGTCCCCACCGCCAACCCGAAGGTGGAGATCAACCTCGGGCGGCGCACTCTATGCAACTGTCTATGTAAGGGAGGTAGCGGAGGCGGGCCACCGGAATGGGCTTGCCGCACATGTCGCAGTCGCCGTAGCTGTCCTGGTCCATCTTGGAAAGGGCGTCGTTCACCTTCTCCAAGAGTAGGGAGGCGTTGCGCTCAAGCGACATCTGCGTCTCATAGTCCGTGGCGGCCGCGCCCGCCTCGGCGCTGGCCGGATCGGAACTCCGTTCCCCGGCCCCCTCTGCCATCCTGGCTTCTTCCATGGCCTGGCCGTAGACCCCGATCAACCCCAGGATCCGGCTCCGCTCCTCCTCAAGCCGGGCGCGAAGTTGAGAGATGGTCCTGTCGTGCAGCACTCTGGCCATGGAAAAGTCCTCCTCGACCCTTTTTACCGGATTAGAGGTTATCGCATCAGAGAGTGATTTCAACCTCTTTATGCCGCGATTTTCGCCCGGAAACCACCCGCGCTCTCCCACCCACCTCGGTGGACAACAATTCCTCCACGGCACGGTTGGCCTTCCCCCCTTCCGGGGGAGGTGTGACCCGCACCTTCAATGCCTCCCCGTGAATGCCGTCCACCCGATTGCGGGACGATCCCGCCGACACCCAAACCCTTAGCCGGTACCTCCCCTCCACCACGCGGACCGCCGATGTCCAACTGTCCGGAAACGGCGCCGAGCCCACCCGGCAAATGTAGCATTCACCCTTGCCGCCCCCATCCTGAGAGAGCATGCCCCCCACCGACTTCGCCCGCATCCCGCCCCAGGTCCATTTCCCGGACCTCGACGCGGAGATAGCGCTCATCTGGGGGGAGACCGACGCCTTCGCCGAGTCCATCCGGCGCAGGCCCTCGGACCGTGAGTACACCTTCTATGACGGACCGCCCTTCACCACCGGACGTCCCCACTACGGACACATCCTGGCGGGGGTGATCAAGGACATCGTCCCGAGGTACTGGACGATGCGGGGATATCGCATCGAGCGCCGTTTCGGGTGGGACACCCACGGCCTGCCGATCGAGATGGAGGTGCAAAAGCAACTCGGGATCAGCGGACCCCGTGAGATAGCGGAACTGGGAGTCGATCGTTTCAACGAGGCCTGCCGGGAGATGGTGGAGCAGACCACCGAAGAATGGGAGGAAGTGACCAACCGGATCGGAAGGTGGGTGGACTTCCGCAACGACTACAAGACCATGGATCCCGGCTTCATGGAAAGCGTGTGGTGGGTGTTCAAGCAACTGTGGGACAGGGGACTGGTCTACCGGGACTTCAAGGTGCTCCCCTACTCATGGGCGTGCGCCACGCCCCTCTCCAACTTCGAGTTGAACCTCGGCGGTTACCAGGAGGTGGACGATCCCTCCATAACTGTGAAGCTTGCAGTCACCAAGGGAGCAGGGCCGGTCGAGTCCGGAGACCACCTCCTGATCTGGACCACCACGCCCTGGACACTCCCCGGCAACCTGGCGGTGGCGGTCGGTCCCGACATGCGATACGTCGCCATTCCTCAGGACGGAGAGCGTTACTGGGTTGCGGAGGAGTTGGTCGCGTCGTTGTGGGACGATCCCCCCGAGCCGGCGGCGGAAGGTCGGGGCGCCGAGTTGGTCGGGAGCCGTTACGAGCCTCCCTTTCCCTATTTCGAGCGGCTTTCATCCCAGGGAGGCTTCGCGGTGGTGTCCTCGGAGGACGTCACCGCCGAAGAGGGAACGGGACTGGTGCACATGGCGCCTGCCTACGGAGAGGCCGACTTCGAGACCTTCGCGGCCAACCGGCTCAATTTGCTGGTGGATCCGATCGACGCCGAGGGTCGATTCACCGACGCGGTGCCGGAAGTGGCCGGAGAAAACGTGAAGGACGCCGACCGGACCCTGGTCCGCCTGCTGGAGGAAACGGGCAAGCTGGTGAGAAAAGAGCGTGTCCGACACTCCTACCCCTTCTGCTACCGCACCGACACTCCCCTCATCTACAAGGCCATCCCCACCTGGTTCGTGGAAGTGTCGGGGCTTCGGGAAAGGCTGGTGGAACTGAACGAACGCATCCACTGGGTACCGGGTTACGTGGGCGAACGACGGTTCGGAAACTGGCTGGGCGAGGCCCGTGACTGGGCCATCAGCAGGAACCGCTACTGGGGATCATGCATTCCGGTCTGGGAATGTGCGGGGTGCGGAGCGCAGCGCTGCATCGGCTCTCTCGACGAGTTGGAGCAGTGCTCGGGCCAACGCCCCTCCGACCTTCACAAGCACATAATCGATCTGATCACCTTCCCCTGCGCCGAAGCCGGCTGTCAGGGCGTCATGCGCCGGGTTCCCGAGGTGTTGGACTGCTGGTTCGAATCGGGATCCATGCCCTACGGGCAGCAGCATTACCCCTTCGAGAACCGGGAGCGATTCGAGAACAACTTCCCGGCCCACTTCATAGCCGAGGGACTGGACCAGACCCGGGGATGGTTCTACACCCTTCACATCCTGGCAGCCGCCCTGTTCGATCAGCCCGCCTTCTCCAACTGCGTGGTCAACGGGATGATCCTCGCCGCCGACGGACGAAAGATGTCAAAACGCCTCAAGAACTATCCCGAGCCGATCGAGGTGCTGGACCAGTTCGGCGCCGACGCCTTGCGCGCCTACCTGATCAACTCCCCGGTCCTGCGCGCCGAGCCGCTCCGTTTCTCCGACAAGGGCGTGAAAGAGGTGGTGCGCACCGTGCTGCTGCCGCTGTGGAACACCTTTTCCTTCTTCACCACCTACGCCGAGGCGGACGGGATCCGTCTGTCCGACATCTCCGCCGCTCCCCCGCCGCCGGAACGCCCTGCCCTGGACCGGTGGATCCTCTCGGTGCTGCAAAGCCTGATCACCGAGGTGCGCACCCAGATGGACGGCTACTATCTCTACGCGGTGGTCCCTCCCACCCTCGGGTTCATCGACCACCTCACCAACTGGTACGTCCGCCGCTCCCGGCGGCGCTTCTGGAGAAGCCGTGGAGAGGACGACTCCGACAAGCTGGCCGCCTTCGCCACCCTATACGAGGTCCTGGTCACCTTCTCGGAGGTGTTGGCGCCGGTGCTGCCGTTCATCACCGAGAAGATCTACCGGACCCTGGTGGTCTCCTGCGATGGCTCTTCCGTCCCGAGTATCCATCTCCGCGATTTTCCCGAGCCCCAAACCGGCCTGATCGACAACGGACTCGAGGAGGGGATGGCGCTGGCCCGGACGGTGGTGAGACTCGCTCATGCCCTCCGCAAACGGCACAACATCCGGGTGCGCCAGCCGCTCTCGGCCCTCACGGTGAACCTGGCGGCCGAACACCGGACCGAGACCCTCGAAGCCCTTTCGGAGTTGGTGCGAAACGAGGTCAACGTCCGGCGCCTGAGGGTGCTGAGTGGTGAGCAGGCTGCCGTCGAGCTATCGGCCAAAGCCGACTTCCGCCGGTTGGGTCCCCGACTGGGCGCACGCACGCCGGAAGTGGCCCGCGCCATAGAAGACCTCGGAAGGGAGGAGATCCAACGTCTCCTGGATGGTGGAACCGTCGACGTTGCGGGGACAGAGATAACCGGAGAAGAGGTGGTGGTGCGGCGGAGCGCCCCCGAGGGGACGGCCACGGCGGTCGAGCACGATCTCACGGTGACCCTGGATATCGACCTGACCGAAGAGCTGATCACCGAAGGCATAGCCCGGGAAGTCACGGCCCGTCTCCAGCAACACCGGCGGGAAAGCAACCTGCAGGTCACCGACCGTGTCTCGCTGACCTGGGATTCCCGCCATCCGGCGGTTGCGAAGGCCATGGAGACCCACGGGAAAATGATCGCCGCGGAACTGCTGGCGACCGAGTGGAGAAGAGGGCCCGGAGAGACCTCCCTGGCGGTGGGGGACTACCCTCTCTCGGTCACCATGAAGGTTCTTCCGGTCCCTTCGGGGACCCGGGCTGGGTGATCTTAGAGCAGGCCGCGGATCTGGGCGGCGGCCGCGTCCAACTCCGCCATGTGGTCGTCCATGGCGCCGGGCAAACCGGTCACAGTCGACTTGACCACCGACATCACTATCCGGTAACGCTCGATCTCGGCCAGCATGAGTTGGGCCGCTCGCTCCCTCCGGCGATCCAGTTCGCTGAGGTCCGTCGAAGAGGCGGCAGGCCTGGCCCCGGTGGACGCCTCCGCCGCTTCCCGGCGGGCCGCGGACACAAGTTGCGAAGCGCTCTCCTGGGCCTCGTCGATGATGCGGCGCGCCTCGGCGCGGGCCTCCGACAGCACGCCGGCAGCCTCACCCTCCCCTGCCGGCGGCTGGTTTTTGATCTCGGCGATGATCCGGTCTCGATCGGCGAGAAGTTCCTCGTATTCCTTTAGAGAGAGCGCGACCTCATCCAGGAACTCGTCAACTTCCTCCAGGTGGTAACCGCGAAGGGCGGTCCTGAAGAACTTTTCCTGGATGTCATCAGGAGTGAGGGGCATGTGGAAACCGATCTCTAGACCAAAGCGCAGACTCGATTATAAATTCGCCGCGGCGCTATACCAACCATCTTCCGCCTCGACGCCCGCAGCTGCTAACAGACGATGCGCTGAAGAATGTAGATGGCCACGAACAGCGCCAGGGGAGAGAGATCAACACCCACCGTTCCCGCCCGGACCGGGGGGATCAAGGAGCGAAAAGGCCTCAATAGCGGATTGAGCATGCGATCGAAGAGGTCTTTCACCGCACGCAACGGGTGGCCAGTCGGGGCAGGAATCCAACTCAGCACCACCCAGATCAGGACCGCCCATCTCGCAAGGTCCAGCAATTGACATAGGAGACCACTCAGCACTTCATGTCCCCATCTCCGGTCAGGTGCCGGGGGAGGACGGCCACATCCCGATTTTGGACAACCTGGCTTGCTCGCTTGCCGAGACGGTTACTCCCGGCGGGCTGACCAGCACCAGGCCGTCTCCCACCTGAGAGACCTCACCCTGGTTGAAGCTGACCAAGCCGGTGGCGTAGTAGACAACCCCCTGGGCGACCTCCGGAGGGAGGGACCGCAGATCAAGCATCACCGGAACGTTCGACTTGTACCAGGACGTCAGGTGTAGGCAATCGGCGAATCCATCCACCTGCAGGGTCTCGGTCTCCACGTCGACGGCGGAAGGCGCACTGGGCTCCTTGGGGATTCTGGGCAACTCCGGTCGCGGCCCCGAGACGCTGCGACCATCGGTGGGCTTGTTGGGAATCAGCCGGACATTTCCGGAAGAGGGACGAGTCACCGCAACAGGCGATGGCGGGGCAGACGTCCAAGCGTCCTCCTCCTCCACCAATCCCAAGAAGTCCCAGACTCTCCCCATGAAGTTTTTGCTCATGATCCTTCACCAAAGATAGCCCGACCCACCCTCACCATGGTAGCCCCCTCCTCCACCGCTACCTCGTAATCTTCGGTCATGCCCATCGAGAGTTCTTCCATGCCCTGGAACCGCCCGGCCAATCGCTCCGACAACTGGCGAAGTTGACGGAAGTAGGGCCGGGCCTCCTCGGGATGGTCCACCCGGGGCGCCATGGCCATCAACCCCCGCACCTCCACTCCCTCCTGCAGGGCCAGCGCCACCAGCGCCTCGACCTCGTCCGGTGCGGCCCCGTGCTTTTGGGCCTCTCCACCGATGTTCACCTGCGCCAGGGCCGGGATCCTCCGGGAGGTGTTCCTGACCCATGCTCGAACCAGCCTGGGCCGATCCAGGGAGTGAAGGAGATGCGTCGATTCCCGCACCCGGTTCACTTTGTTTGTCTGCAGGGGGCCCACGAAGTGCCACCGCACATCCCCGGGAAGCTCTCCGACTTTGGAAGCCAGTTCCTGCGCCCGGTTTTCGCCGAAGTCCCGGATCCCCTGATCGTAGAGGCGCCTGATCTGTCCTATGTCCCGGCCCTTGGTGATCACGATCAGGCTTACCTCATCGGGATCTCGCCCAACCCTCGCCGCAGCCGCAGCCACGCGCTCGGAAACCATCCGGTAGCTCACGGGGGGAACCAACCGATCGCCGCCATTCTCTTGAGTGCGCGGTCGCGGCGATGCGAGAAACAACCGGGTTGATGGACGGTACACCTCTCCGACCACCAGGTCGGCACACCCCCGAGTTGCTCGGCGAGGGCTCCACCCAGATCGACCGAGAGCCTGCCCCGGCGAGAAGTGGCCCTTTGGGAGGGAAACCGATGGGAAACATCGGACCCCACCTCGAAACAACACGGTCCGATGAACGGGCCCACCGCGGCCCAGGTTGGTTCCACTCCCCCCGATCTCATCGTTCCCAGCAGGGAAGTCACCACGCCTGCGGCCACCCCCCTCCAACCGGCGTGAGCGACCCCGACGCCGCCGTCGCCGCCCACCACGACTCCGGCGCAGTCCGCGGCCATCACCGCCACAGGAAGTCCGACCGTCCTCGTGAACAGCCCATCCGCTCCTCCCTCCAGGTGGCCGGGCCCCGCCACCTCCACCACACGGGTACCATGCACCTGTCGCACGGTCGCCCAATCCGACGAGATGCCCAGCTTCTTCGAGACGATCCCCCTCCGGGTCGGGTTCTTTTGATCTCCGTCGGCCTCCAAGGTAAACGCGGCCCCCGGCCTCCGAAGCGGTTGGATCACGTCTTGCGGTTGCCGGAAGTCGGGATGTCGAACACGATCCCCGATCCTGGAGTGCTGCCGCTCAAACTTGAAGCCCTTCCAGCTATCTGGCTCGGCGCCGTGTGGCGCGGCAGCCGATCGAATCCGGCCGCGATCACCGTTACCTGCAATTCCTCGCCCAGGGCGTCGTTGATGATGGCTCCGAAAATGATGTTGGCGTCGTCGGAGGCCAACTCGGTGATCGTCTCGGCGGCCAGATGGGCCTCGTGAAGAGTCATGTCGCGAGAGCCCGCCACCGACAGCAGGATCCCGGAGGCCCCTTCCATGCTTATTTCGAGAAGGGGGCTGGAGATGGCCCGCTTGGCGGCCTGCAGAGCGCGGTCATCGCCGCGGGCTTTCCCGACGCCCAGCACTGCCGAGCCGCCGTCGGCCATCACGGTCTTGACGTCTGCGAAGTCGACGTTGATCAGGCCGGTGGTGTTGATCATGTTGGTGATACCCGACACCCCGTCCATCAGGACCTCGTCGGCCAGCCTGAAGGTCTCATTGATCGGCGCAGAAGGATCCGCCACTTCCAGCAGGCGATCGTTTGGAACCACGACCAGCGTGTCGACTTGGTCCCGCAATTCACTGATTCCCTTCTCGGCGATGGTCGAACGGACACGACCCTCGAATCCAAACGGCCGGGTGACTATCCCGATGGTCAAGGCGCCAAGATTCCGCGCCGCCTCAGCCACCACGGGCGCTGCCCCGGTGCCGGTGCCTCCTCCCTCGCCGCAGGTCACGAAAACCATGTCAGCCCCCCGCAAGATGTCGTCTATCTCGTCTCGATGCGCCTCGGCCGCATTGCGGCCAACCTCGGGATCCGCTCCCGCTCCCAGGCCCTTGGTCAGTTCTCCGCCGATCTCCAGCTTGACCATGGCGTCGGACGCCATCAACGACTGGGCGTCTGTGTTGAGCACCACGAATTCCACTCCCTGCAGGCCTGCTTCGATCATCCGGTTGACCGCGTTGACCCCCGCGCCTCCCACCCCGACCACCTTCAATACAGCCACATAGGCGCTGGCGGGCTCCCAAATGATATCTTGCATTAGCCTTGACCCCTTCCAGGTCGATTTTGAGGTTCAACCTGAAGGTTGATGGATAAAAAGACAAAAGTCAAATTAGGAATATCACCTTCAACTAGAGAATTAGATAGGCCTCAGCCAGGGGTCCCGCGATAGACGGCCGGGCGGAGGGGAGAGAACAGGTTTATGACCGAGCCGGGATCGGTGTAGTCGTCGACCAACACCACCAGAACGTCGGCCTTCTCATCCAGTTCGGCCGGCCTTCCCAGCCGGACGACCCGCTTCGCCACCTCGGCGGTGACCTGCTGGCCATGGATTTCAACGACCGCCCCCAAACGGAGATCGGGCCGGAGGTACTCCACGAATTCAAGCGCCGGCCCGATCGACGGGTGGGCCAGGTCCAGAGTGGCGCCGGCCAGCCCGGTGATGCGAGGCATGACCTGCTCTTGGTCCACGTCAAGGACCACACCGTCGAGCGACAACGCCCGCCATCCGTCGCCGGTCAGCACCCAGGCGACCGGGTACCGTTCCTCCACGGCTATCGATACCGTGTTCGGCCACTCCTTCCTCACCTCCACGACGGACACCCACGGATCGGACAGCACCACCTCCCGAACCGATTCGGTGTCAACCAGGAACATCGGGGCCCCTTCGATGAGCCCGTCTCTCGCAACCCTCTGAGACCCGGTGGAAACCACCTCACCGCTCACCACCACCTCCTGCACCGCAAGATAGGGAGAATGGAGAAGCCAGATGCCCACACCCACCAAGGTCATTGCCGACAGCAGCCAAACTGCCCGCTTGACCGCCTGGCTTTCCTCCTTCTCCTGGACTCTCCGCGCTCGCTCCGCGATGCGGGGATCCAGAGCCGTCTGGTTCCTCTCCTCCTTCCGTCTCCTTCCCTTGGGCGACAGCGCCGACAGGCGCTCCATGAAACGACCCTTCCGCTCGCCTTCGCCTGCTGTGGTCGGGCGTCTTTCCCTCACGCCGGCCCCTCCCCTGCGGGAAATCCCACAAACCTCACTTCCGGCTCCAACTCGATCCCGGTCTCGGCCCGGACCCGCATCCTCACCTCAGCCACCAGTCGACGCACGTCCTCGGACGTGGCGCCGGCGCCGGCCACGAAGAAGTTGGCGTGCTTCTCCGAGACCGAGACATCCCCGATCCGCATTCCCTTCAAGCCCAGGGCGTCGATCAGCCGGCCGGCAGCGTCCCCGGGGGGATTCTTGAACACGCTTCCCGCATTGAGGGTTCCTCCCGGTTGGTGGATGCGCCGCCAGCGGGTGATGGCCCGGATCCTCTCCAACCCCTCCGCGGGATCGCCCGGTGTGAACCGGAACCACGATCGGGTGATCACCTGGTGGGCCTTCACCGCCGAACTTCGGTACCGGAGGCAGAGCGAACCGGGAGCGACAACGGACAACTCCCCCGTTTGGAGATCGAAGATCTCCACCTCCTCCAGGACATCCACGATCTCCGTCCCATGACAGCCTGCGTTCTGGTACACCCCGCCTCCCACCGTGCCGGGAATGCCCACCATGAACTCGAGACCCAGCCGTCCTTCCCCGACCGCCGAGCGGGCCAACCGGGGCAAACCGACTCCCCCGCCGGCTTCCACCCGGTCATCGGGGTGGCGGATGGAGAGAAAGTCCCCCACCAATCGGATCACCAACCCCCCATATCCCTCGTCGGATACAATCACGTTGCTGCCCTTTCCCAGCACCAGGACGTCTCCTGCCCCGGCCCCCGCATACGCCAACGCGGAGAGGTGGGCGTAATCACCGACCTCGGCGAACCATCGGGCCGCCCCTCCCAGCTTGTACGTGGTGAGGGCGTCCAGACGCACCCCGGAGCGCACCAGACCCCCGGCGCACAGTTGTCGCCACTCACCCACGACCCATCTCCTCTCCGGCCAGTAACGCCAGGAGCTCGGTGGGAACCACCGTTATGTCTCCCGCTCCCATCACCACCACCAGGTCTCCCTCCTCCAGCCAGGGAGCCACCATCCTCGCCACTTCCGAGCGGTGCGGGAAATACGCAACCTCGGTGGCTCCGGAGCGGCGGGCGGCCGCGGCCACCAACTCGCCGGTTATCCCCGGACGGGGTTCCTCCCGAGCGCCGTAGACGTCGGTCACCACCACCCGGTCGGCCAGGGAAAGCGCCGCCCCCAGCCCGGTGAACATCTGGCCGGTCCGGGAGTAGAGGTGCGGCTGGAAGATCGCCCATACGCGGCGGTGCCCGGACCGGAGGGCCGCTCTCAGAGTGGCGGCCACCTCGGAGGGGTGATGAGCGTAGTCGTCGATGACGGTCACTCCCCTCACCAGACCGCGATGCTCATAGCGTCTTCGCACGCCGCGATAGCCGGCTATGCCATCCGCCGCCCGGTCGAGATCGAGACCCAACTCCCCGCACAGGGCCAACACCCCTGCCGCGTTGCGGGCCATATGGATCCCCGGAAAGGGCACCCGCACCTTCCGGGAAGACCCACCGCCGTCCAACCGGAAGGAGACTCCGGCGGCCTCCTCCACCACATCGACAATCCTCCACCGGGCGTCGGCAGACAACCCGAATCCCGGTAACCGGGCCCGCTCCGCCACCCGGCGGGCGCCCGGATCGTCGATGCCGGCCAGCACCGGACCCTCCACCCCCCGGGCGACCCGGACGAAGGTGGACTCCAGGTTGTCCACCGTCTCGAAATGCTCCAGGTGCTCGGCCTCCACATTGGTTATCACCAGCCCGGACAGATTCACCTCCTCGAAGGTGCGGAAGGCTTCGTCGACCTCCAGGACCAGCCATGGGTCGACTCCCAGACCGGCGTTGGTGCCCAGACCGATGACGTTCTCGCCCACGGCGAAGCTGGGACTCTCCCCGGCGGCCCGGGCGGCCTCCACCAACATTGCGGCCGAAGAGGTCTTGCCGTGGGTCCCGGTGGGACCCACGGTGGGTATGTCCGCGGTCATCGCCCCCAGCAACCGGGGACGCCGCCAAACTTCCACCCCCCCACGACGGGCGGCCTCCACCTCGGGATCCTGATCGGGGACCGCCGAGGAGATCACCATCAACTCGACTTCCGCCACCCGTTCCGGACGGTGGCCCGACCACACCTCGATTCCCAGGTCGGAGAGAGCATCCAACCGGGAAGAGCGGCGGATATCAGACCCGGTGACGGTCTTGCCCGACTCGGCCAGCAGCTTCGCAAGGCCGCTCATCCCCGCTCCTCCCACGCCTACCACGTGGATCCTCCTGCGACCATCCAGATCAAACAAGGCAGCGTCTCATTTCCTCGGCGATCCTCTCCGCTGCCCGGGGGCGGGCGATCCCGGCGGCGGCCACCGACATCCTGCGCCTGCGCCCCGGATCGGCCAGGAGACCCCCGACAACCGATCCCAACTCTCCAAGTCGAGCCTCGGGCAGAGTCACCGCCGCCCCGACGTCTTCCAGCGCCGCGGCGTTGGCGGCCTGGTGGCTGGCCGAACCGAATTCCCCGGGTACCAGCACGGATGGCAATCCGGCGATGGTGAGCTCCGCCACCCCTCCCCCGGCCCGGGCCACCACCATGTCGCACGCCGAATAGAACAGGTCCATGCGCTTTTCGAATCCCACCACCCTCCAGCGATGAACACTGGACGCCGCCCGGCGGGTCACCTCGTCCGTGTGAATCTCACCGGCCAGATGGACGACCTGGACGGGTTCGCCCTGCCATTCCCGGAGCATCTCGGAGACGCTCCGATTGATGGCGCCCGCTCCCAGGCTGCCGCCCATAACCCCCACCACCGGAAGCCCGTCCGCCAGGTCGTAGTGACAGAAGGCCTCCTTGCGAAGCGACGCCCGGTCGAGGCGAGCGAGATCGGCCCGCACCGGGTTACCTACCCAGTCGCCCTTTTTTAGACCCGAGGTCTCGGGAAAGGATGCAAAGGATCGGACGGCCCATCGCTCCATCAGCCGATTGGCGAGCCCGGCCGCGGCGTTCTGCTCGGAGAGGAAGAAGGGGATCCCCTCGGATCGCGCCGCCCAACCGGCCGGCGCCGCCACATAGCCCCCGGTTGCCAGGACCACCCCCACCGCCCGGCGCGCCAACTCCCGCCGCACCCGACGGACGGCTCTCGCCAGCTTGGTCGGGATGGTGAGGTTGCGGAGCGTGATCCGTCGCGCCAGCCCCTGGAGCGGGACCGACAGCAGGCTGAACCCGGCTGCGGGAACCGCGGTTGCCTCCAGGCGGTCTCCCCCGATGAACAACACCTCAGAGGGCTCCACCCCCTGGGAGACCAGGGCCTCGGCGACGGCCAGACCGGGGTAGACATGTCCGGCGGTCCCGGCCGCGGCGATGGCGAACGTCATTTTCGAACCCCGAACGGACTTCGCCCTTGGCGGGTCACATTGAGAAGCACGCCCAAGGCGCCCATGTTGACCATCAGGGAGGACAACCCGTAGGAGATGAAGGGAAGGGTGATGCCGGTGATGGGCATCCAGCCCAACACCCCTCCCACGTTGATCAATCCCTGGAACCCCAACCAGGCGGTGATCCCCGCCGCCACCATCTGGCCGAAGTGATCGGGGGCGCGGCGAGCCACCATCCACCCCAGGACAACCAGCACCACGAACAACGTGATGACGAACAGGCCTCCCACCAAGCCGATCTCTTCGCCGATGATGGCGAAGATGAAGTCGGTGTGGGCGTTGGGAAGGTAGAACCACCGGGCCCGGCTGTTGCCGGGGCCCACCCCCCACAGACCTCCGGTACCCAAGGCCACCCACGACTGGATGAGCTGGTACCCGGTGTCCGCCGCATCTCCCCATGGATCGAGGAACCCCTTGAGGCGGTCCAGGCGGTAGGGGGCTATCACCGCCAGCAGGATCGAGAGCCCGGCAGCCACCGCCGTGGATCCCGCCATGTAGGTGAGGGGGGCGCCTCCCACCCACAGCACCACGAAGGCGCAGATGGCGATCAGGATGGTGGTCCCGAAGTCAGGCTGCTGGATCAGCAGGAACCCCACGCTTCCCACCACCAACAGGACAACCGATGTGTAGCTCTTGAGATCATCGAAGACCCCCTTGCCCCCGCTGATGGTCGACGCCATCAACACGATCACCGCGAACTTGGCCAACTCGGAGGGTTCGAAGCCCAGGGGCCCGAACCGGAGCCACCGTGAGCTTCCTCCCACTTCAACCCCGACCAGCAGCACCAGGAACAGGAGCGCCAGGGCCCCCACGAACAGATACATGGCGAATCGCTGGTACAACTGATAGGGCACCCGGGAAGTCACCAACAACACCACGGTTCCCAACACCACACCCAGCAACTGGCGGAAAAAGAAGTGGTACTGCCCGTATTCCCAGTTGATACCCACCGTTGAGGAGGCCGAGATGGTGGCGCCCAGCCCGATCACCACCAGGGTGAAGACCACCGCGCCGAACAGCATGACTATCTGGTTATTGGTGCGGAACCGGGACTCGGTCTGGATTCGCTCGGTCCGGGCCCGGTAGATGGTGGTTACTTTGGAGGCCATCAGGTCCTTTCCCGACTGCCTACCAGGTCCGAGACGGCCAGCGAGAACTGCTCCCCGCGGTCCTGATAGGAGTCGAACTGATCGAAGGAGGCACAGCCGGGTGCGAGGAGCACCGCGTCCCCGGGACGGGAGAGCCCGAATGCCGTCCGCACCGCCTCCTCGAGGGAGTCGACGGGGGTCACCCGGCCGGCAGGGCCTGCATCCACCAGTTGGCGTGAAGCCTGCCCGATAGAGACCACGGCCCTCACGGGTGGAGCGCTGGTCAGCGGGGACAGGTCGAGTCCCTTGTTTAGGCCGCCGGCGATCAGCACCACGGACCCGAAGGAGTGGATCGAGGCCAGGGCGGCATGGGGATTGGTGGCTTTCGAGTCGTCCACGAACCTAACCCCGTCAAGCTCTCCAACCACCCGGCGGCGATGGGGACCGGGACGGAAACCACGGATAGCGGCCTCAACGGCGTCGTCGTCGGCGCCCCAGACCCGGGCGGCCGCGGCGGCGATCAAGAGGTCGGTCAGATAGGAGTCGTCCCGCACCGACAGGTCCCCCACGGGGATTCGGAGACCACCGATCACCAGGTCGCCACCGTCAACCGCACTGGAGACCGAGACTCCCACAAGTCGGCTCCGGGCGCCCCTAACCGCCCGCCGGGCGCCGGGGTCGTCGGCGTCGAAGATCAGGACGTCGTCCTCGGTCTGGGCGGCGTGGATGCGAGCCTTGGCGGCCAGGTAGCGATCCATCGTCCCGTGCCAGTCGAGATGGTCGGGAGCGACGTTGATGATCACCGCCACGTGGGGAGAGAGGGTCTCGGTGAAGCGCAACTGGAAGCTGGACAGCTCCACCACGGCCCTGTCCGCCCCCCTTCCCACCAGATCCGAGATGGGGGACCCGATGTTCCCCACCACCGGGACCTCCATGCCCGACCGGGCGAGCATCTCTCCGGTCAACCTCGCCACCGTGGTCTTTCCGTTGGTGCCGGTGATGGCGATCATCTCGGTGCGAAGCTGGCGACAGGCCAGCTCCACCTCGCTCCACACCGGCCTTCCCGCCGCCAGGGAGTCCCGGATGGGCTCGGATCCCTCCGAAAACCCCGGGCTGGCCACCACCAGGTCGCAGTCGGAGACCCATTCCGGGCGCCAGCGGCCGGTCACCGCGGACCACCGCTCACTTCCGTTCAGCGGGGGTATCGCCTCGGGACGGGCGTCGTAGACCCTCACCCTCCATCCCAGCCTCCCTCCGAGTCGGGCGGCGGCGCGCCCGGAGACGCCCGCGCCGAGCACCAGGCAGCGTTTCACAGCAGCCCCTCCAGCGCCAGGAAGTCGGCATAGAAGAGGCACAGGCCCAGCGAGACCCCGATCCCGGCCAGTATCCAGAAACGGATCACGACGGTCGGCTCATCCCATCCGGCCAGGCTGAAGTGGTAGTGAAAGGGAGCCATGCGGAAGATTCTTCGTCCGGTGGTCCGGAAGCTGACCACCTGGATGATCACCGACAGACCCTCGGCGACGTACAGTCCCCCGATCACGATCAGCAGGAGCTGGGTGTTGGTAAGCACCGCCAGCGCGGCCAGAAGTCCCCCGATGGCGTGGGAACCCACGTCGCCCATGATGATCCGAGCGGGCGGAGCGTTCCACCACAGGAATCCCAGCAACGATCCGGTCATCGCCGCGGCCACCGTGGCAAGGGCCAGCGGATCGACCGCTTCGTAGATGTCGAGGTGCCGGACCTGCCAGAAAGCAATGATGACATAGGCGCCGAACATCCACACCGCCGACCCTCCGGCCAGACCGTCCATCCCGTCTGTGAAGTTGGCGCAGTTGGCGGTGCCGGTCAGCATGATCAGCACCAGCACGGTGAACAGGAACCCTCCCAACTCGAATCCCAGGGGACGGGCGAAGGAAAGCTCGGTCACCACTCCCGCCTGCCGGGCGCCGAGCACGAACAGGGCGGCCACGGCCACCTGACCGCCGAACTTGGCCGCCTTGCCCAAGCCGAGCGAGCGGCGGCGGCGGGTCTTCACCAGGTCATCCAGAAGTCCGACGAGGGCCATTCCCAGCATGGCGACCAGGCACAGCAGCCCTCCGGTGGCGATTGAAGTCGCCTTCACGGACAGCCCGTCGGTGAAGTCGGGGCGAACGTGGGTGAGAAGGTAGGCGACGGTGGCCGAGGCCACGAACAGCACCCCTCCCATGGTGGGCGTTCCCCGCTTGTGACCGTGCTCGCCTTCGAGCTCTTCTTGAATGAAGTCCCCGACATTCAGGCGGCGAAGCAGCTTGATCCCATAGAAGGTGAGGACCACCGAGAGCAGGAACCCCACCGACGACGCCACCAGCAGGTTGATCATCGCGCCGCCTCCCGCAACCCGCCGTCAGCCATCCCCAGCGCCTTCCGAGCAGCCCTGCGATCGTCGAAGGGAATACGCTCTCCGCCGATTTCCTGGTGCTGCTCATGTCCCTTCCCGAGGATCAGGACCACGTCCCCGGGACGGGCCCATCCCACAGCCCCCCGAATGGCCTCCTCCCGATCCGGCTCCACCGTGAAGTCTCTGCCCTCCAGGCCGGCGGCCAGATCCGCAAGGATGGCGGCGGGATCCTCCGATCGGGGATTGTCGGATGTGAGCATCACGTAGTCGGCGGCTGCCGCCGCCCTCGCCATCTCGATCCTCTTGGTGCGGTCCCGGTCGCCTCCCGCCCCTATCACCGCGATCACCCGTCCCTCAGCCGCCTCCTGCGCCGCTCCGATGGCCGCTCCGATCGCCCCGGGGGTATGGGCGTAGTCGACCACCACCGCCACCGGATCCTCGGCAACCATTTCGAAGCGACCCGCAACGGGCGGGAGAGAGGAAATCCCCGTGGACACCTCGGAGGGTGAGAACCCCATCCCAAGGGTGGCCGCCGCAGCCAGGAGAGCGTTCCTACCGTTGTGGCGGCCCCCGATGGGCGCCTCCAGCGTCAGGGCGGCGCCCCCCACCCGACACTCCATCACCACCTGCGAGAGACTCTGGCTCACCATCCGCCCCCTAACATCCGCCTCGGGTCCGGTTCCCACCGTGGTGATAGGGATCTCCGCCCGGGCCGCCAGCCTCCGGCCCCACCGGTCGTCGATCCAGACCACTCCCCTCTCCGAGAGGGCCGGAGAAAAGAGCCTCTCCTTGCTCCGGAAGTACTCCTCGTGGCTGCCGTGGAAGTCGAGATGGTCGTGTCCCAGGTTGGTGAACACCGCCAGCGCGAAGCGGGCGCAGTCCACCCTGTGCAGGGCCAGACCATGGGAGGACACCTCTATCACGGCCGTCTCCACCCCCCGGCTGCGCATCGTCGCCAATTGCCGCTGCAGATCGGAAGCCTCCGGCGTGGTGAGGGGAGTCGGAAGCACCTGGTCTCCGATCCGGGCCCCCAGCGTGCCTATCACCCCGGTCTGTTCTCCGGCGGCCCGCGCCACGGACTCGATCATGTGCACTACGGTGGTCTTCCCGTTGGTCCCGGTGACTCCCACCAGGTGAAGGAACCGGGAAGGGTGTCCGTACACCTCGGCGGCGGCCTGCGCCAAGGCCACGCGTCCGTTGCCGACCACGATCTGGGGAGCGGGATTCTCGAGCGGCCTCTCACAGATCACCGCCGCGGCGCCGCGGGCCAGCGCCTCACCTACATAGTCGTGACCGTCGGCGTTTGCTCCCTTCATCGCCACGAACACATCGCCGCTGCGGACCATGCGGCTGTCGTGGCTCACTCCACCTACGGATGTGTCGGCTCTCCCGCGCAGGCAGCCGCCCAGGCGGTCGGCCAGTCTCCCGACCGTCATCTCAGGTACTGGGCTCACTGGGTATCTCCCCCAATCGCCGCAGGGCGACTTCCATTATCTCCGAGAACACCGGAGCGGCCGCTGAACCGCCTGTCCGGTACTCCGGGCGGGTGGGACCGTCGATCACCACCATCACCACCACCTCGGGGTCCTCGATCGGCGCCATCCCGACGAAGGAGGCGATGTTCAACTCCTCTTCGTAGCCGTCGAAGCCCAGCTTGGAGGAGGTGCCGGTCTTGCCTCCCACCTCGAACCCCGGGACCGCGGCGGCCTGACCGGTTCCCTTGCTGACGGTGTCAGCCAGCAGCAGGCGCATTATCCGGGCCGTCTCGGCGTCGATCACCCGCCGCTGGGCAATATCCGCCGGCCGCCGGGTTCCCTCCTCGGTCACCAGAGCCTTCACCAGATGCGGCTGTATCCAGACTCCGTCGTTTGCGACCGCCCCGAATGCCGCCGCCATCTGGATCGGGGTTACCGCAACCGAATACCCGATGGCGGCGGAGGCCAGGCAGGTGCTGCAGGAAGGGTCGAGATTGATGAGACCCTTGGCTTCGCCCGAGAAGTCGATGCCGGTGGGACTGCCCAGGCCGAACTCCTCTATGTATCCCGCCAGGACTCCCCTCGACAGTTCCTCCTGCACCATGATGGTTCCCACGTTCGAAGAGTGCACGAAGATGTCGGCCACCGTCATATCCGTGGGGTCGTGGAGGGTGAAATTGCGGTAGCACCCATAGATCTCATCTTCGGGGTCCTCGCAGGCATCGGGGAAGATCTCGATCTCGTAGGGAACCTCGGGGATCAGGTCGGAAGCCCTCCAGGTTCCCGTGTCCAGGGCGGCGGCGATAGTGACCGTCTTTTGGATGGAACCGGGCTCGTAGAGGCCGCGGATCGCAAAATTCGAGAATCCCGAACCGTCCTCGGAGGCCCGTCGCTCGGGATCGAACGCAGGCACGCCTCCCAAAGCCAGCACCTCTCCCGTCTTCACCTCCAGCGCAACAGCCCAGCACTGCTCAGCCGCGGTGCGGGCCACGCCGTCCCTGCAGGCCTCCATCAGGCTGTATTGCAGGAGGAGGTCCAGGGTGGTGACGAGATCCAGGCCCGGGACGGCCTCGGTTATCTCGCTCTGCCCGGTGGGGATCTGGCGGCCCTTCACATCTTGTTCCACTACCGCCCGGCCAGGCTGCCCTCCCAGTTCCTCCTCATACCGATACTCCAGACCCTCGATGCCCATCCCGTCCACATTCACCATTCCCAGCACCTGGGAGGCGACCGACGAGGGGTAGATCCGTTTGGACTCGGGCTCGCTGTAAACGCCCGCATACCCCAGGTTGAGGATCTCCTCCACGACGTCCACTTCCAACTGGCGCTTGATGTACACGAAGTCCCTGCCTGATCGGAGGTCGGCCACCAACCGGTCGATGTCGGCTCCCACCCTTGCACCCACCTGCTGGGCGATCAACACCGGATCCTCGATTTCCGAAGGTATCGCAAACAGGCTGGCGCCCAGCACGGTGAGAGCCAGAGCCTCCCCGTTCCGGTCGAAGATTTCACCCCGCTCGGGCAGCACCTCTCGTATGGAGAGGCGCTGTCTCAACCCGCGCGCCGCGTATCCGTCATCCTCCACCACCTGGACGGTGTACATCTTGAACGCCAGTGCAAGCCAGGCCAGGACCAGCACGCCGCCCACCAGGGCCAGCCGCTTGGCGACCGTCCGGGGGCCGGGTGCGGGAGGAGATCCATTTTCCACCTTTCAACCGGGCGGGTCGAAACCCGGTTCTCTGGGCGCTATCCCCGGCACCTGGATGTGCACCACTTCATCGGGATAGAAGAGCCCCAGGGGCTCGGCCAGCGAAGCCATCCGGTCGGGATTCTCCAATCGGGCGACCTCCAGGCGGAGCAGCCGGTTCCTTATGGTCTCCTGTTCAATCCTGGTCTGCAGATCGGCCAGTTGGAAGGCGCCCTCGTCCAGCAGGGTGCGGCTCCATACCATCCCCAGGAAGGTGAAGACCACCAACAGCACGAAGGCCAGCAGCATCAGGACAGAGGGGCCCCGGGTGCTGGTGGTTGTTCCGGTGGAAATGAGCCTGAGCGGCGAATTGCGGCTGGTTGAGGGAGCCGGGGAGGTGGGGTGGGTTGTCATGCCGCGAGTTTCTCCACGGCCCGCAGCCGCGCAGAACGCGCCCGGCGGTTGAGTCCGACCTCGGCCGGGCCGGGTTGGACCGCCCCTTTCACCAGGGGCCGCAACTCCGCGGTGAGCCCGCATCCGCACACCGGCAGGGCGGGGGGGCAAACACATTCCGTGCCGCCCCGTGCGAAACGCTGCTTGACCAGGCGGTCCTCCAGGGAGTGATAGGAGATTGCAATGCAGCGCCCTCCCCCCTGCAACCGTCCGAGGGCCGCCTCCAGCCCGGTTCTCACCGCCTCCAGTTCGTCGTTGACCGCCATGCGGATGGCTTGAAAGGTACGCCGGGCCGGATGACCCTTGCGACGCAGTGCGGCGGGGACGGCCTCCGCCACCACTTCGGCCAGGACCAGGGTGTCCACCAGTGGACGGTTTGCAACGATTGCGCGGGCGATGCGACGCGAAGAAGGCTCCTCACCGTACTCGGAGATGACGCGGTTGAGGCTCCGGTAGTCCCAGGTGTTGACCACCTGGTCCGCGGTCAAACCAGAGCGAGGGTCCATTCTCATATCGAGCGGACCGCCCCGGTGGTAAGAGAAGCCCCGCTCGGGACGATCCAGCTGATCGGAGGAGAGCCCGAAATCGAACAGGACGCCGACCAGGTTGTCCACCCCGGCCGCGGACAGCAGGCTCTCGAGGTCGCCAAAGTTGCCCAGTACGAAATCAAACCCCAGGACGGCGGCTCGCTCGCCAACTGCCGGATCCCGGTCAATTCCCATGATTCTTACGTGGGGAGCGATCACCTGTCGCAAACGCAGACTGTGGCCACCCCCGCCAAAAGTGGCATCCACCAGCGTTCCTTCCTGGATGGGCTCGAACAGTTCGCACACAAGGTCGGCCATGACCGGCTCGTGCCTGGAACCATGGCTCATAGCCGGCCCCCCGAAGATCGGCGCCTAATGGAAGCGGGCGGATTGGGGCCTTCTATAGCTCCAGGGAGCCGGCTATGAGCCACAGTCGTCGGTTCACCTGTCATTCCGGATCGGAAGCGTTCACCTCGTTTCCTGGCCTGGGGATGGGCTCTCGGCTTCTTCCACATGGCTTAGGAAGGCCGATGCGCTCCAAACTTCTATCTCGTCGTCCACTCCCACCACCACCACTTCCTCCCCAGACTCGATTCCGGCGTGCTTCCGAAGTTCCGGGGTAACCGTCAAGCGTCCCTGTCCATCCATGGACTGCTGACTGGCAGCGCCGAAGAACATCAACCTGCGAAACCTCCGGCCAGCGGAGGTCTCTCGGCTGTAGCTGGCCCGGACCTCCGTCGCCCGCTGATTCCATCCTTCCTGGGAGTAGATCAAGAGATTCCCGTCCTGGCCTTTGGTGACCACACAGGATGGGGCCAACTCGCCGCGGAACAGCTTGGGCAACACCAGCCGACCCTTGTCGTCGACTGTGCGTCTGGTGGTTCCTAGGAACATCGGGGCCTCGGGGAAGTTGTCCGGTCAATTCGGTTGGGTATATCTTAGAAGGTTTTTCCATTCTATACCAATTATCTCTATTTATAGCAACTTTTGTACCACTTTACTCCACCTACCCTCCCGAAGACCGGCTTTCCGCCCCTCCCGGCTTCCCAGGTCCCCCCGTCCGTCCCATCTGGAGGAGACAGAAACCAGATGTCAGGACCCGCCCTCAAACTCCCGCCTCCCTCAACGAAAACCACCACTATCCCGCGAAAACGACGGACCTCTACCCTGGTTCTTGGGTGCCCTCCCCCAACACCCTAGCGGTCTATATGATCCCAGGTCAGCGTTGTA
>JAPPLW010000087.1 GCA_028819345.1 bacterium | reverse complement strand
GCCAGGAGAGTCCCCGGCGAGATGATCGCAGGGGTCCCCGGCGTGATGGTGATCGGCGGGGCGGCGGCGGACGCGGTCCTCGGCGTGATGGTGATCGGCGGGGGAGCGGCGGACGCGGTCCTCGGCGTGATGGTGATCGGCGGGGCGGCGGCGGACGCGGTCCTCGGCGTGATGGTGATCGGCGGGGGAGCGGCGGACGCGACGGCCGTTCGGACGGCAGGCGTCGGGACTCCCGCGGCCAGGACGGTCACCGCAGGGGTGGCGGCGGGGGCGGCCACCGGCGGCAGGCGCGCTCCTTCGGGGACCATCTCGACAACTAGAGGCAGGCCTCCTGAGGCCGACGCCGACCGTCCGGCCAGGTCGTATTCTTACCCAAGATGAAGTTTCTTCGCACCGACCTGTCCGACATCGCCGTCTACAAACCGGGGCCGTCGCTGTCGGAGCTAGCGCGCCGGTTCGGTTTCGATCTCGACTCCCTGGTCGAGGTGGCCACCAACGAGAACCCGTATCGGCCGTTGGGCGAAGTCCGGGAGGTGATGGCGCAGGCGGTCTCTGGCGTCAACCGCTACCCGGACATCAACGTCTACGAACTTCGCTCCGCTCTCGCGGCTCACCTGGGGGTTGGCGTCGAGAACCTGTGGTGCGGGGCGGGATCGGGCGAACTGATCCGCCTGATCGCCCTGGCGGTGGGAGGCCCCGGGCGGGAGGCGGTGTTCGGATGGCCTTCGTTCGCCATGTACCCCCTGTGCACGCGCTACGCAATGATGACGCCGGTCGCCGTCCCGCTTACCGCCGACCACGGCCTTGACCCCGACGGCCTTCTCTCGGCGATCGGCCCCGACACGGTCCTGGTCTACATCTGCAATCCCAACAACCCCAGCGGGACCTACCTGACCTCGGACGACGTTCTCCGGCTGATAGAGGGGATTCCCGAGCGGGTGCTGGTGGTGATGGATGAGGCCTACCACGAGTACGCCACGGCCTCCGACTACCGGGGGACGGTCGGCGAGGCCGCCGAAAGGCCCAATGTGGTGACGCTTCGCACCTTCTCCAAAATCTACGGGATGGCGGCACTCCGGGTCGGCTACGCGGTGGGCAGCCCCGAGACCCTCCGGCAGTTGCGCAAGGTGCAGTCGCCCTTCACCGTTTCCTCGGTGGGACAGGCCGGAGCGACCGAAGCGCTGCGTCACCAGGACCAGATCGCCGGACGGGTGGCGGAGAACGCCCGGGAGCGGGACCGGATCCAGGATGGGCTGGGCAAGCTGGGAATCGCCCAGGTCGAGAGTCAGGCCAACTTCGTTTACTTCACGGTGGGACTGGACTCCCAGCAGACCGCCGAGAGCTTCCTTCGCCACGGGGTGCTTCTGCGGGCCTACCCGGGGGATTGGGCCAGGGTCTCGGTGGGGACGCCCGGGGAGAACGACAGGTTCCTGGCGGCCGCCGCCGAGATCGTCCGCTGAGGCCGGCCGGTTTCCGAAACCGCCTATTCGATGATGACTCTGAGCCGGGAGAAGGCCTGCCTCAAGGCCTGCTCCACCTCGGAGGGGTGGGGAGCGGCGGCGAACAGGAACCCCAGGTAGCGGTCTCCCTCGGGGAGGGCTCTGACCTCTCCGCCGGGAGGGACGGTGATCTCTAAGCCGGTGATCCCCGGCGTGTCGCGGGCCTCGGCGGCGCCTTCGACGTCCACAAGCCTTCCCGACCGGGGGATGGGAAGCATCATCACCCCCGTCGCTCCGGGCTGGCGCACCGCAGATGGCATCTCCATCCGCAGGGCCTGGCGGAGGATCAGCGACTCCCAGGACTCGGCCATCAACCCGAAGCGGAGGGACCGGGAGCAAAGCCCACCGATGGAGCGGGCCGCCACCTCGAGGACGCTCACCCGGTCGCGCCCGATCCGGAACTCGGCATGGACGGGCCCTTCCTTGAGGCCCAGGGCGGTCACCGTCCGCCTGGTGAGGTGATCGATCTCTCCCAGGATGCCGGGTGGCAGGCGGGAAGGGGCGATGAGCACCGTCTCCTCGAAGTAGGGTCCCTGGGGAGGAGAAGGCTTGTCGAAGATGGCCAGTATCTTCAGCCGGCCCCGCGACAAGAGGCCCTCCACCGCCACCTCGCCTCCGGGGAGGAACTCCTCGGCCAGGATGGGTTGATTGGGGTTCTCCCCGGCACCCGCCAGGATGCGGCGTATCCGGCGGGCCGCCGCGTCGGCGTCGGCGGCCCGGTCGACGCGGATCACACCCTGTCCGCCCGAGCGGGACAGCGGCTTGAACACCACCGGGTAGCCCAACTGGGCGGCGACCTCGGACGGGGAGTCCCCACGCTCGATGACCCCGAACCGGGGCTGGGAGATCTCGTCCTGGGCGAGGCGCCGCCGCAGCATCGCCTTGTTGCGGGTGGCTGCTGCGGCGGCGGGGGGATTGTGGGGGAGCCCGATCAACTCCGCGCCGCGGGCGGCCACCACCACTCCCTGGTCGTCCAGGGGAACGATGGCGTCGATGGGGAGCCGGGCGGCGTGGTCCGCCAGAATCCGCGCCGACCACTCCGGGCGGGAGCAGTCGATCCATACCCGCCGGTCCGGCGCCACCAGGGGGAGTTCCTCCTCCGAGGCCACCGATATTTCGATCCCCAGTTCGGCCGCCGCTACGAGAAAGTCGGACGCCCGATAGGTCTGGGTGGGCACTATGAGGAGTACGTGTGGCATCAGACAGTTCCCAAGGTAGGCGCTTCGGGGGCCATTGTTGTCCGGTTGTCTCCGTTCACGGGGGTAATATTGATGCTATGTCTGCAAAAGTGTTGACCATTGCCTCCGACGCGGTGGACATGATCATCTCACTCCGCGACCAGGAACCGGGAGATCAGGAGTACGGTCTCGCCATCGAGGTGAGCGGCATCCGGGGTGCGCAATTCCAATACGACTTGAGCTTCGTGCCGGTGGAGGACCAGGCTGAGACCCAGATCCGGGAAGACCACAACGGGCTGGCCATCCTGATCCCCGAGCACGACGTGGAGAAGCTGTCGGGCGCCTCCCTGGAGTTGACGCCCCAGGGCCTGGCCATGAACAACCCCAATCTCCCCCAGAGTCCGACCATGGCGGCGGCCGAGCCGAGAGGGGATCTGACCGGGCCACTGGCCGAGAAGATCTCGATCGTCCTGACCGAGAACATCAATCCGGCTATCGCCATGCACGGCGGTATGGCCGAGTTGGTGTCGGTTGACGGAACTGTCGCCTTCCTGCGGTTGTCGGGCGGGTGCCAGGGGTGCGGGATGGCTCAGGTCACCCTCCGACAGGGCATCGAACGCATTCTCAGAGAGTCGATCCCCGAGATCAGCGAAGTAGTGGACGTCACCGACCACGCATCGGGCGCCGACCCCTACTACCAGGCCTCCAAGAAGTAACGTCGCCGGGGCCGGGTTCAGGGCGCCCAGAAGCCGTCGGTTCGCTAGGAGAGGGTCGGGTAGGCGTCGTATCCCTCGATCCCGACGGTGACCGAGGTGACCGGCTGGGGTTCTCGGTCCATGATCGCCGCCAGCCTCGTCTCCAGGTGGCCGTAGCCCACCACCCGGGTGATCAGTGGAAGTCCCAGCCAGTCGGCGATCTCCTGGGCTCTGGCCAGGAGCTTCTCCTCCTCGGACTGGACCAGGTAGGCCACCCGTCGGTAGTTTCCGAACAGCATCTCCTTCAGGTCCGGGTGCCGCTCTAACAGCAGCCCCTCCACGACCAGGTTCCTCCAGGACTTCACGAGAAAGTCGGTGAGGAAGAAGGTCCCGGGCTCTTCCTCCATCAACTTCACGAACTCCTCGCCCCCGAACATCTCGTAGCAGTGGGGCCCGAGCGGACGCACTGCGCCGGTGTCCTTGAGCATGGCGTCGAGATCCGACGCTCCGCAGTGGCCGTACACGACCACCTGGCGGTCGTATTCCTCTCGGGTCTCGGCCAGCTTCTCGGCCACCGCCCCGGTGATCAACTGGGGACGGTTGTGGAGCCGGGCGTTGATCACCCGCAGGTCCACGTCCCAGCCGTGGTGGTCGATGATCTCCCGGAGTTCCTTGCCCAAGGCGGCGCAGGCAACCATCACGGTCCGTTCCCGGGTCTCGCCCGCGGTGTCCGGGGGCGATGCCCCGGAGTCAGCGGGTTTCACGGTGGTTCAAGCCTCTCCGGTGGGCGGCGATGATGGACCGACGCAAATCCGACAGGCGCCGGGGCGGGTAGTCGGCTTCCAGCCGTTCGATCACGCGCTCGGCCACCTGGCGGGGGTCTCCGGGTTCCTCCTCCGGCTCCCCCCACGACCATCCGGCCAGATAGCTCTGCTCCTCGGTCCGTCCGGTGGCGGTGGCCACGGCGTCCACCGTCATCTGGAATCGGTTGCTCAGGTGTTTTCTCACCCGGCCGCGGCGACCGTCCCTGGTGGCCTTGACTCCAACAGGGATCGCATCCCAGTAGAGGATCTGGTAGGTGGCCATCTGGCCTCCCTTGTGCGGGGACTTGTGGGTGGAATGTTACCGGTTGGGGATGGAATCTGTGGCTGGAACCGGCCGAACGACTCCCGGGCGTCGCGGACGCCGGTGCCGGGGGAGAGCGGGTGGGGGGTCCGCCGTTTAGCATAGGCTGGGTGTGCCCACCCCGCGGGCGCCTCGCCATCCGTCGACAGACAGGAGCATCGACTTGGACTTCGATCTCAGCCCCGAGCACCAGTTGTTCCGCCAGACCCTCCGCCGCTTCGTGGACTCCGATATCCGACCGGTGGTCAAGGAGTGGGAGCAGGCCGGACGCTACCCCACCGAGATAGTCGACTCCATGAAGGAGATGGGGCTGTTCGGGATCACCATTCCCGAGGAGTACGGGGGGATGGGCGCCGACTTCGTCTCGATGGCGCTGGTGTTCGAGGAGATATCGCGGGGCTGGATGGGGATAGCCGGCATCCTGGGAAGCCACTCCCTGTCGTGTTTCATCCTGGCCCGCTACGGCACCGAGTCCCAGCGTCTTCGCTATCTCCCCGACCTGGCGTCGGGCAAGCGGCGCACCGGGATCGCTCTAACCGAGCCGGACGCGGGCAGCGACCTTCAAGGCATCAAGACCCGTGCGGTCCGCGACGGTGACCACTACGTGATCCGGGGATCGAAGCTGTGGATCACCAATGCCCGCTTCGCCGATCCGCTGCCGGTGCTGGTCAAGACCGACCCTGAAGCCAGCCCGCCGCACCGCGGCATGAGCCTCCTCCTGGTGGACCAGGGGAGCCCCGGTTTCGAGATAAGCAGGGACCTGCCCAAGCTGGGCTACAAGGGCACCGAGAGCTGCGAGGTGCAACTGGATGACGTCCGGGTTCCGGTGGAGAACCTGGTGGGAGGAGAGGAGGGGCGGGGGTTCCAGCAGGTGGCGAGCGGGCTCGAGATCGGGCGGATAAACATCGCCGCCCGGGCGGTGGGGGTGGCGCAGGAGGCCTACGACCAGGCGTTGGCCTACTCGAACACCAGGGAGGCGTTCGGCCGAAAGATCTCGGGATTCCAGGCCATCCAACTGAAGTTGGCCGAGATGGCCACCGACGTCCAGGCGGCGCGCCTGCTGGTGTGGTGGGCCTCCTCCCAGGCCGATCGGGGCAAGCGGGTGGACATCGAGACCGCCATGGCCAAGTACTTCGCCTCGGAGGTGGCGTGCCGGGCCGCCCTGGACTCGATGCGCATCCATGGGGGCATGGGATACAGCCCGGAACTGGATATCGAGCGGCTCTATCGCGACGCTCCCCTGATGGTCATCGGGGAGGGAACCAACGACATCATGAAGATGGTGATAGCACGGGGCCTCACCAGAGGAAGACTGGTGATCGACTGAGGGTCGGGCCGCCCCCCGAGAGGGAGTCGGACCTCGTCCCAGCCGGACCGGCGTGAGGGGACTGCGCCCCATTGGACCTTCGGGCGCTCATGGAAGCGGGCAGGCCGCCATGGGCCGCCCCGGGGAACCGGCTACCGGGCATAGGGCTCCGGTTTCCCTAAAATTCCGGTTCTATATGTCTTGGAAGGTCTTTCCGGTGGGGTTGGGCCGGTTGATCTTCGGTATGGTGGCCGTTGCGCTTCTGTTGTGGGGGGGAGGGACCGCGCTGGCCCAGGACGAGAGGCCCGAGGTGAGGCTGGTCGTGGAGGGAGGGCTCGACGGGTGGGTGGATCCCCACTGGCCCATCAAGCTTGAAGCCCGCATCGAGACGGACATCCTCCTGGTGGGCGAACTCCAGGTGGTGCAGGGTCAGGAACTGGCCAGGCTGGAGGTGGAGGTCCCGGCCGGGGGAGCCAGGGCCTACGAAGTGGTGGTGGCGCCGCCCGTCGACCAACGGGTGATCCTGTTGCGGGTGATACCCGAAGGCAGCGATCAGGAGGCGCCGGTTGCGTCGGCTTTCTTCAGGCCCCGGGTGGCGGCCAAGGAGATCCTGGTGGGCCTGGTCGGCCTGCCCAGGTTGGAACAGGTCCTGGGAGAGGTGCGCTCTGCGGTCAGTGGCGAGCCGATAACACCGGTCGGGATGGAGGACGCCTCCGAGCGCCTGGAGAGGGGGGAACTCCATCAGCTCTCCTATCTGGTGATGGACCGGCCTCGAGCCCTGGCCGCGGGCACGCTGTCCTGGTTGAAGGGAGGGGGGCGCCTGGTCACCACCACGGCGGCCCTGGAGATGATGGGACTGGACGCGGTCTGGTGGGGAAACTACCCCGGCGTCGACGCCGAGATAGGGTGGTACGGGGTGGGGGAGGGCGAGGTCCTGGCGCTCGACGCCCTGTCCGGCCACCCGGCCCCGGTTTGGGCATCGTTGCTCCGACCCGCCCAACTGTCGGGAACCCAGCGGATCCCCCTCATCGAAGGACCGATGTCCCTGACCCAGGCGGCACTGTCGGTTGAGAGCGAGACCCCGGGATACCCCTGGCTGCCTGTGGTGGTGGTCGTCTATGCGGTGGTGGTCGGACCGGTCAACCTGTGGATTCTGCGGAGACGCCGCAGGCTGGAGTGGGCCTGGTTCACCATCCCCGCCCTGGGCCTGATCGGGGTGGTTGCCTTTTCGATCGTGGGCACCGGCGGCGTCAACCGGACTTTCTGGTCACATGGCACGGTCCAGGTCTCGGGACCGGACCCGCAGGCTCGCACCGGGATGGTGGCGGCCACCAGCAGGGCCAGGACGATGGAGATCTCCTTCAGTCCCGAGTGGGACGTCTACCCCGAGAACCTGGCGGACATCTCCGGGGATTCCGCTCAACCGACGATCACCCGCTCCGGCGTCTATGAGTACGACCTCCCTTCCCTGGGGTGGCTGTCGGTGAACGCCTTTCGCCGGGCAGGGCCGGTCGAAGTCGATGTGGCGTTCGGCGAGAAGGGAGTGGAGATGACCAACGCCTCGTCGAGTCCGGTGGTGATGTGGGGCGTCCACGCCTATCCCAGGGTCGCCGTCCGGGGGGCTCTGGAACCCGGCGCCACCGGGAGCATTGGTTGGCAGGAAGTTCTCAATGCGAGATCGTGGTGGCAGTTTCACGACGCCTTCTGGGGGATGGACGCCCAGGACACGGTCGACAACCTGAGGGAGCACTGGCCGATCGTGATCGGGAGCCTGGTGAACGTCGCCAGGGAGTCGGGAATGGTGGATGTCCCGTCCTTCGCCTTCGCGGTCACGGAGCAGTCGATCTCCGACGTGATGGTCGATGGCCGCACCCAGGAGGTGCCCGGACTGAAGCTGGATCTGTATCCCATCTCCGCGGACCGGATGGGTGAGACGGGTTGGGCTCACGCCCGTCCGGTCTGGTTGGACGAGGCATTCCGCGCCGGGGGGTTCGAGGGCGCCCCTGTCTTCGCCGAATTGTGGATACTCTCCTACCAGCTGCCCGCCGACCTGTCCGCGCCCCTGCGACTGGGACCGGGCGGGTTGGATCCGGAATTCGTCGGTTTGGATCGCGCCGTCGCTCCCTTTGACGAAGAAGTGGTCGATGGCACCGACGGCCGGGAGGTCGATGGCACCAACGGCTGGGAGGCTTGGGACTGGGTGGCCGCGGAGTTCGTGCCGGTCGACATCGACTCCGAACTGGACGCGGCGCGGATCGTGGCCCCGTCGGGCGAGGTGCTGTTGAGGGTGTCCACGGCCCGGCTCGGGGTGTCGC